>JAMPAG010000063.1:0-3486 GCA_023667365.1 bacterium | reverse complement strand
CTGCGCCTGCATTTCCGCGCCGTCAGCCTGCGCCTGCATTTCCGCGCCGTCAGCCTGCGCCTGCATTTCCGCGCCGTCAGCCTGATCCGGCATTTCTGCGCCGCCTGCCGCGGCAAGCTGCGCTTTCAGCACATCTTCTTCGCTCGGCGCGTCGGGAAACAGCGTCGCGATCGTTTTTTTGCGTGTCAGCAGACCATAGAGCCAGATATAGATCCAAATGAGAATGGGAACGGCGATCGTGCAGGCAAGAGCCCCCATAAATAGGGAAAAAGCGCCGTCAAACCTGCATAATGCAAGGATGAAAGTGGCAAGATACAGGGCGGCGAGAAGTACGATGCCAATGATCGCGGCGATCTGTTTGTGACGTTTTATTTTTTTTTCTTCCATAAAAGAACCCTCCATGTTACGTTATTGTAGCACGGCGGGCGCACAAAAAACAACCCCTTCCGGCGCTGTGACATAAAGTCTGTCCGAAAGAGGCTGCTTTGATAAGGGGAGGATAAAATTATTCTTTTCTTTGGTGAAATGATCAATGGAGGGGGATCCAATGATTAGTCATAGTATCACCGGTGTTTTTTCGTTTATACAAACAAATAAAAAGTTTTTGATATTTTTATGCATCTGTTATATAATAGGCGCAGAAGAAAGCATGTCTGCCCAAAAAGTCGAAGACGCTTCGCACGGTGTAGAGGGAGCGTGTAAAAGGCGGATTGTGTAAGAGCAGACGATCATGATGAAAAGAGGATGGACAGGCATATGGCATTATTAGAAAAATGGCGGGAGACGGCGTATTCCGAGAAGGCAAATAAGGGCGATTTGAAGCGTTTATGGAATGATTATTTTGAAAAGGAAAAGGGAATCTACGCGCAGCTGCTGGACGATCCTGATCAGGAGGTCAAGGGTACGGTGGCGTCTCTTGCAGAGAAATACGGCGTGGATCTGATGACAATGACGGGATTTTTGGACGGTATCAACGACAGCTTGAAGGAGCCGAACCCGATCGAAGAGATGGAGAAGGACACGGAGGTCAGCCTTGCGTTTGACAAAGAGCGTCTGTATAAGAATATGGTCGCGGCTGAGGCAGACTGGCTTTATCATCTGGAACAGTGGAATGCGATCTTTGATGAGGATAAGCAGAAGGAACTTTATAAGGAGCAGAAGCAGTCTGCCACGATCCGCAAGGAAGCAAAAATCTATCCGAACGATCCGTGTCCGTGCGGGAGCGGCAAGAAGTATAAGAAGTGCTGCGGAAAAAATAAGTAATCCGATAAGGGATAGGGAGTGGGAGGCGCAGGCTTCCCACTTTTGCGTGATGATTTCAAACGTCGGAGACAGTGCTGTGTGCGGGAAGGCGGAAAGCGCGGGACGCGCAGGAGGGCATACCGCGCCGGAGAAGTGTCAGCGGGTGTGCCTGCGGAGGTGAGGGAGGAACGAATGGAAAGTCGGGTAGCGAAAGCAGTCGCCACGTTTGAAGAAGGCTATAACTGCTGTCAGTCCGTGTTCAGCACCTATGCCGACCTGTTCGGTATGGACAGGGAGACAGCGTTAAAATTATCCTGTTCCATGGGGGCGGGCGTAGGCAGGATGCGGGAAGTGTGCGGGACCGTCTCAGCGATGGCGCTGCTTGCCGGATTAAAGACCGGCAATACCGATCCGGAAAATCAGGCTGCGAAAACGGCAAATTATGAGCTGGTACGGGCGCTTGCGGATGCATTTCGCGAGGAACAGGGCGCGATCGTGTGCCGGGAGATCCTCGGCATCCGCGGTCGGGAGAAAAGTGCAGCGCCCACGATCCGTACCAAGGAGTATTACCGGACGCGCCCGTGCAGCAGGACGGTTGCCTGCGCGTCGCGGATCATAGAGCGTCTGCTGCTGCCGGAATTGTTTGCGGGAAATGAAGAAGCGGAAAAGCCAGAAGAGCAGGCGCAAACCGGAGCCGAAGCGGAAAAGCCGGAAGAGCAGGCGCAAACCGGAGCCGAAGCGAAAAAGCCGGAAGAGCAGGCGCAAACCGGAAGCGAAGCGAAAGAGCAGAAGGACCGGACGGCATCCGGCGGAATAAAGAATCCGGAAGGAAAAAAGGAGGAATCAGCATCATGTCAGATGTGATAGAACGTTTTTTACAATATGTCAAAATTGATACGCAGTCGGACGAGCATACGGGAACGCAGCCGTCCACGGCAAAACAGCATGACCTTGCAGGATTGCTTTATGAGCAGCTTTGCGCGCTGGGACTTAAGAAGGTCGTATATGATAAGGAACACTGTTATGTGTACGCGTCCATTCCTGCAAGCGACGGGGTGGCAGGGAAAGGCAGAAAACTCGGCTTTATCGCGCATATGGATACGGCGATGGAGGTGACGGGCAAAGATGTGAGGCCGCGCATCGTGCCGTATTCAGGCGGGGATATTGTTTTGAATGAAAAAGAAAACATTGTATTTTCACCGGAAGAATTTCCGGAGCTTACGGAGTACGTCGGAAAGGATCTGATTGTGACGGACGGGACGACGCTGCTCGGCGCGGATGACAAGGCGGGGGTCGCCGAGATCATGGCAATGGCGGCATTTTTTGTTTCCCATCCCGAAGTGCCGCACGGGGAACTGCGGATCGCGTTTACGCCCGATGAGGAGATCGGCAGCGGCACGGATTATTTTGATCTGGAGCTCTTTGACGCGGATGTTGCCTATACGGTGGATGGCGGCGCGCTCGGAGAACTGGAATATGAGAATTTTAACGCGGCTTCCGCCGAAGTGGTGGTTTTGGGCAGGAGCGTGCATCCTGGGGACGCGAAGGATAAGATGATCAACGCTTCGCTGGCGGCGATGGAGTACCATAGTCTGCTGCCCGCAGAGGAGTCTCCGGCGCACACGGCAGGGTATGAGGGCTTTTATCATCTGACCGGTATGCGCGGGGAAATTGAGCGCGCAGAGCTGTCTTATCTGATCAGAGATCATGACAGGGAGCGGTTTGAACAGCGCAAAGAGCGGATGCGCGAAGCGGCAAGGCAGATCAATGCGCGTTTCGGGCAGGAGCTGGTTCATGTTACGATCGAGGATTCTTATTATAATATGTGTGAAAAAATCAAGCCGCATATGGAGCTGATCGAATATGCGAAGGCGGCGATGGAGGAGCTCGGAGTTACCGCGAAAACCGTACCGATCCGCGGGGGCACGGACGGAGCGCGGCTGTCCTATATGGGACTGCCCTGCCCGAATCTGTGCACAGGCGGCAGAAACTGCCACAGCAGGTATGAATATGCCTGCGTGCAGGACATGGAGCAGATCGTGAGGGTGCTCGCCGGGATCGCGAAGCGGTTTTACATGGAAAACGCATAGATGTTTATGGGAAGCTGCGAAACGCGTCACTTAGGCTGTGCGATTGCCTGTTCTGCACGATCATGAACACTGTTCAAATTGTTTCGCAAGAGTTTGATTAGATGATGTTGGGGTCAAATAAGAATTATCCCTGATAGTACCTTGAAAATTTCAC
>JAMPAG010000062.1 GCA_023667365.1 bacterium | reverse complement strand
TCCGAGGTTTCTTTTTATTCAATTGGCATTATTTCTGAATTACAGGAATGCTCCTGCAGCAGTCTGATAAAATATTCCGTATTCTGCGTAATATTTCCGTTAAAGATCGACGAACCCATCACGATCACGTTCGCTCCTGCATCAAGTACCATTTCAATATTATCGCGGTTGATGCCGCCGTCCACTTCCACATCCGTCGGCAGATTTTTTCGCTTGATCATATTGTGAACACGGTTGATCTTCTCCGTGCAGTAATCCAAATATTTCTGCCCGCCGAAGCCCGGACGCACCGTCATGATCAGAATCATATCCACCAGATGCAGATACGGCTCCACCGCATGAACCGATGTCTCCGGATTGATCGCAAGACCGACTTTACAGTTCAACGCCCTGATCTTGGCGATGACCTGCTCCGGGTATTTCAGCGTTTCTAAATGCACGGTCAGAATGTCCGCGCCCGCTCTTGCAAAATCCTCCAGATACCGCTCCGGCTGATCAATCATCAAATGCACATCAAACACTCTGTCTGTCACATTTCGTATACTGCGTATGACCGGCATACCAAATGAGATCGTCGGCACAAACTGCCCATCCATCACGTCCACATGAATGTACTGCGCGCCCGCACGGTCCGTTTCTCTGATCCCATCTCCAAGCGCCGCAAAATCTGCCGCTAAAATCGAGGAAGAAAGTATATTCATTTTCGTCCCTGCCCTTTCCCATTTGATACCCGCACTTAATCAACTGTTTTCATATCGGTTTTGACCATTGCCCGCCAGGCGCCTGTTCCATGCCGCCTTCTCGACCGCTGCCCGCCAGGCGCCTGCCCCATAGCGCTTTCTTAACCGTTCTCCGCCACACGCCCGTTCAATATTTCTTTCTCTGCCGCAGTTCTTCAAACAACTGCACATACCGCTCATAACGTTCCCGCGGGATACTCCCGTCCGCAACCGCCTGCTTTACCGAACAGTCCGGCTCATTTACATGCATACACCCCGCAAAACGGCACGCGCCCTCGTACGCATCCATTTCAGGATAATAAAAATGAAGTTCTTCCTTTTCGATGTCCTCCGGCAGTTCGAGCGATGTAAATCCCGGCGTATCAAGCAAAAACGTATGCGCATCCACCCGATGAAAAAAAGCAAGTCTCGTCGTATTTTTTCCGCGCCTGATCTTTTCACTTAATTCGCCCGTCTCCATCACGGACTGCTGCAGAATCTCGTTGACAATGGAAGATTTTCCGACACCGCTCGGTCCTGCGACCGTCGTTGTTTTTCCCAAAAGCTGCGCCCGCAGCTCCTCCATGCCCGCACCGGTCTTCGTGCTCGTAAACAATAATCTGCAGCCCGCATCCGCATACTGCCCACGCACTGTTTCCTGCTCTTCCGGCGTGGATAAATCCGCCTTGTTCATACAGATCAGGCACGAAATATCCTGCCGCTGCATCATGATCAGAAAGCGGTCTAAAAGCTGATAATTCGGTTTCGGCTCCGTCATGGCAAAAATAATGAGCGCCTGATCGACATTGGCGACCGCCGGCCGGATCAGCGCGTTTTTCCGTTCGTGGAGCCTGACGATATTGCCTGTCGGCGGCTCTAAGTCCATCACATCGATCGTCACCCCGTCGCCGACAAGCGGTTTTTTATGTTCACGGCGAAAGCTGCCCTTCGCCTTACATTCATAAATGATGCCGTCCTCGCCGCTTACATAGTAAAATCCGGCGATCCCCTTTATGATCCGTCCTTCCATATGAATGCGTTCCTCATCCTGTTTCTTTCCCCCGACTCCAGTTTTCATGAAGAATCCGCTTGCGGATTCTTCGGTGTGAGACATAGAATTTCTTAGATGACGTACTTTGGCATCTTAGAAATTCTTCTCACACTTTACTCCTCCTCGGTAAACGGAACGGGATACTGCTCGCTGCGCACCTCTTCCGTAACACCTGTCACCACGTTTCCGGCTTCATCCGTCGTCGTGGTCGTCACAGACACAACATAAGTGACCACAACATACCCCTCCGGAACATTGCTTATCCTGCTCACGTTGATAAAGATCGGAAATACGTTGGTCGTCGCATTATAATAAATATTATTGTCGCTGCCGATGAGCATGACATTTGCCTCGCCGCCGCTGTATTCCGGATCCATCGGCGCTTCTACCTGAATATTGCACGCGTAGGTCCGCGGCTTTGGTCCGATACTGATCTTTAAGTCAACCGCCGTTCCCTCTGTCACATTTCCTCCCGGCGCGTAGCTTTGGTAATATACCTGCCCGATCGGATATTCGTCACTATATCCTTCCTCGGCGGCCCCAACCTTTAATCCGACAGCAGATAATGCCTCCTGCGCGGCCTCCTGCGTATAGCCAAGCACCTGCGGCACCGTGACCGTACTCGTATCCGCGCCGTCACTGATCAGCAGGGTAACCGTCGCGCCGAATGAAACGCTCTCCCCCGCCGTCGGCGTTTGTGAGATCACATACCCTTTCAGTACCGTAGAGGAGGTCGAACGCTCTATCGAAACCCGAAACCCGCGCTCCTCAAGCATTTTTGTCGCTTCCGCCTGTGAAAAAGCTCCGCCGGAGGAGACGTCCGGCACCTCCGCCCTGCTGCCCTCCGGCAAAATAGCAGGCGTCGGCGTCACCGCCTCCTGTGTCGGTATCGGCGTACCGCTTACATCCCCGTCCTCGCCGCCGATCGGGAATACACCGAGCACATTTCCGACAATATAGACGACAACGCAGCCGATCACGACTGCCACAATCACCATGATCGCCGTCGTGATGCGCTCCATCGTCGGATTATAATCCTCAACATCCTCTTTTGCCCGTGCAGAGGAAGGCGTCTGCCTGTTCTTCGTCTTCGGCTTGTCCGCCGCGGACCGCACAGCCGTATTCGTCCGCTCCCGCTCTCTCTCCCGCTGCTTCGGCTGCTTCTCTCTTGCCGCGTTCTCATTTAAGCGCATCGGCTCCGGCTTCACGGGATTGAGACGCCCGGTCTGCTTTTTTGTGAGATTCTCGCGATCCTTCAGCATACGTGTCTCACCGTCCACGTTCACGCCGTTCATGACGACAAAATTCTCGTCCGGCGTGATCAGGGACCGTTTTAAGTCCTCGATCAGGGATTCCATCGACTGATAGCGGGCATCGGGGCTTTTCTGGGTACATTTCAGCACGATCTGCTCTACGCTGATCGGGATCTCCGGCACAAAATCACGCGGCGACGGCATCGGTTCCTGAATGTGTTTAATGGCGATTGCCACCGTCGTATCCCCGTTGAACGGCACTCTGCCCGTCAGCATCTCGAACAGTGTAATGCCTAAAGAATAAATATCGCTCTTTGCGTCGCTGTATCCGCCGCGCGCCTGTTCCGGAGACGTATAATGCACGCTTCCCATGACGTTGGAGGTAATGGTATTGCTCGTTGCCGCCTTGGCGATACCGAAATCCGTCACCTTCACGCGTCCTTCCTTGCTGATCATGATATTCTGCGGCTTGATGTCGCGGTGAATGATATGATTGTTATGCGCCGCCTCAATGCCTAGCGACACCTGTATCGCGATACTGACCGCTTCCTTGACGGAAAGGCGTGCTTTTTTTTCTATATATTTCTTTAATGTAATGCCCTCTACCAGCTCCATGACGATGTAGTAAACATCGCGTTCCTCACCGACGTCGTACACGTTCACGATATTCGCATGCATCAATCCTGCCGCTGCCTGCGCCTCCACGCGGAACTTTGAGACGAAATTCTCGTTTTCGGAAAATTCCTGCTTTAAGATCTTGATCGCGACCGCGCGGTTCAATTTATGATCCTTTGCCTTATAGACATCGGACATTCCCCCGGTTCCGATTTTTTCCAGTATCTCATATCGGTCACCGATCATCATTCCTATTTTAATCATATGACTATCCATGCTCCTTCAATTCCGGAATCCCGCTTACTTAGCGAACGGCTCGATCAAAATGACGGAAATATTATCGTTTCCGCCGTTCTCGTTTGCTGCCTTTACCAATTCCTGCGCCTTCTCGACCACATCCCGCTGTCCGCTTACGATCAGCCGGATATTCTCATCCTCTACCATATTGGAAAGCCCGTCCGAACACAGCAAAATCGTGTCGTCACGCATCAGTGCAACGCGGAAAAAATCAACTTCCACCTGCTCTTTTACCCCGACGGCACGCGTAATGATGTTTTTATCCGGATGGTTTCTTGCCGTGCTCCGGTCGATCCCGCCGATCCTGACCATTTCCTCAACCAAAGAATGATCCACCGTGATCTGCTTGATCGTCTCGTTGATTAGATAAAGCCTGCTGTCGCCGACATTTGCGACAAGCAGCTCGTCCCCTAAGCAAACCGCCGCGACAACGGTCGTCCCCATTCCCGACATGGCGGGGCGGCTTTCCGCCTGCTCATAAACAAAGCTGTTCGCCCGCTCGATCGCATGTTTTACGATTTCTTTCGGATCGGTTTCCTGATTTGCCTCAATATCCGAAACCATAGTCTCGACCGTATAAAGCGACGCGTAATCGCCCGCGTTATGTCCGCCCATACCGTCCGCCACCAAAAACAGGTTCGGCAGGTTTCCGATCGGCATCTCGGATGTGTAGACCGCATCCTCGTTCAGTTTTCTTTTTTTTCCGACATCCGTAATGGAAAATGTCTTTAACACTGTCAGTCCTCCCGTATCAGTCCGCCATACGAATTCCTACAAAGTATATCATGTCATTTTCGGAATGTAAACTAAAATTGCGCGGTCACGCTTCTCCGAAGCTGTCCGCACGCGCCCTCTATGTCTTTTCCCATTTCCCTGCGCAGCGTGACGGGAATCCCCCTTTTTTCCAGACAATCCCTGAACGCGGCGATCGCATCCTGCTTCGACCGGACCCATCTGCGTTCTTTCACCGGATTGAGCGGTATCAGATTCACATGACAGTTTTGCCCGCCGATCAGCTCCGCGAGCGCCCGCGCATTCTCAGGCGTATCGTTGACGCCGCCGATCAGGGCATATTCATAAGTAATCCTTCTTCCCGTACATGCAAAATAGTCCTCACACGCTTTCACCGCATCATGAATATCATAGCGCTTTGCGACCGGCATCAGCCGCTCCCGCGTCTCCTGATCGGGCGCATGGAGGGACAGCGCCAGCGTAATCTGCAGTTTTTCTCCGGCAAGCTGCCTGATCCGGTCCGTAAGACCGCAGGTGGACACCGTGATATTGCGTTGACTGATATGCAATCCTTTTTCATCGCTGATGAGCGCCAAAAAGCGCACGAGCGCATCATAATTATCGAGCGGCTCCCCCGTTCCCATCACCACGACATGGGATACGCGTTCACCGGTCAGTCTTCCGATCTGGTAGACCTGCTCCAGCATTTCCGACGCCGTAAGGTTGCGGACAAGCCCGCCCAGCGTGGACGCGCAGAACGAGCAGCCCATCCGGCAGCCGACCTGGGAAGAAATGCAGACCGAGCAGCCGTGCTGATAGCGCATCCACACGCTCTCCACCACATTTTTGTCGGATAATCCGAACAGAAACTTCTGTGTGCCGTCGATTGCACTTGTAAGCCTCTTTTCCACCGTCAGACTGGTATAAGTATATTGCTCCTCCAAACGCTCCCTGAGCGTTTTCGGCAGATTGGTCATATCCGAAAAGCGCTCCGCCTGTTTCCCGTGCATCCATTCATAAATCTGTTTCGCGCGAAAACGCGGCTCGCCCAGCGCGGCAAGCTCCTGCTCCAGCTCGGAAAGCGTCATTGATTTGATGTCTTTCTTTTGCATACGAATCCTCCATGCCTGCCGCAGAGCGGCAAATTTGCGCGCCGGCGCGGAGCCCGCGGTTACGGCGCCTCTGGGGTTTTAATCCGAATTTCCATTTCGTCCTGTCCGTTTCCGAAGCCTTGCCAAAAAAAAGCCGTCCGTCTCATGAATCCCCGGCAGCAATTGCAAATACCCCTGTTTTGTCGTCTCTCCCCAAAGCGCTTCCGGCAGATACGGATCAAGACTCTCCGCCGCAAATCCGTGCGCGATAAGATAAGGAAGCTGCTCTTCGTTCTCCGCTGGATTGATCGTGCAGGTGCTGTAGATCAGCACGCCGTCCTCCCTGACACAGGCACACGCTGTATCCAGAATCTTTCGCTGGAGCGCGGCAAGCTCCTCCATCTGCTTCGGCGTGATTCGGTGGCGAATATCACACTTTTTTCCCATGATCCCAAGTCCGGAGCACGGTACATCCGCGTAGACAATATCGTATTGTCCGACGTCCTCCTCGCGCAGAACGACCGCATCCTGTTGTCTCACCGTCAGATTGTCACAATGACAGCGCATACGGTTTTCTTCTATAATGGCTGTTTTATATTCTGTCAAATCTCTTGATTCAACCATGCCAGTTCCGTGTAATTTCACTGCGGCATGCAGACTCTTTCCGCCCGGTGCGGCACAGACATCCAGAATCCGCATCCCCTCGCGGATTCCCGCCGCTTCGGATACCAGCATGGAACTGACGTCCTGCACATAAAACGCGCCCTCTGCAAACCCCGGCACGTTTCTAACGCCGTCCGCGCCGGACAGCAGGTATGCATAATCCAGATAGGGATGGCGCGTAACGCCGATCCCCCGTGCGCGCATCCGCTCCAATACCCGCGCACGCTCCTCCGTACTTAACCTTTCATCCATACGGATTGAGACCGGCTTTTCGGAAAGCATTGCCACAAGCATCTTCTGTGTTGCCGAAATTCCATATTTTTCGCAAAAGAAGCATACCAGCCATTCCGGCATGGCATATTTTACCGAAAGCGCCGCCATCGGTTCCCCGGTTTCATCCGGCATTGGCAATGCATTCCGATTCCGCGCAACCGTCCGCAGCACGCCGTTGACAAAGCCTTTCAGTCCGTGAAAGCCCCGTTTTTCCGCAAGCCGGACTGCCTCGTTGATCGCCGCCGCATCGGGGACCGCATCCATATACAAAAGCTGGTAAACGCCCATCCGCAGAATCTCCAGGATAACCGGCTTCATTTGATCCGTCTTTGTTTTGGAATATGCGTTCAGCACATGATCGAGCAGAATCCGATATTCCACGCATCCCTCAAACAGACGTTTGATAAACGCTTTCTCCTGCGCGGAAAGATAGTCGTATTTTAGGAGCGTGCCACGCAGGATCACATTGCTGTATTCCTGTCCGCTTTCAAGCTCCAGCAGCATCGTGAGCACCAGTGCGCGCACATTCACGGCGCTCTGCGCTTTCCGCGTGCCTCTTTTTCCGACGGTGCCGCGTCCTTCATTTTCAGCGGTGCCGCATACCTCTTTTCCGACGGTGCCGCGTCCTTCTTTTTCGTTCACGTCATCCTCTCCTTAATCGCGGTTACGCCGCCCAAACAGCAGGATCAGACGAAGGAGCTGGAGAATTGCCGACGCTGCCGCCGCCACATAAGTCAGCGCCGCCGCCTTTAATACCTTACGGCAGGAATTGACCTCGTCGCCCACCAGAATACCATAAGAATTTAAGCATGCCACCGCTCTGGCGGACGCGTTAAATTCCACGGGAAGCGTAACCACCTGAAACAGCACGGCTAGCGCAAACACCCAGATGCCGATCTGAATGAGCACTTGATTATAGCTGAGCAGGATGCCGAGTAAAATGATCGGAATACCGAGCTTCGAGCCGATATTTGCCGCCGGAACGAGCGCGGAGCGGATTGCGAGCGGTCCGTAATTTTCTTTGTGCTGGATGGCATGTCCGCACTCGTGCGCCGCCACGCCGACCGCCGCAACAGAACACATCCCGTACACGGAATCCGAAAGGTTCAGCGTCTTATTCCGCGGATCATAATGATCCGTCAGGTTCCCGCTCACCTGTCTGATCTGTACGTCATAAATCCCGTTATACTGTAAAATACGCTGCGCCGCCTCGGCGCCTGTCATCCCCGTCATACTGCGCACGCGTGAATATTTGGAAAACGTGCTGTTGACCCTTGCGGATGCGATCATGGACAAAACCGCGCCGATAATCACAAGCAGATAGGTCCAGTCCATATGATAATAATAATATCCCGGCATGTTGTCTCCTCCTTACCTTATGCTCCTTTGATTCTTTCTTTTTTACCTTTCCCGTATCTTCTGCATTTCCTTTATACTCCTAATACTTCCCCTGTTCCAATTTTTACTCCCAATAAGAAATCCCTGACAGGCATTCTTTTTTTGCCGGAAAGCTGTACTTCCCGCAGGGCAAGCCTGCCCTCCCCGCAATTGACGACGATCTCCTCCTTTGTCACTGCGGATATGCTGCCCGGCGTCCCGTCCGCCGCCGCATCCGCGACCCGCGCGCGCCACAGCTTGAACGGTTTTCCCGCAAGCGTCGTATATGCGCCCGGCCATGAGGTGAAGGCGCGTATTTTCCGCTCTATGACCTCGGCGCGCTCCTGCCAGTCGATCTGCCCGAGTTCCTTGCTCAGCCGTTTTGCATAAGTCGCCTGCGCCTCATCCTGCGCCCTGGGCGCGATCTTTCCCGCCTCGATACGCGGCAGCGTCTCAAGTAACAGCGCGGCTCCCTCCTGCATCAGCTTTTCAAACAGGCTGTCGCCCGTCTCCTCCGGCGCAATCTCCACGCTCACGTCCGCCAAAATGTCTCCCGTATCGATCCCTGCGTTCATCTGCTGGATCGTCACGCCCGTCACGCGTTCCCCGTCTAAGATCGCCCATTGGATCGGCGCGGCGCCGCGGTATTTCGGCAGCAGCGAAGCGTGGATATTCACGCAGCCAAAACGCGGCATGTCGAGAATTTCCTGCGTTAAGATCTGCCCGAACGCGGCGACGACATAAATATCCGCCTCATATGCCGCAAGCTCCGCAACCGCTTCCGGCTCCCGGATTTTGGACGGCTGCAACACGGGAATCCCGTGCTGCACGGCAAACGCTTTGACCGGCGGGCTTGTCAGTCCCTTTCCTCTTCCTTTCGGTTTGTCCGGCTGCGTGACGACGGCAGTGACCTCATACCCTGCCTGCACGAGCGCGGAAAGCGCACCGACCGCAAAGTCGGGCGTACCCATAAACACAACTTTCATTCTCATCCTCCATTGCCGCTCTAGTCTTCCTCTTCGTCTTCGAGATCCTCCACATTCATCAGCTCGCCCTCGACCTTTTCCACGTAAAGATGCCCGTCCAAATGCTCACATTCGTGGCAGATCGCGCGTGCCAACAGCTCCGTTCCCGAAAGCTCCATCGGCTTCATATCACGATCGAGCGCCACAACCTTCACATAATTCGGTCTTGTGACAACGCCCGTCTTTCCTGGAACGGACAGACATCCTTCATTTCCCGTCTGTTCCCCGCTCGTCTCAATGATGCGCGGATTGATGAGCACATACGGATCCTCACCCGTCACGTCAACGACAATGATCCGCTTTAAGATGCCGACCTGCGGCGCGGCAAGCCCGACGCCGTTCGCCTCGTACATCGTCTCAAGCATATCGTCGATCAACAGTTTTGTGCGCAGGCTCATCCCTGTCACTTCCTTCGCTGTCTTTGTCAGCACCGCATCACCCATTATCCTGATCTTTCTGATCGCCATTTTCGTTTCCTCCTATATCAGATTCATCGGATCCATATCAAACAGAACCGTTTCTTCCCTGTCTTTTTTTTCCTCCAGATACCGCTCCGCTTCCTCTCTCAAAAAAAGAAGCGGTTCGTACTCCCTGTGTTTATAATACAACACTTCTCTAAAAATGTCTTTCACTTTTCTTAACGCCGCGGGCGCAGGACCCATGACCAGCACTCCGCGCTCCTCTGCAGACGCCTGCGTCCGCTCTTTGATCTCCTGCGCGAGCTGCTTTGCCGCTTCCTCGTCCGCCGCGTAAACCTGCACGGCAAGCAGATGCCCCATCGGCGGATACCGCAGGAATTCCCGGTAGGCAAGCTCCTCCCGGTAAAATCCCTCATAGTCCTGCGCGGCGGCATAGCGGATACTGTAGTGTTCGGGCTGATACGTCTGGATCACGACCTCCCCCGCGCTTCTTCCCCGCCCCGCGCGTCCCGCCGCCTGTGTCAAAAGATCAAACGTCCGCTCCCCGGCGCGGTAATCGTTCGCGTTCAGGGACAGATCGGCGGCAAGGATGCCTACAAGCGTCACGTTCGGAAAATCATGTCCTTTCACGATCATCTGTGTCCCGACAAGAACGTCCGCCTCCCCGTTCAGGAAAGAAGAAAGAATCTCGTCGTAACTCTCTTTTCCCCGCGTCGTATCCGCGTCCATCCGAAGCACGCGCGCCTGCGGAAAAAGCCGCTTCACCGCATCCTCCACCTGCTGCGTTCCCGCCTTAAAGCCCGAAAGATATTTGGAACCGCACTGCGGACATCCCGCGGGCTGCGCCTGCTCATAGCCGCAGTAATGACAGATCAGCCTCCCGCCGCGGTGTTGTGTTAAGGATACGTCACAATGCGGACAGCGCATGGCATAACCACAGGCACGGCAGGAGACAAATCCCGCCACGCCGCGCCGGTTCAGAAAGAGCATACTCTGCTCCCCTTTTTCCATCCTGTCCGCCAAAAGCCGGGCAAGCCTGTCCGAAAACATGGAACGATTTCCCTGCTTTAATTCTTCCCGCATATCAATGACCGATACGTTCGGAAGCGTCCCGCCGGTGAGTCTTTTGGTCAGACGAAGCAGGGTCAGACGCCCCTCCTGCGCCATGCGGTATGCCTCTAACGACGGCGTTGCCGAACCGAGCACCACGCTCGCACGGTGGTAGGAAGCCAGCTCGAACGCCGCTTCCCGCGCATGATAGCGCGGCATATTTTCACTTTTATAGCTTGGCTCGTGCTCCTCGTCAATGATAATCACACCGATCCGCTCAAACGGTGTAAACAGCGCGGAACGCGGACCGATCACCACATCCGCCAGTCCTTTTTTCGCCCGTTCGCACGCGTCGTAACGTTCTCCCTGCGACAGGCGGGAGTGCACGACCGCCACGCGATCCCCGAACCGCTCGTAAAACCGCATAACCGTCTGATAGGTCAGCGCGATCTCCGGGATCAGAACGATCGCCTGTTTCCCGCTCTCCACGACCTGTTTCGCGATCTCCAGATACACCTCGGTCTTCCCGCTGCCCGTGATCCCGTGCAGAAGAAAATGTTCGCCGCTTTCGGCGCGCACGGCGCGCACCACCCGCTCCGCCGCTTCCTGCTGCTCGCCGCTGAGCGGGTACGTCCGTTCCTTATGTTCCGCTTTCGGCGCGCCGCTCCGATATTCACGCTCGGTCAAAAGACGGATGTCGCCCGTCTTCTCCAATGCGCGGATCGTCGGCAGCCCGATATGCAGCTTCGCCGTCACCAGCTCATAAGGAAGCGACTCATGCTGCACGAGCTGCCATAACAACCGCGCCTTGGCGCACTGATGCTTCCCTTCATACTGTACTGCCGCCTGCTCCGTCTCTTTCGCGCTCCTTACGCGTACTACGGTGCGTTTCAGCTTATCCGCCACCTTGCGCTTCACCGGCAGTACCGTCTTTAGCGCCGTAATCATGGTGGAGCCGTACCGCTCCCGCATCCACGCCGCCAGCCGGATTGCGTCCGCCTCCGCCCCCGTCTCGTTCTCGATCACGGATGTGAGCGGCTTCATCTTTTCGGGCGCCCACTCCGGGACGTCCGTCAGCTTCAGCACATAACCTTTATGCTCGCGGTTTCCTCTGCCGAACGGAACGAGCACCGCCGAACCGACGCGCACACGCGCAGTCAGTCCGGACGGTACGACATACTGAAACGTCCGGTCCACGCTCTCGTGCGAAATGTCCACTATGATATTGGCATACAGCGTCCGACGCGCACCGTCCATCGTGAAGCCCGTCCCTTTCTTTTGTCATTATTTTAGCGTCATCCGCGAAACGCATAGTCAATCGTTCATGATTGTGCAAAATATACAGTCCATAAGCAGGTGCTTTGACGCCGCCGGTACTTACATGCCGTATTTTGGCATGTTATGTACCGCTGCGAGCGGAGAGCAGCGAAAGCGTGCCTGCGTTGGACTGTATATTTTGCACAATCACACAACCTGTATTTGCGTTTCGCAGCTGCCTGCTCACTTTTTCCCCGCAAGCTCCGCCAGAATCCGCCGCTCATCCATCGGATATTTTTTCCCGCAGATCTCCTGATACGTCTCATGCCCTTTGCCCGCAAGCAGCACAATGTCGCCTGCACGCGCGATGCGCAACGCATAAGCGATTGCTTCCCGTCTGTCCCTGATGCGGACATAACGCCCGTTTGTGCGGTGCATACCTGTCAAAATGTCGTCCATGATCGCGTCCGCATCTTCATAGCGTGGATTGTCGGACGTGATAATGCTGAGGTCCGCGAGCCTTCCGCTCGTCTCCCCCATCTCAAACCGCCGGGTCCTCGAACGGTTCCCGCCGCAGCCGAACAGACAGATCAGTCTTCGCGGGCAATACTCCCGCAGTGTGCGCAGGATACCGGCAAGCGCCATCGCGTTGTGCGCATAATCAATATAAATCGAATAATGCGGGCTGACGGACGCATTTTCCATCCGTCCCGGAATGCTGACGCGCCGCAGTCCTTCGCGAATGTCGGCAGGCGATACGGATAACCGCTGGCACACCGCGATCGCCGCCAGCGCATTTTCCACATTAAACCGCCCCGCAAGCGGCAGATAGAATCGCCCGCGCATCATTTCCGGCACGGTGAAACTCACGCCAAGCTGCGCGCCCGCACATTCCCTCTGCACGCAGGCGGCATGGATCCGCTGGTCTTTTCCAAAAAAAGAAAGCTCCTCGCAGCCCGCAAGCGCCGCCATCCCGCCGCATCTTACATCATCCGCGTTCAGGATCCCGATCCGGCACTGCCGGAACAGCTTCGCCTTCGAGCGGAAATATTCTTCGGTGTCTCTGTGCTCTCCCGTTCCCACATGATCGTTTCCGAAATTCAAAAATACGCCGATATGAAATACCATGCCGCAAAGCCGCTGCATTTTCAAACCGATGGACGACGCCTCGATCACCGCCGCCTGACAGCCGCCCTCCGCCATCTGCGCAAGCGCTTCCGCGATCACATAGGATTCCGGCGTCGTGTGCGTGCCCTCCGTCATGCCGTAGCCGCAGTCGATCCCAAGCGTTCCGATATATCCCGCACGGATTCCAGCCGCGGCAAGAATATCGCGGATCATGCACGCCGTCGTCGTTTTTCCCTTCGTCCCCGTAATACCGATCATGGTCAGTCTGCGTGCCGGATACCCGAAAAAACAATGCGAGACCATTGCCAGCGCTTCCCTCGTATCGTCTACTTTGATCATGGTCATCGGACTTTCTTCCGAATATCCGCAGATTTCTTCTACAAGGATCGCTGCCGCCTGTTCCTTAGCCGCGCGGGAGGCAAACCGGTGTCCGTCCGTCTGTGCGCCCCGGATACAGACAAACAGACAATCCTTCGTGATCCTGTCGGAGTGATACACAATGTTCCGTATCTTTTTATGTATGGAACCGCGCAGCCGCTCATAGGGCAGCCCCGCGATCAGCTTTACAAGCTCTTCCATAGCGCTCCGCATGATTTTTTTCTATTATATCGCACATCGCGGCACTTTAGAAGCAGAAATCTTTTGTTTAGAAACTTTGTGTTTATTTTATTTTTTTGTCACAAAATGGACACATTTATCTTTTATATTATATCTCGGATAGTTGAAAAACTACTATCTCCCCCCTCATAAGAAATAAGGACCTCAGAGAATTTCTCTGAGGTTCTTATTTTTTATCATAGCTAGCGGACTTTTTTGTAATCAACAATCACAAACTGCACTTCGCTGCGCCCGCCGTACTCATGGATTTCCGGATAGTAGACGACCGACAGGCACACGCCGGTTCCGCGCGCCTCGTAGAGGGACGACAGCGCGCCGTCCCCGAAGGTTTCCCGAATATAGGCGTCAAACGGCTCATGCGCGCTAAACAGCGTCATGGAAAAGCGCCTGTTTTGTTCGTCCAGCACACCAAAACGCATCACACGGTCATTTTTTCCGACCAGCTTTGCCGACAAAAACGTCAGGTTTTTCTGCGCGAACAACGGCTTGGGGTTGCCCGTCCCGAACGGCTCTAAGCGTTTTAACTGTTCCGTCAGTTCCTTTGTCACATAGAAAAGCGGCATCGGCACGTCAATGTGAATCTTCTGGACAAAATCTTCCTCCGTCAGCGTGCTAAGTTCATTGATCCGCCGCCGGAACGGCTCGACATTCTCCTTTGGCAGCGATAACCCCGCCGCCATTTTATGTCCGCCGAAGCGCGTAAACAGCTCTTTGCACCGGCTCATTTCCTCATACATGGAATAGGCTTCAATGGAACGTCCGGAACCTTTCACCCCGTCCTCCGCGTCGGTCAGAACGAATACAGGGTGGTGAAAGCGCTCCCGGATACGCCCCGCGATGATACCGGCAAGGCTCTCATGACAATCCGGCAGATAAAGGACAAACACCGGATTCTGTTTTACATCCATCGCCTTTACCAGCGCCGCCGCCTGCTCCGTCCCTTTTAACGTCATATCCTTCCGGCTGTCGTTTAAGCCCTTTAGCTCCTGCGCGATCACGAGCGCTTCCCTGTCATCATCACAGGTAAATAAGGACAGCGCACGCTCTGCGCTGTCAAGCCGCCCTGTCGCGTTCAGACAGGGACCGAGGATAAACCCGACATGATACGGCGTCAGCGTCTTTCCTGTAAGGTCGTTGACCGCGATCAGCGCTTTCAGCCCGGAATTTTCGGTATGCGCCATCATCCGAAGCCCTTCGCGCACCAGAACGCGGTTTTCCTCCCGCAGTTCCATCACGTCGCCGATCGTGGCAAACGCCGCAAACACCGCCAATTCCTGAAATAATTCCTGCGGCATACCGCAGGCAGCGTCCTGTCCTGTGTCCCTCTTTCTCAGATACATCGCACGGATCAGTTGGAGGGCGACGGCGGCACCGCAGATGCCCGCGTACGGATACCGGCTGTCCTCCCGCTTCGGATCGACGATTGCCGCCGCGCGCGGCAGAAGATATTCCCTGCTGCCGTCTTCTTTTTCCTCATACGGCACTTCATGATGATCCGTCACGATCATTTCCATGCCGTAGGACGCCGCCAATTCTGCCTGCGGCGCGGCGGCGATCCCGTTGTCACAGGTCAAAAGCAGTGCCACCCCGTCGCGGTGCGCGTCCTCGACCAATCGGTCGTTTAATCCGTAGCCGTCCGTCATGCGGTGCGGGATTGCCGTATCCGCCTGCATCTGAAAAGAACAAAGTCCCCGATACAAAATATACGTTGCGCAGACCCCGTCAATATCATAGTCCCCGATAATACGGATTTTCTTTTCCCTGCTCTCAAACAGCTTTGTGACCGCCAGCTCCATATCGGGTAACAGAAACGGATCGGGAAGCTCGTTTAGCGTCCCGTTCAAGAACCGCGCGATCTCCTCCTCCGTCTTCACATCACGGTTGCGGATGATCCGCGCCAGCACGGGGTCAATATGAAATTTTTGTGCAATCGCATTGAAATCTGCTTTTTTCGCCGCGACAAACCATTGATTCTCCATTGAAACCTGTCTTTCAAATCCATACAAAATCGTGCTCCGCACGCTTTCGAAGAATCGCTATGCGATTCTTCTGGGCTGCGAAATTTCCTACAAGCATAAAATCACCGGAACCATCATGGCTCCG
>JAMPAG010000061.1 GCA_023667365.1 bacterium | reverse complement strand
ATTTTGTGAGACTATGCTAAAATATTAAAAACGACAAACAAAAGTGATGTGTGAGGAGGCATTATAATGCGTGATATATATGTTATGGGATATAAGGTTCATAGGGGTATGCAAAATTTTGCACCTAATACGGTTTTGTTTAGCAGTGCAACAGAGAATATTACGGTTGCAATGGCAAATGATGTTTTGGATTATGTCTTGAGCGCGATTGCAAGAAAAAATCCTTTGACTGATGCTTGCAGTAAAGCGAGAAAGGTTTTGGTTTCATTAAAGAAAATATTAGCAAATCAACAACCGTTGCGATATACGAAACAAGAATTGAAAACAGCGGTTGAGGTTTTGGAAGAAGTCATGAATGAAAATGCAAAGTCTGAAGCGGAAAAAGAAAATAATGCGAGAGGGGCACTAATTTGTAAGTTGCTAATAGATGGGTTTGGAGGGTGACGAAATAGGTATTAATTTTTAATATATCAATTAGAGTTAGGAGATTATACATATATGAAGACTACATTTGAGAATGAAATTAGAAGTTTGCAAAATTGGATTGACAGGGCTAATAGCGAATTAGCATCTGTTGGAATGGTAACAACGGATTTCAATTCAGTGAATAATATTTGTTATCAAATTAATGTAATAGCAGATAGGGTAACAGAGGAGTATCCTTTTTATGCCACGGAACTTAGGCGAATTACAGGAATCTATCTTCACATAAAAATATTCCCTGTACGAAGCGGGAGGCTATGGAACAGATTGTGCCGGCAAGCCAACTGATGTATGTGTTGGATACCTTTTAATACAAACTAATTTTCGAAGAACTTCTGTATAGAAAACTTGCAGAAATGGTGCCTGTGTCATGACACAGGCAGTGCTTGCTATTTCAAAAATGAGATAGAAATAGGTTTTAGCCGGCATAAACAGGCTGCTCAAAACCAATAAGGGCGTTACCGCTCGCACTAACGAAAATTTCTGAAAAAATTTTTGTAAATAGGAAGATTTTCTGCACCTTTACCCGTTACTATAACAAGAAAACAGGCATACCAAAAACTAAATACATAATCCCACATATGATTCTGCAATTCTTCCCAACTGTTTGCAGAAAGTTTTTAAGGGATTTTGGTTATTAACCATAGTAATTTACCAGAATTGTCAAAAATTATTTTTTGGTAATTCCTTACACAGCGCAAGGGCAGTACAGACCATAGGGAACGGTCTGGCTGTCCTTTTTGTGTATTTAAGGCATTGATGAAAAAATTCATGGAAGTGGGGAGCCGAGATGGAAGACAAAAATATGGGTAAAGTGCCAATCTGGAAGAAAGCCAATTTAACAACTAAGGAAGCAGCGGAATACTCCAATATAGGAATCAATCGGATAGAAGAATTATTAAAGAAACCAAACTGTAGCTTTGTATTGTATGTTGGGAAAAAGAAGCTTGTAAAACGCAGAGAATTTGAGCGGTTTTTAAGCAATACAGTGGAAATATGAAAATCCTGCGATTTACTTTTGAGCCTTGATATGCTATACTAGATTAGCTTGTTGAGCACTTGTTGATCACTTGGTATTAAGGCTCTTTTTGGAAAGTTGAAAGGAGCTTTTACTATGGGAAAGGACCTAAGAGGAAAAGAGCTTGGTGTTGGAATAAGCCAAAGGTCTGACGGGTTCTATGTTGGCAGATTTACAACCAAATATGGACAACGGAAGCAGAAATTATTCCGTAAGCTGCAGGAGTGCAGACAATGGCTGACAGATTCGCAGTATCAGGATGAGCATAGCAATCTGAATTTTCCGGAAGGAATGACCGTAAAGGCGTGGTTTGACTATTGGATTGGCATGGAAGAGCGAACGGTACGCCCGAATACAGTAAGGAATTATACAGAGCGTTATGAGCGTAATATTGATCCTGTGATTGGAAAGCTGATTTTGTCAGAAGTAAAACCGATACAGTGTCAAATGGTTATGAATCGGATGGCTGACGAAGGTTATCGTACATCTACTATTTATCAGGCAAGGATAACATTATTTAATATGCTTGATTATGCGTATCAGAATGATGTGATTATGAAAAATCCTTGTAATGGAATGGTAAAGTCTGATATTGGAAAACCTACACAGAAGAAGGAAGCGCTGACATTGGAACAGCAGAAAAGATTTGTAAGGGGAATTGTAGGAAATGCATATGAGTACCAATACAGATTTTTGCTACCGGGGTATCGGTCAATTCCGCTGACAGATGAAGCAATAGACATATTGCAGAAGTAGAAACAGAAAAATCTTGAGATCAAGATAATGCCAATAGAATGGTCTGAGTATGTTTTTCTGTGCAGAAAAGGAACACCAGTCAAAAACAGCACATATGACACGATGTTATTTAAGCAGTGTGACAAGATAGGGATTCTGAGGCTTTCCTTGCATGTGTTGCGGCATCGCTCAAGGTGGTTTGAAAAAATTGGTACATATTTTGGTATATAATCCAAACCCCGAAAAGCAAAACCCTTACAAAAAGCTTGAATCCCAGCGGTTTCAAGCCAAAAATCCAAAGGAGATATAAAATAAAATGAAACTAGGCATCGTAGGCCTGCCAAACGTAGGAAAAAGCACCTTATTTAATTCATTGACGAAAGCGGGAGCGGAGTCGGCGAACTATCCGTTCTGCACGATTGATCCGAATATTGGGATTGTGACCGTTCCGGACGAGCGGTTAAAGCTGCTGGGGGATTTGTACCATTCCAAAAAAGTAACGCCTGCCGTGATCGAATTTGTGGACATTGCGGGACTTGTCAAGGGCGCGTCGAAGGGCGAGGGGCTCGGCAATCAGTTTTTGAGCAACATCCGTGAGGTGGATGCGATCGTACATGTCGTGCGCTGCTTCGAGGATGCCAATATCGTCCATGTGGACGGAAGCATCGATCCGCTGCGCGACATCGAGACAATCAATCTGGAGCTGATCTTTTCCGATCTGGAAATACTGGAGCGGAGAATTGCGAAGGTGACGAAACTGGCGCGCATGGATAAGACGGCGGCAAAGGAGCTTTCGCTTTTAGAGCGCATCAAAGCGATGCTGGAGGACGGAAAGCTGGCGATCGGTTTTGAGACGGAGGACGAGGATGAGCAGGCGTGGTTTGCGTCCTACAATCTGTTGACGGCGAAGCCGGTCATCTATGCGGCGAACGTCGCGGAGGACGAGCTTTCCGACGACGGGGCATCGAATGAGGGCGTACAAAAAGTACGCGCCTATGCGAAAGAAAATCACAGTGAGGTATTTGTCATCTGTGCGCAGATCGAGCAGGAAATTTCCGAACTCGACGAGGATGAAAAACAGATGTTTTTGGAGGATCTGGGGTTGCAGGAGTCCGGTCTGGACAAATTGATTAAGGCGAGCTATTCCCTGCTCGGACTGCTCAGTTTCCTGACGGCGGGAGAGGACGAGACCAGGGCGTGGACGATCAAAAAAGGCACGAAAGCGCCGCAGGCGGCGGGAAAAATTCATACGGATTTTGAACGCGGCTTCATCAAGGCGGAAGTCGTAAATTACCAGGATCTTTTAACCTGCGGTTCCCTGTCCGCAGCGCGGGAAAAGGGACTTGTCGGCATGGAAGGAAAGGATTACGTCGTAAAAG
Organism: bacterium; assembly: GCA_023667365.1. Classification (GTDB taxonomy): domain Bacteria; phylum Bacillota; class Clostridia; order Lachnospirales; family Lachnospiraceae; genus DLAJ01. Next base: position 12,283 of record JAMPAG010000061.1, on the reverse strand, counting down.
ACGGGGATGTCATTCTGTTCCGCTTCAATGTGTAAGCGTCCGTCCGTAAAAGGCAGTGCGTTGTGAGATCAAAAAATTGCCGGTCAGAACGTACAGGAAACGTATCTGTGAAGCCGGTTGAAAGAGAGTTAGCATGAATTCAGGAGATATTTCATTTCCGCATTTGGGAATCGAACTTCATAATGTACCGCAGGGCTTTGATGTGTTCGGCATTCATATTGCGTGGTATGGCGTGTTGATCACGCTCGGCATGGTGGTCGGATTTATGACGGCACTGCGGCAGGCGAAAAAAGAAAACATGGATACGGAATTGATCTGGGATTTCTTTATTCCGGCTATTATTTTCGGCGTGATCGGCGCGCGTATTTATTATGTGGTATTCTTTTGGGAATTGTACCGTGACGATCCGCTCAGCGTGTTCAATATTCGGGAGGGCGGGCTTGCGATTTACGGCGGTGTGATCGCGGCAATCCTGACCTGTTATATTTTTACAAAGATAAAAAAGATTTCCTTTCTGAAATTTTTGGATGTGTGTATTCCCGGACTGATCGTCGGGCAGGCGATCGGCAGGTGGGGAAATTTCATGAACCGCGAGGTGTTCGGCAGGTATACGGACGGGCTGTTCGCCATGCGGCTTCCTCTTATGGATGTGAGAAGCCGGGACGTGACGATGGAGCTTGCGGAGCACATGTTTATGGACGGTGCCAATTATATACAGGTTATGCCGACGTTTTTATATGAAAGCGTGCTGAATCTGCTTGTATTTTTGATCATGATCCTGTATCGGAAGCATAAAAAGTTTCAAGGGGAGATCACACTGATCTATCTCGGCGGTTACGGGATTGTCCGCTTCTTTATTGAGGGGCTCCGCACTGACCGTCTGCTTTTGTGGAATACGAATATTGCGGTATCGCAGCTTTTGGGTATGCTGCTGTTCCTGTTCGCGGTTGGGGCGGAGATCGTCGTAAGAGTCCGCATGGCAAGGAAAAAGGCGCTTGCCGGACTTGCAGGGGACGCGGAATCGGAAAGCGAGAGGTCCGCGGAAAGCGGCAATGAAGGGAAAAAAGAGGCGTCGGAAAGCGGCAGAGCAGAGGGCGAAGACGCCGACACAGAATCCGCAGAAAGCAGCCAGCCGGAGGAAGAAGCGGTGAAAACCATAGATGCCGTTGAGGATAAGATGTCGGCGGAAAAGAATCCGGAAGAGAACGATGGACAATCGGAAGAGAAGAAGCCGGAAAGCGAAAAAACAGAATAGTTCATCGGAGGACAGTACGCCGTAGCGTAGAGGCTTGCAAAAGCCGTTGTCGAGTTACAAGATGTCGGGTGAGCCCGGTTAGGATGCGAAGAAAGGAGTTCCTGCTTCGCGGAGGAACCGGGCTTTGTTATTCCTATGGAAACTCATATGATTTTTTTATGTGCGCCGCGTACCGTGAAAACGTTTAGGGAACGGCGCGGAATTGTTATACGATAGAGAGCCGCACAAAGTTTGCGGGCTGTGGGAAAGGGATTGTTACTAAAATGAAAATTCAATTATCGGAACATTTTACCTATCAAAAATTATTGCGTTTTGTATTTCCGTCTGTCATGATGATGGTTTTTACGTCCGTCTACGGCGTGGTAGACGGGCTGTTTGTATCGAATTTTGCGGGCAAAACCGCATTTGCCGCCATCAATCTGGTGATGCCCTTTATTATGATCCTCGGCGGGATGGGATTTATGATCGGCACGGGAGGAACGGCGCTTGTCGCGCGGGTGCTTGGAGAGGGAAATCGTGAAAAAGCAAACCGCTATTTTTCCATGCTGATCTCTCTGACGGTCGCGCTGGGACTTGCGCTCACGCTGATCGGCATGGCGTGTATGCGCCCGGTCGCGCGCCTGCTTGGCGCAACGCCGGATATGATGGGGGACTGCGTGTTGTACGGCAGGATCGTGATCGGATTTACGACGGCGTTCATGCTGCAAAATGTGTTTCAGAGCTTTTTGGTTGCCGCGGAAAAACCAAAACTGGGGCTTGCGGCAACCGTGGCGGCAGGGCTTACGAATGTGGCTCTGGACGCGCTGTTTATTGCGGGATTCGGGTGGGAGACGACGGGCGCCGCGCTGGCAACGGGAATCAGTCAGTGCGTGGGCGGTCTTCTGCCGCTTTTCTATTTTCTTTTTCCCAATGACAGTCTGCTGCGGCTTGTCAGAGCGAAATGGGAGCTTCGGCCGATCCTGCGGGCGTGCGCAAACGGCTCGTCGGAGCTGATGAGCAATCTGTCCACTTCGATCGTCAGCATGGTTTATAATTTTCAATTGATGAGCTACATCGGAGAGGACGGCATTTCCGCCTATGGCGTTCTGATGTATGTGCAGTTTATTTTTATCGCGATCTTTGTCGGCTACTCGGTTGGCAGCGCGCCGATCGTCGGTTATCATTTCGGAAAACAGAATCGGGCGGAAATGAAGAATATGCTGAAAAAAGGAACGCTGCTCATGGGCGGCGGCGGGATTGCGCTGACCGCGCTTGCACTGCTGCTTGCAGATCCGCTTGCCGGAATCTTTGTCGGCTACGACGCGGATCTGTATGAGCTGACCGGACATGCGTTTACGCTGTTTTCGTTTTCCTTTCTGCTGGCAGGGTTTAATATTTTTACATCCGGCTATTTTACGGCATTAAATAACGGCGGCGTTTCGGCGGCAATTTCTTTTTTACGGACGCTGGTATTCCAGACGGGGGCGGTCTTGATCCTGCCGCGTCTGTTCGGTGTGGATGGGATCTGGTGGGCGATCACGGCGGCGGAATTGTTTGCGTTTGTCATTTCCGTCCTGTTTGTGTTCGCAAAACGGAAGCGGTACGGGTATCTGTAACGCCCGTACCGGCCATTTGCAAATCAACAAGTTTGAACTGTTTGCTTTTAATTTTTTTACGGTGTTTGCAAATGTGGATCTAATTTATCAAAGTGATAATAAAGGGATTGGCGCTTTCAAAAGCTGCATCGCTCATTTCCCCGTTGAAAACGACCCAGTACAGATGCCCCCTATAATTGTATTCCGCAATATTGTCAAATTCATATAAGGTAATACTTCTGTCATTTTCATCAGCAAATCTGTCTCTTGTTCTGTCGTATACAAGGTAGACTTTATCAGAGTCGCAAACATACAGAATATCGTCTATGATGACATCACCCTCTGTGTTGTATTGCACTACCCGGATAAAGGCATCTTCCCCGTTTTGGACATGTACCATAAATTCATCATATAAGCCATCGTTATGAACCGTTGCTCCGATGACAAAGCAGTTGTCTGATTGCGCCTGCTCTTTACTGTAACTTTCCTCAAGATTTCGAATGTCCTTGTATTCTTGCAGGGCAGGGTTTTGATAGAACGTATCTAAATCAAAGATGTCCTCGACTTCCACAGATTCTTCCTGATGTTCTGTAATGTCATTATTTTCTATTTCTTGAATTTCCTCGATTTCTACAGACACTTCCTGCTGATCTGTAATGTCATTATTTTCTATTTCCTGAATTTCCGCAGCTCCCTCAGCTCTTTCCTGCTGTTCGGTAATGTCTTTCTTCTCTATTTCCTGAACGTCCGGTTCGCCGCACGCATGAAGGAAACACATCATGCAACAGAATGGTACGGCGGTCTGTTTCATAAATTTTTTCATCTTGTTCCTCTGCTTTTATTGTCATCCTGAGTTTATAATTCTTTACTCTCCGCAAATCCCGATTGATAGGATCATAACACAGAATATACGCTTTTGAAAGCAGAATGATATTCGCTGCCGGCTTCATGCCGCTGTATGCCATAGGAATACGAAGCTGGGGTGGGAATGCAAAATGCCTCCGAAAAAGGAAAGGGCAAAAACATATGTTCGACAAAATAGAATTTACACAAAAATTTTCGGACAATTTTCATAAAACGCTTGCAAGAAGCGCATTTCTCATGTAGAATAGCCTTGTAAGTGGAGAAAAGTGGTCCTTAGTGGATGAAAGTGGCAGATTTAAGACCCGATAGTGGGTAAAATCGTTCACGAGGGATCACAGTGGCAGCTCCACGGGGCGGTGACGTATGATGTTTACAGGTGAGTACAACCACACAGTGGACATCAAGGGCAGGCTGACATTCCCGGCAAAATTCAGAGAAAGTCTCGGCGAGAAATTTGTTGTGACGAAGGGATTGGATGGCTGTCTGTTCGTATTTGACGGGAACGAATGGGCGGCGCTGACGGAGAAGCTGGCGGCGTTACCGATGACGGATAAAGGAGCAAGACAATTTACGAGATTCTTTCTTGCGGGAGCGGCGGACGCAGAGGTTGACAAGCAGGGCAGGATTCTCCTGCCGCAGAATCTCAGGCAGTTCGCGGCGATCGAAAAGGATGTTGTGTTGATCGGCGTCGGCAGACGCGCGGAGATTTGGTCGAAAGAACGCTATGACGGCGCGGTCGATTATGAAGATATGGAAGAATTTGCGCAGAGCCTGACCGCGTACGGGATTTTGTAAACGAAAGGAACATACAAATGGAGTTCGGGCATCAGTCCGTCATGCTCTATGAGACGGTGGATTCGCTTCAGATCAAGCCGGACGGCATTTATGTGGACGGCACGCTCGGCGGCGGCGGGCATTCTTATGAGATCTGCACGAGGCTCGGAGAGCGGGGAAAGCTATATGGAATCGATCAGGATGCGGACGCGGTCGCGGCGTCGTCGAAACGGCTGTCGCCTTTTGGCAGCCGGGTCACAATCATAAGGGATAATTACTGCAATGCGGTTCAAAGACTGCGGGAAATGGGCGTCATGAGTGCGGACGGGATTCTGTTGGACCTGGGCGTCTCTTCCTACCAGCTGGACACGGCGGACCGCGGTTTCAGTTATCAACAGGACGCGCCGCTTGACATGAGGATGGATGACCGCCAGAGCCTGACTGCGCGGGAGATCGTCAACGAGTATTCCGAGACGGAACTGTATCATATCATCTGCGATTACGGTGAGGAACAGTTTGCGAAAAATATCGCGAAACACATTGCGGCGGCAAGAAAGGACAAGCCCATTGAGACAACCGGGGAATTGTGCGGGATCATTAAGCAGTCGATTCCGGCAAAACTGCGCACAAACGGTCATCCGGCAAAAAAAACATTTCAGGCAATCCGGATCGCGTGCAACCGTGAACTGGATGTGTTACGGGATTCTTTGGATGAAATGATCTCATTTTTGAATCCGGGCGGGCGGATCAGCATCATCACATTTCACTCGCTGGAAGACCGGATCGTGAAGACGGCGTTTCGCAAAAACGAGAACCCGTGTACTTGTCCGCCGGATTTTCCAGTATGCGTATGCGGAAAGGTATCAAAAGGAAGGCAGGTCAACCGGAAACCGATCCTGCCGTCCGAAGAGGAGTTAGAAAAAAATAAACGGTCCAAAAGCGCGAAGCTGAGGATCTTTGAGAGAAAGTAAAAATCAGTCGGACGCGAAGGCGGACAAGCCTTGTACGCCTGTATGGGAGTGCGGTCCGACACGGGAGGATGTGGAAACAGGATGAGCAGAGAAAGACAGCAGATACAGAGCCGCCAAAGATCGGGCGCTTACAGGTCTTATGACGATAGATATGACAGACCGGGACAACGGAGCACAGCCATGCAGGGAGAGCGCGACACACGGAGACAACAGAGCGCATCCATGACGGGAGAGCGCGACGCACGGAGACAACGGAGCACAGCCATGCAGGGAGAGCGCGACGCACGGAGACAACAGAGCACAGCCATGTCAAAAGAAGGCGCCGGACAGAGACAGACCGCGCCGGAGCGGGCGTATTCCCGGAGCGGATCGTATGCGTATCAGCACGGCACAGCGGTAAGAGAGCCGAGCTTTGAGGAACTGCTCGAGGAGGCGCCGAAGAAGAAGCCAAATCATACTGCCCGTAAGAACAGAGAAAAGGCGGTACAGATGAACTTTGGGTACGTTGCGTTTCTGGTCGGCGCGCTTGCGCTCGCCGCAGTTGTTCTGATCGGATACATCAATTTACAATCCGATATTACCAACAGTGTAAAGCGGGTTTCCCGCATGGAGAGCGAGCTTCATGCGCTGCGGCAGGATAATGACGAGTACGAAACAAGGATCAACAGTTCCGTTGACCTTGAGGAAGTCAAAAGGATCGCCATTTGCGAACTGGGCATGAAGTATGCCTCGGAAGGGCAGATCATCCGGGTGGAAGGCGGCGGCGACGATTATGCGCGCAAATACGCGGAGATTCCTCAGGAATAAAAAATCGTGCTTCGCACGCTTTCAAAGAACTGCCTTCTGCAGTTCTTTTGGAATTGCGCCAACAATCATAGCGGATGAAAAAGAAAAACAGAGGTAGCAAAGTGGCTTCACGCAGGCAGGATAAAGAAAAGCGGAATCAAAAGAACAAGTTCACAATCAAAATGCAGAAAAAGCTGGTGGTGCTGGTCGTGGCAGTAGTGCTGGCTTTTGCTGCGCTTAGCGTGCGGCTTTACATGCTCGTGCGCGATCATGGCGACAGCTATAAACGACAGGTGTTATCCCAGCAGGAATACAGCAGTACGACGATCCCCTTCAAAAGAGGAAACATTGTAGACTGTAACGGAACGGTACTGGCGACAAGCCGGAAAGTCTATAATCTGATCATTGACAGTAAAGAGATCCTCTCCGATGAAGACTATCTGGAGCCGACACTCGCGGCGCTCGACCAATGTTTTGATGTGGATATTGCGGCGCTCAGACAGTATATCATCGATCATCCCGCGTCACAGTACTATGTTCTTTTGCGCAGGATGCCCTATGAAGAGATCAGCGCGTTTATGGAGATCGACAACAATCCGGGCGAATATCCGAATGTGGCGGGCGTATGGTTTGAGGAAGAATATCAGCGAAACTACCCGAACGGCTCGCTCGCCTGTGATGTGATCGGCTTTACGGGAAACGATAATACGGGCATGTACGGGCTGGAGCAGTTTTATAATGAAGAATTGTGCGGGACGAACGGCAGGGAGTACGGGTACTTAAACGATGATTCCGATCTGGAGCGCACAACGGTGCCAGCCCAGGACGGTTACACCCTCGTATCGACCATTGACGCACATATCCAGAGCATCGTAGAGCGGAAGCTCAAAGCGTTCAATGATGCGCATGAGAACGAATACCGGGACGGGCTCGGTGCGTACAATATGGGCTGTATCATCATGAATCCCAATAACGGGGAAATCCTGGCGATGGCAAGCTATCCGACGTTTGATTGTAATAATCCGTACGACATCAGCGCACTCTATACGGAAGAGGAGATTGATGCGATGACGCAGGAGGAATACACTGCGATCGTCAATCAGCTTTGGCAGAATTTTTGTATTTCGAGCACTTACGAGCCGGGATCGACCATGAAACCGTTTACCGTAGCGACGGGTTTAGAGACGGGAGCGCTTACCGGAAACGAGCATTATATGTGTAACGGTTACCTGACTGTGGCGGATTACGATATTCACTGCCATAACAGAATGGGACACGGCGAGGTGACAGTGCAGGGGGCGATGGAGAGCTCCTGTAACGTAGCGCTGATGCACATGGGCGCGGCGATCGGAAAAACGAATATGCTAAAATACGAATCCGTTTTTAATTTCGGACTTCGGACCAATATCGATCTTGCGGGAGAGGCGCGGACGGATGCGGTTGTTTATACGGAAAAGACCATGCATGAGGCGGAACTTGCGACGTCGAGCTTCGGGCAGGGATTCAACGTGACGATGATCCAGCTCATGACCGCGTATTGCTCGCTGATCAACGGCGGATACTATTATGAACCCCATGTGGTAAGCCGCGTTTTGAACGCGGACGGCGCAACCGTGCGCAATATCGAACCGCGTATTTTGAAACAGACGGTTTCCACCGCGGTTTCCGACCGGATCGTCGGGTACTGTAATGCCGTTGTGGATACAGGTACGGGAGGTGCTGCCCGCCCGGCGGGATACTCGATGGGAGGAAAGACCGGTACGGCGGAGGTGGTACCGCGTGACGGCATCAACTATGTCGTTTCCTTTATCGGTTATGTGCCGGCGAATCATCCGCAGGTTGCAATCTACGTGGTTGTTGACCGCGCCAATCAGTATAAGCAGGACAATTCCCGCCTGGCAAGCGAAATTGTGCGGGAAATCTTAACGGAGGTGCTTCCGTATCTCGGCATTCCGATGACGGAAGAATTATCGGATGCGGAGCGGGAAGAGCTCGATCAGCTGGAAATGAATTCGGTAACGCGGCCGGAGACGACCGGCGATGGAACAGACGGAACCGGGACAGGCGAAGACGGACAGACAGGCGCAGACGGGACCGGGACGGGCGGTGACGGACAGAGCGGCACAGACGGAACCGGGACGGGCGGTGACGGACAGAGCGGCACAGACGGAAGCGGAACCGGCGGAGGAGACGGGGCGGGCGGCATGCCGGAACATACCATACACTACGATCCCGAGACCGGATATGCCATCGACCCGCTGACAGGAGAATTTTTAGATCCCGAAACGGGCGAGCCGATCGAACCGGGGAGTCCGCTGGTGAGCCCGCATGAATAACGAATGAGGGAATGAATAACCTTGTAAAAGCGGAATACAATGATAGAGAAGGCTTTTATGGGGTTCGATTCATGAAGAAAGTCAGGATCAGAGCGGCGTGGGGAGTTTCCCGGAGGAACAAGACCGCGAACAGAAAGAAGCTGGTGATCTATACGGTCTGCTGTATGCTCCTTTTTATGGCGCTTTGCGGGCGCGTTGCCTATCTGATGATCTTTTGCTCCGATTATTATACGGCGGTCGCACAGGAGCTTCATGAGAGGGAACGTGTGATCAAGGCGGCGCGCGGGTGCATTTATGACCGAAACGGCGAGCTGCTTGCGTCGAACCGGTCCGTGTGTACGGTCTCCGTCATTCACAGTCAGATCACGGACGCCGATGAGGTCGTGCGCGCACTGAGCGAGGAGCTGGGGTTAAGCGAAGAATATGTGCGCCGCAGGGTGGAGAAGTATACCTCCATTGAAAAAATAAAAAGCAATGTGTCGAAAGAAGTCGGGGACAGAATCAGGAACCGGCATCTGGACGGTGTGAAAGTGGATGAGGATTACCAGCGCTTCTATCCGTACGGCGAGCTGGCGTCGAAGGTGCTCGGCTTTACGGGTGGCGACAATCAGGGAATTATCGGAATAGAGGTTGCATACGAGCGTTATCTGAAAGGGACGGACGGCCTGATTCTTTCGGTGACGGATGCGCGCGGCGTGGAGGTCAGCGATGCGGGCGAAAACCGCAGGGAACCGGTCGCGGGACAGGATCTGTATCTGACGCTGGACATCAATATGCAGTCCTACGCGACACAGCTTGCAAGACAGGTCATGGCGGCAAAGCAGGCGGAGCGTGTTTCCATTATTGTTATGAATCCGCAGAACGGGGAAATCTATGCGATGGCGGATGTTCCGGAATTTGACTTAAACAACCCGTTTGCCCTGCCGGAAGATGCGGATACGGGCATGATGACGCAGGATGAGATTCAGAATGCGAGGAATCAAATGTGGCGTAACGCCTGCATCAGCGATACGTATGAGCCGGGTTCTGCGTTTAAGATCATCACGGCGGCGGCAGGTCTCGAGGAAGGCGTTGTCTCTTTGGAGGATCACTTTCACTGTCCGGGCTATATCATGGTGGAGGATAGAAGGATCCGCTGTCATAAGGTGGCGGGGCACGGTTCCGAGACATTTGTACAGGGAATCATGAATTCGTGCAATCCGGTATTCATTACGGTCGGACTGCGACTGGGCGTGGAAAATTATTACCGCTATTTTGAACAGTTCGGCTTGTTGGAAAAAACAGGGATCGACCTGCCGGGTGAGGCGGGAACGATCATGCATAAGCCGGAAAACATGGGAATGGTGGAGCTTGCCACGGTTTCGTTCGGACAGTCGTTCCAGATCACGCCCATCAAGATGGCTGCGACCGCAGCGTCCTTGGTCAATGGCGGAAAAAGGATCACACCCCATCTTGCAATGTATACGCAGAGCGCGTCGGACGGTTCGACAAACCTGTTTGCAAACGGCATGGGGGAGCGGATCGTGTCGGAGAAGACGTCAGAGACGCTTCGTTATCTGTTAGAGCAGGTTGTGGCGGAGGGTACGGGAAAAAACGGGTATGTCGAGGGCTACCGTGTCGGCGGGAAGACGGCGACGAGCCAGACGCTTCCGCGCGGAAGCGGACGTTACATTGCCTCCTTTATCGGATTTGCGCCTGCAGACGATCCCACGGTACTTGCGCTTGTGGTCATTCACAATCCGCAGGGCGTGTACTACGGCGGGCAGGTGGCTGCGCCTGTCGCACGGGTGTTGTTCGAAAATATCCTTCCTTATATGGAGGAATGAAGCGGGAAACTGATGAAAGAAAATCCCGCGCGCAGATTTGCATTGGGATAGGAAACGTGATATGATGAAATTTGTTTTAGAATGCTGTGCGCTGTGTTCGGGAAGGATGCGCAGCAGAGAACATCAATAGTCAGAAAAAACCGGGAGCGGGCTAAGGTCATGGTGGATGTAAGTATTTTGTTGCCGATATTGATTTCGTTTGGGATAAGCGCCGTATGCGCGCCGATTTTGATTCCTTTTTTAAGAAAGCTGAAAGTGGGACAGACGGAGCGGGGCGAGGGACCGCAGTCCCACTTAAAAAAGTCGGGGACGCCGACAATGGGGGGGATCGTGATCCTGCTGGCGGTGACGATTACGTCGCTGATTTATGTAAAAGATTACCCGAAGATCGTTCCGGTACTCTTTTTGACGCTGGGATTCGGGCTTGTCGGTTTTGTTGACGATTATATTAAGGTCGTGCTCAAGCGCTCGCTGGGCTTAAAGGCATGGCAGAAAATGCTCGGTCAGCTTATCGTGACGAGCGTGTTTGTACTATATATTATGCGCTATACGGATGTTCTTTTGGATATGAAGATCCCGTTTTGGGAGGGGCACTATTTAGAACTCGGCGTATTCACGATCCCGGCGATGTTTTTTATCGTGATCGCGACGGTGAACGGAACGAATTTAACGGATGGGCTGGATGGACTGGCAAGCAGCGTTACGGTCATGGTGGCGACGTTTTTTGCGGTCGTGAGCATCGGCACGGCGAACGGGCTCTCGCCGATCACCTGTGCGGTCGTGGGCGCCCTGTTGGGATTCCTGCTCTTTAATGTGTATCCGGCGAAAGTGTTTATGGGCGATACGGGATCACTCGCGCTCGGCGGTTTTGTGGCGGGTATGGCGTATATGACGCAGATGCCGCTGTTTATTCCGATCGTCGGATTTATTTATATGATCGAGACGCTTTCCGATATTTTGCAGGTGACGTATTTTAAGGCGACGCATGGAAAACGGATTTTCAAGATGGCGCCGATCCATCATCATTTTGAACTGTGCGGGTGGTCGGAGACGCGCGTGGTCGCAGTCTTTTCCATCGTGACGGCGCTTTTGTGCCTGCTTGCGCTGCAGGGAGTCTGGTGACGGGAGAAGCGTTTCCGACCGCTTACGGCGGCTGCGGAGGACGATGACGATTCTGCGTAACAGCGGAAAGGGAGAGAGTCTGGAACAGAAAGGTATGGTCTGCATGGAACCAAAGAACGATGTGGAATGGAAGGATGGCAGGGTGCTGGTCGTCGGTGCGGGAAAAAGCGGTATCGGCGCGGCAGAAATGCTTGTAAAATGCAAGGAGAGGCCCGTCCTGTTTGACGAGAACGAGAAGCTTTCCGTGCGGGAACTGGCGGAGAAACTGAAAGATTATCCGACCGTGGAGATTCGCACGAAGAGTCTTCCCGACGAGATCAGAAATGAGATAAAGCTTGCGGTTTTAAGCCCCGGCGTGCCGGTGGATTCGCCCTTTGTGGAGGAGCTGAGGCAGTCCGGCATCCCGATCTGGGGCGAGATCGAGCTCGCCTATGCAAAAGAGCAGGGAACGGTAGCGGCGATCACCGGAACGAACGGAAAGACGACGACGACAACGCTCGTCGGCCAGATCATGCAGGAACATTACGGCAATACGTTCGTGGTCGGCAATATCGGGGCGCCCTATACGGAGGCGGTGTTAAAAACGACGCCGCTGAGTTATACGGTGGCGGAGATCAGCAGCTTTCAGCTGGAGACGATCGTGGATTTTCATCCGCATGTGTCCGCAATCTTAAATATCACGCCCGATCATCTGAACCGGCATAAGACGATGGAAGCCTACATAGCGGTGAAAGAGCGTATCACGAAGAATCAGACGAAAGACGATTTATGTGTC
>JAMPAG010000060.1:13535-15961 GCA_023667365.1 bacterium | reverse complement strand
TAGATAATTGTAACAGATGGTGCATGATTGTGTCTACTTTTATAGTATAGCTCCATACCTTTTGGAGCCGGGCGTTTGTCCGGCTTTTTACATACAGCTTTTGTATGTCATAGGACAATCTGATAGAAGAATAAAAATAGTAAGAAATGGTGCCGGAGGGGATTGCAGTGTTTGATATATCGAATGAAGAATTGGATGCAATGGAAGCGGTGGATGTTCGGACAGTGGATATCAATAGTCTGACAGATATCAGGGATATTAAGATTGATACGAAACTTCCGGTCGAAAAAAAACTGGCACTCTTTGCAGAACAGACCAATAACCTCTTTATTCACCGTATTGGGGATTATGTGGTAAAAGTACGGTTTCAAAAGGAGGGACCGACCATAGATGATAAGATGGAAGAATATTTGAGGCATTTAGCAGAAATTCATATCTGAATCTTATAGAAAGCCTTGAAAGAATCAAAAAGTTATGTTAATCTTAAATCAGGACAAATCAGTGGTTGCTTTTGATTTACGGTTAATATTAGCTGAATAATCGTAAGTCAGGAGTGATAGAATGAATAGGAAACAATTTCTAGCAGCTATGTATCTCCGTCTTTCAAGGGACGACAGTGATGTCGGGGATGTGACAGACAGGGAGGGCAATCTGAAATCCGAGAGCAACAGTATCGGAAATCAGAGGGAGCTGATCAGGGCCTTTATCCATGAACAGCAGGATATAGAACTTTATGATATTTATGTTGATGATGGATTTTCAGGCAGTAATTTCGACAGACCAGAATTTAAGAGAATGATAAGCGACATTGAGGCAGGGAAGGTAAATTGCGTCATCGTAAAGGATCTTTCCCGTTTTGGACGTGATTATATTGAATCCGGAAGGTATATTCAGAAGATATTTCCGGCTCTTTCCGTGCGCTTTATTGCGCTTACAGACCACTATGACAGCTTTCAGGCAGATGTATCGGAAAGCGGCATCGTTCTTCCGGTCAAGAATTTTATCAATGATTCTTATTGCAGGGATATTTCCACCAAAGTAAAAAGCCAGTTTGAGGTAAAGAGGAAGAATGGGGAATGTATTGCCCCATTTGCCCTCTACGGATATAAGAAAGCTGAAAATGACAAAAGCCGCCTTGTACCTGACCAATACGCAGCGAATATAGTCAGAAAGATATTTGCATGGAAGATGGAAGGAATGGCCGTATCTGCGATTGCAGAAAAGCTGAATGGGCTGGGCATCCTTTCGCCAAAGGAATATAAAAAATCTACGGGAAATTATAAAGGCGGGTTTTCCGGTGCGGTAAAATCACAGTGGAGCAGCTCTACCGTAAAACGGATACTGACAAATGAAACTTATTTAGGGCATATGGTGCAGGGCAAAAGAGAGAAGATCAATTATAAGCTGAAAAAAAGCGTAGATAAGCCACAGGAAGAGTGGATAAAAGTGGAGAATACCCATGAGGCGATTATATCGGAGGATCAGTTCCATATTGTCCAGAACTTATTGAAAGCGGATGGCAGGGTAAGTACGGTAACAGAGGAAAACAGTCTGTTTACGGGAATTTTGTTCTGTGGGGATTGCGGGGAACAGATGATCAGGCGGATGAACCGCTATAAAGACACACGCAAGGTCTATTACATCTGTTCCACAAAAAACCGTGGCGATGGCTGCAGCAGGCACAGCATAGAAGAAGAACAGTTAAAAGGGATAATTGCAGAGATGATCCGACGTTATGCTAATTGTTTTTTGGAAGAGAAACAGATGTTTGAAAAGGCTTTGGAAATGGAAACGAATTTTGAGTCAATCGTCCATTATGATACAGAGATTGCGAGACTGAAAGGGGAACAGGATAAATATTATTCCCTTTGTTCCGGTCTGTATGAGGATTTACGGCAGGGAGTTATTACGAAGGAGGAATTTGAAAGGCTGCATGGGGATTTTAAGCGGAAAGCCTCAGAGTATGAAGAAGCGCAGAAAAAGCAGGAAGATATGATTAAAGAACTGTTTAAGAACGGCGTCATGTCAGCGGCACGGCTAAAGACAATGCAGGAGAGCTCGGAGCTGAAAGAGATCGACCGTCATACCCTTTGCAGCATGGTAAAAGCAATTACAGTATTTGAAAATAAAAGACTGGAAGTTGAATTTTATTATATGAATCAATACCGTATCATGCAGGAAGTAAATAAGAAAGTGTCAGGACAGAAAACGAAAGAACGTCAAACGAAGCATCGTTTGACAGAAAGGAGTGCATAAGAATGGGAAGAATATCCAAAAGAAAAGCATCAGGACAGCAGACAGAAGCAAGGCGTGATGAAGTAAGATATAAAGCAGGGATATATGCAAGGCTTTCCTCAGACCAGGATACGAAAAAGAATGAATCTGTTGAGGTTCAGGTGGAGATAGCAAAGAAATTCGTGGAAGAA
>JAMPAG010000060.1:0-13435 GCA_023667365.1 bacterium | reverse complement strand
AAAGAATGAATCTGTTGAGGTTCAGGTGGAGATAGCAAAGAAATTCGTGGAAGAATTTAACGGGCAGAAAACCGGGGAAGTGATAGATGTTGTGGAATGTTATACCGATTTGGGGAAGACAGGAAGCAACTTTGAAAGGGAAGGCTTTCTGCGGCTGCTGCAGGATATACGGCTTGGAGAAATCAACTGTGTCATTGTAAAAGATTTGTCAAGGTTTGGCAGGAACTATCTGGAGGCAGGCAATTATATTGAAAAGATATTTCCTTTTTTGGGGGTGAGGTTTATTGCGGTTGCAGATGGCTTTGATACCGGAAAAGAGGGGAATGATAATAAGCAGATGGCTTCTGAAATCAAGAACCTTGTAAATGATATGTATGCAAAGGACTTTTCTAAAAAAGCGAAGCTGCATTTAAAACAGAGGAGGGAGGAAGGCTCCTATGTAGGCGGACCTCCGCCATATGGATATAAGGCAGAGTGGAAGGGAAAGCGCCGAGTGCTGCTGCCTGACGAGAATACAAAAAGCATCGTAAAGTTTATTTATGAGAGATTTGTTAAAACGGAAAGTTATACTGCTGTAGCCGATGAACTGAACCGCAGGCGTATCAATCCTCCGTATCAGTACAAGAAAACAGGGAATGTATACTATTCCCCGGAAGTGTACCATTCCGCCGATGCTGTTCCTTATAAGGGGTGGGATAAAGGCGCAGTAGAGAGAATTATAACAAGTAAAACTTACGCCGGAACCTTAGTACAGGGAAAGACCAGCATTACCGCAAGGGACGAGAAAAACCGTATCCATAAACCGGAGGATGACTGGGTGGTTACAGAAGGCGCACATGAGCCTTTAGTCGGGGAAGAATTGTACAGAAGTGCAGCGGAGGCTGGCAAGAGGATAAAAGCAAGGACAGCGGCGCATAAGCATCCCACAAAGGGTTATCCGATAGAGGAAAATATCTTTGACAATGTGCTGTACTGTGGAGTGTGTGGCAGGAAAATGACACGCAGCAGCTATGTGAAGCAGTATGCAGACGGGGAGAAAGCAAGGCTTGACGGATATTTCTGCCTGAATGGCGGGCAGACGAAGGTTACAGTATGCCCGGAATCGAACCGCATATCAAAAAATGAGCTTTTGGATATATTGCTTCCTCTTATCCGTATCGAATTTGAGGTTTTCCTTAGCAAACCAAAGCGTTACATGGAATATGGAAGGGAAAGGATAGCAGAGGCAGTAAAAAAGGCAGAGCAACGATTAAGTGAGACAGAGGGAAAGATAAGACGTTTCCGTGAAGAGGAAGGCAGCGTATATATGGATTACCGTGCCGGGAAAATGCTTCAGAAAGATTATGTGTCCTATAAAATGAAGCAGGAGGACAGGCTGGAGGAGCTTAAGAAACAGCAGCAGGAATGTGAAAAAGAAAAAAAGGCACTGGAAAAGTTTGAAGCAAAGTATCTGGCAGCCATAAAAGCGCTTTTAAAGTTAAAAAGCGGAAAAGATTTAACAAAAGACGTAGTGGAGGCTTTTATTTCAAAGATATATGTTTATCCGGGGAAAAGGATAGAAGTTCTTTTTACGGTTACGGCTGACAGCATGGAAGGGGTGAGGTAATGGATAGGCTTGCAATGTATTTACGCTTATCTTTAGAGGACAAAAGGGCTATCGAAGATGGCAGTTTTACTCAGGATGAGAGCAACAGCATCGGGAACCAGAGAAAGCAGATTTTAGAATACATACATCACGATCCAGAACTTTCAAAGTGTGAAGTCATAGAATTTAGTGATGATGGCTACTCCGGAACAAATATGGAAAGACCGGGTATGCAGAAACTGTTAAAGGAGGTAAGGGCAAACAAGATACGCTGTATCATCGTGAAGGATATGTCCCGGTTTTCAAGGGATTATATTGAGATGGGAACCTATCTGAACCAGATATTCCCTTTTATGGGCATCCGCTTTATTGCACTTAATGACCATTATGACAGCAGGGAGCATCATGGAAGCACCATAGAGATCGATACGGCGTTCCAGACACTTTTATATGATTTATACAGCAAAGATGTATCGGTCAAGGTAAAAACTTCTTTTGAAAATAAGTGTGTGAATGGCGAGTATGTTTTCGGACAGGTTCCTTTCGGATATGAGAAAAGCAGGGAAGTAAAAAATGCTGTCATAGTAAATGAGAAAGAAGCAGGAATTGTACGCCATATTTTTTCCCTTGCCATACAGGGTAAAAGCAGTACACAGATAGCAAGGCAGCTTTATGAGGAAAATGTACCAACAATCACACAGATCCGTAAGCCGGGCAGCAAGGCGCAGGATGGAAAATTCCATACATGGAGCAGCCAGGCAATCAGGAATATCCTGAATAACCGTTTTTATCTTGGAGAAATGGCGTATGGGAAATCCGTCAGAAAGTCAGTGGGGAGCAAGGACGGTATGGCTGTGCCGAGAGAAGATTGGAAAGTGATACCTGACCACCATGAAGCGCTTATTTCAGAGGAAATCTTTGAGCAGGTTTCGGCGTTCAGACCGGAACACTCTACGAAGCGGAACAGGGAGAAGCACCCGCTGACTGGGAAACTGTATTGTGGCGGCTGCGGATATTCCCTAAATTATAAACCAATTCGGGGAAAGAATAAGTACAGGCGGTTTGAGTGCAGGAAACATGCCCTGCTCCAGATACCGGAGTGCTGTACCTATATGAACGCCGATCTGTTGGAGGAAACAGTGCTTTTTATGTTAAATAAGGAACTGATGCTCCGTGGCAATGCCATGAAGCAGAAAGAAAATCTGTTTTCCTTTCAGAAAGCCGGTATCGGTGCATTAAAAAAGAAAGTGGACGGATACAGGCAGGAGAAAAAGAAGGTACAGGCAGAAAAGGATGCGCTGTATGAAAAATATGCGCTTGCGAAACTTCCGGCTGCAGAATATCAAAGAAAGGCAAAAGAACTTACGGAAAATTTATCTTCTTTATCCGTGGCAGAAAAAGAAACCGTAGAAAAACTTGCAGAATTGGAAAACGAATACCAAAGGGCAGAGGAAGATATGAAGCAGATTATCCGGTATTCCCATATGGAAGAACTGACACAGGAGGTGGTTGATGTTTTCATTAAAAGGGTATATGCTTATAAGGACAAGAGGGTTGAGATAGAATGGAACTTCAGTGTGGACAATGCCGCAAAATGCGGCATGGGGATTAGCCAGGCGAAAACAACTTAGCAATAACTTCCCATCAATTTCCGTGGCACTTGACAGCTATTTATCATCAGCGGAGCGGAGTTATGCAGGTTTGCGGACTTTTGGATTGAAAAAAAGTGAAAAAAGTTCGTGACAATTACTTGACATCAGCGGGATATGGGCGGCTTTCTATTTCAGGGGTATTTGAACGGCTGGCAGAGTTATAAATAACGTGCGTTTTTCAATCCGAGGTTGATCCGGATGATAGCATAAGCGGTAATATAAGTTGTGACATAAACTGTGACAGGGATTATGGCGCGGATATGACACAGACATAATATGAGCGTGACACGTGTGTCATATTTGGGATAACAATAACAGGATGCGATGTCAATGTCAGTGTCAGAATGGCATAAATACAAGGGTTTTGATAAAAAGAAAATCTGACAGGGAATTATGACACGCAGGATTTTGAATTTATGACACATAGATTTGCGTCGAGGGATGGACATAAAAATAGAGTTTGCGCATGGCGCAAACTCTATTTTTGACATATAGGAAATTCCGTAGTCTCGAAGCGCGCTTTTTTTGTCAGACGGGTTTGGCTGCAGTGATCAATGTGCCGGCTTTTCCTTTGATGGCGTCTGCCACCTTTCCGAGCGAAGTGATCAAAACGCTGCCATCCGGCACCTGGGTAAGATAGGTGATCGCCGCCTCGATCTTGGGAAGCATATCCCCTTTACCGAACTGATTTTCAGCAAGCAGGCTTTTTGCCTCACTGATCGTCATGGTGGGGATGGCGGTCTCATTTTCTTTTTTGTAATTGCGATAGACCTCGTCCACACTCGTGAGAATGATCAGCATTTCTGCTTTCAGCTTTGCCGCGAGAAGGCCTGCGATGCTGTCCTTCTCGATCACGGCGGAAGCGCCTTTTAAGGCGTGCTGTTGTTCGATAACGGGAATACCGCCGCCGCCGCAGGCGATGACTGCCTGCCCTGCATCTGCGAGTGTGCGGATGGCATCAATTTCCACAATGTCGATTGGCTTAGGAGCGGCGACAACTCTCCGAAAACCGCTGCCGGGCTGACCGATGACGTAATTTCCTTTCTTTGTCTCCGCTTCCGCCTCCTCGGCGGACATCACACGTCCGATGACCTTATCCGGTTCGTAAAAGGCCTCGTCGTAAGGATCGACCGTGACCTGTGTGAGAATGGTGCTGACCGGGGTGGAAATCCCGCGTTCTAAAAGCTGTGCGCGCAACGCATTCTGAATATCGTAGCCGACGTAACCCTGGCTCATGGCGGAGCAGACGCACATCGGTGCCGGAGTATAGTCCGCATAAACACGGTGCAGCTCGCTCATCGCCTTATGGATCATGCTGACCTGGGGACCGTTGCTGTGCGTGATCGTAAGCTGGCAGTCCGCTTCGATCAGATCGGCAAGCGCCGCCGCCGTCACCCTGACAGCAGACTGCTGCGAAGTTGTGTTATGGCCAAGCGCCTCGTGTCCAAGAGAAACCACTACTCTTTTTTTGTTCATAAAAGTCCGTTCCTTTCCCGTCTTATGTTACAAAAAACTTAGATTCAGTATACCAAATTCCGAGCCGGTTGTATAGTGAAATTGCCGGAAATGCAAGCGGAACTCTTTTTTAGACCTGCGAAAACAACTTCTGTGTTTTGTGATAAACATGGAAAAATGCCGGGATAAGAAACGCGTCGGCAAAGATCCATGCCGCGGGGCTCGCAAAACCGACGGCATAGAAACCGAATGCGGGTACAATGCAAAAGCCCACAAGGGCGCGGGCCGCCATTTCACAGACACCGGCAAGCATGGCAAAGCGTGAATAGCCCATTCCTTGAATTAAAAAACGGATGATATTAACAAGGGCGAGCGGAAAATAGAACAGACTGTTGATGCAAAGAAAGCGGTAAGCCATCGTGATGATCTCGGCCTCTGCTGCATTTAAGAACAGCAAAAGCAGCGTTCTGCCGCATAAAAGAATAAAGAGCAGAGCGATAGCAGAATATGCGGCGCCGAGCAGGGTACATGCTTTTAATCCCTCCTTGATGCGGTTCGTCTTTTTTGCGCCGATATTCTGTCCGCCGTAAGTTGCCATGGTCGATCCCATTGCGTCAAACGGACAGACTAAAAAATTGCCGAGACGGTTGCCGGCGGTGACGGCGGCGACGGCTGTTGTCCCCAAATTGTTGACCGCCGTCTGTAAGATGACGGAGCCGATCGCCGTGATGGAGTATTGTAATCCCATCGGAATGCCCATATTACAGAGAATTTTACCGCAGTGTGCATCATATAATAACTCATGTTTGCTTTCGGGACGCAGGATTGGGAACCGGCGGATCATAAAGACCAGACAGGCGATGCCGGACACAAGCTGGGAAAGAACCGTTGCGTATGCGGCGCCCGCCACATTGAGGTCAAACACTAAAATGAACAGCAGATCGAGGACGATGTTGAGCACGGAAGATAAAACAAGAAAAATAACAGGCGTCTTGCTATCTCCGAGCGAGCGGATGATGCCGGACAGCATGTTATAAAGGTATATGACCGGAATACCTAAAAAGATCACAAAAATATAGGAATATGCCTGTTCATAAATATCTTCGGGTGTATGCATCGCTTTAAGGATCTGCCCGCAGAACAGGGACACGGTCACTGTCATGATGACAGCGAAAACAAGCGAGAGCCATGCGCCGCTCCATACCATTTTGCGCATGCCGGCATGATCCCCCGCGCCGAAGCGCTGTGCAACGGGGATGGAAAAGCCGCTGCAGATTCCGATACAGAAGCCGATGATCAAAAAATTGATGGAGCCGGTGGAGCCGACCGCCGCAAGTGCGTTTGCGTCGATACATTTACCGACGATGATCGTGTCCACCAGACTGTAAAACTGCTGAAACAGCATACCGAACAGGAGTGGAACCGAGAATCCGAGAATGAGCGACATCGGATTTCCTTTTGTCAGGTCTTTTGTCAATGCCCTCTGTTTTTTTGGTTTATCCAGTGTAATTGTTGTGTTTTGATTTGCCATGACGCCGCCTCATCGATCAATGATATTGTTTCGGGATTTTGTCTGGACTTTTATGTATCCCTATGACACTATAGCAGAAATTGTCAAAAGCTCAAGGGGGAAAAGAATATTTTTCTTTTTTGAGGGCGGCAGATACAAAGACAAACGGGAAGAGCTCTAAAAGGAATAGAAAAGCCCTGGTGTTTCCGCCAGAGCTTTTCATTATGTCGATTAGACTTGTTCATCTTTGGTATAATGATATTTTAGCATGAGCGGATTGATTTTTCAAGGGTTTCCTAAATTTGGTTTTGCGAAATATAAGCAGGTTCCAAAAGAACTGTCAACGGCAGGCTCCAGAAGAATCCGCTGGAGGCGGATTCCAAAAGAACTGCCAACGGCAGTTCTTTGAAAGGACGCTTTGCGTCCTTTTTTAGTCTGCAATCTGTCGTCCTTCCGTATTCATGTGGTAGTTTTCACGCAGAATCAGTTCGGAGAGCGGAACAAATTCATAGCCGGCATCCATCAGGTTTGTGATCAGCGTATCCAGCGCTTCCGCCGTGTACTTTGCGCCGTTATGGCAAAGAATAATCGAGCCGTTCCCTAAATGTTTGTGATTGCACACGGTCTGGATGATGGAGTCCACGCCGTAATTTTTCCAGTCGAGGCTATCCACATCCCACTGAATCGGATAATATCCGCATTCCTCCGCAACGCGGATCACGGCGTTGTCATAGTCGCCGTAGGGCGGTCTGAAAAGAAACATTTCATAGCCGGTCAGCTCTTTGACGCGCTCGTGGACGCTCATAAGCTCCTGTTTCTTTTCCGCGTCCGAAAGCTGGCTCATATTTTTGTGGTTTTCGCTGTGATTGCCGAGGTCGTGACCGGCGGCGAGAATGGATTTTACATCATCGGGATAGCTTTCCACCCAGCCACCGGTCATAAAAAAGGTTACATGGATGTCATATTTTGCCAAAATGTTCAGAATATTCTGTGTATCCTCGTTTCCCCATGCCGCATCGAAGGTCAGGGCGATCTTTTTATCAGGGGTATCCACGCAGTAGATC
This sequence comes from bacterium, assembly GCA_023667365.1. Classification (GTDB taxonomy): domain Bacteria; phylum Bacillota; class Clostridia; order Lachnospirales; family Lachnospiraceae; genus DLAJ01. The sequence continues at coordinate 6,169 of JAMPAG010000060.1, read as the reverse complement.
GGCAGATTTCTGCCGCCGACGCTGCTGCCGGTGGCGACCGCTTCCGGAAATTGCTTTTGAATGCCGGTGATCAGCGCGAATACCGTAAAAAGCAGACAGAGCGAGAGAATGCCCTTTTCCAAAAGCCAGCTTAAGTAGGATTGTTCGTTTGATTCCTTTTTTTTATGTTTCATAGCGGAACCCGTCAGCTTTTTGTATCAGTATATGAGCGTTCAGGGTTGACCTATTAGAGAAACTTTTACTGGATCGCGCGCGGCTCCGGTGACGGAAAAGGCGTTTGGAAAACAGGGGGTTCTTCCTGCAGGATCGCGTGCTGCTTGAGATAATCCGTCCAAAGGTACACATATTTTGCCTGAAGATGAACGCCGTCGAAGGTATAGCTGTCGATCAGATAACCGTTTTCGTCGCAGACTGCGGGATTGGAGTCCAAAAAGAAAATATGCTCATTATCTGCAAGCGAACGCAATGCCTCATTGCGCTCAATGATCGCTGCGTTGTTAATATAAGTATGCTCCCGATCCTTGTCCGCGGAAATGTGCAGGATCGCCTGAAGGTAAATGATGGCGTCCGGCTGCAGCGCGCGGATTTGCTCCAGAACTTCGCTATAGGACTTGCAGAAGCTTTCAGCGGTGCCTGTGCCAAGCTCATTGATGCCGAGCATCAGATATATTTTATTAAATTCGTGGCTGCTCAGATAATCCGTTACGGTTGTTTTTACAGTCATTGTGGAAGGTGTCAGCTTCTTATCGAGCACGGTATAGATCGTCAGTCCGGTATCTGCCAAAAAAGTAGTGTGTTCCCAGTTGGCATAGAGCTGGAGGCTCCGGGTGCGGGAGTCGCCGATAAAGACGGCGTCGTCAAAATAGTCGTCCGCCACCTCCATATATTGAACGAGGGGAAGGCCGTCTTCTCCAAGTACGGGCAAATCCGGAAATGGCGTATCCGTACCGGATTCGCCGGACGCACCGCTTTCGCCGCCGGAATTCCCGTCATCGCCGTCCGGTGCATTCCCGTCACCGCCGGTCGGCGCATTTCCATCGCCGTTTGCCGGTACCCCGTCCGTATGATTGCCCATGCCGATTCCATCGCCGTCCGGTGCATTTCCGCCATCGCCATTTGCCGGCGCACCGTCAGCCGGTGCATTCCCGTCACCGCCAGCCAGCGCACCGTCTGCATCCATATTGTTTCCGCGATATTCAGTGCCTGTACCCGTGCCGTATTCAGCGTCTGTATCCGTATTGCGGTAAGCGCCGGCGTCCTCTTTATCGTCAACGGAAAGGTCATTGCCTGCCTGGGACAAGTCGGAATGGGGCTGTGCGCTCGTCTGAAAGGCGTTGCCGCTGTTCCAGCCGTCCGTGCCCCCGTTCATGCGGGAGTCCGTACCCGCCTTGGCGGCGTCATCCGGTCTGACAAAATGTGCCGGGTTGATATGAAATGGCGACGGCCAGGGAAGAATGCTGTCGTCAATCCCGTCCGCAAAAGAGAGCGTAACGACGAGGAGACAGAGGAACGGTATTTTTGTTAAGCTGCCAAGAATGCGTTTTATTTTCATAAAAGATCATCATGCCTTTCTGTATCAACGACCTAAGGAAGCGGTTTCATCGGCGTTTCCCTAAAAACGGAAATAGAGGAACGGATTGTTGACGCTGACGAGCAGATAGTAAATACTCAGCCAGAAAATGCCGAGCAGGGTAAGGATCGTCAGCGGATTCTTTTTGTGTTTCCGGTACAGCTTTGCGGGCAGCGGCGTAGAAAAAAGCACACACAGCGCAAAGAGCGGACCGAAATCTTTCAGCGCGTACACATAATCCTGCGTGCCGAACACCCACACAGACGAGCCGTTTACGAACGGAAACAGCCTGGTCAGATAAACGCCGAGCGAAGGCAGATCCGTGATCGAAAAAATGATCCAGGTGACCGGAATGAGAACAATGATATACAGATGTCCGAGAAAACGACATTTCGTGAACACCTTGCCGAGAAACAGTTTTTCCAAGGCGATCAGCACAAAAAATAAAAGCCCCCACAGAATGAAGTTCCAGCTTGCACCGTGCCATAATCCGGTCAGTGCCCAGACGAAGAACAGGTTGCGGATCGTGCGCGGCAGTCCGTTCCGATTGCCGCCCAGGGGAATATAGATGTATGTGCGGAACCATGTGCCAAGCGTGATATGCCACCGCCGCCAGAATTCTGAGACAGAGGCAGCCATGTACGGAAAACGAAAATTTTCCGGGATGCAAAAGCCGAGCATCCGCCCAAGACCGATCGCCATCAGGGAATATCCGTAAAAATCGAAAAAGATCTGAAAAGAATACGCAAAAGCGCCCAGCCACGCAAGGGGCGTCGAAATACCGTCAAAGCCCGTCACCTGAATGTCGTTCCAAAGAAGGAAGATACGGTTGGCGAGCAGCACTTTTGAGCCGAGTCCGAGCGTAAAGGTCTTTAGTCCGTCCTCAAAATCCTCAAGAGAGATATGACGCTTTTTTAACGATGCCGAGACATCGGGATACATGACGATCGGACCGGCAATCAACTGCGGAAACATACACAGATACGTGCCGAGCGTGACGATGGAGCGTTCGGGCTTCTGGGTGCCGCGGTAAATATCAATAATATAAGAAGCGATCTGAAACGTATAAAAGCTGATACCGAGCGGCAGCGCAAGATGGAGCAGCGGGATCGCAGGAATGGCGATTCCCGCATGACGGCTGATGAATCCGGTCAGCAGATTGATATTTTCAATCAGGAAATCCGTGTATTTGAATACAAAAAGCATCCCAAAATTGTAGAGCATTGCCAGCACAAAATAAAACTGACGTTTTCTGGGGCGTCTGGGACAGCGGGCAATGCAGAGTCCGAGATGATGGTTGATATAGACGGACAATAGGAGCAGGATCAGATGCATGGGTTCCCCGATCGCATAAAAAATCAGACTCCCGCCAAAAAGCGTGAGGTTGCGGTAACGCTCGGGTGTGATAAAATATAGGATCAAAAAGACCGGGAGAAACCGGAATATAAACATCAGACTGGAAAAGACCATGGTATCCTCTATTCATAGCGCAGTCCGATCCGGGCAGGATGCCGCGGTCCGGATGCGCAGTTCGTATTTTAATGTATATAACAGAATCTTTCGTGTTATTAACTCTATATTAAAAAATTTTGTGCATAAAATCAATAGACAAATCAAAAATCTCATGCTACAATAAGCTTCCAATTGGAAAAAGTCTGCGCAGGACTTTTTGAAGAGATTTCTCATAGGCAGAGGCATTTCATGGGACAGTCAGTCCCGAACATGCAGCGGTTGATTCAATCGTGATTTCCAACAATTAACAGACAGAACATTGACAAACGGGAGGTATTTTTTATGAAAAACAAAATAACGACAGCGGTGGGAGCGATCGCGGCGGCGCTTTGCTTTCTGACCGTATTTTTCGGCTGTACGACGGAGGCATACGCGGAGTCGGGACAACTGACGCACCGCCATACCGGGAGCCGTGAAAGCGGCGGCGGCTGCTACGGCACGTGCAAAAGCGAGACGTGGGACTGCAATTCCTACAATGTCAGCGTCGCTTTCAGCGGGGCGGCATACATATATACGTGCGGACAGTGCGGTACGAGATGGAGCGGTCAGTTTAAGGTGGATGGCGTAAGGTGCAGCGGAAAGGGAACGACGACGTATTACGAGATAAGCTGTGGGAAAGGAGGTGCTGCGGCAGTGTCTTTTTCTTGCGGGAAATCCACACAGGATTGGGCAAAAGAGCTTGATCTGAATGCCTCTTATTCCGTGCATGAGGGAGGGATCAGCATTTCCGGTTTCCTTTGGAACGGCGTGTCGGGAGGTTCGAGCCTTCATGTGACGGAAAACGGCACCTATACATTGGGACTGAGCGGGAGCGGAAATGTGGATTTTTCCCCCACGATTTCCATAACGGTGGATCATATCGATCATATACCGCCTGCGATCAGTTCGTTTCAGGCGTCGTCCGATGTGTGGGGAAAGTCCGTAGAACTCGTTGCGGCCGCCTCCGACGCGGAGTCGGGACTTGCCGCCGAGGCATATTCATTTGACGGCGGTGCAACCTGGAGTGCTTCGAATATCTATACGGTTACGGAAAACGGGACTTATGCTGTCAGCGTGCGCGACGCTGTGGGCAATATCAGCACGGCGGAGACCACCGTAACAAAGGTTGACACAGCGCCGCCCACAGTTTCCTTATCGACAAGTCCGTCTGTTGACAACTGGTACGACGGCGGTCTGACCGTTACCGTCCAGGCGCAGGATAACGAGGGAGGTCTTTCGGACGCGCCTTACTCGTTTGACGGAGGAGTTACCTATTCGGCCGGAAATTCTGCTGTTTTATCCGGCAGCGGAACGCTTGAGATCGCGGTGAAGGATCTGGCGGGTAATGTGACGCGTGTGTCCTTTCAGGCGGAGAAAAAACAAAGACCGCAGCCGACGTCTGCGCCGGGCGGCAGCGCCGGAGGCGCAGCAGGTTCCGGAAATGGCGGCGGAACGACAGGAACCGGGAACGGCGGAAATGCAGGCGGAACAGGAGGTACGGGCGGCAGCGGGAACCCGATGGGTTCAGCCGGCGCGGGAGCGGGCAGTATCGGTTCTATCGGAGCCGGTATAGACGAGACGGGTACTCCGGGAGTTGGAGGAACCGGCACAGACAAAGCGGAAGGCACCGGATTAGGCGCGGGCGGAACCGATGCGGGAGTGAACGGAAGCGCATCGAACGGGACAGACGGAACGGGAAATGCCGGCAGTGAAACAGGAAACCGGGGCGCAGGTGTGAGCGGGATCAGCGGCGGAACCGGCAATAGCGGCAAAGGACAGAACGCGCAGAGCGATCGAAATGCAGGCGGCGGAACCGGAAAGGGAACCGGCACGGGAAGAAACGGGGACGATTCGAACGGTACGGGAGCAGACGGCGGAACCGGCTTGAAGAACGGCAAAAACGGATGGGGCGGGCGCTATGGCTCGAACGGTTCTTCCGGCGGCGTGGCACAGTCCGAGGCAACGGGAACACTCCCGCAGCACTATCCGGGCGGACTGCCGCGCGTGGGAAGTATGATACGCGACTGGCAGAGCGGAAATGAAAGTGAAGACGGAAACGGATCGGTCTATGGTGCAGGCACCATGGACGGAAACGGCAGTCTGTATGGGAATGACGGGAGCGGAAGTCCGGATGAGAATCGCGATGAGAACAGCGGCGCAGAGAACACCGATGAAAACGGCGGCATATATGAGGAGAACACGATCATTCAGAATGAACGGTTCACATCGGCGAATGAACAGGAGGCGGCGGTTCTGCAAAAGGCGGGCGGAAATGGCGGCGCATGGGCGGATGTGCAGTATGGCGGCGCGCCGCTGCTCGCTGTCTGTGTGATCCTGTTTGCAGCGGCTCTGCTGTGCGGCTGGGTGCTTCTTTTCGGCGTTCGCGTGGATACAAGGGATGAAAAGGGGCGTTATCGTTTCGCGGGCATCACATGTGTGACAAAAAAGGAGCAGGAACGCCTGCGCGTCGTTCCACTTACCAAACAGATTATCCGGCGGTCTCACACGAATGAGCTGCGCATCCGCTTAGGACTGCTCGACCGCAGGCGGTACGGGGGAGAGACCTTACTGCTGCGCTATCGCAGCATCAGGCGGGAGTTTAAGGCGGCGCGTACGGTGGAACTGCATATCCGGGCATAAAAAAGGACGCAAAGCGTCCTTTCAAAGAACTGCCAACGGCAGTTCTTTTGGAGCTTGCCAACGGCAGTTCTTTTGGAGCTTGCCAACGGCAGTTCTTTTGGGCCTGTGAAATTTCCTGTGCAATTTGTGTATTATTCCTAAAATGGTCTTGACGTGTTGGTTGGATTTTTGTATAATCAGCACAAAGCATATATTCTTTGACGGAGTTGTTCAAGGCTGTCTTATGCGCATTGGGTTATGCGGCGTTCTGTATGGATACCGTACTCCGAATGCGGTCAGCCAATCTTCGGGCAATCCGTGTCAGACGGCACTCTGCCGTTTCTTAAATGCTTATTCAAACAGGCATTCTTTTGTAATCTATGCTTTTATCCACAACCAACTTAGAAAAGCATAGCGCGCAGAAGAAAAAAAGAGACGGGCGGACTCCTGTTTCCGCGTGCTATGGGAACAGGAGGAAACGAATGAGAA
>JAMPAG010000005.1 GCA_023667365.1 bacterium | reverse complement strand
ATTCCGCTTACTCGTATTTTTTCTATTGCCTGAACAGCCATTTCATAACTGACATCTTCCTCAAGCAGAGCCTCCGTCAAATTTTGATAGTCATCCTTATAAATTTCCTGTTCTGTAATCAGTTGCAAAAGTGCTGGAATATCCACATCATCCTGTGCAGAAGGACATATGCTGGAACTTTTTCTCACGGTTCTAACTTCTTCCACTAACCTTTTGAAACTCTCATCCGACTTCACAAGCGGCTGCAACTTATAGATGTCATAAATGTGCCTTGAATGCTTTTTAATTCGATTTTGCATATAATAATCACAGATGGCAAACACCTTGTCAATCAATGTACGGTCAAGTCCCTGTACCTTCATCTCAAAAGGTTCCATATGATATTCACCTATCATTTCCGGTGCCTCCTCCGTCATTACCCCGCCAATATAATTTGTAACGGACATCATTACGGCAGGAAAAGAAACCGCCGTAAACGATGTTTCCAAAAGGACAAATGATGATATGGAAATCTCCCCTATTTCAAATGCACTCTTATATTCAATTTGGTATCTGTTATAATCCCTTCCGCTCCTTGTATCCTCCAAATTTGATATATTCATTCCTAATTCTTCCGCAATATCGACAAGCGCATATTTCAACTTCTTTTTCTCCCCTTGGGACAGGGAAGTATCAATTGTTATGTCTATATCCTCCGAAAAACGCTTAATAACCCTGTGGCACTTCGACAGCGATGTCCCACCCTTAAACACCACATATGGCAGTTTTTGTGACAAAAGCCTTAAGATCATGGTCACATAATAATCCTTTTCAATAATCATTTCTGACATATTCGTATGCTGAACCGACTTTGTTACGGCATCTACAAATTGTTCCCTGTCCTCATGCAAATACACCTGCAAGCACCCCCGTTTCGTACATATTTTTATATATCTTTTCCGGGTAATAGTTTAAATACGGTTCCAACGCCGAAAAGGTAACATCCATCGTCTTCATAATCTCGATTATCCTTTTTTTTAAAGCATCACCCTCTTCTTCGGAATAAACATCCACATCCTTAATCAGATCAAGAAACTGCAAAATCCTGACATTCTCATTTGTAACCTCAACCTTCGGCCGTCTGACAATCACTCTGGTTTTGCCTATCATAGTTTTCCTGTAATCCGTGGTAGCATGATTGGACACCACCTCATAAACCATCGGAACCTGCGTTGTCAATCCAAGCATATTGACAAGCATATACCCGCTCAAATAACCGAACACATCATCTTTATCCTTTAAATATCTTTTTTCGATCACCTGCATTGGCGAAATCGTGGAACCCGACTTGAAAATTGATTTTTTCGGAATAAAATAAACACCCGTGTCAAATCTCTTTAGTTTTCCGGCATCTGCCAGTTTTTTTATCTGAACCCGCAATGTGCTTTCATTCAATCCTTCTACATTTAACTTCGATACAAAAATAGGGGTATTTTCCCCATAGTTCTCCATAAGATAATCATATAACATCGCTCCATCTCCCTCTGTAAATATTTCAGAAGTTTCTATTTTCATTTTTATTATATCCATTTTTCGCAGAAATATCAATACCGAAAATGACCGAAACATTTCAAGCTTTTTCAAATCCATAAAATCTCTCCTTAACGTAAAAAGGCTGAGCACAAGTCTCAGCCTGGTCCCCAATGTCCAAAAGACTTCGGGCAACTCTGTTACATTTAGTATATTCAAAAATACAGAAAAATGCAATAGATTTTGTGATTTTTTACAAATAGCTTATCCTAAATAAAACATTTTGTACTTGTCATTTCAAGGCTCTTTTATAAATGGTGTAGTAGTGATGTAGTAAGCGTCTTATCGCGAAACAGACGTGAAATGCTTCGCTTCTTACTCTTATCACCACAATTCTAAATTTCCCCCTTGGCAAAATGCAATACAGGTGATATAATTGTATAAATTGTAGTTATACAATCGGACAGTAAGGAGCAAACTCCAAATGGATATTCATATCAGCAATTCCGACAACAAGCCTATTTATTTACAGATTGCCGATCAGATCAAGACACTGATCCTCGACGGCAGGCTGAACGAGGGCGATATGCTGCCGTCTATGCGAAATCTGGCGCTGGAGCTCCGCATCAGCTTTATGACTACCAAACGCGCCTATGAAGAGCTGGAACGCGACGGTTTTATCGAATCCTACACGGGCAAGGGTTCGTTCGTCAAGGCGCAGAACTTCGAGCTTTTCCGCGAAGAGCAGATCAAGTCTATCGAGGCTCTGCTTGTTGAAGCGGGCGAAAAAGCAAGCAAGATCGGACTTACCATGGACGAGCTGCATGAGCTGCTCGACCTTGTAAACAGCGAGGAATAAATAACACGAAACCCGCCGATTTGAGGGCAGAATGGAGAATTTATGGAATACGAAAACGCAATTGAAATTTCGGGCGTAACCAAGCGTTACGAGGGCTTTACCCTCGACAATATCAGCTTTGCCGTCCCAAAAGGCAGCATTATGGGATTTATCGGACAAAACGGAGCCGGAAAGACCACTACCATCCGCGGACTGCTCAACATCACAGACATTGACGACGGCGAGATCCGGCTTTTGGGACTTCATCATAAGAAGGACGAATACGAGATCAAAAACCGCCTTGCCGTGGTATTTGACGAGCTTCCGTTCCACGATATTTTCAACGCTCTGGACATTGCGAGAATCTTTCAGGGGCTGTATCCCGAATGGGACAACGCCGTGTATTCCGCATATCTTGAACGCTTTGGGCTGCCGTTCAAAAAGAAGATCGGGCAATATTCCAAAGGCATGAAAATGAAACTGCAAATCGCCTGCGCATTGTCGCACAATGCGGAACTGTTAGTTATGGACGAGGCTACAACGGGACTCGACCCGGTTGTGCGCGACGAGATTCTGCACCTGTTTATGGAATATCTGCAAAACGGCGAGCGGTCGATCCTGATGTCCTCACATATCACAGGCGATCTTGAAAAGATCGCCGACAGCATCACTTTTATCGACAAAGGAAAAATCCTGCTTACGGGCTATAAGGATGTGATTCTTGAAACGCACGGCATTCTGAAATGCGCCAAAAGCGAACTGAACGCCATCGACAAAGCAGACATCGTAAGCATCCGCGAACATGAATACGGTGCGGAGGTTATGCTCTCAGACCGCGAAAAAGCGCGGCGTAAATACGGCGGCGCAATCATCGACGCCGCAAGCCTTGACGACATCATGCTCTATTATGTTCACAAGGACGAAACGAGGTGGAAATAATGAAATTCCAATCACTGATCTATCGGGAGTTCCGGGTATCAAGAAAAAGCATCCTGTTGCAGGGGATGCTTCTGCTCATATGGCTGGCAGGTGCATGGGGATTATTGGTCTCCATCGGCGCAAACGATCTTGGCGCCGATGAACAATATATGGTGTCCCACACGATCATGATTGTCACGGCGCTTATTGCAGCCATGTCGCTGCTTGTGGACGAGAGCTTCAAGTCAGACGTCCATTCCGGATGGCTGAGTTACTCCTACACGCTCCCCATCACACCGTTTGAACGCGCGGCGGCGAAATTTGCCCTCAGGCTGTCCGTCATTCTTTCGTTCACGCTGATAAGCCTTGGCAACGCTGCAGCAATATGCGCCTATATCCATGAGCCGTTTAACGCGAACTACGTCGTCTGGCACCTTGTGATTCTCACGGCGGTGTTCGGGCTCTCGCTGCCGAACGATCTCTTTCTGCTTCGGGCAAGAAACAACGCGGAGCTGAAAAAAATGCAGAATGTCTCCGGTATGGCAATGGCAGGATTGATGGCCGCCGCTGTCGTCATCATTCTCAAGGCAAACGGGATCGGCTTACAGGATCTCGCCGCCGATGATCTTTCTATCCAATTTCCCGTTTTTACGGCAGGGGCGTTTTTATGGGCGGTGCCGCTGCTGCTCGCAGTAATGGCGGCGAGTTTTTTTGCAGTGTATCACAATCTCAGTTTTGCGTATCAAGGCGCAGAAAATCCTGAAAGTAAAACAGAACCTCCTCAAGCCGTTTCGATCGCGCAATCGGGTGTGAGCGGGCTATGGTATAAGGAACTCAGACAGAATCGGCTTGTGCTTGTCTTAACAGCGCTCACGCCGATCGTCCTGACCGCGTTCCCGTTCTGCTTTACGGCGATAGGCGCGCTCGCAGGCAGTGTCGGCGTTGACGAGATTTTTGAAACGGCGGCGGACCCTCTCGTGCGTATGCTGATGTTTGTGACCGGATTCTTTATCGTATGCGGTCTGATGAGCGAGGCCTTTCACGGCGACGACAAAAAGCTGTGGGCGTATTTCATCGTTTCTACGCCGCAGGGCACAAAGGGATACCTCTATCGTAAATACGGGATCGTCCTGATGATAAACCTGATCTACATGGTGTCGGGAATCTTTGCGGACGAACTGCTTGCAACCGTGAATTACTTTGTGACGGGAAAAGAACTGACAATGAGCATATCGTCGTTTTATCTGGCCGGCGTGTTCCTGTCGATGTTCGTGATCGCACTGGACATTCCGTTTACGGTCCGGTACGGTTTGAAAAAGGGCGGCATGGTGAAGATGATCTCTCTGCTGTCAGTCTGCGCAGCAGCGGTCGTCGCGTTCACTTTGCTGCCCGATGATAAGAAGTTTGCGGCAGCGGAGTTGATCGTCTCGTTTTTCGACGGAAATACATACGATCTGCTCATGCTGATCCTCAGCCTTTTTCCCTATCTTGCTTTTGCGGCGTTTTTGCTTTCCTACAAAATATCCTGCGGGATGTTTATGAAAGGAGTCAACGATTATGATAAATAAGAAGCTGGAAGTTAAAAGGCTTATGATATTCCTGTTTTTTGCCTTTGGAATCTCATGGATCCCCGCAATCCTGTTTAATCACCTATTCGGCTATCACGAATGGTTTGAAACAAACAAAATGCCCGTGCTTTTCTGGATCGTCGGCTACGGGCCCGCGCTTGCCAATCTCATCACCCGGAAACTCACGCATGAGGGCTGGCATGACAGTATGCTTCACCTGAATCTGAAGGGAAATCTCAAATATTACATCTTGGCGGTAGTCACTGTGAGCGTGCTGGCGGTCCCGCAGGGCATATTAGCGACGCTTACGATCGGCGGCGGAGACTGGTCGCAGCTCGGAAAGGACTTTAGCTTTGCCGGGGCTTTGTCCGCCATTCTTATCACACTTGCAACAGCCCCGCTCATGGCGTTTAACACCTTTGGAGAAGAATTTGGCTGGCGCGGCTACATGAATCAAAAGCTGGAACTTCTGCTCGGCACGACGGGAACGGTCATCGTCGGCGGCGTCCTGTGGGGATTGTGGCACGCGCCGCTCACCGTGGAGGGGCACAATTTCGGCACGGATTACCCAGGGTATCCGTACCTTGGCATTCTCTGTATGTGCGTTTTCTGCATAGGTACGGGAATCTTCCTGATGTGGCTCACGAAAAGAACCAATTCGATCTATCCCGCCGCGATCTTTCACGCCATGAATAATTTCGGCGGCACCGTTACGAGCGGCTTATTTATGAGCGGCATCCCCGATGATTTTTCCCCAACGATCCCGCAGCAGCTGATTCTTGAAATTCCATTTTACATCGCGGCGCTGATCGTCTTTGCAATCATGCTCCGCAGCGGAAAAGCCCGGAACAATGGATGAAACGGCGGTCACATCCGCATAAGAATGAAGTAATCGCCTGCAGGGCAGGTATTCTACGAAATGACCGCAAGATTTTATCTTGTATAAGCCGCATCATTCCTGGCCAAAAGGTATAAGCAATATTGATTCATGCTGATTCCTTCCCTCTTAGAATGCTCTGCAAGCGCACGATGCAGGCTTTTGGGTATCCTAAGCTTAAACTGCCCGGAATAATCCTCAATGTCCCCCGGCTCATGTACCTCTGTTCCATCTTCCAGCGCCGCCGTGATCCATTGTTTTTTTGCATCCTGCGCATTGGAAACCGCTGACTCCAATGTATCTCCACATGTAATGCATCCCGGCAGTTCAGGAAAAGAAACCACATATCCGCCTTCATCCTGATCTTCCACGATTTCCATCCGATATGACATTTTCATATATTCATCAAGCGTTTTCATCGTACCCCGCCTCACTCTCTACAATTCGTTTCACCATTTCCACATATACCTTTTTAATTGGTTCATGCTTTGGTATCGTGACTGGCTGACATCCCTGTTTACGAAACGTATAATGGCTGCCTCCACCCTTGGGTGCATACAGTTTATAACCATAACTTTCTAATACCTTTCTCAATTCTTCAAAACGTATATCTTTAGAAAGCGAACATATTCTTGCTAAGAGTTTCTCCCATTTTGCCATTATCATTCCTTTCACCACTTATTATATGTGGTGTCATATACGGTGTCAATATCTGCATTCCAAATCTGTGAAATAACGTATTTTTCCACCTTCACCGGCTTATGTTACCGCGATTTCTTATTCAACAGATACCCGCTCGCGGCGCCGAGGATACCGCCGACAATATGCCCCATATGCGAGATATTGTCTTTGACGGCAATGCCTTCATACACCTGCTGCCCGATGAAGATCACCGCAACCAGAATAAACGTCAGCGGAATCTCGCCCTCCTCAAATCCGGTAAAAGAAGCAAGCAGAATGAACGCGAACACAACGCCGCTCGCCCCCAGCAGACCAATATGGGGAAAGAAAATATAATTGATCAGCGCGGGAACAAACGCCGTGATCACGATGACCTCCAGCAGTTCCTTCGATCCGTGCTTTTCCTCCAGCATCGGTCCGAGCAGCAGCAGATACGACGCGTTCCCGATAAAATGCGTCCACCCCGCATGTCCGAAAATATGCGTAAAGAACCGCAGATACGTGAGCGGATTTGCCAGCGACGAATGATAGGTCATGAATAACAGCCGCGTACTCCCTCCCGATGTGATAATGCCGAGCAGCGTCGCAATAAAACAGACCGCCACAAATCCCAGCGTGACCGGCGCGTTAAATGTGATCTTAAATTTTTTCTTCATCGATGCGTTTCCTTTCTTTTGCATATCCTGTTTTACATCTCCGCATCCCGGATTTGAACATAGATTTTTTCACACTTCTATGCATCAGGACCTTTCCAGAATTTTCAAAACAGATACCAGATTCATTTCTCCATATCGTCTTTTCATATCCGCCTCTATGTTATCAAAAAAATAATATGGCGTAACGATAATGGGAATCTCTGCGTACTCCTCTCCCCGAAACTCATCATATCGAATGACCGGCGTTCCTTCATAAGACCCTTCTTTCGGATCTTTATCAACAAAAAATAAGATTTCACATTTCTTTCTTATTTTCTGATATAAAATTTTTCCAATCAGACTCATTCCATATATGATTGCTTTGGGCGGCAGTCTGTCTTCTTTTATATCTGCTTTCTCCAGCCGCAGTAATAAATTATATTTTTCTACGATTTTCTGCAAATTCTGATTCTCCGACTGCAAATCAAAGGTCAGATTCCGATACCGTTTATTCTCGTCAAAATGCTGAATGCAATACTCCTGCAGCTTGGGCTCCAGATCAAACAAACTCCTGATCCCTTCCCTCGATCTGTCATGCGCTTTCCCCCTATAAAAAGGATGGGAAAAACTGCAATCGCCGACTCCAATCACCACATAAATGATCTCATTTTCTTTATTATATTTTTTTATGACTTTGTTGATGTAATCTTCATGATCTTTAACGTATGACAATTCTTCCTGATTGTGCACACCCCGGATAAAGCATGTTCTCTTTTTTATTTCTTCCATAAAGACGGCAATTCTTCGTTGATATTTATGTAAAATTTTTTCATAGTCGTCTTCAAAGGTTGTTTTTACCTCGTGCACATACAAAAAATGATTTTTTATATCCCGGAACTCCTGTCCGTTTTCTTCCAACACCAAATTTCTTTTATCCAAAAATCCTTCAAACTCTGTTTCTATGCAATGCAGCACAGCCTCAAAATCATAATTGAAATACCAGTCAAACGGTCCGGAAAAATTTCTGACTCCCAATTTTGACATCGATGACGCCACTCCGCACCATCCTCCGAGCGAAATGAAATTCTCAAATAGCATTCTCGTTTTCCTCCCTTTCTACGACGCCGCAAACTGACTGTTATACAGTTCGGCATAAAATCCGCCTTTTCTTAAAAGCTCCTCATGATTTCCCTGCTCAATGATGGAACCGTCCCGCATCACCAGAATCACGTCCGCCTCCCGGATCGTTGACAGCCGATGCGCAACAATAAAGCTGGTACGCCCCTTCATCATCGTGGCAAACGCATTCTGGATCTTGATCTCCGTACGCGTGTCAATAGAGGAAGTCGCCTCATCCAGAATCAGCATCGGCGGCAGACAGAGCATGACGCGCGCAATGCATAAAAGCTGTTTCTGACCCTGGGACAGATTTCCTCCGTCCTCGGTAATGACCGTGTCGTATCCGTTTGGCAGCCGTTTGATAAAACCGTGCGCATGGGAGAGCTTCGCCGCCGTAACAATCTCCTCCGTCGCCGCATCCGGTTTTCCCATCGCAATATTTTCACGGATTGTTCCCGTTTTCAGCCAGGTCTCCTGCAGCACCATCCCGTAAGAGGTGCGCAGACTGCTGCGTGTGATCTCCCGAATATCCGTCCCCGACACGAGAATCTTTCCGCTGTCCACGTCATAAAAACGCATGAGCAGATTGATGATTGTGGTTTTCCCGCATCCTGTCGGTCCGACGATCGCCACGCGCTGTCCTTTTTTTACATATAAATTAAAATCTTCGATCAACTTTTTATGCGGAACATAGGAAAAAGAAACATGTTCAAGCGCCACCGTGCCGTCCGGCTCGCGCAGCGTGACCGCCGTCTGCGGCTCCGGTATCTGCGGCTCCTCATCAATCAGCTCAAACACCCGTCCGGCGCAGGCGATCGCATTCTGCAGTTCCGTGATCACACCCGAAATCTCGTTAAACGGCTTCGTATACTGATTCGCATAACTTAAAAAACTGGAGAGATTCCCCACTGTAAAGCCAAGCGGATTCTTCACGACGGCAAGCGCGCCGGTCAGTCCGACCGCGGTATACACAAGGGAGTTGACAAACCGCGTGGACGGATTCGTCGTGGAGGAAAAAAAGATCGCCCGCAGCGAACATTTCCTTAACCGCTCGTTGATCTCGTCAAACCGCTCCATCGACTCGTCCTCATGGCAGAACGCCTGCACGACCTTCTGATTTCCGATCATTTCATCTATGAGCGCCGTCTGTTCGCCGCGCGTCTCGGATTGCAGCCGGAACATGGCATAGGTTTTTCCGGCGATAAAACTTGCCACAAATAAGGAAACCGGTGTGATACACACCACAACCAGCGCGATCTTCCAATTGATCGACAGCATAAACACCAGCGTTCCCACGATCGTTAAAACGCCGGTAAAAAGCTGCGTAAATCCCATGAGCAGACCGTCGGAAAACTGATCGACGTCCGCAATAACGCGGCTCACCACATCCCCGTAGGAATGCCCGTCGATATATTTTAACGGCAGCACCTCGATCTTGCGGACCGCCTCACTCCGAATATCGCGCACCACCCGGTAGGTCATGCGGTTATTACATACGTTCATCAGCCATTGCGAAAGCGCCGTCACCAGCACGCAGATCACAATCGTGAGCAATATTTTCATCAGCCCGTCGAAATCGACCAGCCCCCGATCCACGATCCGGTCGATCGCATCACCCGTCAGAATCGGCACATAGAGCGTCAGGATCACCGTGACCGCCGCAAGCAGAACGGATAAAAAAAGAAGGAACCAGCTCCGCTTCATATAATGCAATACCCGCTTTACGATCGCGCTCTGCCCGCCGCGCGCCTTTGTCTGCTCCGCCATTCTTATTCTCATTCCTTTCCTTCACCGTCTGCCCCGCGCGGCACTGCTGCCGGCTGCCGCTTTTTTTTACTACACCGCGCCAACGCTGCTGCCTTCCGCCGCTTCTTTCTTAAACTGGGACTCATAAATCTCCCGATAAACCCCGCACTCTAAAAGAAGCTGCTCATGCGTGCCAATACCCGCAAGCCTGCCGTCGTCCAGCACCAGAATCTGATCCGCATGCATGATGGACGCCGTTCTCTGAGAGACAATAAATACCGTTGTATCCGCGTCCATCCCTTTGATCGCGCTGCGCAGCTTTGCATCCGTCGCATAATCCAGTGCGGACGCGCTGTCATCCAGAATCAAAATCTCCGGTTTCTTTACGAGCGCTCTTGCGATCGTTAGGCGCTGCCTCTGTCCGCCGGACAGATTCTTTCCGCCCTGCTCGATCTTCGCGTCAAGCTGTCCTTCTTTTTCCCGCACAAATTCCGCCGCCTGCGAGATCGTCAGCGCTTCCCACAGCTCCTCGTCCGAAGCGTCTTCTTTTCCCCATTTCAGATTATCGCGGATCGTTCCTTGAAACAAAACCGCCTTCTGCAATACCATGCCGACCTTTTCGCGAAGCGCGCGCACCGTGTATTCCCGCACATCCTTCCCGTCCACGAGCACGCTTCCCTCGCTCGCGTCATAAAAACGCGGAATCATATTCACAACGGAGGACTTGCCTGAGCCTGTGCCGCCGATGATGCCGATTGTCTGCCCCCGCCCTGCCGTAAAGTCAATATCATGGAGCGCCGCCTCTCCGGCATTGTGGTAGCGCAGACTGACATGAGAGAACTGCACTGCCGGAGCGTCTGCCCGGCGCTCTGCATGCACCTGATCCCCTGCACCTGTACGACTCTCCGCCTGACGCTCTGCTCCCGCCGGATCTTCCCCGCCGCCCTTATCCATGGACGGCTGCATGTCAAACACACTCTGGATCCGGTTTGCACAGGCAACCGCCTTCGTCACCGTAATGATCAGATTTGCCAGCTTGATCAGCTCCACCAGAATCTGCGACATATAATTGACAAGCGCCACGACATTTCCCTGCGTCAGATTACCGACATTCACCTGCAGCGCGCCGACATAAATAAGCACCACCGTCGCAACATTGATGATGACATAAGTGACCGGATTCATTAACGCAGAAATTCTTCCGACATAGTTCTGCATGGATGTCAGATGATCGTTGCTTTCGTCAAACCGATGAATCTCGGATTTCTCTTTATGAAATGCGCGGATCACGCGCGCACCCGTCAGATTCTCCCTCGTAATGCCGAGCACCTGATCCAAGCCCGCCTGCACTTTGCGGTACAGCGGGATGCTGATGACCATGATGCCGAACACGACTACGCACAGAAGCGGAATCGTGACAACAAAAATAAGCGCCGCCTTCACGTCGATCGTAAACGCCATCACCATCGCGCCAAACACAATAAAGGGAGAGCGCAGAAACAGGCGCAGCACCATGTTGACGCCGTTCTGCACCTGATTCGCATCCGAGGTCATGCGCGTAATCATTGTGGACGCGCCCAGCGTATCCAGCTCGGTAAAAGACAAACTCTGGATATGCCGGTACAGTCCGCTTTTCATGCCCGCGGCAAATCCGACCGCCGCCTTTGCCGCAAAATACTGCGCAGTCAGAGAACATACCAGTCCGATCAGTCCGAGCGCAACCAACAGAAGACAACGCATATAAATAGAATGCCTGTCTCCGCGTGCGATCCCGACATCAATAATGTCCGCCATCACCAACGGCACGAACAGTTCAAACGTCGCCTCCAGCATCTTAAACAGCGGCGCGAGAACCGTTTCTTTTTTATAATCTTTCAGATATACCAACAGCTTTTTCACGTCGGAACGACTCTCCTTTAATCTGTCATTTCGCAGTTTCCGTCCTTTTATCCGGCAAAAAGCACACCCTATTATATCCGCACCAAAAAACTATGCTGCGGCGCCGCTAAGAAAAAGACCTCGCCGTCATGCAGAAGATAAGGCTGATTCGGGCTTAAACGCGCGCCGTTGCCGAGAAATGTTCCGTAACTGGAACCCCTGTCCATTAAATACAGCCCGCCGTTCACAATCCGCAGCTCACAGTGCACCTTGCTCACCCCCGGCGTATTCTCCGGGAAAAGAAGATGGCATTTCGCACGGCTTCGCCCCATGACCATACATCCCGTAACGGTAAAGCTGTTGTTCGCAAAAATTCCCTGCGTACCGATGATCTTCGGCGCCCCGCGGACCGGCATCGCGCTCTGGTATGCTTCCATATGCCTGCGCGCCATGTACTGCTCCCGCTCTCGCGCAATCTGCGCCTCGCGCTTTTTATCGCGGCGGATCATATAGATTAAAAAGATCACCACGATCACAAACACAATGGCAACTGCCACAGCCAAAAGAATCACATACAGATCGGGACCGCTTTTCTTTCCCTTTTCGCCGTCCTCTGCCGACACAGCGACCGCCGGCTGCTCCTGCAGATCATATTCATACTGCGACGCACTGATTTTATCATAAGAAAGATGCAGATTATCCAACGCATCCATCACATAATCCACATGTGTCACAAAACCGATCCAGTTTCCGCCATCGGAATCCGCCGCGATCGCCTCGTTAATGCCGATGACATATCCCTGCACCGTCACAGCCGGACCTCCTGAATTGCCGTGATTGATGTCCGCGTCGATCAAAAAATATTCCACCCCGTCGGAGACGACGCTGCTCTTTGTAATAATGCCGGAGGTGATCATCTGATCCTCCACAAGAGAAGAGAAATCCCCGTCATAGTAAGTTTTGTCGGAATATTCGTCCGCAATTCCCGGATAACCAAGCGTATATATTTGTGTCGTAACCTCAATATTCTCGCTCGCGATCAGCGGCAGCGCCACCCGGCCCTCCACCTTTCTTTCCGTCCGCAGGATTGCAATATCCGTCATCGCGTCCGCGTAAAGCACTTCCACGTCATAATTGCCCTCGTCGATCGTATCCCCCGTTGCGATATAAACCGATGCATACGTCTCGTCCTCGTCATCATTCGGATTCACGACATGATAGCAGGTGACAAACAGATCCGTTTCCTTCCCCGCATCGCCAACGCCAAATGCAGAACCCATATAATAATACTCGCTATCTTCATACATTACCCTGACAACGCCGTTGCGCGCATCCAGTACTTTCTGTGTCGCACGTCCCGACGCCGCAGCTTCCCTGCCGCCCCCAAGAAACAGCGCGCACGCCAGCCCCGCAGCCATCCATCTTCCCGCTTTTCTCATGTCCGTTCCCCTATCCGTTCTTATTTTATCCATTGCAGTCCGTAATATTTTTTGCGTAATTATGTTTATTTTATCATCCCTGCGCCCTGTCCGCAAGCAGATAAAAAACAATAGAATTCACTCTTCGCGAGAATTCTATTGTCATGAATAAAAAGACTCCCGCTCCCACGGAAGTCTTTTCCTTTTTCATTTCACGTTCTCTCTTTACTCCACATCCTGAAGCGCCGCGTAATTTTCCTCGCCGGTGCGGACCTTCACAACGCGGTCCACATTGTAAACAAAAATCTTTCCGTCGCCGATATGACCGGTATAAAGCGTCTTTTTCACGGTCTCGACCACATCCTCGACCGGGATCTTGCTGACGACAACTTCCAGCTTCACCTTCGGCAGCAGCGTCGCGTCGATCTCCGCGCCGCGGTACTTCTCGCCCGCGCCTTTCTGGATGCCGCAGCCCATCACCTGCGTCATCGTCATACCCGTTACGCCTAAATTGTTCAGCGCCGTCTTTAATTTTTCAAAACGTGACAGCTTCGCAATCACGACCACTTTATAAATACCGCTCGGCGAAACGGAAACCGGCGCCTCCACGACCTTGACCGCCGCCTTCTTCTGGAATTCGGACGCCGTCGCATAATCATCATTTCCGAGATCGGTGTTCTCATTCACTTCCATCGTCATCGTGTTAGACACATCCATGATGCTGAATCCGGAATATGCGGACGGCAGACCGTGCTCCGTCGCATCAAGACCGATGATCTCCTCCTCCTCCGATACGCGCAGTCCGAAGATCGCTTTAATGACCGCAAACGTAATGACGATCAGCACCGTTGTGTACGCAATGATGCACACCATGCCCAAAAGCTGGATGCCTAACAGCTTGAATCCGCCGCCGTAAAAGAGTCCTTCTCCCGCGATCTGGTTCGCGCCAAATGCTGCGCCGTCCCCGTAACCCCTCGCAAACGCAGGCGCGGTATCCGTAGCGAACAGTCCGACCGCGATCGTGCCCCAGATACCGTTCATGCAGTGCACCGCAACCGCGCCGACCGGATCGTCGATATGTAATTTGTGATCCAAGAGCCATACGCCGAATACAACAAGCAGTCCGGCAACCGCGCCGATCACGATGGAACCGAACGCATCCGTCACATCGCAGGACGCCGTGATCGCCACAAGCCCCGCAAGCGAAGCGTTCAGACACATTGACACATCGGGCTTTCCATATTTAATCCAGGTAAAGATCATGCACACAACCGTCGCGACCGCCGGCGCGATCGTCGTTGTCACAAAGATAGAACCAAGTTCCGCAAGCGTCGTTGCCGCCGCGCCGTTAAAGCCGTACCAGCCAAGCCAGAGGATGAACACGCCGAGCGCGCCAAGCGGAAGGCTGTGTCCCGGAAAGGCATTGACCTTTGTGATTTTTCCTTTTTTATCCTTCGTGAATTTACCGATGCGGGGACCGAGCATCTTCGCGCCGATCAGCGCGCACACGCCGCCGACCATATGAATACATGCCGATCCGGCGAAATCATGAAAGCCCATCTGTGCAAGGAAACCGCCGCCCCATACCCAGTGCGCTTCGATCGGATAAATCAGCGCGGAAATCACTGCGGAATACACGCAATAGGACAAAAATTTCGTCCGCTCCGCCATCGCTCCCGACACGATCGTCGCCGTTGTCGCGCAGAATACCAGGTTAAATACAAAATTCGACCAGTCAAAATTCTCGTACGCCGTAAAAATATCAAACCCCGGCTTTCCGATCAGACCGATCATATCCTCTCCCAGCAAAAGACCAAAACCGATCAAAATAAACATGACGGTACCGATGCAGAAGTCCATCAGGTTTTTCATAATAATGTTTCCCGCGTTCTTCGCTCTGGTAAAGCCGGTCTCCACCATGGCAAAGCCCGCCTGCATCCAGAACACCAACGCTGCGCCGATCAAAAACCAGACGCCGAACACGTTGTCGTTCACAAAGCTCATTACTTCTTCTGTCATAATAATCTCCTCCTCTGTCCTATGTCGTAAGACAAAAAATGCGACACTCCGGGTACACCTGCATCCATGCCCCATTGCATCGCATCACATCCCGCCGCGTCCCGCAGGCGGATTCTTTCGGCTTCTGCCTCCTTGTTGTTGACAGTCGCCGCTGTCTGAAAAGCAGACGTGAAATGCTGCGCATTCCATGCTCGCATTACTCGCCGCGAAGCATTTCCTGCACAGCTGCCCGTGCCAGCACGGCAGCTGCACCGAAAACACTTCACTTCTCTGCTTATCGTGCAAAAAGGCGCCTGAGATTCTCTCAAGCGCCTTTGCTTTTCATCTGGTACTATAACACCTTGTTTTGGATCTGTCAACTATTTTATTTTTTGATTTTTGCCTTTATTTTTGCCTTGAATTTCCTTAATGCCGGATAACAATCAGAGAATGCAGCCACTTCAGCACCGCTCCGGTTCCGGGTATTCCACGCCGAACGTCTCCACCGTGACCGTCTTCATCACCTGATCTGTGAGCGGTCTGTCGGAATAATCCGTTGCCGTCTCCGCGATGGCGTTGACTACTTCCATGCCCTCCGTGATCTTTCCAAACGCCGCATAAGCGCCGTCCAAGTGGGGGCTTGTCTTGTGCATGATAAAAAACTGCGAGCCTGCGGAATCCGGCATCATGGAACGCGCCATGGAAAGCACGCCCTCCGTATGCTTGAGATTGTTCGGAAACCCGTTCTGGCTGAACTCACCCTTAATCCCGTAACCCGGTCCGCCCATTCCCGTTCCGTCAGGATCGCCGCCCTGGATCATAAAACCGTTGATGACACGGTGAAAGATTAAACCGTCATAAAAGCCTTTTTTGATCAGGCTGATAAAATTGTTGACGGTATTCGGCGCGATCTCCGGATACAGCTCCGCTTTCATGATCTTCCCGTCCGCCATTTCCACCGTTACGATCGGATTCTGTGACATAGTATGATTCTCCTTTTCCACATGTGATGATTTCATTCTATTCTTATTGCCTGCTGTGTTTCGCCTGCACATCGGAAATCATATCCGGTTCCATCCACCGGAAAAATGCCGTTTTCATTCCCGCCGCCTGCGATACATTGATTTAGTATAGCACGAAAAAAAGAATCATGCTATACTTTATTGCATGAAGAATACACGAAGTCACACAACATTACGCAAAATCCTGTTTCTGATCGAATCGTTACCGTCCGCCGAGCTGCTCTCCCGCACGCTGATGGCGCTGTGGATGGCGGGTTATGAAGCGGAACGGATTCCCATTGAGCAGATACTGACACAAGTGTCACTCTTTGCGGCGACACACGATCAGACACATTTTGCGGCTTCCTCTCTGCCTGCCTGCAGTCTGGATGCAGACGGCTCACCCGCCCCCGGCGATGCCTGCACCGGCACAACCCCGGAGCAGCACCCGCTTGCGCCGACGCATCTCATCGTGACCGACCGCGCCGACATTGCCAGATGCTGCACGCAGCACGGCTTTGCCGTTATCGGTTATCTGCATGAGCAAGATCAAATTCCCGTTGAAAACAAAGACGCATCCTTCGACGGAGTTCCTTATCTAATTGAAGATATTTCCGGATTAGACGCTTCTTTCTGCGAACTTGCTTTTTGCAGGGCGCACCGGCTCCCCTACACGGTTTTGGAGACGGAGCGCTGCCTCGTCCGCGAGATCACGCCTGCCGACGTGGACCGGCTTTACGAGATCTATGCCGATCCCGGCGTCACCCGTTATATCGAGACGCTCTATGCGGATGAAACTGCGGAGCGTTCCTATATCCGTGATTACATCGACAATATATATGGTTTTTTCGACTACGGCATGTGGATCGTCGTAAATAAAGGGGACGGTCAGATTATCGGCCGCGCAGGCATTGAACCGAAAGAGGATTTTGCCGAGCTCGGCTACGTCATTGCGCTGGAATATCAGAATCAGGGGTATGCGACGGAAGTCTGCCGCGCGATTGTTACCTATGCGGCGGACCGGCTCGGTCTCCCGGAGGTCTATGTCCGCGTGCAAAAAGAAAACGCCGCTTCCTTACGGATCTGTGAAAAATTGCATTTTCAGCCTGTCCCGCACGCGGAAGACCCGGATGATTCAAACGATCCGGATATGCTGCTTTTTATGCGCAGACTGAATTGAGCGGTCTGCTATCCCTTTATTTTCACAATTTTATGTATTATTTTTTCTATTATTTGCACATTTATCTATATTATTTTAATCATTACCTGCACGATTTTGTCTTTTTATACCTCTGAATTTCGATTACGGCGGTTCCACTTTCCCAAAACTATTTACTTCCATCAATTCTGCCATACAATATAATAGTGCTCCAGTTTTTTCACCGTCATACCCATACTATATAATTCATCTACCTGAGCCTCAAGACCCTCCATGATCACATATATCGCATCCGGATCGATTTCATCGTCGGGAAAATCAAAAAATACATGATTCCATGACAGCCTCGAAGCTCCTCCCTGCGCAAATTCTTCAGGTGTTATCCCATTTGCCGCCAAATAATAAACATAGCTACACCAGTTATCGTTTGTATAAATGTATACCTTTGTACCCTGCTCTTTCTGTGTAACCTCATCTAAGACCTTTTGATCAACCTCATCCAGCGAATAATATGCCAAAGGTTTTAACCCTTGATCTTCTACCGTATAATATTGGTTCCCAAAGCTGATAAACAATATAAAATAGGCTATTACAGAAAAAAACAAAACACCCTTTCTGCCATCCCAAATACTTTCAAAAGCACATCGTACGCCCTCTACTACCATCAGAAGAATCACAAAAAATGCTCCGTTCAGACGATAGGTCGTCGGTATGTCAATACAGACTCCCATCACGCACTGTGCCGCGAGCCACAAAAGCATCGTACATTCCAATACATACCCTTTTTCCTTTACCGCCGCTGCTGATACAGTAAAATAGCGCCACAGTCCGATACAAAAAAACGGAATGGATGTCCAGTAAAGCGGCATAACAACAGGATACACATCTCCGCTATCTATAAAAAGCGCCCGAAATAGCGTGACCGCTTTTTCTACCACACCATACCCTTCACCACTCTGAAAAAACAATCCCGACCGATACTTCCCGATTCTCGGTATGGTAATCCTCCCAAGATGAATGGAGTCCAACCCAAACGCATTGACTGCATTAAACAACAGCAAGGGCAACGCCAACATAAATAACGGAATCCCCATCGCACACAATTCAACCAAACGAATCTGCTTTGTCCAAAGCAGCCATCCCAAAGACAGTATAAAAAATATCGGAAGCACAATCCAGGAAAGCGCATACGAATAAAGCATAACTCCGCCGATGATGCCCGCCGCAACCCATTGACGCATCTTTCTTTCGCAACGTGCTTTTTCAAAAAACAGAAGAAATATCGTTGACATCATCAAAAATAGATTGCAGTCAAAACCGAACCTCCCAGAATAAATAAAATAGGGCGTGACCGTCATGAGCACCGTAAACAAAAACAACTGTCTCTTATCTCTATATCTATACCAGACCAATTTTCCACCGGCAAATAACGTTACAAATGCAGAAATGACGGCAGGGATACGCATCGCAATCTCAGTAATACCCAAAAGACGAACAAAAGGCATACACAACAGACAATATAAAACCGACTGTCCAGTCATATGATTTTGCAGATAGACCGGAAAGGAAACGCCCCATCTGTCAACACCAAAATGCGATAATGCCCACGCGTCATACCCCATTCCGATCTCATCTACATTAAGCCCGACCGGCACTTCTGCCAAGCGGTAGACATGGAGAAATATAAATAATATCCACAAAGAAATCCATGAGATAATCTCGGTCGCAGAATACCCCCCCCCTGGTGCTTCGGGCAAAGTGTTTCTTTTGACCCACATTCATATGCCTGCAGATAACATAAACATTCGCACACGCCAACAATAGCAGAACCGTCAAAATTCCTACTATATTGATCTTTTTCCCATAATAATACGCGATTACCGGCTGCCCGCTATCCTCCAACGGTTGCGCCTCTGCGTGTTCCGCAATCGTAAGCTCCCTATTGGTATAGATTAAATAAGGAATCACATCTGCTCCGGTAATGCGAAAGCTCATCAAATATGT
Organism: bacterium; assembly: GCA_023667365.1. GTDB lineage: Bacteria > Bacillota > Clostridia > Lachnospirales > Lachnospiraceae > DLAJ01. The sequence continues at coordinate 44,187 of JAMPAG010000005.1, read as the reverse complement.
TTTAGACGGAGACAACCATACATCAAGCGGTATTTTCTGCCATTCTCCTGCTGTGATCTCTGCAAGTGAAACGGCCGCCTTGACAGCTCTTTTTCCTTCCGTTCTCTCCCCTTCATAAATCTCAACAACCAGCGTACCACTTGCATTCTCCGGCAGATTAATCAAAATGCATTCAATATAGCCCAAATAAGGGCGTTGCGGATGAATTGCAAACACTCTATCTTGTTCCAAGGTTTCATAACTGATTTCCCTCGTATAACGCCATGCTGTTCTTAAGTCCGCGTCATCATTTACATAGCTTTCAACATCTGCTTTTATCCAAATACAGAGCACTGACAAAACGAGCAGATTGAAAAGCAGCAGCGCGACCAACATCATTTTATTCTTCATTATTTTTATCCTTCTCCGTATGCCTTTCATTAACATCACGCGTTTCTGCGCCTATTGACAAAAAGCGGTGAGCACAATACCCACCGCTTCCATACAATTGTATCTTTCCTTTTTCTAAAAGAAATATCCGCGCCATTCCAAAAGAATCCGCCTCTCGCTGACTCCAGAAGAATCGCTTCGCTGACTCCAGAAGAATCGCTTCGCTGACTCCAGAAGAATCCGCCTCTGGCGGATTCTTCGAAAGAGTTTCGCGTCAGCGAAACTCTTTTTTATGCCTTCCCATTGCAGCCAAGTACGTCGATCAGCTTATGGCGAACAAGTTCCTTGATGTTCGCGCGTGCCGGCTTTAAGTACTCGCGGGGATCAAACTTGTCCGGATGCTCTGCGAAGAACTTGCGGATCGTTCCCGTCATGGCAAGACGTAAATCAGAATCAATATTGATCTTACATACTGCGGAACGCGCAGCCTCGCGAAGCTGATCCTCCGGTACGCCGATCGCGCCCGGCATTGCGCCGCCGTAAGTATTTACCATCTCTACATATTCCTGCGGAACGGAAGAAGAACCGTGCAGCACGATCGGGAATCCCGGGATTCTCTTTTCGCACTCATGCAGCACGTCAAAGCGAAGCTGCGGCTTCGTGCCCGGCTTAAACTTATAAGCGCCATGGCTTGTACCAATCGCGATCGCAAGAGAATCGCAGCCTGTTCTGGATACGAACTCCTCTACCTGCTCCGGATGCGTATAGGAAGAATCCTCCGCAGCTACCTGCACGTCATCCTCAACGCCTGCTAACGTGCCAAGCTCCGCCTCCACGACAACGCCGTGCTCATGCGCATATTCTACGACCTTCTTCGTAATCTCGATGTTCTCCTCAAACGGCTTGGAGGAAGCGTCGATCATGACCGAGGTAAAACCGCCGTCGATACAGGACTTGCAGGTCTCGAAATCCGGACCGTGATCCAAGTGCAGCGCGATCGGCAGCTCCGGATAGCAGATCGTAGCAGCCTCTACAAGCTTTACAAGATAATTATGGTTCGCATAAGCGCGGGCACCCTTGGAAACCTGTAAAATAACCGGTGCGTTCTCCTCTGCACACGCCTCCGTGATACCCTGTACGATCTCCATGTTGTTGACATTGAAAGCGCCGATCGCATAGCCGCCTTCATATGCTTTCTTAAACATTTCAGTGGTTGTAACTAATGGCATAATCTTTCATCCTTTCTTTAATATGATTTCTTAACAGCCCTTTGGCTCTTAGTCATACCTATTATATCCTATTCCCATCAAAATGAAAACATCCAAAATGGAAAAAAAAGTAAGATTCTTTCCGCACCGCGTCCGATGTTCACATTTTGTTCATTTATAATTCAAATTTTTTTCATTTCAAAATCATTCTTTATCCATACTTCTTGGATATACTAAAACCATCAAATAACAATATGACAGCAACACACTTTCAAATAAACTTTTTCATAATAAATGCCAGATAACGCAAGTTATCTGGCATCCTCCCTTTTATGGGGCATTTTTGGCATATCTTCCCTTCCTTTCCGATATTTTTATAAAAAAGATTTCCGAAACAGAAAGCGCATTTTCCATGAACACCCTGTCCCATGTTCTGCATACGATCGACGAATTTGTCTGGGGACCCTGTATGCTGCTCCTGTTCATCGGCACGGGCATCATACTGACCGTGCGCACCCGTTTTCTTTTATGGCGCGAATTTCCCCGTGCCATCCGGAATTCGCTGCGGCGCAGCACCCGCAAGGCGGACAGTGTAAGCGGCGCATCCGGCGGTATCTCCCCCTTTGCCGCGCTCATGACTTCTCTCGCGGCGACCATCGGCACCGGCAACATTGTCGGCGTGTCAACCGCCTTGGTTTTAGGCGGTCCCGGCGCGCTCGTATGGATGTGGATCGCGGCGCTTTTCGGCATTGCCTCCAAGTTCGGCGAATGTATGCTCGCCGTAAAATACCGCGAACGCAGCGCTGCACACTCACCCACGGGCGGTCCCATGTATACGCTGAAAAAAGCATTTCCCGACCGCCGGATCGGCGCGGCACTCGGTTTTCTTTTTGCGCTGTTCGCCGTGGTCTCCTCTTTCGGCATCGGTAATATGACACAGGCAAATTCCGTCGCGGATGCGCTGTCCGGCACGTTTTCCGTTCCGCCGCGTTTAACAGGCGCGCTCCTCACCGTCCTTACGCTGACCGTCGTTGTCGGCGGCATCCGCTCCATTTCCAGAATTGCGTCCGTGCTCGTCCCCTCCATGGCGCTTCTTTATATCGTTGCCGGACTGCTCGTGCTGCTGACGCATTATCAAAATATCCCAGACAGTCTTACCACGATCGTCACAATGGCGTTCTCCACAAAAGCCTTTGCCGGGGGCTGTCTCGGAACGGCGGCATCTTCCATGCTGCGCGCCATGCGTTACGGCGTTGCGCGCGGCGTTTTCTCCAACGAAGCAGGCATGGGATCCGCCGCGATCACTGCCGCCTCCGCCGCCTCCGATCATCCCGTCAGACAGGGGCTTCTCAATATGACCGGCATTTTCTGGGACACGATCGTCGTGTGTACGATCACGGGACTCTGCATCATGAGCAGCGGCGTGCTCGGCAGCACAGAGATCATCGGCACCGGATGCTGCGCCGCCCATTCGGGGCAGATCGTATTCTTCCCCGGCGCCGCCGCAGACAACTCTGTCGTAAACGGTAATGTCGTAAGTGGCATTGTCGAACGTGGCATTGTCGAACGTGACATTGTCGAACGCGGCATTGTCGTCTACGACATTGCCGCATTCGACAATACCTCTCTTTTCCTTGTGTTCAATGAGGATGCCTCCGCTCCCCTCGCGGACGGCGCATCCCGTCCCGCCTCTGCGGTCATGCTGACAAAACTTCCCGCCGGTGACACGACCGCGCCGCAGGATCCCGCAGCGGGCAGCGACGCTGCGCCGCGATCCGCCTTTGACAGCCCTGCAGACGCGTATTCCACACCCTCCGGCGGCACGGACACACCGTCACATCCCACTCTTGACAGCCCTGCAGACGCGTATTCCACACCCTCCGGCGGCACGCTCACCGGTACCTGGCGCGATGCGGACGGATATGTCTGCACATTCCGCGCGGACGGCACTTATACCTACGCAAAGCCGCTCACCGGCGCATCGCTCACAATCGCCGCCTTCCGCAGCGCACTCGGCGATGCCGGCGCTTATTTTTTGACTGTCAGCATTGCCCTGTTTGCTTTTTCTACGATTCTGGGATGGGAGTATTTAGGAGAACGTGCATGGGAATATCTGATAAAAACGCCGAAATATAACAGGCTCTACCGTGTGGTCTTTTCGCTTGTCGTCTACGCCGGCGCGACTGCCGCGCTCAATGTCGTATGGGACTTTTCCAATATTGCAAACGCGCTCATGTCTGTCCCGAATCTGATCTGCCTGCTCGCATTAAGCGGCGAAATCTCGAAAGACCTGCGCGCATACCTCAAAAAATCCCCCAAGACAGAAAAAATCCGCGGATAGCGGATTTTTCGTTTGCAGAACGTCCATATTCTCCTACGGCACCAAAAAACGGATCGCATGATGCTCGTTATGCACTTTTACCCTGCGGTGGTCGCCGCCGTACTCTCCGTCGAGCGTCCACGGGATCGCCTCCGGCGTCTCGAAAATAACATCCGCCGCCTTAAAGCTGCTCATCAACTCCGTATCAAAATGCGCGCCGATGAGCGCCGCCATGATCTGGTTCAGCTCCACGGCATTGCGCGGCCGCTTAATCAGCGTGACCTCGAACAGTCCGTCGTTCAGCTCCACATTTTTTCCCGTGATATTCTGGAATCCTCCGACGGAATGCGAATTGGTCACCATCCCGTAAAGATAATCGCCCTCCATCTGCTTTCCGTCCGCCGTCACCGTCATGTGGTAGGATTTGATCGCGGAGAGCCGCTTCATGCCCTCCAGAATATATGCCATATGTCCCAGCACATTTTTAACTTCCTGCTTTGTCTCATAGGATACGTCCGTAAAAAGTCCAAACGCCGCGATATAGACGAACACATCCTCATTAAATCTTCCGATGTCGCACAGAAACTCTCTGCCATGCACGGCAGTCTCCACCGCCAACGCCGCCTTTTTGGGAATTTTCAGGCTGCTCGCAAAATCGTTGGTCGAACCCGTCGGGATATAGCCGATCGGCACACGCGTTCCGTTCTGCATCATTCCCGTCACGACCTCATCCAGCGTGCCGTCGCCGCCCGCGCAGACGCACAGATCGTATTGCCCCTCGCTTCCGGATACGACAGTCACAGCGTCTCCCCTGCTCTGCGTCGGATGAGCCGTCACGTCATACCCGTCCTTCGTCAATAAATCCACGACGTCCAACAGTCTTGATTTCACCTGCCCTTTTCCGGCATGCGGATTAAAAATAAACAGCGCCTTTTTCTTCATATCCGTGTCCTCAAAACGTTTTGTATGAAAACGATTTTCCTTTGGAATCTGACTCATTTTGAAAAGAGCCGCCCTGCGGCGGCCTCTTTCTTATCCTATCGGATTTTTCCCATTATTTCACATCCTTGCCGCCCAGGAAGTCCGCAAGCTTGGCAATCGCCGCATTTTCATCTTCTCCGTCGGCCTCGATCGTCACATCTTCCCCTGCATCCATTCCGAGACTCATCATCCCCATGATGCTTTTGGCATTGACTCTCTTTCCTTCTGCCTCAAGGTAAATCTTGCTGTCAAACTGACTTGCGATCTGCACCAATACAGCGATCGGCCTTGCTTCCAGTCCGTTCGTCAGTTGAATCGACATCGTTTCCTTTTTCATAGCCTCTCCTCTTTTCCTGCTTCTTGCAATTCCCTTTTCCCCAATAACTTTCCCCGATACCTTTTCTCTTACATCCGCATGGACTCCCTGAGTTCCTCCGCGATCTCCGAGAGCTTTCTGAGCCTGTGATTCATTCCCGACTTTCCAATCGGCGGCACCATCATCTGCGCCAATTCCCCCAATGTCGCATCCGGCCATTCCAAGCGAAGCTGCGCCGTCTTTTGCAGATTTTCCGGCAGTGAAGAAAGCCCCCGTCTCTCCTGTATCAGCCGGATGTCCTCCACCTGCCTGCTCGCCGCGCTGACCGTCTTCATAATGTTGGCCGCCTCACAGTTCACCCTCCGGTTCACGCGGTTGCTGATGTCCTTCAGGATGCGGAGATTCTCAAGCTCCATCAGCGCCACATGCGCCTCCATAATGTTGAGCAGATCAACGATCCGCTCCCCCTCTTTCAGGTACACTACATAGTAGCGTTTGCGGCGGATGATTTTCGCCTCCAGTTCAAAATCCGCAAGAATCCCGCACAGCTGCTCCGCCTGCGGCATATCGGCGCAGACAAACTCCAGATGATAGCTTCTTTTCGGATTGCTCATAGAACCGATCGAAAGATAAATCCCCCGCAGATAAGCTCTCCGGCAGCAGGCACTCCTTAAAAGAAGCGGCGATACCTGTCCGCGATGCGCCGTCAGCCTGCACGCCGACACCACGCGCTGCGCGTCGTCCCCTGTCAGAACAAACTGATAAATACCGGATTTTTCCTGCGCTGCAAATGATTTTTCGAAAATGTCCGTATCTATATTAAATGTTTTTTTCAATAATGTAAAGCATTTTCTTATTACTGCGCTGTTTTCTGTGCGGATTTCGAGTTTGTCCGCCCCGGTTTGCCTGCAATTCTCCGCTTTGTCCGCCCCGTCTTCCTTCTCCCTCAGCTCCGCGCAGCAGGATAAGATTGCCGCCAATTCTGCGATCTGACAATGCCTCGCCTGCCCGGTATGACCGGCAAGCTCTTCCTTGACTTTTCCCGAAAAAGACATTTATACCCCCTGCCCGATGTCCCGGTGCCCGATCGTAAGCCCATACTCGCCCTGATCCTTCAAGCGCTGGTACAGCTCGTTCGCAAGCGTGACGCTGCGATGCTTTCCGCCCGTACAGCCGATCGCGATCACAAGCTGATATTTTCCCTCCTTGACATAGTTCGGGATCAAAAAACGAATCATATCCGTCAGCTTTTGCATAAATTCTTCCGTCTCCGGGAACGATCTGACGTAATCCTGCACTGCCCGGTCCTGTCCGGTCTGGTGCTTTAACTCGTCAATATAAAAAGGATTCGGCAAAAAACGCACGTCAAACACCAGATCCGCATCCGCAGGAATCCCGTACTTAAAGCCAAATGACAGAATGCTGACAATCAGGCTGTTGTATGCCTCGTTTCCGATAAAGATGCGGTCCAGCTCCTCTTTCAGTTCACGTGTGAGGAGCTTCGACGTATCGATCACATAATCGGAAATCTCGCGGATCGGCTTTAAGACTGCACGCTCTTTATGAATCCCCTCCTCAACGCGCCCTTCCGGCGAGAGCGGGTGCATCCGCCTGCTTTCCTTATAACGTTTGAGCAGCACGGAATCGCTCGCTTCCATAAAAAGCATGTCGTAGGCATAGCCCGCCTCCCTGATACCGTTTAATATATCCGCAAGCTCGTCAAAGGACTGACCGGCGCGCACGTCGATGCCGAGCGCGACCTTTGTCACCTCACTGTTGGGCGTCACGATCAATTCCACGAATTTGCCGATCAGCGCGACGGGAAGATTATCGACACAATAGAACCCCATATCCTCCAGCATTTTTAATGCCGTCCGCTTTCCGCCGCCGCTCATGCCTGTCACAATCACAAATTTCATAAAAAGTCACCTATCCGTATCACTTCCGGCTCCAGCTCCACATGAAACCGCTCCTTTACTTTTTCCTGTACCTCGATGATCAATTCATAAATATCCTGTGCCGAGGCATTGCCGACATTGATCACAAAACCGCAATGCTTTTCGGACACCTGCGCGCCGCCGATCCGGTACCCGCGAAGCCCCGCGTCCATAATCAGCTTTCCCGCATAATAGCCCTCCGGCCTCTTGAATGTGCTGCCCGCGCTCGCAAACTCAAGCGGCTGTTTTGCACGTCTCCTCGCATTAAACTCATCCATCCGCGCGCGGATTTCCTGTCCGTCTCCTTTATGCAGGCGCAATACCGTCTCCACAACGATAAAAGGTCTGTTCCTGATAATGCTCGTTCGGTAACCGAATTCCATCGTATCATGATCAAGCACCATCCGCTCTCCCTGCTCGTTTAACACGGTCACGCTCTCCACGATCTGACTCATTTCCCCCTCATAAGCGCCTGCATTCATCACGATCGCGCCGCCCATGCTGCCGGGAATTCCCGCCGCAAATTCCAGCCCGCTCAAACCATTCTGTGCCGCCTGGGAAGCCACGCTCGACAAAAGCGCGCCCGCCTGCACACACATACGCTCACCGTCCACTGCTATGTCGCTCATGCCGTCGCCAATAAAGAGCACAACACCCTGATAACCTCTGTCGCTGACTAACAGGTTGCTGCCGTTCCCGATTACGAGATACGGCTGGTGCAGTTTCCCAAAATACGCAATCAGCTTTGTAAGCTGCTCCTCGCTCTGTATCCGTATCAACATATCGGCGGCTCCGCCGACACGAAAGGTCGTGTGTTTTGCCATCGGTTCATTCTGTAACAAATGCTCCGGCTCCACGAGCTGCCGGATAAACCGTTCCACTGTTTCTGTCACTCTTATCCTCCATAAGTCAACCGTCCGTAAAGCCTAGGGGCGCTCCGCCATATCGCCAGACGCATCCGCCTCATTTGTCTGCTTTTCCCACGGTTGTATTTATCTCATTGTATGCGCACGGAACTTTGATCAGTCCTGCGGAAGCACCAGCCTCGCCGCTCCGTAAATACCGGCGTCGTTTCCGAGCGTTGCCAGAGCGAATTTCGCTTCCCTGCTGCCATGGAACACATAGGGTTTATAGTATTTCTGAATATAATCAAGCAGCACCGGTCCCGCCTTGGACACGCCGCCCCCGATCACGAAGATCTCCGGGTTCACCACACAGGCAACCGAAGCAAGCCCCTTGCCGAGATACTCGCCAAATTTCTCCGCAACCTCCAATGCAAGCGCATCCCCCGCCTTTATCGCGTCAAACACCGTCTTGGCGGAAAGCTCTCCGCTTCGGAGCACGCTGTCTTTGCCGCTTTCGGCAAGCGCCCTTTTTGCCAGACGCACGACGCCCGTCGCTGACGCATACTGCTCTAAGCAGCCGTGATTGCCGCATCCGCACGCATCCTCTTCCATGTCATCCACATGGATATGACCGATCTCTCCGCCCGCGCCCGTCGCGCCTGCCAGAAGCTGACCGTCCACGATGATGCCGCCGCCGACACCCGTACCAAGCGTAACCGCCACCATATTGTCATATCCTTTGCCGCCGCCCTTCCACATCTCTCCGAGCGCCGCCACGTTTGCGTCATTGCCGGCTTTTACCGTCAGACCTGTGAGCGCGCCTAATTCCTCGTTAATGTTCATCACGCCCCAGCCTAAATTTGCCGCTTTATAGATCGTTCCGGCGCTGTCCACCGGTCCGGGAACGCCGATCCCGATCCCGGCAACATCCGCTGCGGCATATCCTTTTTCCTTCATTTTGTCTTTGACAGACTCTGCAATGTCAGGAAGGATTTTCCTGCCGTTTTCTTCTTTTCTTGTGGGGATCTCCCACTTATCCAGCACATTTCCTTCCATATCAAACAAGCCGAGCTTGACCGTCGTCCCGCCAAGGTCCACTCCGAATATCGCCTTTGCCATACCGCTCTCTCCTCCTATGCCTCCTCTTCCTCGCGCCGCTTCGCAAGCGAATTCTGTACGCGCTGATACAGCTCCTGCGCCGCGTTGTATCCCATCTTCCGCTGGCGGTGGTTGATTGCCGCCGACTCGCAGATGATCGCCAGATTTCGTCCGGGACGGATGGGAATGTTATGACAGACCACTTTATTGCCAAGGTACTCCGTGTACTCCTCCTCCAAACCGAGGCGGTCATACTCCTTGTCCTTATTCCAGTCCTCCAGCCGGATCACCAGATCAATGTTCTGCGTCTCCTTGACGCTTGACACACCAAACAGTGTCTTCACATCAATGATTCCGATACCGCGCAATTCAATAAAGTGCTTCGTAATATCAGGCGCGGTTCCGATCAGCGTATCCTCGCTGACCTTGCGGATCTCCACCACATCATCCGTGACCAGACGGTGTCCTCTTTTGATCAGCTCCAGCGCCGCCTCCGACTTACCGATACCGCTCTCGCCCGTGATCAGCACGCCCTCGCCGTAAACATCGACAAGCACGCCGTGTACCGAGATCATCGGCGCAAGCTTCACATTCATCCACCGGATAATCTCTGCCATGAACGCTGAGGTTGCTTTTTTTGTCATCAGAAGCGGAATATTGTGAGAAACCGCGATTTCCTTAAACAGCGGATCCGGCTCTAACTCCCTGCAGAATACAATCGCCGGAATATTGTGCTTTAACAGCGCCTCAAATACTTCCGCTTTCTTTTCCTGCTCCACCGACTGCATATAGGTATATTCCACAAAACCGATGATCTGCAGACGGGTCGCCTCAAAGTGTTCGTAATATCCCGCAAGCTGCAGCGCGGGACGGTTAATATCCGGCTGGGTAATCTTAATTTTGGAAATGTCAATATCCGGCGTCAGATTCTCCAGCTTTTCCTTCTCAATGATCTTTGTTAAACTTAAACTTGCCATGGGCTCCCTCCTCATACATTCTTCTCAGGCACTTACATACCCTGTGTGCGGTGCGTTCCGCAATAACTCACTTCTTTTTTCAGTATAGCACATTTCTTCATCCTGGTAAAAGATTTCCATCGGAATCCTCCGCACGATTCACAAAAACTTCTTTTCCGTGCTATTTTTGTCCCGCACGGTCATCGGCAAAAAATTGTACGATCTGCTGCGCCACATGCTCCGGAATTTCCGGCAGCGCCGCAAGCTCTTCCGCCGTTGCCCTGCGCACATCCTCAATCGACTGAAACCGTCTCATCAGCGCCTTTCTGCGTTCCGGTCCGACTCCCGGTATCTCATCCAACACCGAATGCACCTGGCTCTTACTCCGTATGGAACGGTGATACTCGATCGCGAAACGGTGCGCCTCGTCCTGAATGCGCGTGATCAGCTTAAACCCCTCGCTGTCCTTCCCGATCGGCAGTTCCCGATTATGAAAATATAATCCCCGCGTACGGTGGTTATCGTCCTTCACCATCCCGCAGACCGGAATGTCGATCCCAAGCTCGGACAACACTTCCAGTGCAATATTCACCTGACCGCGTCCGCCGTCCATAAGCAGCAGATCGGGAAACCGCGTAAACGAACCGAAATCCGTTCCGTGCTCCTCGGAAAACGTCTCCTCCCGCTCGGAAAGCCCATGCTGAAAACGCCTTGTCAGCACCTCTCTCATGCAGGCATAGTCGTCGGGACCCGCCACGGTCTTGATGCGGAACTTCCTGTAATCGCTGCGCTTCGGCTTTCCTTTTTCATACACGACCATGGAACCGACGTTCGCAAAGCCGCTGATATTGGAAATGTCATACGCCTCCATGCGGGAAACGCTGTCGAGTCCCAGCAGCTCTGCAATTTCCTTTACAGCGCCGATCGTGCGTCCCTCCTCGCGCTTGATCCGCTCGCGGTCCTTGTCGAGCACGAGCCTTGCGTTCTGCGCGGCAAGCTCCACCAGTTTTTCTTTCGTCCCTTTTAAGGGAACCCGCAGATACACACGCCCGCCGCGTTTCGAGGAAAGCCATTGCTCAATCAGCTCCATGTCCTCGATCGGCTCCTGTAACATCAGTTCATGCGGGATGAACGGCGTCCCCGAATAAAACTGTTTCACAAAATCCGTCAGTACCTGCCGCCGTTCTCCCTCCGACACGTGTGTCATGTAAAAATGTTCCCGCCCGATCAGCTTTCCGCCCCGCATAAAAAACACCTGCACAACGCAGTCCGTATGTTCCATGCACATCGCGATAATGTCCTTGTCCTCGCCGCCGCTGTCCGTGATTTTCTGCTTCTGGGCAACACTTTTTACGCTGGAAAGCAATTCCCGGTAACGGATCGCCTCCTCAAAGTCCAGCGCCTCCGACGCGCGCTCCATATGCTCCTTTAAGTCTTTTAAGATCGGGGCATAATTCCCGTTCAAAAAATCAAGCGCCTGCTCGATATGCGCGCGGTAATCCTCTTTTGTCACGTAACCCGCGCACGGCGCCGCGCACTGCTTGATATGATAATTCAGGCACGGGCGGTCCCTGCCGATGTCCCGCGGCAGGCTTCGGCTGCAGGAACGCAGCAAAAACAGTTTATTCATTAGTTCAATCGTATCCCGGACCGCCGCCGCACTTGTGTACGGTCCGAAATATTTGGACTTATCTTTTTTCATCACACGGGAAAACAGAATCCGCGGATACTCCTCTCCCACCGTCACCTTGATATAGGGATAGGTCTTATCGTCCTTTAACATCGTATTGTATTTCGGACGGTGCTCCTTAATCAGATTATTTTCCAGCACGAGCGCCTCTAATTCCGAATCTGTCACGATATACTCAAACCGCTCGATCTGCCGGACCATCTTGTCAATCTGCGGTCCGCGTCCCACGATCTTGCGAAAATAGGAACGCACACGATTGTGCAGGTTGACCGCCTTGCCGACATAGATGATCGTATCGTCCGCATCATGCATGATATAGACTCCCGGCTTTGCGGGAAGCTTTTTTAATTCTTCTTCAACGTCAAACAAGGCTCTCTCCTTACTCCTCGATTCCGCGCACGATATTTTGCAGCCAGACTCCTTTTTTGACAAAAATGAATCCGACAATGCATTTCACAAGATCCAGACTCTGCACAATGGCGTACAGCGCGACGATGGGCAGCGCCGTAAAATGTGTCAGCGTATACGCGCACGGCACGGCGAGCACCCACATGAACACGCTGTCAAACAAAAACGTCACGATCGTTTTTCCGCCCGTCCGGAGCGTAAAATAGCAGCTATGCAAAAAAGCAAAAAACGGCATCATGACCGACGCGATCAAAATAAACTGCGCGGCAAGGCTGCGCACCTCCGGCTCCGTCTTATAGATCGCCGGAAACAGGTTCCGAAACAGCGACATCATAAACCCGATCACGAGACAGCACAGGATGGAAAAAACAATCATTTTCCGATCCGTATCCTTTGCCTCCTCCATTTTCTGCGCGCCCAGAAGCTGCCCGACAATGATCGCGATCGCGTCCCCCATCGCCAGATACACGACGCTGAACAGATTCGAGATCGTCGATGCAATGTTCAGCGCCGCGATCACCGACAACCCTCTTAAAGAATAATTCTGATTGAGCATCGTCACGCCCAGCGCCCAAAGTCCTTCATTGACCGCAAGCGGCGTTCCCTTGATCAATATCTGCCGCATCAATTGTTTCGGAATCCGAAGGCTCGAAAACGCACCCACGATAAACGGATGCTTTTCCTTGTGCGTCTGCGTCCAGATCACAACGATCGCCATCTCCACAAAACGCGACACCACGGTCGCGGCCGCCGCGCCGACCACGCCGAGTCTCGGCGCGCCGAAATGTCCGAAGATCAATATGTAATTGAGCATGACATTGACAATAACCGCCGAAATTCCCGCCTTCATCGGCAGCACCGTCTCTCCGACGTCGCGCAGCGTATTCGCATATGCCTGCGAAATGACGAACGGAAACAGCCCGATCAGCATGACATGGAGATAGTTTCTGCCGTAGCGCAATGTCTGCTCCGCGTTTCCGACCGCATCCGTCTCATGCAGGAAACGGGTAATGAGCCACTCCCCTCTTGTCAAAAAAAGAACAAGACCGATCGCAAACACCGCGCTCGTCAGCACCAGCTTCGCGCGGAACGTATTGCGCACACCCTCATGATCTCCTTTTCCGTAATACTGCGCCGTAAAAATTCCCGCGCCCGAAACCGCGCCCCAGACGCATAAATTAAACACAAACAATAACTGATTAACGATGGCAACGCCGTTCATCTGATCCGTCCCGACCTGACCGACCATGATATTATCCAACAGCCCGACAAAATTCGTGATCGCATTCTGAACAATGATCGGAACAACAATAAACAGGACCTTTTTATAAAAGGCCCTGTCCCCAATATATTTTTTTCTAATCTGTGCACATATCATTTTCTACCGCTCTGCTCCCCGTTATTCCCGTTCTGATCCTCTTTTCGTGCATACTGACGATTTCTCAATGCCTCGGCAAATTCATTCTCCACCTTCGGCGAAATCTCCCGCTCATCATCCGCGGCATTTTGTTCATCCGCGCTCTGCGGCGCATTTCCCGCGTTCATGCCGGACGCGCCGTCCTGTATGCCCGTTCCATCCTGCTCCTGTAAGCCCTTGATCTGCGGCCATGCGTTGCGGAGAAGCTGCTCGCGCTCATACTCCGGCATATTGCCGCTGACCGCCGTACCCGCCGGAACGTCCGCATTCTGCTGTGCGCCTGCGGCGTCTCCCGCATCCGCGCCGGTCACAGCATTCTGCATGCCTGTATTCTGCCATGCGCCGCCCTGTCCTAACGGCATCTGTGCAGACGCCCCCGCCTGCCCTGTCATACCCTGTTCCGGCTGACCTGCCTGCGTACCCGCATTCCATGCACTGCCTTGTCCCGGCGGATTTTGCGGCAGAACGCCCGCCTGCTTTGCAGGATCCGTGTTCTCCAGCGCAGCCCTGTCTTTTTCCTTTGGCTTCTCCTCCGGCTCCGGCAGCCCTTTTTCCTCGCGGAAGATCTTCATGAATTCTTTGCCCGTGATCGTCTCTTTTTCGATCAGATGCTCGGCGAGCTTATCCATCAACGCCCGGTTCTCCTTGAGCATCTTCTTGGCTTCCTTATAGCTCTCCTTTAAGATTTTCATGACTTCCTCGTCCACAGCCGCAGCCGTGACGTCGGAGCAGTTCATGGCGGTCCTGCCGTCTAAATATTTGCTCTCCACCGTCTCTAAGCCCATCAGACCGAAGCGCTTGCTCATACCGTACTGCGTCACCATCGCGCGCGCGATATTCGTCGCCTTCTCTATATCGTTCGACGCGCCCGTCGTCACCGTATCAAACACGATCTCCTCCGCCGCGCGCCCGCCGAGCAGCCCCACGAGCATATCGTGAAGCTCCGCCTGCGTATTGAGATATTTTTCTTCCTCCGGCACCTGCATGACATAACCGAGCGCGCCCATCGTCCGCGGCACGATCGTGATCTTCTGCACAGGCTCGGAATTTTTCTGTAATGCCGCGATCAGCGCATGTCCCGTCTCGTGATACGAAACAATCCTGCGCTCCTCCTTGCTCATGATGCGGTCCTTCTTTTCTTTTCCGACCAAAACGACTTCGACCGCGTTAAACAAATCTTTCTGCGCGACAAACTCCCTGCCCTCTTTGACCGCATTGATCGCCGCCTCGTTGATCATATTGGCGAGATCGGAACCGACCGCGCCGCTCGTCGCAAGCGCGATCTCCTCTAAGTCCACGCTGTCGTCCATGAGCACGTCTTTTGCGTGCACGCGCAAAATATCCACGCGTCCTTTTAAGTCCGGCTTGTCCACAATAATCCTGCGGTCAAACCGTCCGGGACGAAGCAGGGCTTTATCCAGAATTTCCGGGCGGTTCGTCGCCGCCAGAATAATGATTCCTTTTTTGCCGTCAAATCCGTCCATTTCTGAGAGGAGCTGATTGAGCGTCTGCTCCCGCTCCTCGTTGCCGCCGCCATATTTGGAATCGCGGCTGCGTCCGATCGCGTCAATCTCGTCAATGAACACGATGCAGGGCGCATGCTTTTCCGCCTCCTCGAACAGCTTGCGCACGCGGGATGCGCCGACGCCGACATAGAGCTCGATGAAGTCCGAGCCCGCCAGCGAAAAGAACGGCACATGCGCCTCGCCCGCCACCGCCTTGGCAAGCAGTGTCTTACCCGTTCCGGGCGGTCCCACCAGCAGCGCGCCCTTCGGCAGTCTCGCGCCGATCTTACTGTATTTTGCCGGATTATGCAAAAAATCAACGACTTCAACGAGTGATTCTTTCGCCTCATCCTCGCCCGCCACGTCCTTAAACGTGATGCCTGTTTCCTTCTGTACATCATAGAGCTTGGCATTGCTCTTACCGATCCCCATCGGCCCGCCGCCGCTGGACATCCTCTTCCACAGAAAATTCAAACCGATACACAGGATCAAAATCGGGAGTCCGTACGTCAAAAGAAGCGACCAGAACCATCCCGAATTATCCGGAATTTCTCTGCTGAACTTCACCCCCGCTTCCGTCAGGCGCTCCGTCAGCCTGTCCGCGTCCTCCGCCGCGCCCGTGTAATACACTCTCTGCGCCGCATAGCCGTCCTGCTCATCGCTTTTCGGCGTAATCGAAAGCTGTCCGTCATAAATTACAACGGACTCGACTTCCCCGTTTTCCAGCATCTCAATGAAACTGCTGTACGGGATTTCCTCATTGGACGCGGAATTCATCGTGCGCATAAACCAGCTGATCATAAGCACGAGCGCCAGACTCGACAGCAGCACAAATAAAAAGCTCTGTCGCTTCTGCGGTCCGTTCCCGCCGCCGCCGTTCCCACTGCCGCCGTTTCCATTCCCGCCGTTGCCGCCGCTCCCGTTTCCTCCGCCGCTGCCGCCGGGACGGTTATCATATTCATTCAGATTATTTTCCATTCTCATTCTCCGCGCAAAATTGATCCACGCTTCTTCCTTCGATAGTCAGTCTCGTCCAAAACACCTCGTCCCATTCAGACGATTCTTCATTTATTATATGGATAGAACCGTGATAAATCAACTATTCTTTTGTGAAAAGAAAATGAATTATTTGTGGTTGTGCACCGCTTTCGAATGGGATACAATAAATTATCGGCAAAAAATTACCGGGAAAGGATCACATTCATGAAAAAGCAACGTCTTTCGATCTGTGATATTTTGTTTTTCTGCGCGCTTGTGCCGCTTTTGTTCTTTTTTCTCTGGAAATGCCGCTATGGCTACGGCGGCTGTGACGAGCCGTTCTACCTGACGCTGGCGCAGCGGCTCTCCTTTGGCGACGCGCTGCTGTCTGACGAGTGGAATCTCTCTCAATTGTGCGGCGTTCTTCTTTTGCCGTTTTACCGGCTCCATGCGCTGATCGCGGGCGGAACGGAGGGGATCGTCCTGCATTTCCGCTATCTCTATACCGCCATGCAGCTTCTCACCGCAGCGTTTCTCTATCTTACGCTGCGCCGCTACCGTTACGGCGCGCTCTGCGCGGTACTGCTGTTCGCTCTCTATACGCCCTATGACATCATGGCGTTATCCTATAATACCTTCGCGCTGATGGCAATGGCGCTCTGCCTCTGCCTGCTCTCCTGCTGTCGTCCGTCGGGACGTATCGGCTTTCTCCTTGCAGGCTTCTGCTACGCCGTCGCCGTCATCGCCAATCCTTATCTCATCCTGCTCTACCTGACGGCAGCCGTGCTCTTTCTCCTTGCGCTGCTCGTCCGCGCCGCTCCGAAGCTTTCCCGGCATCCTTCCGAATTTATGCATCCCGAGGCGTTCCGCACCTGCGGGCGCGGTCTGCTTTTGTTTACGCTCGGTGCAGCCATACCCGCCGTCTGCCTTTTACTTTTCGTATTCAGCCGTGCCGGAATTAAGACGATCATGGAAAACCTCTCCGCGATCCTTCACGATCCCGAACACGCTTCCCGCTCCGTCAAAGAAATCCTTTACAGCGCCGTTTACGCCATGCGCTCCGTATTCGGTTCATTTCTTGCGCTGTGGCTCCTTTTGACCGTGCTCGCGCTCATCGACCGAAAAAAAACGCATGCATGGATGTATTTCTGTATGACCGCGCTCGTCACGGCAACGGCGGTCATGATCCACATTCCGTCCATACAGACTGACTACAATTATATCATGTTCCCTGTCACGCTCTGCGGTCTTTCCGCTTATCTTCTCACCCGCCAAAAAAACCACCGCGTTTTTCTTTTCCTCTGGTGCCTTGGCATGTTCTACGCCTTCTGCCTCGGCGCGGCGTCCAATCAGGGGGAAAACGCCATCTGCATGGGAATGCCCGCCGCGCTGATCGGCAGCGTGCTTCTGATTCAGGATTTTGTGAAGGAACAGTTGGCGGCGGCTTCCCCGTCAAGCGCAAAAAGCGGCCGCTTCACAGCGCCGCTCGTGCTCTGCAGCGCCGCCCTGCTTTTTCTTTCACAGTTCGGCGCCGAATGTTATGCAAAATCTGTTCATGCGTTCTGGGAACCTTCCGTCTCCGTTCTGGACACAAAGATCACGGAAGGTCCGCTTGCCGGGGTCTGCACGACCAAAGAACACGCGGACGCTTACGATACGCTGCTCTCGGAAATCCGCGGCTATCAGGACGGTTCTTCCGATCCCGTGCTCTTTGTCACCTCCAGCCCGTGGTGCTATTTGTATGCGGAGCGCCCCTACGGCGTATACTCCTCCTGGATTTCGACCTTTTCCGCTTCCGACAAAAGCGCCGGCGTCGCACTTCTGCTTGACCGCCTCGGCGTCTATTACCGCCTGCATCCCGACCGGATCCCGTCGGATATTTATCTCTTAAAAAACGACATTTGGTCCAACCGGCTGAGCGGCTGGGAGAACGGCTATCCGCTTGCCGCATGGCTGCTCACCACGACCAATATTGACCCGTCCCCGCTCTACCCGTATGACTGCGCGGAATGGGACATTCTTTACGACGTAACGGAAACCGCGCATGGATTTCATCTGCGCAGGATTTCCGCCCCGTAATCTTGATTGCGCCGCGACCGTTACTGCGCCGCGACCGTTTCGTTGCCGCGGTTGTTATTGCGCCGCGACCGCGGTAATCCCGCCCGCCGCATCCAGCCTGTAAAATACCGGAGCGGAATTGCCGGTAACATACCAGATCACTTCCCCGTTATGGCAGATGGGCTGGCAGTCCGACAATGCCGCGTCCGCCGTCCCGATCGCGCCAATCCCGCCTCCGTCTGTATATCGCGTATAGTAAAACGTTCCGCGCGCATCCGTCCACATAAGGTATCCGCCGCTTAATCCCGTGGAAACAAGCACCGGTGTGAGCATGCCGTCCGACTGCGTGATTCTTGCCGCCGAGGAAGCAAGCCCGTTCTTTGCCGTGTATCCGATATAAATCTCACGCGTCCCTCTTCCGCCAATGCCGTCATAATTAAATGCCGTCACATAGCCGCTTGCCGTTTCCGCCAGACCGCCGACAGACGCGCCGGTATAATTATCGCCCGTTGTCCCCGGAAACGCCATCAGCGTGCTCTGCGATACGCTGCCGCTGAATTTCTCTCCTCCGGCTTTCGCGCTGTTATATCTCATCAATACAATGCTGCGCGGATAAGCGTCTCCATGATCGAGCGTCACAAGATTTTGATCCTGATCCACCAAAACAAACTGATTGAAAGAATGACTGACATAGCCCACCCTGCTGTTCATCACGATATGATAAGTATCCGTCAGCGTCATATCGCTCTGGCGCACCGCCATTGTCATATTCGCCTGATGATTTAATCCGTCTCTGGCGGACGCATACATGGTATGACAGGTGCGGATATACAGATAATTCCCATATTCGGCGCAGCGAAGCGAACCTGCGTTAAACGGAATAACCGTATTGGCGCCGTAAAGACTTGTGTGTCCCAGCCGCTGCCAGTCCTTGGAATACTTTACGACACGCACCACTTCTTTATTGTTATCCTGCGTCGGATTATCCTGTCCAAAGATCAGGAAATTATAATTTTGCCCCGAAAAGAAACCGCCCCAGAGCGGCAGCTCCATCGGGATACTGCGGCTGGACGTGATGTGGAACGCATCATCGTAATCCTCCGCTACGATCTGTCCGTTGATATACTCCACGCGCGTCAATCCCTGATCGCTCCCCCCCATGACCTTAACCATTTCCTGTCCGTCAATATATTCCACGCGCGTCAATCCGCCCATGGGATTCTCGTACAGATAGGATTTCACCGTGTCGGACCAGTTCCAATTATAATTACTGTACCAGCGATAATTCTGGGCATTCCGGTTATTGGACACGGCAGGCGTTAGATTCGTCTGCACCGTCGTACCCGGAACCGCTCCGGTTCCGCTCTGGTAAGGAAGCACATTCGCCGGATCAAACGTCAGCGGATTGTAGGGGAGCCTTCCCTCATAAATCCCGTATGTCGTATAATGCCCGTACAATACTTCCGGAGACGCATTTCCCGAAAATGCCGCCGCCACGTCCGGGTTCTGTGCCAAATACCACTGCGCGTCAAACACCGCGCCATCCGCCATATACTGTGGAGCGGCGCTCACAGACAGGCTGCTCCCACAGAGCAGGACTGCCAGTACCGCCGCAAACCATTTTTTCTTCATGATGTCATTCCTCCTTGCGATGTCCGATTCTTTTGGGTCTCTTGCGGACAACTGCCATTTTTATCCCCTTCATCTTAGCATCCGCCCCGTGCCCTGTCAACACGGGAGGTTTTTACGGTTCCAGCCTTTTTCTCCTGATTTTTCCGCTTTATTTACTTTTTTGAGAAACGTTCTTTCGTTTTTTTGAGAAATCAGTAGATTTTTGTCTTCAAACCGTTATATAATGGATACATATTTGTTTTTACGCCAGAAAAGCAGTAAATGCATTCCTGCAAAACGGCAGAATGCTTTCTGCGGCGCCACACAGCAACCGATCAGGAGGAACACTATGGCAGTCAAATACGTCTTTGTCACCGGCGGCGTCGTGTCCGGTCTCGGAAAAGGAATCACCGCCGCATCGCTCGGCAGATTATTAAAGGCACGCGGCTACAAAGTCACCATGCAGAAATTTGATCCTTATATCAATATTGATCCCGGTACGATGAATCCGGTCCAGCACGGCGAGGTTTTCGTCACCGACGACGGCACGGAAACCGACTTGGACCTCGGACATTACGAGCGTTTCATTGACGAGAATCTGGACAAAAATTCCAATGTGACGACCGGCAAGATTTACTGGTCCGTTTTGCAGAAGGAGCGGCGCGGGGATTACGGCGGCGGAACCGTTCAGGTCATCCCCCATATCACCAATGAGATCAAGAGCCGTTTTTACCGCAATTTTACCGATGATGAGACAAGGATCGCCATTATCGAGGTCGGCGGCACGGTCGGCGATATTGAATCCCAGCCTTTCCTCGAGGCGATCCGCCAGTTCCAGCATGAAGTCGGACGCAACAACGCCATTCTGATTCATGTGACGCTGATTCCCTACCTGCGCGCGTCCCAGGAAATGAAAACGAAGCCGACGCAGGCAAGCGTAAAAGAATTGCAGGGCTTGGGACTGCGCCCCGACATCATTGTATGCCGCAGCGAGTATCCGCTCAATCAGCATCTCAAAGATAAGATCGCCCTTTTCTGTAATGTGCCGAACAGTCACGTATTGCAGAACCTTGACGTGGAGCACCTCTATGAAGCGCCGCTTGCCATGGAAAAAGAACACTTAGCCTCCGTCGCCTGCGAATGTCTGGAATTGGAGCAGCGCGAACCGGACTTAAAAGACTGGAGCGCCATGGTGGAAGACCTTCACAATCCGACCGACGAGGTTACGATCGCGTTAGTCGGCAAATACACCGCTTTGCACGACGCGTATATCAGCGTTGTGGAGGCGCTCAAGCACGGCGGTATTCCCAATCATGCAACCGTCAATATCAAATGGATCGATTCGGAGACCGTGACGAAAGAAAATGTGGACGAGCTGTTAAACGGCGTTGACGGAGTTTTGGTTCCGGGCGGCTTTGGCGACCGCGGAATCGACGGTATGCTTTTCGCAATCCAGTACGCCCGCACCAACGGCATTCCGTACCTCGGACTCTGCCTCGGTATGCAGCTTTCCATTGTAGAATATGCACGAAACGTCGTGGGGTACGAGGACGCCCACAGCATCGAGTTAAATGCCGGCACGCTTCATCCGGTCATCGCCCTGATGCCCGACCAGAACGGCGTGGAGGACATCGGCGGTACGCTGCGGCTCGGTTCCTATCCCTGTGTGCTGGACGAATCCTCTCTGGCATACAAGCTTTACGGCGAAAAGACCATTCACGAACGCCACAGACACCGCTACGAGGTCAACAACGATTACCGCGCGGTGCTGACCGAAAAAGGCATGCGTCTCTCCGGTCTTTCCCCCGACGGCAGGATCGTGGAAATGTGCGAGATTCCCACGCACCCGTTCTTTATCGCAACACAGGCGCATCCGGAACTGAAATCAAGACCGAACCGGCCGCATCCCCTCTTCAAAGGATTTGTGGCGGCCGCCCTCCAAAAGAGTTCCGCTAACGCGTAACTCTTTCGAAATTCGCGTAAGCGAATTTCTTTCAAAGAACTCGCAGAATGCGAGTTCTTTTGATGACGCGTAACTCTTTCGAAGAATTTGCATTCGCAAATTCTTCCGGGATTGTGAAATACCGTTCGTTCCACATAAAAAAGGCTTTCGGGAAATTTCCCGGAAGCCTTTTTTATGGAATAGATTTGGAACAAATTCTGAGTGTCAAAACGATGCACCGCCGCGTTATACGTCATACATGGAAAAACTTCATGCTCTCATTTAAGTCATTCGCGATCGCGTTCAGCTTTTCGGCGTCTTCTGCGATCTCCGCCATCATCCGGTTTGCCGTGACGGTCGATTCAGAAGTTTCCTCGGAACTTGCGGCATTCTCCTCCGCGATCGCGCTCAAGTTCTGCACAATATCTACGACATTGATCCGCGCCTCATCCAAATGCTGCGTCATATCATGAATGTCCTGAATCCTGCCAATGGACGCTTCGATACCGCTCTGCACCTTGGAGAAAATCTCGTCCGTCCTGCGCACATGTTCCTCCTGCAGATTCATGATCTCCTTTACCTGATCCATCGTGCTGACAGCACGGTTGGAATTCTCAATCAGCGCTGCTACAATATCCTCGATCTGCCTTGCCGAAGTATTGGTCTGATCGGAAAGCTTTTGAATCTGCGTTGCCACAACCGCAAAACCTTTTCCGGTATCACCCGCACGCGCCGCCTCGATCGTCGCATTGAGCGATAACAGTCCTGTCTCATCCGCAATGCTTGTAATCAGCTGCGTCGCCTCTTTGATCTTCTCCGCAGAATCATTCGTCATATTCGTCTGCCGATAAATAATCTCGATCGCTTCCCGCGCCCTTTCGTTGATCTCGTTTAATTCCGCCAGCGTCTCTGACGCCTGCTGCCCCGTCGTGCGCATGCTTGCCGCATTCTCATTGAGCACAATGGACTGTTCCTTTGTTTCCTCCACCATGCTGCCCATCTCGGTCACATTTCCGGTCGCATTCTGCGTTTCCTTTGCCTGCGTCCCCGCCGTCACCGCGATTTCCTGTACCGCCCTCTCCACATTCTCCACCGTCTCTGCGGAGCCCAGCGCAGAATCCTGCATCCGCGCCGCCGCATCGATCAGCGTTACGCTATGCGCCTGAATCACAGAAACGATACGCACCAATTCCTCTCGCAGTCCCGCAATACTACGGCTCATCGTACCGATCTCGTCCCTGCGCTTTAACTGCCCGTCTCCCATTTCGACTGTCAGATCGCCGTGCGCGATCTTGTCCACCGCCTGCACGCCTTTGTTCAGGACTTTGGTGATCATGCCGACGACCAGAACTGCGGCGATAATCCACAGACCGCCCATCACAACCGTCACCAGCAGGATTGTTAATTGCACGCCCCGGATCGCAGAATCAAAATCCTCCTGCCGTTTTGCGATCATGATCATACCGACAGGCGGTTCTGTTGACAGATTGATAATCGGCTGATAGTACGCCATATAGACTTCTCCGCCGATGACAAGGCGGCTGTCCATGCTGCCCTGCCCATTTCCGAGTACGGCGTCCACAATACTCTGCTTCACCGGAATATCCGTCAGCCGTTCTCCGTTCGCATCTGTGAGAGACGAGAGCATCACATCCGTTCCGTAATACACCGTCACCTCCATATTGCTGTCTTTTACGGAGTCAACAATATCCGTATTCTGCGAAAGATTCATGGTATTTCCTTTTTTGAAATTCCCGTTCTCGTCCAGACGATAATTCCCGTTCGCCCCATAATCATAAATATTCAGTACGGAAATCGCCGTCGCGCGCATTCCCGAATAATTCTGCTCCTCCATGGCGCTGCGGATCTGCGCAGAGGATACGATAAAAATAATGATTCCCATCAGCACGATCGGCGCAATGGACAGTATCAGAATCTTGGATTTCAGTTTCATGTAGTATCCTCTCCCGCAGTTTCTATCTGCGAAAAAACTTGCGCGCCGAAATAAAATTCTTTTCGTCGCGCAAAAAGTATCCCGTTAAAGTTATTTTACCACATGAACAAAAATCTCGAAAGTGCTTTCGTATATTTTCGAGTTTCTATGATTTTCAGAATATACAGGATCAGTCCGGCCATGTATAATCCATAATCTGATTTTTTGCTGTTTCCGCTGCATTCCCCGGTTTTATTGCCGAAAAATCCAAATTCGCAATGATTCCTGTTTTCTTGCAGACGCCCGATAAATCTATGACAAAATAACGGGATGCCCCGATTCCCTCCACCCAATGCTCCGAACAACAGAACACAACGTCAGGGTGACAGCTTTGACAGATGGCTTCCAGTTCTTTGGTCCCGAAAACACCGGACGGCACATCATACATCCCATATAGGTAAGGCATGGGAAGGTCGCTGACGCAGGCAGCAGAATATCCCTCCTGTAAGAAGAGCTTCCGAAGTGCCGCCCCAAAACATATAGCCTCATTCCGTCTTCCTATTATCATCACGAGCGGCAGCATAGCCTGCCCCTGAGAATCCTGCTCTCCCCCTTTCGATATTCCTTCTTTCTTTCCTTCCGGCGCTTCCCACACCAGATATTCGTACAGGCGCAGTCTTGTCGGCTGCGTCAACGTACCGCAATACATGATTCCTGCCACATCCGCCTTATCAGCCTCCCGTATCAGCTCGCTTTCCTCCTGTGGTTCTCCTTCCTTTTCGGGTATCCACACCAATACCTTGGGGGAACTGCCCTCTGAATCCCGCTGGAAATCCGCACGATCAATCAGATCCCACGCCCGATTCTCATGCATTTGGAAAAAGAACGCTTCCTGAGGCAGCCTCTCTCCGCCCCGGTTTACCACAACCGCATTTTCCACAAAATCCGGCGTCCGATACAACGGATTTCCTCCTGTCAGCTTTCTGTAAAGAGCCTGCCCGCCGTTTCGCACTGACGAAAATTCCTCATAATTCAGGCAGACTGCCGCCGTCACAGTCGGCGCCGCATAGCTGTTCGCCAAAATGACATCTTCCCCACAGATTGCCTCATGACGTGCGGATGCCCGAAACGCCATCCCGTTTTCCTGTATATCCGCGGCATAAGAAAACCCCCTCATCGCGGCATCCGCACGCACACAGAACACGCCGCTTAAGCACGCCGGCATACAGTACCCTGCTGAATTACTGTGCGCCGCTACGATAATCTGTCCCTGCAAAACCATACGCGCCACAATCGGACGGAGACTGTCATAATCCGCCATATTTTTTGTCCCCGCGCTCAAATGCACGACCGGTATCCGATGTTCGAGACACCAATTCAGACTTGCTTCTAACTGCCTGCGGGCAGCCGACAAACTGCCATTATAAAAAATGCGGAGACTACAGAACGTTGTGTCCGGCGCATAGCGCAGAATAATGCCTGCCACGGTGCTCCCATGATGTGTCTGCAGAGCATCCTCCCCGGTCTTCTCCCGAATCGTCCCATCTTCCCCGACACACAAGTCGCAGACTATTTTTTCTCCCGGAATAAAACGGGTATCAAGCCCGTCATCCAAAACTGCAACCAGCACCTGTTACCCTTCCTCTCTTGCAGCCTCATACTTTTGGCTCTGATAACGAAACAGTTCCGCATAACGCCCCTCTGCGCGCAACAATTCTACCTGTGTCCCCTGCTCCAAAACTTTCCCTTGCTCTAACACGATGATCTTATCCGCCAAAGAAACCGTAGACAGGCGGTGCGACGTAAAAATCACAATCTTGCCTTTCATATGTTCCTCCAGCTTTTGGAACAGTACATGTTCCGCTTCCGGATCCAGGTTTGAGGACGGTTCATCTAAGATCAGGACCGGACTGCGTCGGTAAAGCGCGCGTACCAGCGCCAGCTTCTGGTGCTGCCCGCCGGACAGTTCAATACCGCTATCCGAAAGGAAGCGCATCACGAATGTATCCAATCCTACTCCTGCCTGATTCCGAATATCTGCGGCAAATTCTTTAAGAACGGATTCCACATCCTGATCCGCCGTCTCTTTGTAACGTTCTTCATCCGCGATCGCAATATTATCCCGCATGGAAAAACAATAGTTGGGCTGATCCTGAAAATACACACTGAACGCGCGCCTGACGGAATCGAGACGATATTCTTTCAACGATTTGCCATTGATAACAATTCTGCCGCTATCCGGTTCATAAAACCGGAGCAGCAATTTTACTAATGTCGATTTCCCCGAACCGTTCACCCCGACAAGCGCAAGTTTTTCCTCTTTTCCCACAGAAAAGCTTACATGAGAAAGAGCCAAAACGGATGTCTCCGGATATGTAAAAGAGACATCCTCAAATTCAATCCTGTGTACCTCGCCCAGTTCCTCGCTCCCCTCATCAATAATTTCTGACCGGAACTGCGTAAGCGCCCGGAAACTGTCTATCTTCAAATGATTGTCGTAAATACTCATGACCGCAGACGCGAGCAGATAAACATTTCCCCACAGGCTGTTCGCAAATCCCGTATACAGCGAATAATCGCCCACCGTCATCGTCCCGTGTAAAATCCGGAAAGCGATATGCACGCCGATACCGGCAGCCGTAAGCTCCGGCAGGATTCCGCAGAACGCCGAACGGATACTCTGCTTTTTGGATACACCGCGGCGCTTATCAAAAAAAGCACACCAAAGATTCCGATACCTTGTCTTCAACATTTTTCCCGCATCATACAGGCGTATCCCAAGTGCATGTTCCTTCTGCATGGCAATGCCCTGCAGATAACCTTCCTGCCGCAGCACGTTGATCTGCGATTCCTGCAGCTGATACAGGGTCTTTGCATAACAGACTGCCACGATGGCAGCCGGAATCGACGCTGCAGTCATCGCGATTCCATAAACCGCATTCGCCGTACACATAAGTGTAAAGACACTTAAGAAGGAAACCAGCGCCTCCACGAAAGAAACCGTGTTCCAAGTAAGATTCAGCATGGCTCCTGTGTTTTGCGATGCCAGTTGAAACGCATCACAATATTTCACACTGTCAAAACATGCAATATCAACCGACACTGCACGATCCATGAGA
Source organism: bacterium (assembly GCA_023667365.1). Classification (GTDB taxonomy): domain Bacteria; phylum Bacillota; class Clostridia; order Lachnospirales; family Lachnospiraceae; genus DLAJ01. The sequence goes on along the minus strand of JAMPAG010000005.1, from coordinate 17,496 downwards.
AACAGCGACAGCTTCGCCTGCATCTGCTCCTCATGCATCATCCTGCAGTACTGATTCCATTCCTGCAAAGCATTTTTTAGGGTGCGCAGCACAAAAAGCGCCGACAGCAGGACTACCAGATTCCGTCCCGCATGAGGAAGCGCGCGGTCAATGGATAACAGATCCAATACCCGCTTCCCCATATAAGCGCCCGCGATCATACACCCGGTCGGAAGCAGACCTGTCACAATACGCGCCACCGTGTAAAAAGGAGAGGTTTTCCATGAAAACGCAAGGCAGTCGCACAGTGTATGTAAAAAATTTCTGATTTTTCCCAGTCTGCTATTTTCTTTCATTTCTTTTGCTTTTTCATCGTTATATTCTAACATGCCGCATTACTTTTATCATTTACCGCTTTAGGACGCGCTCTTTTCCTGCAGCGTCAGTACCCCGTCCTCCATCCGGTACACCTTGTCTGCCGCCTCCGCGATCCCCATGTCATGCGTGACAATGATAACACAGTAGTCATTCTGATGCGCCAGCCCGGAAAGGATGGAGACGACATTCCGGCTGTTCTCCCCGTCCAAGTTCCCCGTCGGTTCATCCGCCAGCAGGATCCCCGCACCGGAAGATAACGCCCGCGCGATCGCCACGCGCTGCTGCTCTCCACCCGATAAACGGGACGGGAAACGCTTATACTTTTCATCCCCGATGCCGACCGCCTCCAGATTTTTCATCGCGTGCTGCTTTGCCTCCTTTTTGGCGATCCCGTTTAATTCCATCGGATAGCAGACATTTTCTAAAACGGTCAGACGTGGAAACAACTGGAACGCCTGAAAAATGACCGACACCTTCTGCCTCCGGTATGCGTCCAGATTCATGTTCTCCATATTTTCTCCGCGCAGCCACAAGCTGCCTCCCGTCGGCGCATCCAGCCCCGCCATCACGGAGAGCAGCGTCGTCTTGCCGCTGCCGGACGGTCCGATGACCGCCGTGACCTCTCCCTTTTCAAACGTACAGCTCACATGATCGAGCACGTTTCTCCTGTTTCCCTTATACTGATAACTCACTGATTTCAATTCCAATTCCGCCATATCCTGTCCTCCTGTCTCTTCATCCGTCTCCGACCGTTCCTTCACAACTGTCAGCTTCCCATCGCCATACAATAACCCGTAAAGAATCCGCTTGCGGATTCTTTGGGGAATGACCTAGCTTTTCTTAGGCTGCGTCCTATGCTGCCTTAGAAAAGCTTCATTCCCTCTATTCCTTCACCTGCAGCAATTCCAGCGGCTTCTTGCGCGTGATATGGATCGTGCCCGCCAGCGCGCCTATGAGACAGCCTCCTAAATACGTTCCCGCAAACATCAGAATCTGCCTTGTTGAGATTTCAGGCATACTATAGTACACTACACAGCCGCCTATGAGCAGTCCCAACAAGCTCAATAACACCGGCTCCGCAAACAGCATCCTCCTCGTCCTCCCGCGGCTGCTTCCGAGCACCCTGAGCAATGCCGCCTCCTCCGTCCGCTGCTGCAGCAGCAGGAAGATGAGTCCCCCTCCCGCAATCGCGGATATGGCGACCGTCACCGGAAAGAGCAGCTTCATCAGGTCAAGGTTTTTCTCAAACGGTCCCACCACCTGACGCAGCTCGCTCGTCCAGAGCATCACATCCGCGTCCGCCAGTGCCATCCGCGGATTCTTCAGCTGCACTTCGATCTCCGCCTTCACCCCATCGATCTCCCGGTTAAAGGCAGGATTGACCGTAAACCGGATAGCAGAATACGTCAGCTCCTCATCCTGCATTACCCATTCCCATGCCGACGGCGGGATCAGTACTTTATTCCACCCACCCGAGTAGCCGATACCGTCTCCGTAATCCCCATACCGCACGCTGCCTGCTATCACAAACTCGTATTGCGTCCACACGGTCCCTATCATCTTCGTAACCGTGAGCTTCTTCCCGTATCCCAGATCGTACAGCTCAAGCCAGTCTTCCGGCACAAGGATGGGCGTATCACCTCTGAGCGCATAGGTTCCGAAATCCGGCTGATACATCACCCAGTCCGCCGTAAACAGCTCCGGTCCGTATCCGTCCGCATAATCGATCTCTACGCGGTTCTCCCTGCAAAACCGTTCTATATCCCTGGCACTCCTCATCGGGATGTCCGACCCGATCAGCTGGTTGACTAAAACCTCATCCGTTACCGCATTGACGACCCTGTGCTGCACCCGTATGGAATCCCCCGTCTCCACATACAGATCGTACACATAACCGCTCTCCTCAATCCAGTCAAGCATACTCTGTGTGAGATACGCGCCGCCGAAAGCGTTTGTGACCGAAATGTCTCTCTTCACCACTTCCCCCGCAACTTCCGTCGTCTCATACAGCCGCTCCACCTGTTCCGTATCTTTCACGATCGACATCTGCATCCACGTGACCGCGCCAAAAAATGCCAGCGACACCGCGGCGGCCAGAAACGTATGGACCGGTCTTCTCCCTATATCGCGCAGCACAAAACGGCATGTAAAGATCATGCTCCTTCCCCTGCCCGCATCCGCGGGAAGTCGCATCTGTCCCGCTGTTCCGGGCGCCGCCGTCATCCGTACGGCTTCTCTGCCAAAAGTTTCCTCCGCCATCCCCCTGACGTCCCCGGTCCCGGCAATCCCTGCATCCCTCCTTTGGGGATGGGCTCCGGCGCTCCCTGCATCCCTCTCCTGGGAACGGTTCCCGGCGCCCGTTTTCCATGCCCTGCGCCCGCCGGACGCTTCGCGCAGAAGCTCTGTCACCGTTCTTCCCCCCATAATCAGGATGCCCGCTGCAGTCTCCGCCGTCAGCAGCGCGATCAGTGCCAGAAGGATCCCTGCCAGCCACCATACAGACAGCGCCAGCTCCGCATGTTCCTGCATACCTGTCAGCATCCGCTCCGCTTCCCCGAGCGCATAATGCCACGAACAGAGTGCTCCTGCACCAATGCCGGCCGCGCTCATCCACAGCATCGGAGACAGGCACATCCGGACACACGTCCCTTTCGGAACGCCAAGGGCACGCGCAATCCCGAAGCTTTTCCGGTTCTGCCTGCCATACAAAAACGCGATCAGGATAAACCCGAGGCACAGTACGCCGGCAAATACCAGCACGCCGGAGCGTGCCGTCCGCTCCATCGCATCCGCGGACACTGCGAAATGCTCCCAGTCGTTTTCGATCAGCTGGATCCTCATCCCCAGCGCCGCGAGCGGTCCCTGTACCTCGCTTAAGAACGCATCCGTATCCTGCGGTTCCTTCAGCACGAAGCTGAAAGCCGCGGCCCACCCACTATTGTCATGAATATATGCCTCCGTCACGCTTCCATAGGGGATATACAGGTCCATCGTAGAGGAACTCGGATTATGTACCTCGCCCAACGGCATAAAATCAAAGATCCCGACGATCGTATACTGCCGCGTCTCCGAATCATAGCTCTTCCAGTTCAACGCATCCTGCTTTCCCACCGCATAGCCAGACACCTGAAGCTGCGGCTTCCGGAACGTCAGCTCTACCGTATCTCCTACCTGGAGTCCTCTCGCATCGGCAAAATCCTTCTGGACAGCACAGACCATCGCACCGCTACGGCTGTCGATCGCGTCCAGCCATCGTCCCTCTGTCAGAAACATCCTCTTTGAGACATCCTGTGCCGCCGGCATGGCGCTCATATCCTTTGTCACCACCACGTACATCGAGTGGCGGTTCAGCTCCTCAAACTCCATGCGGGGATCCGAGACGAGCACAGAAAGCGCTTCCTCTCCTTCTTCTCCGGGCAGGACCGGACTGTTCCCCGGCAGGGAACGCGCCGTCAGCGCATGACCGCTCTCCGCCCTTTTCCACATCTCATATCCGTTCCAACTTCCGTTCCGGTTCCAGCTGTAATACGCCCGGACAAGATAACGCTCCCCCACCCTGAACTCCGGCAGCTCCCAGCCTTCCGCTTCTGCAGCCTCATCCGTAATGACAACACTGACGTCCCGCCCTTCCGCCGCATAATCGGGATAGCCGCTGATCCGCTCCGATACCGTGAACACCAGGCGGCTTGCCTCCAGTTCCACGTTCTCATCCCAGCCCTTCCTCTCTATCCAGTCCCCGTCCACAGATTTCAGGGTTCCCCAGAACAGAACCTCTGCATTATTCACTCCATACACTTCATCAAGGTATAGTTCTGCTCCTCCACTCAGATCTGTGTTATACAGATCCGTCAACGTTCCCCAAATATAACCGCGCTCATCCGCCGTCTCTACATAAGGGGACGCTTTTATGATGTCAACGCCCGGCGCAACATCCCCGTCCGCCGCGGTCAGCCAGCCGATCGTACGGTAATTATCGGAGATCCGCATCAGCTCCTGCCTGATGGAAAGGTATTCCACCGCCCTTGACACAAATCCGAACGACAGCACCGCCGTAAGCAGTATCAATGTCAGCGTAAACAGCATCCTGCGCCGGTTCTCTTTGCTGAATATGTTCATACGGTATCCTCCAGTGCACTCATTTTATAATTCCTATTTGGGGCATCCTGCTATTTTCTATGATGATTTATCTGAAATGGTTCCTTCCATCCTTTTTTCTTTTGGATATGGGGCGGACGCCATGCCTTCTCTTCATCCGCCCCATACATACTAGTGATTCATTTTGGCCTGTGCGGAATTACCTGCTTGTATCTTCGGTCCTGAGTTTTTCTCAGCTTGTGGATCTGCTTTTAAGCCTGCCATCCTTGACTCATCAGTGCACCCGCACGGACACACTACGGTGCTGCACGCACATACCGGCGCTGTCATCGCACACGCACAGACATCCACATAGCCCATCACCGTATGTTCCTCTGCCGATTGTTTTTGAATATTCATTATCTCACCCCCTTTCATCCATCCCAGACCGTCCCAACAACACAACCGTCGCATTTCCATGTCATTCCAGGAAACGACTCCGCTTTTCTTAGGCTGCGTTTTTTGCTGCCTTAGAAAAGCTTCCTTCCCTCTATTCCTTCACCTGCAGCAACTCCAGCGGCTTCTTGCGCGTGATATGGATCGTGCCCGCCAGCGCGCCTATGAGACAGCCTCCTAAATACGTTCCCGCAAACATCAGAATCTGCCTTGTTGAGATTTCAGGCATACTATAGTACACTACACAGCCGCCTATGAGCAGTCCCAACAAGCTCAATAACACCGGCTCCGCAAACAGCATCCTCCTCGTCCTCCCGCGGCTGCTTCCGAGCACCCTGAGCAATGCCGCCTCCTCCGTCCGCTGCTGCAGCAGCAGGAAGATGAGTCCCCCTCCCGCAATCGCGGATATGGCGACCGTCACCGGAAAGAGCAGCTTCATCAGATCGAGGTTTTTCTCAAACGGCTCCACCACCTGACGCAGCTCGCTCGTCCAGAGCATCACATCCGCATCCGCCAATGCCATCCGCGGATTCTTCAGCTGTGCTTCGATCTCCGCTTTTACCATATCAATCTCCCGGTTAAAAGCAGGGTTGACCGTAAATTGGAGGGAAGAATATGTCCAATCCCTCATCTCCTTAAAATGTTCCAAAACGGATAACGGGATCAAAACCTTATCCCATTCTCCCCTGCTGATACCGTCACCAACATCTGCATAACGGATACAGCCGGCTATGACGGGACCGGGTGAAACGTTGCGCTTCCATCCTCCGCTAATCATAGAAATATCGATGCGTTGTCCGAATTCCAGACCATACAGCTCCATCCACGCTTCCGGCACTATGATGGGTGTATTATTTCTGAGCGATACCATGCCAAAGTCTGGATCTAAATATTCCCAGTCAGCCGTAAACAGCTCCGGTCCATAGCCATCCACATAGTCAATCTCCACGTGGTTCACCTCGCAGAACCGTTCGACATCCGTCATACTCCTCACCGGTATTTCGGTGCCGATGCGCTGGAGAAGCGTAGTCTCATAAGTAAACCTATTAACAGAGGTGACCTCCATCCCCATCACGTCCGCCGCCTCCGCGTACAGTTCACGCACATACCCGCTCTCCTGAAGCCATTCAAGCATATCCTGTGTGAGATATGCGCCGCTCGATCCAGAAGTAACCGTAATATCTCTTTTTACCAGTTCTCCATCAATTTCCGTCGTCCCATACAGCCGTTCCACTTCTGCGGTATCCATCACAATAGAAACCTGCATCCATGTGACTGTCGCGAGAAACGCCAACGCTACCGCAGCCACCAGAATCGTATGTACCGGTCTTCTCCTGATATGTCGCAGAACAAAACGGCAGGAGGAAGCAGTTCCCTTTCTTTTACCTGTTGCTATAGGCAAAGATAGTTGTCCTTCTACACGGGAAGCGCCTGTTGCCGGCTGTCTTCCACCGGGTTCATCCCCTGCGGATTGCTCTCCCATCCGTATGCTTTCCAAGGCATCCCGCTCCCTGTTGCGAGCCACATTGTATGTTTCAGATGTCTTCATCCGCTTTTGACCGCCCGCCACATCATGCAGGAGCTCCATCACTGGTCTGCGTGCCAACAGCAGGATGCCGACAGCCGTAGACGTTGTCAATAGAAACTCCAAAACAAACATGATACCCACAAGCCACCAGATGGATAAACTCATTTCTATATGCTCCTGCATGCCGGTCAGCATCTGCTCTGCTTCCCCGATCGCATAACGCCAGGCAAACAGTGCCCCTGCGCCAATGCCAATTACACTCATGTACAGTATGGGAGACAGGCACATTCGGATACATTTTGCCTTCGGCACACCAAGCGCGCGCGCAATACACAAACTTTTTCTGTTCTGCCTGATGTACAAGAACGTGATCAGCACAAATCCAAGGCACAGTACACCCGCAAGCACCAGCACATCAGTACGTGCTGTCTGCTGCATCGCATTCGCAGAAACCGCAAAATGCTCCCAGTCGTTTTCAATCAACTGAACCCGTATTCCCAATTCCGTGAGCGGTCCTTGAACCTCGCTTAAAAATGCATCCGTATCCTGCGGGTTCCGCAGGACAAAACTAAAATACTGAGAAATCATTCCTCTGCTTTTGATATATGCCTCCGATACACTGCCGTAAGGAATATACAGTTCCATATTTTCTTCACTGAAATTGTGTATCAATTCGTTTAACGGCATATAATCAAAAATTCCGACAATGACATACTGCCGTGTTTCCGATTCATAGGTCTGCCATTCCGTTACATCCTGTTCTCCCAGAGCATACCCTAAAGAAAGCTGTGCGTTCCGAAATGTGAGTTCTATCGTGTCTCCCACCTGCAATCCTCTTGCGTCAGCAAAATCCTTATGCACAACACAGACCGCCGCGCCAGTATTGCTGTCGATTCCATCCAGCCACCGCCCATCCGTTAGAAACATCCTCTTTTGAACATCCTGTGCATTCGGCATGGCACTCATATCCCTGGTAGCAATTACATTCATGGAATGGCGGTTCAGTTCGTCAAACTGCATACGTTCGTCAGAGATAAGCGCAGGAAGCACATCATTTCCCTCCTCCGCTGTCAGAAAAAGCTTGTTTCCCTGTAATGGAAGCGCCGTCAATGCATGACCGCCCGCCGCGCTCGCCCACAGCTCATACCCGTTCCACGGTCCATTCCGGTCATCACTGTAATATGCCCTAATAAGGTAACTTTCCCCGATCAACAACTCCGGCAGCTCCCATCCCTCGCTCTCCAACATTTCATCAGTATAAACCAATGTAATGTCTTCACCCTCCGGCGCGTAATCAGGATAGCCGTATATCCGCTCCGACACCGTGAATATAAGTCGGCTTGCCTCCTTCTCCTCTTGTCCCGGCATGTCCGTCCTCTCATACCAGTCCTCATCCACATATTTCAAAGTACCACAGAACAGAACTTCCGCGTTATTGACGCCATACTCGTTATACCAATAACCTTCCCTTCTCCCCTGCAAATCCGCATTATACAAATCTGTCAAGGTCCCCCAAAGAAAACCGCGGGCATCCGCCGTCTCTACATAGGGGGACTCTTCTATGAGTTCTGCGCCCGTTGCGATATTCCCGTCCGCCGACGTCAGCCAGCCGATCGTACGGTAATTATCAGAAAGACGCTCCAGCTCCTGTTTAACAGCCAGATATTCCACCGCTCTTGACACAAATCCGAACGACAGCACCGCCGTAAGCAGTATCAGCGTTACCGTAAATAGCATTCTGCGCCGGTTCTCTTTGCTGAATATGTTCATACGGTATCCTCCTTATCTCCGGCGATCTCCCTTTTTATACACAGATTCTTCTATCCCTCCACTCCTTATCACAAGTATACAGAATTGGTAGACATCTGTCAACTATTGTTTTCTTATTTATCGCAAGCAGGCTTGCCCATCTGACGGATGTTCTATGGCAGTTTCACAATCACCATACTCAGAACGAAAAACTTCATTCCCGGGAACGACTTAGCTTTTCTTAGGCTGCGTCCTATGCTGCCTTAGAAAAGCTTCGTTCCCTTTATTCCTTCACCTGCAGCAATTCCAGCGGCTTCTTGCGCGTGATATGGATCGTGCCCGCCAGCGCGCCCAATGCCGCGCCAAAAAGATACGCTCCCGAAAACATCCATATCTGTCTTGCCGAGACCTCCGGCATCCCATAAGATACCGCCGCGATCCCCAAAAGAAGCCCGCACAGACTGATGAGCACCGGCTCTGAAAACAGCATCCGTCTCGTCCTTCCGCGGCTGTTTCCGAGCACCCGCAGAAGCGCCGCCTCTTCCGTCCGCTGCAATAATAAAAGGAATACCAATCCGCCTCCTGCAACAACTGACACCGCCACAGTCACAGGAAAGAGCAGCTTCATCAACTCAAGATTCTTCTCAAACGGCTCCACCACCTGACGCAGCTCGCTCGTCCAAAGCATCACATCCGCATCCGCCAATGCCATATTAGAATCCTTCAGATGCCCCTCCATATCTTCTTTTACCGCGTCAAGCTCTCTGTTAAAAGCGGGATTGAGCGTAAACATTATGGAAGAATAATTCAATTCCTCCTCATGCTTGAGCCATTTCCATGCCGACATCGGGATCATAATCTTATTCCACCCCATTATGCTAATCCAATCGTCGCCATCATGGGAATAGCTGCTCCCTGCGATCACAAAGGTACATTCGTATCTCATCCTTCCGATGACCTTAGAAACCGTGAGTTCCTGCCCGTATTCCAGCCGATACAGAGCCAGCCAGTCCTCCGGTACGATGATCGGCGTGTCCCTCCTTGCCGTATACCAATCTGCAGCCGGTGTATCCGAAAGCCAGTCCGTCTCAAAAATCTCCGGTCCGTATCCGTCCGCATAGTCGATCCTCACATGATTCTCCTCACAGAACCGCTCTGGATCCTCCGTACTCCTCATCGCAACATGCGTTCCGATGGTCAGCCTTTGCAGGATCTCATTCGTGGTCTCATCGACAATCCTGCGCTCGACCTTGACCGCATCTCCTACCTCCGTATACAGACTGCTCACATAACCACTCTCCGTAAGCCAATCAATCATACGCTGCGTGAGATAGGCGCCGCCACGGCTATATTCAACGTTGTTATCAATCTCCCTCTTCACCAATTCCCCAGCAACCTCCGTCGTCTCATACAGCCGGTCCACCTGTGCCGTATCCCTCACGATGGATACCTGCATCCATGCGACCGCCATAAGAAATGCCAGTGACACGACAGCCGCCAGCACCGTATGAACCGGTCTTCTCCTCATATGCCGTAGGACAAAACGACATGCGGAAACGCTCCCCTTTCCTTTTCCCGCCTCTGCAGGCTGCACTTGTCTTTTTTCACGATCTTCGGATCGTCCTGATCTCCCTGTTTTCACCTGTGCGGCACGCTCGTATTCCAGCGTTTTCGCTTGTGCGGCGCGCTCATCCCCGCTGCTCTCCAAACGCCTGCCTTCCGCCGCCTTTGCCGCTCTCCGCGCACCTTCTTCCGGCGCCATCCGAGTAGTCTTTAAGGCTCTGCGACCGCCGGATGCATCACGCAGAAGCTCCATCACCGGTCTGCGCGCCATGATCAGGACGCCGGCAAAGGTCTCCGCTGTCAACAAAACCGTCAATGCAAGGATCAGACCCGCAAGCCACCAGACCGACAGGCTCATTTCCGTATGCTCCTGCATCCCTGCCAGCATCTGCTCAGCCTCTCCGAGCGCATAACGCCACGAAAGCAACGCTCCGATGCCGCTTCCTGCCACACTCATGAACAGCATCGGAGAAAGACACCTTCCGATACATGTCCCTTTCGGCATCCCGATCGCGCGCGCGATCCCAAAGCTTTTTCTGTTCTGTCTGACATACAAAAATGCAATCAGTACAAAGCCAAGGCACAGAACGACGGAGAATATCAATACGCCAACGCGTGCCGTCCGCTCCATCGCATTCGCGGACACCGCAAAATGTTCCCAGCTATTTTCGATCAGTTGGAGTTTAATCCCCATGGCGGCGAGCGGCTCCTGTACCTCGCTTAAAAACGCATCCGTATCCTGCGGATTCTTCAACACAAAACTAAAGAAAGGCGGATCCCCTCCCCCGTCACAGATGTATTCCTCCGGCACGCTGCTATGGGGAAGATACAGAAACATATTCTCCATACTATTATTATGAACTCCCTCATTCGTCGGCATGTAATCAAAAATTCCGACGATCGTATACTGCCGTATCTCCGAATCATAACTCTGCCAGTCCGACAAATCCTGCCCGCCGGTCGCATAGCCCCAATGCTGTGCCTGTGCTTTCCGGAATGTCAGCTCGACCATGTCTCCGATCTGCAGCCCCCTTGCCGCGGCAAAATCCTTATGCACAGTACAGACCGCCGCACCGGTACGATCGTCAAACCCGTCCAGCCACCGTCCCTCCGTCAAAAACATCCGTTTTGAAGCATCCTGAACCTGCGGCATGGCGCTCATATCCTTTGTCACGACCACATTCATGGAATGGCGGTTCAGCTCGTCAAGCAGCATCTGTTCATCGGAAGCGAGCACAGCGATCGCCCGGTTCCCTTCCTCCACAGGCAGAATAGGACTATTCCCCGGTAACGAGCGCGCTGTCAGCGCATGACCGCCCTCTGCTTTTTTCCACATTTCATAACCGTTCCAAAGACCGTTCCGGTCACGATCGTAATACGCCCGGACAAGATAGCGCTCCCCGACGATCAGATCCGGCAACTCCCAGCCTTCGCTCTGCGCCAGTTCGTCGCTGAAAACGACATTGATGTCTCCGCCCTCCGGCACATGATCGGGATAACCGCTGATGCGCTCCGACACCGTGAACACAAGGCGGCTTGCCTCCAGCTCCACGCTGCCATCATACCAGCTCTTTCTCTCTATCCAGTCCTCGTCCACATCCTTCAGCGTACCCCAAAACAAGACTTCCTGATTATAAACTCCGTAGTCTTCTTCACAAAGACCAACCAGATCTGCATTATACAGATCGGTTAAAGTTCCCCAAAGCCGCCCACGCCAATCCGCAGTCTTCACATAAGAAGACGCCTCTATGAGCTCCGCTCCCCTTGTAATATCCCCGTCCTCCGACGTCAACCAGCCGATCGCGCGGTAATGGTCGGAAAGACGCGCAAGCTCCTGCCTGACAGCCAGATATTCCACCGCTCTTGACACAAATCCGAACGACAGCACCGCCGCAAGCAGCGTCAATGTTACCGTAAATACCATCCTGCGCCGGTTCTCTTTTCTGAATACATTCATCATGAATTCCCTCGGTTCATTCCACTTATTCCATCTACTTACCCTGTTCTATTCCACTTTGCAGACAGGGGCGGATACCGTGTCTATCCTCCAGAATCCGCCCCATCCATACTAGTGATTCATTTTTGCCTGTGCGGAATTATTTGCCTGAACTATGCTCGGCGAATTTATACTATTATATTTCTTCACACTTTCGCTCACCCGTTCATTATCATCTCCACATGCACACGCGCATACTTGTACACTGCATCCGCACATCGCCCGTGGCATCGCACATGCGCAGACATCCACATAGCCCATCACCGTATGTTCCTCTGCCGATTGTTTTTGAATATTCATTATCTCACCCCCTTTCTTATTGTCTGCCACGTAATGCGTTAAGGTTCCGCTTCCTGCCTGCCCGGCTTTCTATCATCCGCCACAACCTCTGCAACACTCCGGGCGGCTTTTTCTATTGTGCTAAAGCCATAGCATTCCAAATAATCCGCCGGGATTCTTATATCGAATACTTTTTCTATTTCAAATAACAGATAAACCATATTGGTACCCGTCAGTTCAAAATGAAACCCCGTCAGCGGCTCTTTCCAAAACGCCCTGTCCAGCTTATCCTCTGCAACACCAAATTTCTCCATCAAAATCCCGCAAATTTGCTTGCATACCTCTTCCTGTGTCGCCATATATTTCTCCTCATCCGAACAATCTATGCACGATCTCTTGTCCGCTTTGCAATATCGCATTGAACGCGTATACTTTTGATTCCTCTTTCATTATCTGCAATGACTGTTGTGCCAAATGCATATCGCCATAAAAGGTGGACATTTTTTTCATCTGCGCAACCTCAGTACCGTCTATGAGCATATTACTGATATGTACGGCATTGATACCCGTCCCATAACGGATTTCGAAGTCTTTACTGAAATATCCGATCAATTCATCAGACGCCATATCCGGCGGTATACAACAGACCATATAGTCCGGTCTCACTGCCTGCGCCAACATATAGGAGTAGATTCCATAACCATTTGGGGTCAGGCTGTGGTAACGGATAAGCGCATCCGGCGCCTCTATTAAAATCACATCCGGAAGCATTTTCTTTTCTATCGCCTGCACCGTCTGATTGATTTTCGTAATCACCATCGGTAAATCTGTGTATTCTTTGTAAAGAGCAGAAAGATCATAACACCCAAACAATGCGCTCATCGGTTCATTCGTGATACAGGCAGCCGTCTTCCCTTCGCTTCTCAGTTCCTCAGCAAGCGTCAATACCACTTCCAATATATCTTCTCTGCCTGCAATGCCGCCCACAAGCACTACCGGCGTCTGGATTGGCTGATATTTCTGTTCAGCCTGCGTCACGGGCAGCTGCTCATCCGATACCAGCATCTGCATTTCCGGCAGTTCTTTCCGTAGTTCCTTTACCCAGTCATACCGGTTTTCTCTTTTGGTGCCAACCCCGACAATCTTCTTTCCCTGTTTCAATGCGTGCTTTAACATTGCTCTGGATTCATACGTCTGTGGCAAATGACGTAACGCCAGATACAGAATTTCCCAGTCTTCAGACGCCGCTTCCGTATCCTGTTCCACCATAATCCCCACATCCGGCTGATTGCAGGCATATGCCGCGTCTTTTCCGATTCCTCCGTATCCCGGAAGCGCAATGACACGGCGTAGATGGTCCCTCTCCTGCATGGTTTCAAAATGCCGGACGATTGGAAGCAGAGACGCATCATACGGATACAATGCCGCTGTACTCATTTTATTTCCCCTCTTTCTCTGTCCGAATCTGCTCTTTATAGTATTCTTTTACCTCGCGGAGCAGCAGGACATCTTTCATTGTTCTCTCCGCTATATATCTGGTATCCTTGCAGCAACGCAACCTTTCCGCCGCAGAAAGCTGCTCTTCAAGGCAATCCGCTTTCTTTGCACATTGATCGCAAAATCGGAAGCACCAGCAATTCCGGCAGGCATCCTTTGTCAGCTCCGCGACCTGCAGGATCTTTTCCGCCTTGTCCAGATCAAATCCGCCCGCCAAAGTACCAATACGCATAGCAGGGGACTTTTCGCTTACCCTCTCGCACGGGTATAGATTTCCTTCCGCATCCACAAACAGCCGGAGTTTTCCAGGAACACACGGTCCCGCCGGAATATCCGTCACATGTAAAGGTGCCGCAAAATCTATTTTCTCTTTTTCATCCTGCAGTTGATCGATACTCCTCATCGTCAGCGGCGTACATTTTTCTTTCGGGTATCTGCCCCATAACGCGAGAAACGACAAGAAGCGCTGGTACTCCTCTTTCCATATATAATCCTCTGAAAAAACCAACGGCGTTCCGTCGTAATCGTTATCAACCAAAGAAACTGTTATCTGAGCAGGATTGATTGTATCACTACTGCATATTCTATTAATCTCATCAAAATCATTTTTGGGGTCTATCACCATACTATAATGGATCTTGTCCCAGTATTCGGGATACTTTTGCTTAATAGCCGCAAGTCTCTTCATGACTGTATCATAGGTTCCCCTTCCGTCTGCAAAGACCCTGTTCTGATCCTGAATCTGTTTCGGTCCGTCCAAACTCACCAAAAGGGAAACACGATTCTGCTCCAAAAACTGCACATTTTCTTCCGTCAGAAGCGAACCGTTACAGGTCATACTGAACGTTAGTATTTTCCCCGCAAAACGCTCCTTGGCATATTCCATGATCCTTTTTACCAAACCGCTCTGCAGCAACGGCTCTCCCCCGTAAAATCCGATATTGGCGCCCTCGTTGTCGATCGTGTGCTCCCAAAAGAAGTCCACCGCCTGCTTTGCCGTCTCCCATGACATGACTTTGGAGGAATGGCTGCGCTGCCGCTCGTTTCTTTTTTCGGAATAGATGCAGTAGGTGCAGCGGAAGTTACAATCCTGTGTGATCTGCAACGTCATCTGTGACAGTTTTCGTGACAATACCTCATTCAAAACACCCATATACGGATGCCTGAATTGCTCAACCGGACTTTTCTCTGTCAGGTAACCCTGCATTTCAAGTCTGATCAATTCCTCCGGCTTATCTTCTCCGGTAAGATTTTCATTTTTTATGAAGCGATAGGTTTTCTCCCCGATCTTCAATAGCTTACTCGCCGCGGCGTCAAACACATACTTTGCATTCGGCGTCTCAAACAATTGATATAATGCCATCGTCCCATCCCCGTCCCTGTTTCCTGCTATAGGTTCTGTCTCATTTTTATTTTATACTTTTAGTTCTTTATATCATACTTCGCTTTTTAGCAAAATACTATCTGGTTAAATTAACAAAAGTGCACAAAAAAATTTGTGCACTTTTGTCTCTCATACATTCTGTAATTTTCGCTTACCTCAATACACGTTCGGGATCACATACGCCAAATTCCCATCCGCCGTATAAATCAAATAGGTATTGATCGTATTTTCCGTCACATCCTCAAACGTCGGATCAGGGTTTACTACGATCGTCATGATATATCCGTCCCCCGCCATTTTCGTGTCCCGAAAACGCATCGGATCTTCGATTCCCGTCGTCTCCGTATAGGCTTCTTTCGTAAGTCCCCATTCCGTGACTTCTCCCGTCTCCATGTCGATCCGCCGCATCGGCAGAATATCGTAATAAATCGCCTCTGGCGTCAACATTGCGGACCATACCCAGTCGGCATAAACAAACTCCTGATAATCTTCTCCCGTCAATACCGGATAAAACCGGATCGGCTGTATCACGGTATCATGGAGGGATGCACCATAGATCATAAAGCCCTCTTCTTTTTTCTCCGCGTCCTTATGATACGTCAAAAGAAGAACTTCCTGCGTTTGCGCATCATAGCACACGTCCAGCGGATACTCGCTCCCCGTGAACGCGGAAGCGTCGATCGCAAGCCCGTTGATCAAAAGCTCTTTTCCGTAGTACACGTCATACAACTGCCTTCCGCTTTCATCCGTACCGCCGGGTGCAAACAGCGTCTCATCGCTTTTCGCACTGTAAGCGGGACGAAAATACGCCTGTTCCGAACCTTCTACTCTCTCGTGCGCATAAATTTCCCGATAATAGATGGTTTCTTCTGCCGGATCTACATAATAATATCCCCCGTCGCCGGAATGAAACATGATCAGCGCCTCATCCTGCCCGATCTGTTCCCACTCTTCCTCGGAGAGACCACGTATCACCTGTCTGCCTTCCGGCTCTGATCCCTCTGCAGGCTGTTCCGGCTGTGCATCCTCCGCGTCTTCTGCAGACGGCTCCGCTCCGTCTTCCTCATCCGCGACCGGCTCCGTGGACTGTTCTCCGCTCTCCGGTTCCGACGGCTGCGCTTCTCCGCTCTCCTCTGACAGATTCCCTGCTTCTTCGTTCCCGTCATCCGAGATCAGCGTTCCGTTCTCCGGCAAGTCCGCCGACGTCTCCGGCTTCTCACTGCCGCAGGCGGACAGTACGACGACCGCAAGCAAGATAGAAACATGTTTCCAACAGATTCTCCCCATAGTTTTCATAGAATCGCTCCCTACTTATTGATAGTTAACATTATAATATGTCCAACCACTGCCAAGCGTGAGTGCCGCATCCCTGCGATCCCTTGTATGTGCACTATACCGATAGCTTACGCCGTCAAAAGCTGTCACCATCATAATATGTCCCGAATTTGCTACCAGATAGCCTACTTTGATCACACCGGACGGCGCAATACCGATACGTCCCTTTGACAACATATAACTGATCAGTGCAGAAACGCTTGTCCATGTCGAATTTCCGTTATTATATGCCCATTGCGCGTCAGTTGCAAATCCCGCACTCCTTAATGCCTGCGAAACATAATCCGCACAATCACTGTGTCCATAATCTACCGGATAAGTAGACGTATTCCATTTAGAACGGTCCCTGATTGCCCCACATGCGCCGCCGCAGTAATCGCATACGGTCGGATTGGAAGTATAAGAGATCATATAAAGAACTGCATTTGCCTCGCCATTCGCTCTCGCGGCATATGCTTCTGCCGAATTAACGTCCCTCATACGAACCGCAGTAAGCTCCTCTTCCATGCATGATACTCCTTCCGCCTTTAACTCGTCTCTCGTTCCAAGGGAAAATTCATCAAAAGAAGCATAATCCTCACCTGCATCCATGAACAGCTCAACATTGCCGTCAATGTCAACCACCGCTTTCATATACATCGGTATGATCTGTTGTTTTCCGATATACGCCTCTAACGCCTCATACTCTTCATCAAGATAAGTAAAAACGGCTGACACATAGGGTTTTAATTCTGCAGACACGGCATCTGCGGCTCTTCCGACACTTGCAAATGTCCCTACAGACTCTAAATCAATGCCTGCAGCATCGACCATTCCCTGAAAATAATCCATTTCTTCCACTGAGGCATAGCGAAGCATTGCAGACAATTCCACTTTGTAAAAATACTCCCACTGTCCCTGATCTTCATGAACCCCGCACAATGCCAACCGGACATCATCGACGGAATAATACTCCGAAAACCTGTCCGTCACCGCGCTTACAATTTCATTCTCTACGATTTCATTTGAGTTGTCAACATTTAATGCAAAATTTTCCTCCGCATATCCGGTCTGTACCATTCCCAAAAACATGCTCATGGACAGCAAAACCGTCGTTACGATTCTAATTCCTCTCTTCATATCATTCGTCTCCTTTCCATTCTCATCTCATTGCATACAATTGTTTCGTGCAGCGCTTTATTGATCCCTTTCCTATCCCCTCCCCCCTTTGACAATATGGAGCGATGTAAAATTTTTATTGTAAATTATAGTTCCTCACAAACAATAACACCATGACGT
>JAMPAG010000059.1 GCA_023667365.1 bacterium | reverse complement strand
CATAGTGGTGTTGGTGAAAATGGGTTCCTGTGGATAAAACTGCGGAAACTCAAGAAATGATGTTTTTATTGCCTTTTTCCGATTTTTAGTGTAAAATAAAATCGAATTTTAACTCATGTTAGGGCTACAAGTTACAAATCAAACTTTTTTCTGTTATTTTTATGTTATATTTCTTGGAAAAAGGAGGCGCAGAATAATGGCTAAATTTAAAGTAGTTATGACATTTCCTGACGGTGAAGTTATTGACTCTTATGAAGCGGACGGAGATGACGGTATTTTCAACACGGAACAGGAAGCAGAAGACTATTACAGTGAATGGATGAGTAATTACAGGGTAGGTGGCAAAGTTTTTCATCTTTCAAACCCCTGGGATTACCCCCTTGAAATGGTCGAGCAAGAACCCAATTACGATATAGTCAAAATCTGATAACCTCAATCCTTATGCAAATATATGTACAAAAACCAAGGCGGGGGAGACATTTTCTCATCCCGCCGCCTTGCCTGTTACTGCTCCATATCCTGCGTCTTGCAGAGTGCGCGTTCCTACTATTCCTATAGTAAGATACTGTAAACGCTCTTTCGCCTCTGCTCAGTTTCTTTTACTTCACTTTCTCTTTGAGTACAAAATACCTCTAGTTGAGCATATTTCTCTAAATGGTCAACTTACATACTCCGCTTCCCATTCCCTTGTCGGAATGGGGGCTCATTCAGACACCTATCTACTCACGTAATATCCCCCACTCCCAAACAAAATGCCAGTTCCCAAACTTATACTTCAGGTTTGCGTGCCTGTCAAAGATCATGAGCGTGGATTCCCTTTTCAAATATCTCATAAAGCTCGAAACGCTGATTTTCTGCGGTACACTCACTAGAGTATAGATATGATTAGGTATAAGATGCTCTTCTAAAGTCTCTACACCATCGTAAGAATGCAACTGTTTCAAAATGTCCCGTTGATTGATTATAGATCGCTTTTCGCCTATACTTAGGGGTGAATACAATGTGATACTTGCACATCCATTTTGTGTGAGCCAAATCGTTGACTTTATTTGCCTTAAAATCACCTTTTATCTTCTCCCGCAAAGCAGGGAGCCGTTCCTTTTCAGAGGTACTCTTCATAAATATCCTACAGCTTTTGCGGATAATCTTCTAACTGATGAAAAATACCGACCACATACACAATATCGGCTCTTACGGAAAAGACAATCCTATAATCCATTTGCGGTACAATCGCTTCATGATAACCTTTTCCTGCTAAATAAAGATCTTTGCTAAGCGGAAATTGCATCGGATTTTCTTCCAAACGCTCATACACATTCTCAACTCCGTCCAACAAATGTCGGGCTGCCTGTTCATTTTTTAACCGATACAGTAAATGATACATAATCCGATCGATCAACTCATCGGCGTGTTCTGTAATCACCAGTTTATAAGTCATATTTTGCTCTCATCCCTGCCAAAGAAGCTTTCGCATCGTTTATCTGACCGTTTTCTATCTGTTTCTCGGATATTTCAATATCCCGATACATAGAAATCTGTCGCATAGTACTCTCGAATATTTCCATGCTCATGATTACCATATCACCATATCCGTTTTTCGTAATATAGATGGGTTCCTCTGTCTTATGACACAAATCGGAAATTTCTGAAGTATTTTTCAAATCCTTAATAGGTATAATACATGGCATCGCATACTCCTCCTTTTATGGACTAATTGTACCATAATTATCCCTTTTTCTCAACAATATTATTCTTATTTATTTTATTCTTATTTATCTCATTCCTCATCCACAAGCACTGCCGTCTCATACGCGCCCATGCTGCCTGGAAATTCCCGACCGGTCATGAGATTTCGTTTTCCTTTGAACTCCGGCAGGCTCACATGCCCCTTTCCGTTATGGAAAATCAGAACGACGCTCTGCCCGTTCCACCGCCGTTCTATGCAGAGAAGTCCCGCCGCATCCTCGGTATCCTGCCTTGTGACCGTTCCCTCGGCCAGTACCGGATATGCATGACGGATCCCGATAAGCGTCCGGTAATACGCGAGCATTTCCCTGTCCTGTCTGCTTTCCTCCCATAACATGCCGCGTCTGCAGTCCGGATCGGGACCGCCCTCCATCGCGACCTCATCCCCGTAATAGATCATGGGCATACCCGGCAGCAAAAGCTGCATCGCGGCAGCCATCTTCTGCTTCTGCTTATCATACTGCGCGGTATGCAGAAAACGCTCCGTATCATGGCTGTCGATCAGATTCCAAAGATAACTGTCCAGTCCTTTGTGCAGGTTTCCCTTGATAAAATGGAGTTTTCCGATAAAGGCGGACGCGGGTATCGTCTCTGTCGCAACAAAATCCGAAACCGCCTGATAGAACGGATAATTCATGGCGCTGTCCCACTCGTCGCCCTCCAAAAAATCCCCCGCGAAATGCCAGATCTCACCGACGATCAAGGCATCCTTTTTCACCGCCTTGATCTCCCTGCGGAACCGTTTCCAAAACGCATGGTCGATCTCATCCCCGACATCTAAACGCCAGCCGTCAATATCGCACGTCCGGATCCAATAGGAAGCAACTTCTATAAAATAATCCGCCGTCTCCTTGTTTTTCAGATTCAGCTTCGGCATAAATCCGGCATAGGCAAACGTTTTATAATTCGGCTTCTTCCCGCGCTCCGCCATGAGCGGAAATCCGTCGATCTGATACCAGTTTATGTATTGTGACTGCGCCCCGTTTTCCCTGATGTCACGAAACGCAAAAAAATCCACTCCCGTATGGTTAAACACGCCGTCTAAAATCACATACATCCCCAGCCCGTGCGCTTTTTCCACAAGCTCCTTTAAGTCCTCCTCATCGCCAAAAGACGGATCAATGCGGTAATAATCTTTGATATTATACTTATGGCTCGAATCGGAATGAAAGATCGGCGTCAGATAAACAATATCGACGCCCAGCTCTCTGATATGATCTAAACGGTCGATCACACCGCGGAGCGAGCCTTTGAGATCCGCTTTACGTCCGATCGGCGCCTGATACCAGACCTCTTCCGGAATATCCTGATCCGTGGCAAAGCGCGACGGAAAAATCTGATAGACGACTTTATTTTTTGCCCAAACAGGCAGTTCAAACAGTTCATTCTCCCGAAGATTCTGCGGGCAGTCATACATTCTTTCAATATCCGTGACCGGCTCATCGAAAAAATCATGATTTCCGTAATAAACCCTGTTTCCCGCCGCATCCATGATCTCAAAAAAATACCTGAGACAGATCACGTCCATCCCGATCACTGCCTCGTAATAATCAAGATAGTTATCGGAATACGCTTTCTCCATGCGGTATTCCTGCCTTGTGTCTCCATATTTCAGCGGAATATACTTATCCCGCGTATGAAGGATGACGCCCGCCGCATCGTCTTTTTTGGTTTCCAGCCGGATCAGAAAGCGCCCCTTCCCGATCGCATGACAATACCGCCTGTCCGCAAAGTGTCTGACTGCCGCATATTCCAGTTCCATATGACCTCTCCCTCTCTTTTCCTCCGTGCCCTGTTGCCGCATCATTCCGCTTTTTCTATCTGCGCCGCAATTCCTCTTAAATATTCTAACGCCCGTTTCTGCCCTTCTGACTCTCTCTCATTGCAATAAATAGGATCGTGCCAGCCTTCGACCGTATGTCTCCCTGCCGCCCGTCACAGTGCGCGCACAAAATTCGTCCAGGCATGCGGTTCTTTTTCCGGCAATCCGTAAGTCTGCTTTCCGAGCGCAATGCTTTTTATTAAGAAACTCATATTCGCCGCAAGCGTACGCATCATCTGCATACCCTCCGCATCCTGCATCGCTTCCGCCGCGTTGTTGCCATGAATCCCGTTCCAATATTGCCCCGACGCGACCGGCATCCCGCAGATCGTAAAATATTTATTTAACTCGTCAAAAGTCGCCGTCAGTCCGCCCCGCCTTGCCGATGCGACCGCTGCTCCTACCTTCATGGTCTTATCGAAATGCGTACTGTAAAACAGGCGGTCAAGGAACGCGATCAATGTTGCGTTCGCCGACGCGTAATACACGGGACTCCCCACGACCAGTCCGTCGCATTCCTCAAACTTCGGCGCAACCGCGTTGACCGCATCGTCAAACACGCAGCTTCCTTTTTTCGCGCAGGTATCACATGCAATACAGCCGCGAATATCCTGATTGCCGATATGGATCAGTTCTGTTTCGATTCCCTCTTTTGCAAATACCTGCTCCATCTCATGCAGCGCGGTATAGGTGCTCCCCTCCTTGTGGGGGCTTCCGTTGATCAAAAGTACTTTCATTGTGTCTGCTCCTCTCTGTGTTGTTATTTAAGCAATCGCCTCTGTTTTGTTATTCAAAAGAATCCGCATATTTCATGAGCGCCGCAACAATGTCGGGATAGATAAAGTAGCCGCCTCTGCGGTAATACAGTCCGAAATTCTCCCCGTTTCCACTGAATGCGTTATTATCCCACCACAGGCAGGTGATTCCTCGCGCTCTGGCGGCGGCAATATAGTACGCCGCGTAGTCCACACGGTCCTGTGTATTCTGGTCTTTATCGCGCGCGCCAAATTCCCCGATCACAACAGGGATTCCCTGACTGATAAAGCGATCGTAGAGCCTGTCCATAAAAGAATCAATATCCCGCGTGGAAGCGCTGCTTCCGGCGTCAAATTCCGACCTGCTTCCAGCGTCCCCCGGTGATTGAAGCGCGAAATTATACGGCGTATAAGCATGGACGGATACCATGAGGCGATTTTCCGCTCCTCCCGGATCGGACGGAAGAACAAAATCGGAATGCAGCGCGCCCTCCGGCGACGCGTCATAGCCCGGAACCATCAGATAGCGCGAACCGTTATTCCCGCCGCCTGCCCGCACCGTATCCACAAAAACCTGATTGAGCGTGTTAATACATGCAATCGCATCCATGCAGTCCTCGCTGTGATTGTCGATCCACCATTCGTTGGCATGTCCGACCAGACGCGGCTCATTCATTCCCTCAAAGATCAAATGCTCGTCATAATCGGCAAACCGCGCGGAAAGCTGCGACCAGACCGCGCTGATATATTTTGTGGACTGTTCTAAATGCTCCGTATCCGGGAAATAGCAATCCTCTCTGGTATCGTGATGAATATTTAAGATGATATACATTCCATTGTCAATCCCATAATCGACAATCTCCTGCACGCGGTCAAGCCACACTCCGGAAATGGTAAAATCCTCATCTGTGAAATGTCCATGCCACGTCACCGGAACCCGCATCGTACGGAAGCCTGCCTCATAAATATCGTCGATCATTTCCTTCGTCGTCGCAACAGACACCCAGCATGTCTCGCTGTCGAGCTCGTTCGTATAGCCGCCGTCCGAATATGCGTCCAGCGTATTGCCGAGCGACCATCCGATCTTCATATCATGCACAAAAGCAAGCGCCTCGTTATCCGGCAGTTCATAAGGCGGAATGGCAACCTCCGGGATCTCGCAGGTAAGCTCCGTATCTGCATCTTCTCCGCCGCCCGTCTGCGCCTCTCCGGTGCTCTCCCCGTCCGTCTGCGCTTCTCCGCTTCCTTCTCCATCCGTCTGCATGTTCCCGCCGTCTTCATCATTCTGCTCTCCGGAAGCCTCTCCTCCCGCCGCATCCACGGAATTTCCTTCCGATCTGTCCGCGGTTGAACCTGCTGCGGGCGATCCGCCCGCTGTCGTTCCCGACGCACCGCCGTCTTTCTCTGATCCGCAGCCGTTCGACAAAAATAATGCCATCGCGATGACGAGCACGATCATTGCCACGGTAATCACATTTCCTCTGGAAGAAAAGAACCCCCGTCTTTTTCTTCTGCGCGCCGTATAGTCCGGTCTGTGCGACACATGCTTTTTTCCGCTATGCATCTGCATCTGTGCGATCTTTCCGGCGCCGCCGCTCACATGGTAATCGCGCGGCTCTATTCCCTCCTGCGTGCCGCTTTCCTTTGCCGCCATTGCCGCCTGGAGCGCCGCGCGCTGCGCCACACTGCGCGACAGCATCGCATCAATCTGTGCCATTCTCTTCTTCGTCATGTTGCTCCCCTCCTCCTCCTGCGTCCCTTATTCATTCGTTCTATGTAACGTATCCATGAAAGAGTTTGCGTCCCGCAAACTCTTTTGGAACCTATCGGAAATTTCGCCACCCTGGAAGAATCCGCTCCGCGGATTCTTCGAAAGGACGCTCTGCGTCCTTTTTTATGCACAATCCGCCTCGTCCGCATTCTCATTCTCCTGTGCGATGTGCTGTTCCAAAATTTCCCGCGCCTGCTCGACCGTCACGCCCGATTCCTCCAAAAGCCCCGCGATCGCTTCCATTTCTTTTGCGCGTTTTTCCTGCCTGAGCGCCTCAAGTTCCCTATTTTCCGATTGAATCCTTGTCTTGAGTCCCTGAATCAATTCCTCTTTGTCTCTGATCTTGTCCTCTATCGTTTTTCTTGGTCCTCTGGACATGCTGCACCTCCTGGAATATTTTTTTATAACTCTCTATAGTATATGCGCATGTCCCATAAAAAAGAACCCGCCTCACAAACTGTCCACCGCCTTCCCATTTTGTCCCGCTTTTCCCGCAAGCCGTGTGTGCAGCGCCAGTCCTAAGAGCAAAAGCGCGGGAAACACCGCCGCGGACAAAATCCCGGTCTGCAGCCGGTCCCCGAACGCACCGGAAACAATGCCAACAAGCGTCGGACCTCCCGAACAGCCCAGATCTCCGGCAAGCGCCAAAAGCGCAAACAACGCCGTTCCGCCTCTTTTGACAGACGCGGACGCGATGCTGAACGTGCCCGGCCACAAGATGCCGACGGACATTCCGCACAGACCGCAGCCGATCAGTCCGATCACCGGATTGGGCACGAGCGCAATCAAAAAATATGCCGTCAGACAGAGTACACCGCTCGCATACATAAAGCGTTTCAGATTGATACGCTCCCCGCATTTTCCGTAAAATGCCCTTGCGCTTCCCATGAAAATTGCAAACAGCATCGGTCCCGCCAGATCGCCGACCGTCTTGTTGACCTTAAGTCCTTTTTCTGCAAAAGTAGACGCCCACTGGCTCACCGCCTGCTCGCAGGCGCCCGCGCACATCATCAAAAGCATGAGCACCCAGAACAGCTTCATCCCCGCCAGTTCCCTGACACGCATTCCTTTTTCACCGTCCCCAATCAGCGGCGCGATCGGCACCTTCAAAAATGCGACGGCGTTGCACAGAGGAACCAACGCCCATAACAGCGCCATCCACTTCCAGCGTCCGATACCCGCAGCGGCAAAAAACGCCGTGGAGATCAGAACAACCGCCACATGTCCCCAGCAATAAAAGGAATGCAGAAGGCTCATTGCCTTTTCTTTATGATCGGACGGACACGCCTCCACGATCGGGCTGACCAGCACTTCCAAAAGCCCGCCGCCGACCGCATAAACAATCACGGCGCCCAGCAGTCCGTAAAACGGATCTCCGGACAGCTCCGGCAATACCGTCAACAGAATGAGCCCCGCCGCGGCAGTCACATGCGCGAGCACGGCGGACGCCCGATACCCGATCCGGTCCACAAGACCAATAGACAAAAGATCGACCAAAAGCTGCAATCCGAAATTCACCGTCACCAGCGCGGTGATGCGCGAAAGAGAGATCGCATATTGCGAATGGAATGTCAAAAACAAAAGCGGTGCAAAATTGTTGACAATCGCCTGAACGATATAACCGACAAAACACGCATACATGGTTTTGTTATAATGATTCTGTTTCATTCCCACTGCCTCCATTTAGCGAAAAGCAACGATCCGTTTTCATGCCTTTCCCTCTTCGCTTTGCAGAATTTCCATCCCTTTGAGCTTCTCCTCCATCGTATTTTTAAGCCGCCCGGTCTGCGTCATATGCGCCTCGCGAAACTGCGCGCTTCTATACGCAATCTCCTCCCTCAGTTCTCTTGATGAAAGCAGGGCGCAGCCCTGCCCGCGGATAATAATCTGTTCCAGACCGTCCGAAGTCGCCACCGTAATCCGGTATTTTCTGCCGTTCTCATGCGCAAATTTTTCAATATATTGATCGGCAGTCTCCGCCTCTTTGGTAAAGACCACATGAATATTATGATAATCGGTCAGCTCCTCGGCATGTCCCTGCACGCGGTACGCGTCAAATACAACAATGACCTCACAGCCCCGCATCGCCTGATAGTTGCAGAGCACATCCATAAGCTTTCCCCGCGCCGCATCGACATTCGCCGCCGCAAGCGCGCTGAAATCCTCCCATGCAAAGATGACATTATAGCCGTCCACAAGGAGATATTCTTTATCCGCATCATGCCTTCCGTTCCGATCATACTGCGGCTTTCCATGTATGCTGCCCATCCCATGCTCCTCGTTCGAAATCTCTGTCCCGGATTTTCCTGCTATGTCTGTCTGTACATCCTCTGCGGCACCTGCCCGCGCACGGTTCTTCCACTGTCCGCCGTCGTAGCGCCTGCTCCAGACCTTTCTTTCCGTATTATCCTCTTTCCGGTTTGCACCGCCGCTTCTCCGTACGATCGCGTCGATCTCCTCCGTGCCGATCGCGCGCTCCTCCGACCCCTTTGCGAAATCGGAGGCATACATGCCGTCCGCATCCCGCTCCGCGATGCCTGCTTCGGAAATGCGGTCAGCCGTTCTTCCAGTCATGCCATGTACCGTAAAATCCGATTCCCGCACACTGTCCGCCGTACCGGAACCTCCCTCCGCCATCCGCCCAGTCCGTGCCGGAAGCGCCTCCACATGCATATAACCGGTTACTTCGTTCCACGGAACATAAAATCCCGCGCCATGTCCGCAAAAGATGGAACCGGTTGGATTTTCCGTATCCGCCTCCGGATCATACCCGATCTCTGCAACAATCTCCTGCGCATGATGACAGCGTTCATATCCGTGCAGGGACAGATTCATCCTTCCGCGCCCCTTCGTATAAGAAGCAAGTTCCCTCGCATAATCCGACATTTCCGACACGGGAACGATTCCCGTAAGCGTCATACTTTCCCCAAACGGTTCCGCGCCGCCCAAAGATGCATCTGTACTGCCGGGAGACGCCGGCATGCTTCCCAAAGATGCCGCCGGACTACCGGAGGCCGCCGCTTCCGGTACGCCGAACTGCGCACACCGCTTTTCCATATCGGTCATGACTCTGCCGATCTGCTGCGCCGGTACCGTGATCTGAAACCGATAATACGGTTCTAACAGCACACAGCGCGCGCTCCGAAGTCCCTGCCGCACCGCCCGGTACGTCGCCTGTCTGAAATCGCCGCCTTCCGTATGCTTCAAATGCGCCCGCCCCGATACGAGCGTGATCTTCATATCCGTGATTGGCGCGCCTGTCAGCACGCCGACATGCTCTTTTTCCTCCAAATGCTTTAAGACCAGCCGCTGCCAGTTTCCGTCCAGCACTTCCTCACTGCACGCACTCGCAAACACAAGACCGCTCCCCGGCTCTCCCGGCTCCATGTAAAGATGCACTTCCGCGTAATGGCGCAGCGGCTCATAATGTCCGACGCCCTCGACCGCCTCCGCCAGCGTTTCCCGATACACAATACGTCCCGCGTCAAAACGCACCGCCACGCCAAAGCGTTCCATGATCAACCGCTGTAAGATTTCAGTCTGCACTTCTCCCATGAGCTGCACATGAATCTCCTTCAGATGTTCCTCCCAGCAGACATGGAGCTGCGGCTCCTCCTCCTCCAGCTGCCTGAGTTTCGGCAAAAACTGCGCCGCCTGTATGTCATCCGGCAAAATCAGGCGGTAGGTCAACACGGGAACAAAGAACGGCTGCGCCGACGCTTTTTCCGCGCCTAACCCTTCCCCCGCCGCCGTCGCGCTCAATCCCGTGACCGCACAGACCTCTCCCGCCTGCGCCGACGCGGGCGTCTCGTAACGCGCGCCCGAATAAATACGGATCTGACTCACCTTTTCGCTATGCGCGCGTTCCCCCTCTCCATAAGATACCACGTCGCGCACCGCAAGACTGCCGCCCGTCACTTTCAAATACGTCAGACGGTTTCCCTGCGCATCCCTGCCGATCTTATACACCCTTGCCGCGAACTCATTCCCGTAGGACTTCTCCGGCGCATAACGCGCCAGCGCGTCAAGCAGCTCCTGTACGCCGTCCATTTTCAGGGCGGAGCCAAAAAAGCACGGAAACAGCTCCCGCTCTGCAATGAGCGCAGAAATCTGTCCGTCCGTCAGCGTCCCGCTCTCCAGATATTGTTCCAATGTCTGCTCGGAAAAAAGCGCCGCCTGCTCAAAAAATGCATCCGTTCCCTGCTTTTCAAAATTCAGACACCCTGCGGATAGCTTTTCCGTAAGCTCCGTCATGAGCGTCTCCCGCGCGGGGCCTGGCAGGTCGGTCTTATTGATAAACAAGAACGTGGGGATGCGGTAGCGCGCAAGCAGCCGCCACAACGTTTCCGTATGCCCCTGCACGCCGTCCGGCGCGCTGACAACTAAGATCGCAGCGTCTAATATTTGCAGCGTCCGCTCCGTCTCCGCCGAAAAATCCACATGTCCCGGCGTATCAACCAAAGTAAGCTGCAGCCCGTCCGTCCGGATGAGCGCCTGCTTGGAAAAGATCGTGATGCCGCGCTCCCGCTCCAGCTCGTAATGATCCAGAAACGCATCCTGTTTATCGACTCTCCCTGCTTTTTTGATCGTTCCGCCCGCATAGAGCAGCGCCTCGGACAAGGTCGTTTTTCCCGAATCCACATGGGCGAGGATTCCGCATACCAGTTTTTTCATAGATCACCCAAAATCCCCGCAATGCCGTCTTTTTGAAACCGTTCCTTATAATAACCGAGTTCGTTTTGAATCAAAGAATCAATGACCTCCATGCCGAGCAGCTCAACCGGCGCAGAGTCGTCCGTCAAAAGAAGACTTCCCGCGTCATAGGGGATAGTGCCACCCCGTACCTCGCGCATCAGCGCACGCAGCGCCTCGTCCGTCAGCGCCTCCTCGTGCGCTTCAAGCAGGGAAATCATATTGGCATTCCCGGAAGCGAACAGCTCCCGGTTCGTCGTCCCCGGCACATCCACCGTATAGACATAAGGAAAAACCGCGGCGATCGTATCCGCCAGATGCGCGTTGATGCTGCTCTCACTGCTGCTGTGCATATTCATATTGACGACCATCACGCCGTTTTCCGTTAGATGCTCTTTTACCAGCGTAAAAAATTCAATGGAAGACATCTGAAACGGGATCGTAATATCCTGATAGGCGTCCACCATGATCACGTCATAGCGCTCGCTCTCCGCCTGTAAATAAGCGCGGCCGTCATAATTGACCGTCCGCACGGACTGCGGCAGGTCAAAATAGCGCTCCGACAATTCCGTGATCTTTTCGTCAATCTCCACGCCGACAATGTCCATATCCGCAATGCCCATGCCGTCGCGGTAAGCGATGCACTGTCTCGCATACGTTCCTGTCCCCATTCCGAGAATCAGCATCCGGAGCTGTCCATCATAAGGATAATCCGGGTTCATAAGCGGCGCCGCCATCGCGTAATCGTAATACATGCCGGTCAGTTCCTTATTCTTCATCGTCACCGACTGCACGCCGAACAGCACGTTCGTGGAAAGGATCACACTGTTTCCCGTATCCTTCACTTGCAGATAATTATAAACGGACTCTCCCTCATACACTAAGTCCGGCTCCCAAAACGCAAAACTCGTCGAGTGCCCGCATACCAGACAGACAATAAAGCATACGATCGGCAGTCCCGTCCGCGTCCATTTTCTATCCGAGGTAAAAAAATAAATCAGCGCCAGCACAAGCAGGATTCCGCTAAAAATAAAAAATGTCACCGCCGTCCCGACCGCCGGAATCGTCACAAACGTCGGCAGAAACGTGCCGATAATGCTGCCGATCGTGTTGTATGCGCCGAGCGTACCGACAATTTTTCCGCTGTCGTCCAGACTGTCCACGGTATATTTGACAAGGGACGGCGTCACCGTTCCGAGCAGAAACAGCGGAAACACAAAAATGACCATACAGGCAAGAAACGCCGCGATGATTAAAAAATTGCTGTTGATCGTGACGACGAGCAGTCCGGCGATTCCCAAAATAATATATTTGCCGACGACCGGGATCGCCGCAATCCAGACCGCCGCAATGAGAATCCGGCGGTAAAGCCGTTTCGGTTCCGGGTGCCTGTCCGCGCTGCGCCCGCCGTAAATGTTACCGAGCGCCATCGCGATCATGATCGTGCCGATGATGATTGTCCAGACAATCTGCGAGGAACTGAAATACGGCGCGAGAAGTCTGCTCGCGCCCAGCTCCACCGCCATCACGGACATGCCTGCGAAAAATTCCGTGAGATATAAAAAATACTGATGCCGCAATATTCCTTTGTTTCGTCGATTCTCGTTTTCCTTATCCCCGTTCTGTCTTTTGTGATCCGTTCTTCCCTTGCCCCGTTCCGCCTGTCCCATATACATTCACATTCCTTCCGTGCGGAGCATTTCCCAAAGAGTTTTTTGCAAAATCTCTATCCGTTCAAAAAAGGCTGCCCCGCGCTATAATGGTCTTTTTCCCATTATATCACAAAGCAGCCCTTCGTCCTATGCTTTTTGCAGAATTTTGAGTGTTTCGGAATTTTACATGTATCTAGCTGTTCTTCCCTTTTGTGCAGTGCCCGCCGCAATGACTGCAATCGCACCCGCATTGCAGGGATTTGCCGTTTTTCTTATCGCGCACCATACTGCGCACCACGAGCACGACAGCCGCAACCAGCAGCACACCGACGATCACATTCCCCATCGTAAACACCCTTTCCTTTCCCTTTCTTTTCCTAGCCGTTTCCGCAATTGCCTGCGCTATTTTCTGTCTGACAGCACACCGCCGCCGTACGTCTTACATTACCGGTACGGGATTTTCAGCTTGCCTTCGACATCTTCTTTCCCGCCTGGAACTGTAATGTTTTTCCTTCCTTATACGGTCTGACAAGCAGGAAGATCAGCCCCGCTACAAGCAGGAATGCAACGATCGTCCATACACCGAATGTTCCGTCAAAGATCAAAGCGCCGATCTGATATACACAGAGAGCGATGACATACGCGAACAGGCACTGATAACCGATCGCAAACCAAAACCATTTCCGATTGTTCATCTCCCGCTTGATCGCACCCATCGCCGCGAAGCACGGTGCGCATAAGAGATTGAATACAAGGAACGCATACGCTGCGGTCTGCGTCATGGATGCCGCGAGAGACGCCCAGATCTCATTTCCTTCTTCTGCGACCTCAGCCACACCAAACAAGACACCGAACGTGCTGACGACGTTCTCTTTTGCAATCAGACCGGTTACGGATGCGACTGCCATTCTCCAATCGCCAAAGCCCAGCGGTACAAAAAGCCATGCGATACCGCTTCCGATCTTTGCGAGAATGCTTCCCGCTTCCGCCTCCTCCAGCGCAACGCCTTCCAGTCCCTCAAAATCAAGCATACCAAATCCGTCTCCGTTCCAGCCGAAATTCATCAAGAACCAAAGCACGATCGTAGACAACAGAATGATTGTTCCCGCTTTCTTGATAAAGGACCATCCGCGCTCCCACATACTCCGAAGCAGACTGCCGATCGTCGGCATATGATATGCCGGAAGTTCCATAACGAACGGCGCCGGATCGCCTGCAAACATTTTTGTTTTCTTTAAGATAATACCGGAAATGACGATTGCGGCAACGCCGATAAAGTATGCGCTCGTCGCCACCCATGCCGCGCCGCCGAACAGCGCGCCTGCAATCAGACCGACGATCGGCATCTTCGCGCCGCACGGAATGAATGTTGTTGTCATGATCGTCATTTTGCGGTCCCTGTCATTCTCGATCGTGCGGGACGCCATCACGCCCGGTACGCCGCAGCCGACACCGACTAACATCGGGATAAAAGACTTACCCGACAAGCCGAACTTGCGGAAGATCCGGTCCATGATAAACGCGATACGCGCCATATAACCGCAGCCTTCCAAAAAGGCAAGCAGTAAAAACAGCACCAACATCTGCGGCACAAAGCCAAGCACCGCGCCGACGCCGGCAATAATACCGTCCTGAATCAGTCCATACAGCCAGCCGTCGCATCCGATCGCCGTCAGCACGCTGTCAACCGCTCCCGGAACGATCTCTCCGAACAGCACGTCGTTGGTCCAATCCGTGCAGAACGCGCCAACCGTTACCATTGCGATATAATATACGAGGAACATGATCACCGCAAAGATCGGTAACGCCAGAATCCGATGCGTAACAATTTTATCAATTTTATCGGAAAGCGTCAACTTCTCTCCGCCTGCCTTCTTATAGCATTTCTGAATCACGGATGCAATGTAATTGTACCGCTCGTTCGTAAAAATGCTCTCGGTGTCGTCATCAAAATGTTCTTCCAGTGTTTTGATTTCACCGGATACATCAGGAACGGACGTCATCTGCTGCACGATCTTATCGTCTCTCTCCAACAGCTTGATGGCAAAAAAGCGTCTCTGTTCAGGTGCGACCTCGTGTAACTGCTCGGATACGACGCGAATCGCATCCTCTACCTCAGGTGCAAACGTATGTACCGGAGGCGCCGCTTTCTTCTGTGCCGCTGCGATCGCTTTTTCGACAATCTCCTTGATTCCTTTTCCTTTCAGTGCGGAAATCTCCACAACCTCACAGCCGAGACTTTTTTTCAATTCGGCAATATGAATGCTGTCCCCGCTCTTTTCCACAATATCCATCATGTTGACCGCCATGACGACAGGAATCCCTAATTCCATCAGCTGGGTGGATAAATAAAGATTCCGCTCAATGTTCGTACCGTCCACAATATTGATGATCGCGTCGGATTCGCCGCCGATCAGATAATTTCTTGCAACGACTTCTTCCAGCGTATACGGGGATAACGAGTAAATACCCGGAAGGTCCATGATCGTAACATCCTTATGTTCCTTTAGTTTTCCTTCTTTTTTCTCGACCGTTACACCCGGCCAGTTTCCAACGAACTGATTTGCGCCTGTCAACGCATTAAACAACGTTGTCTTTCCACAGTTCGGATTGCCTGCCAATGCAATTTTGATAGACATCGTTCTTACTCCTTTTCTTCTCCAATTTTTTCCTATTTGTTTTGGTTCGTTTCAAATTTCTTTTGATACTCTTTTGTCTCTGCAGTTGCCCTTGACTTCTTTTTATTAGTCTACACTAACCATTGGTTAAAAAAAATTATTCCACTTCGATCATTTCTGCATCCGCTTTTCTGAGCGAAAGCTCATACCCCCTGACTGTCACCTCAACCGGATCGCCAAGCGGCGCTACCTTTCTGACATAAACGCTGACGCCTTTCGTAATTCCCATATCCATGATGCGTCTTTTTACCGGTCCCGTACCCGTGAGCCTGCTCACCGTCACGGTCTGTCCGCAGGCAACTTCCCTTAATGTTTTCATCTCTTCTCCTCCTCGTTCAAAATCAATCGAACAATCATGGCGACATTATACCATGATTGCTTCGCAATCATGCTAAATTCATGCGCACTCCGCTTCGCTGCGGCGCGGTATCATGTCTGACGACATTATACCATGATCTTATTCGCCATATCCTTTCCGATCGCAATGCGGGCTTCCTTGACATTGACGATCAGATTCCCGCCGATCTCCGAAACTACGGTGACAATGCTTCCTGCCACAAATCCGAGATTCTCAATAAATCTGCGCGTTTCCTCTTTCCCGCCGACCTTTTTGACCGTATACGGTTCGCCCTCTTTCGCCATTGATAACGGCATCACTCCACCCTCTTCCTCTCGTGCTTTTATATGTAAGTTGTTTCTTTCATAAGTTAGTATATGCAAACTTATATTAGAAGTCAATAATTTTTTTACAAATTTTTCAGCAGATATTTTCCAATAAAATTTTGCCGGAGAAAATTTTTCTAATGTTTGATGTTTCTAATATTTGAAAAAAATAGTTTTGCGTGCTATACTAAAAAAGAGTTCCGCTTGCGCGAAACCCTTTCGAAGAATCGTTTCACGATTCTTCCGGGTTTACGGGATTTCCTATAAGTGAAAAAAAGACTTCCGCTTGCGCGAAACTCTTTCGAAGAATCGTTTCACGATTCTTCCGGGTTTAC
>JAMPAG010000058.1 GCA_023667365.1 bacterium | reverse complement strand
AGGTTTTCCACCACGTCCACACACTCGCAGCCGCCGTAATAGCGCTTGCCCGGATAGCCCTCCGCATATTTATTCGTAAGCGGACTTCCCATCGCCGCCATCACAGCCTTGCTCACCCAGTTCTCAGACGCGATCAGCTCAATATGGCTGTTCTGTCTGTTCTGCTCGTCCACGATCGCCTGCGCGATTTCGGGATCCACCTTCGACACTTCTTCAAGTGAATACATCTCTCTTCCTCCTGCTTATCTCTCTGCCTTTATGGCAAATTTTCCTGTTTGTTGACGGCTTCACCGAACATGTTTCCAGCTTCTGCGAAGCCCTCAACGTCCCGCATAGGCAAAACCTGTGTTTCATTGTAGCATATCCGCCTTTGCCTGTCCACCGAAAAAAATCGTGCTTCGCACGCTTTCAAAGAACTGCCTTTAGCAGTTCTTTACTGCCTTTGGCAGTTCTTTCGCCTTTGTAAAATTTTGAATTGGTAAAAAAACGACTTTCGCCGCGCACATTTCGCCGCACTCAGATCGGGCAGCTCCCGTCCGACACCACATCCGCGTGCTTTGTCTCCGCGTCCTCTAAGGACGCGTAACCGTAAAACCGCGTCTCCGCGGCAATGATGTCCCGCAGCAGGTTCTCCCCGTTTTCGTCCGCCTTTTTCGTTTCCTCTAACAACAGTCCGAGCGTCTTTGCAGAATACGTCGTCAGCTCCGCGCGCAGATAACTTTCCATGGAAGACCCCGCCGCCGGACTATCCTGTTCCGTACGGAGCGCGCGCCCGTTTTTGCGGATATTCGGATAGTGGGCAAGCATCCACGCATCCCATTTGACATGAATCCGCACGATCTCCTCCACCGCATTCATCTGTTCCTTCGTCGTCTCCGGCAGATACTGCTTTACCTTTTCGTATTCATCGGGATACGTCGTCCGCATCATTCTCGTATATTTTTCAAAAAAGAAATTCCTGCCCTCCCCGGTCAGCGCGCGCACGCAGTCCTCATAATAACTGTCGATCAGCGCGTCCGAATAGACGACCCACTGGCTCATGCGCATACGGAAAAACGTATCGGGATCGTCCTGACACGAAGCTCTTCCGCCCGTGTTGTAAACATGCTGGAACATTTCCCATTCCAGTTTCACAATGTCAAAAATTTTCTGTTCTCTTGCAGATACCTCCGCCATCGTTCCACTTCCTTTTTTATCCGGAATTATCCGGAAACTCAAATGATCACTTTCTATTTTCCCTAGTACGGATACCCCGTCGCGGCAAGCGGAATATAACTCCACTGCGTATATCCCGTTTTATCCGAACCGATCAAAAAATAATTGTATACGACCTTGCCGTTCTGTCTGTCGTTCGTGCAGTCCACATGATACCACTGGTCGTCAAGCATCACAATATTCCACGCGTGCTCGCTCCCTGTCCCGATATAACACGGAATCCCCATCTCATCCATAAATTTCTGGAACAGCAGCGCGTAACCGGTGCAGACCGTCGTCTGATGGTACAGCCCGTCGTAGCCGGAACGCTCGTCCGCCTCATTGTATACCGTGTCAAAAGAGTACGAAATCGTCCGGCAGAGATAATCATGCACCGCACGGACCTTCTCATAATCCGTTCCCTTGTTGAACAGCGGCAGGAGCTGACCGACCATGGCATCGACCGCGTCTTCCTCCGCATTGGTGCTCAACCGCTCAAACGTTAAATCCCAGCGGTTAGCCGCCCTCTGCCGCAGCCGCGCCCCGCTGATTAAACACCGCTCATAATCCCGCAGTTCTAAGTCAACCAGCCTGACCGCCTCGTCCCAGATCTCCGCCGATACGTCAAAGTCCGCGTAAAACTCAATCTTTGTCACATAACAGTCCGCCGCCGTCTGCACCGCCGCAGCCGCCTCGCCCGGATAACTGAGATAAACCTGCATCGTATCGCGTCTGACAACCGACGTCGCATTAACGCCCGCGACCTCCGGTTTGCTCGCCGCAGACCCCGGAGTGACGGCAAGCCGTCCCTCCCGCTTTCCTACCGTAATATAATGCTGATACAGCGCCGCCTCATTATACCCGTATGCCGCCACCACATCCGGATACGCCGCCGCATAAAAAACAGGATCAAAATCCGCACAGCCCTGTCTTCCCTCCGCTCTGCCGCATGTCACATAATGCCGGTACAGCGCCGCCTCGCTCGTGCCGAGCGCCGCTACCACATCCGGATACGCCGCCGCGTAATACGCCGCGTCAAACAGTCCGCCGTCCGGCATCACCTTCGTCTGCGCCTGCGCCTGCATCCCCGGCAGGAAAAAGACGATCATCACTGCCGCCGCAATCTTCATCCACTTCCGATATGCCCTTTTCATCACAACACCTCCCGCCGTCTGATCCGAAAGGATTGCAGCTTTTCGCCGCCTCATCCGAAAGAATCGCTGCTTCCACCGATCCGATTTCCTGTTGCTCTTATTATAGCGGATTTGACACAAAAAAGAAACCCGCAAGAGGTTTCTTTTTTACATTCATTGTGGTTCGCCATATAAATATAAGATTTCCCGTTCATCCAGCGATACCTTGCTGTTTTGATAAATATAATGCGCGTTCCGTTTTTTAACAGACTCTCTCACCGGTGTATTACAAAATGATTATGAGGACGCTTATATATCCAGACTATGCTCATTTAACAAAAAGTCATAGATACTCATTGTTAAAATTCCGTCGTCATCATGCCATGGTTTGATGACATCCTTCACAATGATGATCTTCTTAAACGAATCATGGACATTGATAAGGGGTGCTTTTTCCTGCGCTCTCTTTTCATTGTCGGGAAGACGGAAAGCCGACTGGATATAATATCGCTTACTTTCTTTATTTGCCACAAAATCAATTTCAAGCTGCTTCTTTTCCTGCACGCCCTCCTCTGTTCTGTTTCGTTTTACAACCACACCCACATCCACCCGGCATCCACGAACACGCAACTCGTTATAAATAATATTTTCCATAAGATGTGTTTCTTCTATCTGTCTAAATCCAAGTCTGGCATTTCTAAGTCCTACATCTTCAAAATAATATTTTAAGGGTGTACCAATATACTTTCTGCCTTTTACATCATACCTGTTCACTTCACTTACAATAAACGCATCCTTGAGATATTCTATATAAGTTCTGATCGTATTCAGGCTGATGTCGGATCTTATAACACTTCTAAATGTCGCTTCTATTTTAGAAGCATTTGTAAGTGAACCTATGCCGGATGCCAGAATATTGATCAAATCATTAATCTCCTGAATCTTTTCTATATGGTGGCGTTCCATAATATCCTTCATATATGTCTCGTCAAATAATCTTGTGAGATATTCCATTTTCTGTTCATCGGTATTCATTGTGATCGTCAACGGAAGTCCGCCGTAATTTACATAGGAACTCCATCCTTCATACTTATCCCCTTCAAATACTTCCATGTATTCCCTAAAACTGACGGGATACACATGGATTTCATCACCACGCCCTCTAAACTCCGTGATAATATCCTTTGACAAAAATTTTGAATTGCTTCCGGTTACATAGATGTCTGCATTTTTTATATGAAGGAGTGAATTGAGCACTCCTTCAAATTCCTCCAGCAGCTGCACTTCATCCAAAAAAATGTAATAGTTGCCTTCGTCCGTAATCTTTCCTTTTATATAATCAAGAATGACATAGGGATCCCTGTATTTCTTATTTTCTAACATATCCAGTTCAATTGCTATCATATGGTCTTCCGCAACACCTTCTGATTTTAGGTAATTCTTAAATATTGTAAACAGAAGATATGATTTTCCTGAACGCCTTATCCCGGTAATCACTTTTATCATTCCGTTATGCATCCGATTTATTATTTTTTTTAGGTAACGATCTCTTTTTATTTCCATAGCTTCTCCGTCTTTGACATTTTAAGGACATTGTGCCCTCTTTTTTCAACATTATACCATTTGCTGTTAAAACAATCAACCTACTCATTCTTTGTTAGTGTATTATCCATGCTGGCAAAAAAAGCAACAAAGCTGCCCGATTAATTTCCAAAGACTGGCGTGTTTCATTTTTTACCGGACTCTCTCACTACGCCCGGTATTTCTTTACAATCCCGATCTCGTAAATCACCATCGCCGCGATTGCCAAAAACATGGCGCCGAGGATGCTCACAATAAAAAGCGGTGAATCGGCTCCCGCAAGGAGCGGCAGTCCGATCAGAATAAACCCGGCGCCAAAGCCGCACTCCAACGCGCCGAGCGCACGGTTGTATTTTTTTATATCGGCCACGGGCGCGACTTTCGCATTTGCCCAGAAACCGAATGCCTTTTCTTTTTTGCTAAACGCCACATAAATCCCAAGAACGATGAAGGCCGCGCCAAACGCCGTCCAGCTCGCAAATGCCCATGTTTCTCCGTTCATATGCGCCTCTCCTTCCTCAATTTTCCGGCTTCCCGCCGACCGCAGGCTGTGCACAGGCGCAAATTCCTGTGATCGAACTGTTCTCTCCTGCTTTTTCCGCCGCCATGCAAGCTGTGCGCAGGCGCAATTCCCGTGATTGAACTGTTCTCTCCTGCTTCCCCGTCGCCATGCAAGCTGTGTGCAGGCGCAAATTCCCGTGACCGAACTGTTTTCTCCCGCTTCCCGCCGCCATGCGTGCGCACACTCACCTCATATACAGTCCCGTCACCTGCATTTCCTCGTTAAAAAATAAAGTATAAGTCACACTTGTTTTTTCATAAGAAGCGCTGATCTCAACCACCGCGGCGTGCTGCCCCTGCTCCGTGATCTCCGCCACATAGGCGTTTCCCCATGCCGTGAATGCGCCGAAATCCTCCGCAATATACTGCTTTGCTTCCGTCAGTACTTCGTCCGTCAGATACATTTCCGCCTCTTTTTGCATCATCGCGCGCAGCGCGTCATAATCATCCGCATCCAGATAAGCAACCGCCTCTTTCGCCTTCCCGATCACTGCCTCTTCGGAAAATCTGCCGTTTTCACCGAGCCAGTCCGATTTCGGCAAAAACCACCACACCGCCGCCGCGGCAAGACAGAGCACAATTACCGCGCCCCCGATGCATTTTGCATAAATCTCCTGTTTTCCGCGCTTCCGCTCTTTCCCCGTCAGTTCCTCGTTAAACTCCGCCGCAACCGCGTCCGGCGTCCCGATCTCGGAGAGAACCTGCGCAAGAGGAGCACCGTTTTTCAGCGCCGCTTCTATATCCGCCGCTATCTGCTTTACGATTTCCTTTTTCTTTGCCCGCCCACAACGCAGTTTTCTATAGATTGCTTTCAGATATTTCTTTTGTTCCATGCTCTTTTCCCTCCAAAATCAGATTCACGCTTTCCGAAAACCGCTCCCATAATAGGACCGCTCCCTGTAAGGTCCGCTGTCCGGCATCGGAGATCGTATAATACTTTTTGGAAAGCTCTTTTCCCTGCGGAACGCTCCACTTGCTCGTGACAAGCCCTTCCTCTTCCAATCGGTACAGGATCGGATAAAGCGTTCCCTCTTTTAGCGAAAACAACTCGCTGCTTTTTTCCTTCAATTCCGTGATGAGCTGATAACCGTACTTCTCATGTTGTTCCAACAGTTTCAGCACCAAAATCTCCAGAACACCTTTTTTCATTTGCCGCTCATATCGCTCTAACAATTTTTTATCCTTTCTTTGCGTTTTCCGTCCGGATCAAACGTCCGCTTCAATGCCTTTTCCACCGGGAAGATCGAGCCGATCAGAATAAACACCTGAACCATGCACAGGATTCCCCCGACCATCCCGACCGTATTCTCTTTTTCTCCGATCACGAACAGCAGCGGCACGACAGAAACAGGCAGCAGAACCAGCCCGATCCGCGTCCACAACTTTCCGAAATATTGATGCGCAAACTGCCATGTGTCCCGGTTTTTCATGGACATGGCGGTCCGGTACCCATAGACGGAGTTGATCTGTTTCGGCGTATGCTTTACAGACGCGATTCCGAATCCAAGCATCAAAAGCGGCGTGAGCAGATCCATGACCAGCATAAAAATCCAAAATCCCATAGCGGTTCCTCCCTTTTCTCATATACAGTTCTTTTATATTTTATAATCATTTAGTATTACTAAGTATATGATAGTACGGAACCATACCCCTGTCAAGAAAAAATACCGTTTTCCAGATGTGTGTTCCACAGATGTGCTGTATAGGATATACGCCGTTCAACGCATGTGTCGTTCAGAAATATGTACCATTTCAGAATATGCGCCGTTCAACGCATGTGTCGTTAGCGATATGCACCATTCAGGATATGCACCATTCAGGATATGCGCCGTTCAGCGCATGTGCCGTTCAAAGATATGCACCATTCAGGATATACGCCGTTCAGCGCATGTGCCGTTCAAAGATATGCACCATTCAGAATATGCGCCATTCAGGATATGTGCCGTTCAACGCATGTCTGCATGAAAACATGGCGGGACAGGAAGCCTGTCCATGGCATTTCCTGTCCCGCCGCATCAGATTCTTTGAAAGCGTGGAAACGCTGATGAAAGTGCCGTTTCCCTGACATTTTTCTATCACTCACTGACAGAAAGCAGAATCGCCGGAGCCGGATAGTCTCTGCACGCCGGGAACAGCCCGTGATCCCTTGCTTTTTCGATCACCAGCATCGGCAGCGCGCCGCAGCAGTCCATGTATCTCAACCAGTCCGGAACGGATTTTAGATGCGCGGGAAGCGAGACCGCATTTTTCATCAACCCGGAAAAATCATCATGAAAGGCGTCCGAGATCTTCCCGTCAAACCGTTCGCTTAAATCATACAGCTCCCACCGCTCCGCATCGGTCAGGACGGGAACCGCGCAGATGACCCGCCCTCCTTCTTTCGCAAGATACCGTCTTTCGAGTAACAGATCAAAATTCTCGAAGCATCCCGCACTGATCATCGGAAGCAGTTCCTCCCTTCCACTGTAAATCGTATAGAGCATCTGTCCGATCTGCACGTCCTCCATCTGCCGTTTCAGACGGCGCCGCATACCAAGCTGTGTCCCGCCCAGCAGCGTATTGTATTCGCACAGGGTCAGTTCCTTCTTTTTCCCATCCTCACACGCTGCGGCGCAGCTTCCCGTTGCCTCGCCGCTGATCGCGTATTTTCCATGCCTGCCGCCCTCTTTTGCAAAATCATAACCGGCGGGATAACGATTTCCCATCGCGAACCACTTCCCCCCGTTCGGGCGGTCCGGATACTCCCCAAACGGCATCAGACCGCCGCATGCCTCGTTGCGGACGTTGTTCACCGCATTCTGCATGGTGCGTACCGCAAAAAAGCTGTCCAGCTTCGGCTGCGCGCACGCAGGCTGGCGCTGATAAAACCCGCGCTCATGCAGTTCTTTCAATCCCTGTTCCATAACCGCCCATACATCCCTGTAAATCCTGTCCGCCAGTTCTTTTTCCAGATCGGCGTTCACGGTCCTGTCCGCCTCGGTATAGATGATAAAATCCGTATACACCTTATCGCCTATTTTTTTCATCAATTCCCCGCTTGTCAGCCGCTCCACAATCGGTTCAATATACGCCGTGGAAATGCCGATCGCTTTTGCAAGCTCCGCAACGGTGACCGGCTTTTCATAGGCAAGAATCAACAGGTTCATGGCAATCCGGTCGTCATGAACCAGACTAAACGGTTCCTCGCCTATCCCGTTTCTGCCGCTTGCGCTCATAAAAAGCATTTCCGGTTCATAGCTTTGTTTGGTATAATGTTCCATCATAAACTCCTTTCTAATGCGCTTTCTTCCTGCGTCAAGGCGGCTTTTCACGGTATTTTCCGACACATGCAGCGCCGCCGCGATGTCCTTTACTTTTTCGCCGTGCATATAATACCGCACCATAACCTCACGGTACAGCTTCGTCAGATGAGCGAGACAGCGCCTGACATTCTCGGCGTCCGCGCTTTTCTCTATCTCCTCATCCACCCCGGCGTTTCCGGGAATTTCCCCGATCACGTCTATGGACACCGTGGGCTTGTGATACTTCCGGCGCAGCATATCGTAATATTTACGCTGCAGCACCGCCGTCAGCCACGCTTTGGGATTGTCCAAGGGCTTTTTCTTTTGCGCTGCGAGCGCGGCAAGCATCGTCTCCTGCGCTAAGTCCTGCGCGTCCATGATATTACCGCACTTTTCTAAGGCCAGATATAGCAGGAAATCAGCATATTTTGTCATGTCCTCATTGCTCATTGTGTGCACACCTCTTCATCGTTTCAAAAACTTCTGTAAAGGCAGTCTCTCGGGAAGCATACCGCTCATGTGCGGCGCAATATACGCCGCGAAAATGCGAATCCTTCCGCAAGCCGTGACGGTAACCGGTTTTCGCCGCGACCTGCAAACGAGTCTGCTCACTAATATAGTCGCAAAAAAAGACGGCTGGTTTGCCGCCTTTTTTCATCATTCCGCATTTTTTCATCATTCC
This sequence comes from bacterium, assembly GCA_023667365.1. Classification (GTDB taxonomy): domain Bacteria; phylum Bacillota; class Clostridia; order Lachnospirales; family Lachnospiraceae; genus DLAJ01. Next base: position 8,881 of record JAMPAG010000058.1, on the reverse strand, counting down.
GCATTTTTTATGAGCCCGACCGGCGGATTATTTCTGCTTTTGCAGCAACTGAAAGAAGTCCTCCTCCGGCATCGGCTTTGCATAGTAATAACCCTGCACCTGATCGCAGCCGATACTCTGCAAAAGCTCCACCTGTTCTCTGGTCTCCACGCCTTCCGCCACCAGTCCCAGCTTCAGCCCGTCCGCCATATTCACGACCTGCTCTAAGATCAGTCTTCCCTTGGCGGAAAGAATCATATTCTCAATAAATTTTTTATCCAGTTTGATGACGTCGAACGGTGTCTCCAACAAAATATTCAGGGACGAATACCCGCTTCCGAAATCATCCATCAACAGCTTAAAGCCTTCTTCTTTGAGTTCCAGCGCCTTCATGCTGATCTGCTGATCATCCGCCGTCTCCGTGATCTCCAGTTCCAGAAGATCCTTGGGGATACCGCTTTCCTCGATCAGATTTGCAAGAAATTCTACACACTCGTTATCCTGTAAGTGGATACGCGATACGTTGACGGAAACCGGACAACGCGGCATTCCTGCATCGCAGCACCGTTTGATAAAACGGCACGCCTCCGTCCAGATATAATAGTCCACTTCTTTGATAAATCCGTTTTCCTCGATCACCGGAATGAACTGGTTCGGATAGATCATGCCGCGCTCCGGGTTCTGCCAGCGGATCAGCGCCTCCGCGCCGATGATCTCGTTTTTGGAAACACTGTATTTCGGCTGCAGATACATCACAAACTGCCGCTCCGTAATCGCCGCCTGCATATTTTCCTCAATGAATTTTCTGTTGTACAGTACATCCTTAAACTGTTCTTTATAAAAAAGAATATTACTTAATACATTCTTCTTTGCCGCCTTGCGCGCCATCGCTGCGCGGTCTTCCATCTGCCGCGCCTCCATCTGCCGGTCATCTACCATGTAAACGCCGTAGGACATCTGCAGCTTCACATTCTTATAATTACAGATCCGCCCATCCAGCTCCCGAATGAACGCCACCAGTTCTGTTTCCTTCTCATACTCCGTGACAACCATAAACACGTCGCTTCTCAGATTGACAAAAAACTGCTCCGGATTGCAGCATTCGCTCAACTGCTTGATGATAAAGTCCAGAATTTCGTCGCCGAATTTTTCCCCGTACAGATCGTTGATAATCTTAAACTTGCGAATATCAAACTGGATAAATCCGATCTTTTTTTCCGATGAGTGGATCAGATTATTGACATTTCTCTGGAAGCGGTTCAGCTTGCTCAGCCGCTTTAATACGCTCTGCAGCTCGTCGTTTTGCGGAATATCCTCCGGACGGATGCTGCTCTCCGTCTTATCTTTTAAGTAAACCGCCAGCATTTCCTCCAGCAGTTCAATACTGGCATTGATCGCCCGCGGACATTTCTGCAGGATCAGACCCTCCTTTCGGATTGCCGCCAGTCCCTCCGGTTTGGAAATATCCTTTCCCAAAATATCGCGGCAGTAGATCTCTCCCTCCATTTTCTGCGAAAACCGTTTGATGAACTCATCCGTTTTCTGATTGCCGTAAATCTCCTGCTCTTTATCCCGCGCATCATAAAAACCAAGCGCCATGCCGAGTACCAGCATCGCCGCCGTGATGCATCCGCAGGTCCCTCCCTGGCGCATACCGCCCCCAAAACAGGTACTAATCTTGAATGCCGTTCTCAAATCCATTCCCAGATCGTCAGCAAATGCGCCAAACAGCGCCTGTGAGCAGTGATACCCCTGATGCAGCAGCTCGTCCGCCTTCTCCTTATGCGTCATAGACCATCCCCCCTTTTCCCTATCCCCTTTTTAGCACACAAACCACCACTGCTGTGGTGGTTTGCCCTGTCATACCTTCAACACAATTTTTTCGTAACCCGAAAGAATTTGCGCAAGCAAATTCTTTGAAAGCGTGCGAAGCACGATTTTTTAACTTATAGGAATTTTCGCACCTCAGAAGAATTGCGTCAGCAATTCTTCGAAAGACTTTCGCGTAAGCGGAAGTCTTTTTTATCCTGCAAGAATTTCCGTAACCCGAAAGAATTTGCGCAAGCAAATTCTTTGAAAGCGTGCGAAGCACGATTTTTTATCCAATCGAATCGTACAGATCCATCATCGGCGAGAGAACCGCGAATACCATCACACCTACGATGAGCGCCATCACGATGATGATCATCGGCTCCATGACCGCCATGAGGGACTGCACCGCCATCTCCACTTCCTCGTCATAATAATCGGCAAGCTTCGTCAGCATTTCCTCCGTGTTACCGGATTCCTCTCCGATCCTCGTCATATGATAAACCATGGGAGGAAACAGTCCGCAGGTCTCCAGCGGCTGTGAGAGCGGCACGCCCAGCGTGATCTGGTCCCTCACATCCAGCAGGGCTTCTTTGTACCAGACATTTTCCATCGTATTGGATACGATGGCAACCGCCTCCGTCAGCGGTACGCCCGCCGCCATCAGCGTGCTCAACGTACGCGCCATCATGGAGGACGCCTCTTTCTGCTTTAGATTCTTCAGTGCCGGAATGAGCAGCGCCAGCTTACCGAACACATGCTTGCCAGAATTGGTCTTTGCATACATCTTGATTACCACAACTACGGCGATCACAACGCCTGCGACCAGATACCAATGTGCTTTTAGGAAATCACTCGCCTGCACCATGATCCTCGTGATCGCCGGAAGCTCCGTCCCCAGATCGTTAAACATTCCCGTATAGGACGGGATAACGACAACCAGCATAACAACTACGACCGCGATCATAACAATCACCAATACGACCGGGTAGATCATTGCTTTTTTGATCAACGCCTTCGTCTTTGCCGCCTTTTCAAAGTGTGCCGCCATACGGTCCATCGCCACATCAAGGGAACCGGACGCCTCGCCCGCCTGTGTCATGCTGACTAAGAGATTCGGAAAGACCTTCGGATGCTTTGAAAACGCCTCCGCAAGCGGCTCGCCCTTCTCCACATCAACGCGGACGGCAATAATCGCCTTTTGAAGCTTTTTATTCTCTGTCTGTTCGCCGAGCATCCTGAGCGCATCAATGATCGTAACGCCCGCCCTTGTCATGCTGACAAACTGGCGGCAGAACACGCTCAGATCCCGCGGCTTCGGCGCGCCGCCGATGTCGATGCTGATGTCCTTTGTGAGCAGGCTCTGCCTGGACAGGGAAACGACCATCATCCCCCTGTTCTTGATCTCGGCAAGCGCCTTTGCTTCCGTTTCCGCCTCAATGCTGCCTTTGATTTCCTTTCCAGCCTTATTGACTGCCACATAACCGAAGCTTTCCATATCGTACTCCCCTGTTCTTTTCTTTTTTACAGATCAAACGATACCCTCATCATTTCATGGTAAGAAGTGATCCCGTCGATCACATACTCGGACGCACTCATATGCAGCGTGTGCATTCCTTCCAGCAATGCCTGTTCCTTGATGTCCTCCGCGCCGCCGCCCTTTACGATGATCGATTTGAGTTTCTGGGACATTTCCAGAATCTCATAGACACCGATCCGCCCTTTATATCCTGTCTGATCGCACTTCGGGCACCCGCATGGCTCGTAGATCGTGAGCGGCTCTTCCATGGAAACACCAAGCTGCTCCCTTTCTTCCTCCGTCGCCTCATGCGGCTTCTTACATTCCGGACAGAGACGCCTGACAAGACGCTGCGCGATGATGCCGACGACGGAATCCGCGATCAGATACGGCTCGATGCCCATATCAATCAGACGCGTCACGCTTCCTGCGGCGGAATTGGTGTGCAGCGTGCTGACAACCAGATGTCCCGTAATGGACGCCTGCACCGCAATGCCCGCAGTCTCCGTATCACGGATCTCACCGATCATGATAATATCCGGGTCCTGACGCAGGATCGAACGCAGCGCTGACGCGAAAGTCAGTTCCGCTTTATTGTTGACCTGTACCTGGTTGATTCCATTGATATTTGCCTCGACCGGATCTTCGACCGTGATAATGTTCACGTCTTCGGTATTTAACTCGCTGAGCGCCGTGTACAGCGTCGTTGACTTTCCGCTTCCGGTCGGTCCCGTTACCAGAATGATGCCGTGCGGGTTGCGCATGATATGATCAAACTGTTTTAATTCGCCTTCTTTTAAGCCCAGCTGGCTCTTATTTCTCGTCAGCGCCGTCTTACTTGTCAAACGCATAACGACTTTCTCGCCGTACACCGTCGGCAGGATGGAAACACGGATGTCATACTCCATTCTGTCCACCACGGAAGTGATACGGCCGTCCTGCGGCTTTCGCTTCTCGGCGATGTCCATGCCGCCGACGATTTTGATACGCGCGATTAGCGCCGGCAGTATCGCAGTAGAATAGGACGCCCGCTCATAGAGCGCGCCGTCAATACGGTAACGGATGCGCACCTTGCGCTCCAGCGGTTCGATATGAATATCGGAGGCACGCTGCCGCACCGCCTTCTCAATCATTTCATTGACCAGAACAACGATAGGGGAATTGTTAATATCCTCGTTTAACAGTTCCTCCTCCACATCGACTTCTTTTTGTTCGCGCTCCTTTGCGTACTGTTCAAGCGCCTCGTCCACATCGCTTCCGCCGTAAAGACGATCCAGTGCAAGCATGATGCTCTGCTGCGTCGCGATCGCCGGCTCCACCTGCAAATTCGTGATAATGGAAATGTCATCCATCGCGGAGAAATCCATCGGATCCGCCATCGCTACGAGCAGCACGTTCATGTTATTCGGATCAATCGCATAAGGAAGCATCTTTTTGCTCCTCAGCATGTGCTGCGGCACCAAACTTAAGACATTCTCCGGGATCGTGATTCCCTGAACATCCACCATCTCCATGCCGAGCTGCTCCGCCAGCAGTGTCGCCAGCGTCTCGTCGCTGACGATCCCCTCCTCAACAAGCGTCTCGCCGAGCTTTCTTCCGCTCTTTTTCTGTAATTCCAACCCCCGCTGCAGATCCTCAGGCGTAATCACACCCGCATCCACAAGCATATCGCCGATTCGTATTTTTTTTCTAATTCCTGCCATATGAAACCCTGCTTTATGTATAAATTTTTGTAACAGCAAAGCCGACGGCTATGCTGTTAGGAAACGATCAAAACCTGTTTTTTATTATAGCACACTGCTCCTGCTTTTTCCATAGCGATTGTTCGGGAAACACATTTACCGTTCACGTAAACTTTCACCCACAGGATCAGCGCATTCCTGCCATGATCCGGCTTTTGCTTCTCCTCAGTGCAGTCCGCCCTGCCTGCTGCCTTTCATCTCGCGGATCTCGTCAAACACCACGTCGTTCAGCACGCGGATATAGGTGCCCTTCATTCCCGAAGAGCGCGACTCGATCACACCCGCGCTCTCAAACTTGCGCAGGGCGTTGACGATGACGGAACGCGTGATGCCGACACGGTCCGCGATCTTGCTCGCGACCAGAATCCCTTCCATGCCGCCGAGCTCGTCAAAAATATGAACGACCGCCTCCTGCTCCGACGTCGAGAGTGTATTGATCGCGGAGCGCACAACCTGCGTCTTGCGCTCCTCCTCCGCATTTTCTTCGTTGACGGAGCGCAGCATTTCCAAGCCGACAACGGTCGAACCATATTCGCATAAAATAATATCGTCTATATCATATGCGCCGTCGCACTTATACAAAAACAACGTGCCAAGCCGCTCTCCGGCAATCTCAATCGGCGTGATGATCCCCTGGAAACGCGTCGTGTCGATCCCCTCGAAACCCAATGTTTCCAGATTGACGTTTTCTTTTGTCGAGAGTACGGAAAGCATACGCTCGTTTAAGAGCGTATCAATAAATCTGCCGACTTCTCCCACGATCAGCTCTGTAATGTTCTCGATCCCCGGATAATGCCCGATGCCGAGCACTTTTCCTTTTCTGCTAATCACAAGCACGTTGGACTGTAAAATATCCTGCATCACGTTGCAAATATCGCTGAACACAACCTTGCTGGAATTATTGTTATGTAACAGCTTGCCGATCTTTCTTGTTTTATCCAGCAATTGTACACTACTCATGGTACTCTCCTCATCTTTTGCCACATCTCGCTAAATTTTCAGACAAAAAAGCCTTATGTACAACAATTGTAGCATAAGGCTTGATTTTTGTCCACTATTCAGTGAAGATTCATGCATGAATCCGATCCTCCGGCTTCTGCCATGACATAAAATCACAGTCGGGATAGCCCAGACAGCCGTAATATCTTCTTCCCTTGCGCGTGCGCTTGATCACCAGATCCTTTCCGCACTTCGGACACAAAACGCCGATCTTTTCAAAATACGGTTTCGTGTTCCGGCACTCCGGAAATCCCGGACAGGCAAGGAATTTGCCGTGCGGCCCGTATTTGATGACCATTTTTCTCCCGCACAATTCGCATTCCTCGTCCGATTCCTCATCCGCAATCTCGACCTCGGAAAGCTCCTGCTCCGCCTGCTTCACCGCTTCGTCCAGATCGGGATAAAAATTGGAAATGACGGTCTTCCAGTTGACATTTCCCTCCTCGATACCGTCGAGCAATGTCTCCATATTCGCCGTGAAATTCACATCCACAATGGTAGGAAAGGCTTCTTTCATCATATTGTTGACGACTTCGCCCAGCTCGGTCACATAGAGATTCTTGTTTTCTTTTGTGATATAGTGACGCGCAAGAATGGTCGTGATCGTCGGCGCATAAGTGCTCGGTCTTCCGATGCCGAGTTCCTCCAGCGCGCGCACGAGCGTCGCCTCCGTATAATGCGCCGGCGGCTGCGTAAAGTGCTGCTTTTCGTCAAACTGCACAAACGCCAGCTTCGAGCTGCGGTCCAAGCTCTTCATCAACATGTTGTTGTCTTCTTTTTCCTCATCCTCCTGCACATATACGCTTAAAAACCCGTCAAAAACAAGCTTTGACGCAGAGACGGTAAAGCGGTAGTCCCCCGCCGCGATCCGTACGGAGGTCGTCTCATAACGCGCAGACGCCATCCGGCTCGCGACAAACCGCTTCCAGATAAGCTGATACAAACGGAACAGATCGCGCGGAAGGGAATCCTTTAACGACACCGGCGTACGGGTCAGTTCCGTCGGCCGGATCGCCTCATGCGCATCCTGTATTTTTTTATCGTTCTTTTTTTCTTTCCCGTCGTCTTTCCGGTTATACGCGCTGCCGTACTGTTCCTCGATATAATCGTATGCCGTGCGCGCCGCTTCCTCGGATACGCGCGTGGAATCGGTACGCAGATAGGTGATGAGTCCTGCCGTACCTGCGCCCTTCATGTCAACGCCCTCATAAAGCTGCTGCGCAAGCCGCATGGTCTTCGCAGTAGAAAAATTCAACAACTTGCTCGCTTCCTGCTGAAGCGTGGACGTCGTAAACGGCATGGGCGGCTTCTTGATCCGTTCGCCCTTTTTCACCTCATCCACCTGATACTGCGCACCTTTGAGCGCTTTCGTGATCGCCTCCATCTCCTCTGCGGAGCGGATGTCGATCTTTCCGTTTTTGTCCCCGTAAAATCTGGCAAAAAGCTGCCTTCTTTCGCCAGCGACGGCAAGAATTGCGTCCAGGGACCAGTATTCCTCCGGTACAAAAGCGTTGATCTCATCTTCGCGGTCGCTGACAATACGTAGCGCCACAGACTGCACGCGCCCCGCGCTCAAACCGCGTTTCACTTTCGCCCAGAGCAGCGGCGAGATGCGGTAGCCCACCATACGGTCCAGGCAGCGGCGCGCCTGCTGCGCGTCCACCAGGTCCAGGTCGATCTCCCGCGGATGCTTTAAGGATTCTTTGACCGCATTCTTGGTGATCTCATTGAAGGTGATGCGGTAAACCTTTTTATTTTCCAGTTTGAGCGCGGCGATCAGATGCCAGGAGATTGCCTCGCCCTCCCGGTCAGGGTCGGTCGCGAGATAAATTTTATCTGCTTTTTTGACTTCTTTCCTTAAATTCGCAAGAATATCGCCCTTTCCCCTGATCGTAATGTACTGCGGTTCATAGCCGTTTTCCACGTCCACGCCGAGTCTGCTTTTCGGCAGATCCCTGACATGTCCGTTGCTCGCCATGACTTCATAATTCGTTCCAAGAAATTTTTTGATGGTCTTCACCTTGGCAGGTGACTCCACGATTACCAGATTTTTCGCCATTTGTTTTCCCCTGTTCCGTTTCCTGCGTCTCCCGTAAGTCAGTGGAAGACTTGTTACCCCGTTGTCCCTACTAATATAAGAAGTAACGCGTACGACTATACACCAAATTTTATGTTGTTTCAAGGGAATTTTGAAAAATTAGAAAAATTTTATCTTCCTCCCCCCTACTCCTCCGCATCCTTCCTGTAATATCTGCCCTGCCTGCATACGGCGCGCCCGCTCACGCAAAGCTGCATAAGCGCGGCAGCGAACCCGCCCGGTGCAAGCGCGCTCCGGCTCATCAACATGTCAAACGTCTGTCCTTCCTCCGACAACAGCGCATAAATCTGGCGCTCTGCACTTTCTGCCGCACCTTCCGGCGCATCACCCGCCGCACTTTCTGCTGCGTCCCCCGGTTTTTCTTTTTTATCGTTTCCGAAACACGCCTGTTCCGGTCCCGTATTCTTTGCGGGCGGAATTATCTCACGACCGAACGTATCGGCGAGCGCTTCCAGCAGCTGCTTTGGCGATGTCGCGATTCCCGCGCCCTGCGCGATCAGCGCGTTACAGCCGCCGCTTAAGGCGTCCGTCACCCGCCCCGGCAGGGCATAGACCTCCCGCCCCTGTTCCAGCGCCATATCCACTGTAATCAAGGTTCCGCTTTTCCGCCTTGCTTCAATTACAATAACCGCATCCGCCAGCATGGAAACGCCGATCACTGCGGAAACCCTTCCGTATTTTTTCGCCCCGATGTTCTGCGCGATCATTGTGCCGCCCGCCGTGGACAGCGCTTGG
>JAMPAG010000057.1 GCA_023667365.1 bacterium | reverse complement strand
CGCTACGCGGCATACTCATATATAATACCAATCGCTTTTCCGTTTGTCAACTAAATTTTTACAAAAAGAGCAAAAAAGAGCGCCCCGCCGAAATGCGACGGAAAACGCTCTTTACGCGAGCGGATGTCGTGTCAGCTCTTTTTGATTTTACCCCAGATAGACGGCGCAATGAGCGCTGCAATCGTTGCAAGCAGATAGAAATAAAATCCTACGCCAAAATGAAGACCAAAACTTTTGACCGCCGCACCAACCGTCCAGACATGTACGAACACTGCCACGTTCAGTACAGACGCCAGAAAACCGATCATCTCCATACGAAGCGCATAGCCGACGATTGCAACAAGACTCAGAACAATGACGAGCCATGCGGTATGAATATCTATCGCCTCCGTAAGTTTGAACAGGTTTGCGTGTTCACCGTATCCGGAAAGAAACGGAAGAAAGATGCTGATAAACATCACAAGCGCACTGATCACACCGATCAGATCAATTGTGGTGATCTTGGAAATCAGCGTTTTGACGGAAAAAATACCCTTTAAGGGGAACGGTTCTCCCGGATGCTGCGCTGTTAAAAAAGCAAGCGGATTTGCTTTTGGCATGGCAGGCTGACCGTATCCCTGCATCGGCGCTCCCTGATACATCTGCGGATTCGGCTGCTGCATTCCGGGCTGGGTATAGCCCATCCCTGTATTCTGCGCCGGCTGCTGCGGTTCCTGACCTGCCGTCATGTTCTGCACCGGTTGTCCAAATACCTGCCCTGCATTTCCATTCTGCGCTGCTGTTTTTTGTCCGACATTTGCCCCGCAATTCGGACAGATTGCTGCATTATCCGGCACCTGCGTGCCACATTGACTACAAAACATTCTTTTTCTCCTTACATTATGCGATTTTGTATTATTGCATCATACTATTGAAAGAGCGCCCGCCCAGGCAGACGCTCTCCAAACATCATTTCTTTCCGGTGATTACTGCTGCTTGTTTCCCATCACCTTCGGCAGTACAAAAATTGCTGCAACCTCAAGGATGGAGCAGATCAGAACGAGCCAGTAGAAGAAGTTAAAGGAAACGCCGACAACGCCAAGCGTATCCTTTGCCGCACTGCTTTCCTGGATCATTTTTGCGATAACAAAAATGACATTGAAGATCGCAAAAATGGATGCCTGATTAGATTTCTTTAAGAAGAGCATCAATGCGGAAATTCCCAAGAATATCAACATAAAAAGACCGTACTGGGCAGCATCATCACCAGAACCAAGGATCTTCAATCCCAGATTTCCTAAGAATGTCTCTGCCACAACCTTTGACGGGAATACGCAGATAAAGCCAACAACCGCAAAGATTAACGCAATAAAATTGATACCGTTGTCTTTCTTCTGCGCGAACGGTACCTTGGCTGCAGAAGTGTCAGTTCCAAACGGAACCTGTGTCCCCCCCCCAGCCGCATTTGTCGGAGCGCCGCAATTCGGGCAGGTTACGGAATTGTCAGGAATCTGATTACCACAATTGTTACACAACATACTACTTCCCTCTCTTTTCTTTTTTTCTTTTTATAAAAAATGCCTCCGCATTTTTTACCATGTATTTATGCCTCTTTGAGTGCGCTTATCACGCCTAAAATGATTCCGATGATGATCGTCCATGCACCGATTCCCATAATGTCAAAAAAGTGACCGGAGCAGGCGATCAGCCAGATCAGAAACACAAGCGGGATCAAAGAAAACAGCAGCTTCAGCTTACGGTTATTGATGACCGAGAAGACCAAAAGACCGATTCCGCAGATAATCAAAGCCCACGGCGTGACTAACGCTGCCGCATGACCTTTTAAGATCAGTCTGACCGTACCGAACGTTTCTTTGATGCTACTGCTGCGAATTTCGGTATCAAGTTCATCTTCCAATTCTTCGGTAATATAACTCTCAGCCTGTTCTACCATATCCGCAATCTCACCGGTATCCGAACCGCCTGTCAGATTTTTTACCAGCCGCCCAACCGTACCGCTGAGTTGTGAGAGTTCAAATAAGTTTAACCCGATGCCCGCTTTTATTTTCGTATCCGTTCCGCGGCTGTCGCCAAAAAGGCTGGAATAATAAGACGGAACCTCCACTCTCTCATTGACATGGATGGATGCAAAATTCATAAAGGGCGCAACAATAAACAGCATCGCCGCAATGATCCCTAACAGACAGAACATGCTGATACCCATACGTTTTACCTTGCCCGCAAACTCACCCGGCGCGTTTTTGAACGCCTTGCCGAAATTAGCCATGGCAGACTGCTGCGGCATGGCGTATCCCTGCATCGGCATTCCGTTATACATCTGCTGATTTGGCTGCTGCATGCCCGGCTGTCCGTAACCCATATTTATTCCAGCATTCATATTCTGTGCTGGAGACTGTGGCATCTGCACCGCATTCGGATTCTGCACCGGCTGCTGCATCTGCGCCATATCCGGATTCTGCACCGGCTGCTGCATCTGCGCCATATCCGCGTTCTGCATGGGCTGCCCCATATTTCCATACTGAGCCGTCTGCGATCCCGTTATCTCCTGCTGTACCGGCGGCACCGCCCCGTTTGGTACTGCCTGCGCTGTCTGCACCGCATTCTGTACAGGCGTCAACGCCGCCCCGCAATAAAAACATACTGTCGCATCATCCGGTACCTGTGTGCCGCACTGATTACAAAACATAATCCATCCTTTCATTTATGTAAAATTATACATAAATTTATAAATTTTTAATTATTGTATCATATTATCCTGTCGTTCGCAATCCATAAAACGCAGAATCCTTACAAATCCTTGCAAATGCGACACGCACTCCCCTCTGCGCACAAATGTGAAGCGCAAATGCGCTAATTCTATCCTTACACGCAGATGTAAGAGTATGTTTGACTTGCCTGCGCGATTATGCTAAATTACTATTAGTGATTGTATTTAGTGACTTTATTACGATCCATCACAAAGAGAGGACTTGATATGATATGATGTATGTTCAGGAAAAATCATCTATGACGGCGTTGGCATTCTTGATTTTGGTACTGTCCGTAGTTCTTACGACCCTGACTTCCTGTGGAAACATCCAGTCCCAGGAGACCAGCCTTTATCAAAATGATATGACCAATTTTACGAATACAATCGTGGCGATCGGCGAAAACATCAATCAGATCGACGCCGACTCGGATACGGCGGTCAGCGAACTGCTCGCCTATTATGATGAAATGGATGAAGCGTTTTTGTCATTGACGGAAATGGACATTCCTTCGGAATACGCGGATGCGGAAATCTTAGCGGAACGGGCAAGTAAGTATATGACGCAGGCAGTGCTTTACTACCACACTGCGTTTGAAGCGGAAGTACTGGACGAAATGGCGCTGGAAACAGCAAATACCTACTATGAAAAAGCCATTACCTATGTCAACTATATCGGCGAAGTTCTTCTTGGCAGTCATGTGACCTTTGAAGATGCTTCCTCCGCTCCGGCAGCCGAGTAAAAAAGGACGCGAAGCGTCCTTTCGAAGAATTGCTGACGCAATTCTTCACAGGCTACGGAATTTCCTATAGATTAAAAAAGACTTCCGCTTGCGCGGAAGTCTTTTCGGTTTACGAGAACTTCTATATATCATCCACAGCTTGTTTTAATTCGTCCGTTCTGCCCTGGATATTGACGGTCTGGGCGGAAATCTCTTCCGTATTCGCGGCAATCGTTGCCACGCGTTCCGTCATTTTGTTCATATCTCCGATCAACTGCCGGATAACGTTCATGCTGGCGTTGATCTTGGGAATGGTTTCCTCCGCCTGTCTGGTATTGCCGACGATCAGATCCTGTGTGGATGTCGCCAGATTCCGGATCTCACCTGCTACGACAGCAAAGCCTTTTCCCTGCTCTCCCGCCCTCGCCGCTTCGATCGATGCGTTTAAGCTGAGCAGATTGGTCTGATTGGCGATCTCCGATATATCACCGCTCGTCTTTTGATAGATCTCGATAAAGTCGGACATGGTTGCCAATGAAACGTCCAATTCTTTGCATAAGCCGGAAATCTCTTTTATGTACTCGGCGAGCCTTGTCGCTTCGTCCGCCGACGCTTCATTTGCTTCGCTTAAGTCTGAGATCGCCCTGCTTAGATCCGCAAACTGTTGTACGATCCGCTCCAACTGTTCGTCGCGCTCATGCTGTTTGAAACGCTCTTCCTGATAAATTTCTTCTACTTGCTTCTTTTCGTCCTCCGCAAGATTTTTGATATAATGGATACAGTTTTCACGGATATTAACACCGTTATGGATCGCTTTCGCCATCTCGTTACAGGTCTGATAACCACACGCACTGCAATTGATACGGCGGCTTTCCGGGCTCATCTTGTTCATGTCCTTAAAGATCTGATCCAATTCCGCTTCCGTCGGCTCCTTGATCATAACCTTTTTGCTTGTATAATTCCGCATAAAATCATGAATATCCAGACCGCTAAACGCTTCCATCAGGTTTTTGAGCCGTTCTTCATGAGAAACGTCGCTCGTCCAGGGACTCCGGTTCTTACTTGTAAACGGCGAAGTTTTGCGCATGTCCTTTTTGTTCATATTCCGCATATGGGAAAGCGTAAGCAGTACATCATCCGTATTGCGCGACGGCTCGGTCGCCGTGCCGTAGATGCAGCCCTTACTGCAATTGAGTATATCAACCATGAACGGAAGCTGCTGTTTATTCTCTATGCGCTCCACATATTCCCGCAGATAGTGATATGCTTCTTTTTCGCCCTCAACCTGACGGACAACCTGCGCTTTGCCGAGAAAATGCTCTACATTCTCACGCAGACCGCCCGGCATCGGATACAGGGAACCAAGTCCGTATTCCAACTCGTCATTATATTCGGGTGCAGACGCATACTCGCTGCCGATCCGCTCCATCAGCTTGCGGAACGTCACATTATAGGATACATAGCCGCCGCAGTTCTCGTCTGTAATCTCCAGCTTTTTGGCGATGCACGGACTTAAAAACGCAAGCTTATCGTTGTTATGCAGATACTTCTTCGCATAGACAGCCATGCACATCATCGGACTGTGAATCGGTACCAGACGCGGAATCAATTCCGGAACATATTTTTCCACATAATTGACGACCGCAGGACAGGGCTGTGAGATCCCGCCGAAAAACTGATGCTCCGTAATATATTTCAGGTATCCCCACGTCGTAATGTCCGCACCAAAGGATACGCTGTAAATATGTTTGACGCCCTTTTGTTTCAGATAACCAAGCACCCGCTTATACTCTTTCGGGTAGTTTGCCAGAAATGCCGGCGCAATGATGACCGACACGTCCTTTCCGGCAGCCAGATCCTCGAAAAAAGTATCCGTGTCATCATAATAATCTCTTGCACCGTGCGCACATGCATCGAAACATGCGCCGCAGGCAATACAATGACCGGATTCAACCCTTACTCTTCCTGGATCGGTCGCAATATTGGATATAAGTACCGGACACGCCCGTACACACTTATTGCAGCCGCTGCATTGATCATTTGTATAAACCAGTTTCATTTTTTATCCTCCTTAGAGTATTAAATAAGGTACTTTCTTCCTACTGTATGATGCAGGAAAAATGGATACCCACGGATATGCCATGAATATCCATTCTATATGAACAACAAAATCGTTCCGCTATCAATGGAAGAAGCTGACGGACTTCTTCAATGCCTCTGCAAGCGCTAACATATCCTGCGATACCTGACCGAGCTGCCTCATATCCTCATTCACAAGGTTCGCGGACGCGGTTGTCTCCTGTGATGCCGCCGCATTTTCTTCTGAAATGGAGGAAAGACTCTCAACGGTCTCACCAATACTGGTCTTTACAACATCAATGCTTTCTACCTCTGTCCGAATGCGCTCGGTTCCCTCTGAAATCTCACCGACAGCATTCAATACCTTGTCAAACATATCGCGGGTATCCTGAATCTTTCCAATCTGTTTCACAGCGCTCTCATTCAGCACATCGGACAGGGAACTTGTCTTTTGAATGTCTTCCACCAGACTGGCAATAATCTCCTGGATCTCCCTTGCCGCAGCGGCGCTGCTTTCCGCAAGGGAACCGATCTCTTTTGCAACAACTGCAAAGCCGCGTCCTGCCTCTCCCGCTCTCGCTGCCTCGATGGAAGCATTTAAGCTGAGCAGGTTCGTCTGGGAACTGATCTCCTCGATCGTCTTTAAGATCACATTGATCTTATTGACTGCCTCCACATTCTTTTCGGACTGCTCGACAATATTGTCAATATCCGTCTTTGTCTGCGTGTTAATGTCGATCAGCTCTGTCATGGTCGCCTGAGCAGAATTGGAAATGTTCTTCGTCTCATCTGACATCTTGGCAAGAATTCCGACTTTATCGGAAATAATGTCAAGCGTCGCATTCAGTTCTTCGATACTTGCCATCGCGTTCGACGTATCCTGCGCCTGTGTCGTGGAACCTTCCGCGACCTCCTCGATCGCTCTGGTCACTTGATCGATGGCGGAGACAGTGGCATCGACAGAGCCGTTCATCTGAATCGAACAGTCGTTTAACGTTTCCGCATCCTGCTGAATGTTATGTATGATCTCACGCAGTTTTGCAACCAGACCGTTTAAGTAATTCGCCAGCGCGCCGATCTCATTGCGGGAATTCAGGGAATCTACTTGAAGTTCCACATTCAGATCACCGTTGCTGATCTTCGTTACCGCACCTGTCAGTTTCGTTATCGCGCGCACGATCAGACGAACCAAAATAATGACGAGAACCAGAATAAATCCAAGCACGATCACCGTTCCTATGATCAATTGCAGAATCGCGCTGTTGATCGCTTTCTGCGCGACTGTTCTCGGATACCCGACAAAGACCATGCCTGCAATCGACCCGTCCATATTATACAGCGGTTCATACGCAACATAACACGGAACCCCGTTCACGGTCAGATTACTATCAAAATATGCTTCTCCACCAAGTACCTTGCTCGAAACCTTTTCGTCCGCCGTCGTCCCGATGATATAGTCGCCGTTTGCATCCTTCAGCGTCGTGAGTACGCGGGTATCTCCATAAAATAACGTGACCTCAAGCGAATACTCTTCTTTCAGATGGTTCAGCATTTCTAACGTATGTCCGACATAATTTGCACCCTTATATAACTGGCCGCTGATCATATTCCAGTTGCCCTCGTACATCGTATCATACGATTCTCTCAAGGAATAGCAGACAGATTCAACGGATTGGCGGTTGCTCTCCTCCAGTGAATTTTTCAATTTGCTCGTACTCATCAGAAAACTGACAACCGCTAATAACACCATCGGCAGCATTGTCAGCATTACCAAAAGTACGCTAAACGGAAGCTTTAATCTCTTTTTCTGCATCTAAGTTCCTCTCTCTTTCTAGTCGTATTCATTTCTGGTTGACGGGGATCTTCTTCTGATAAAGCGATATAAAATATGTATATTGTCTAATTATATCGTTTATATTAGTTAAAATCAACCCCCCCCCGACATTTTTTGCGTATTTCCAATCAAAATATCCAATTCTTTGAAAATCGGACATTATTTTTTGTGCATGTTTCTTCCTGTTTTCCTGTTTTTGAAGAAAATTTTTCGTCAAGATTCACTATGTCTGTTCATCAGCGGGTTTTTCCAAGATGCTTCCGATGGCATATCCGGGACCGAACGCTGATTTCTTTCTGGTTTTTGGCATCAAAAAAGTACCGCAACCCCTATAGATTGCGGTACTTTCGCCTTTCGGCACCTCTATGAAACAAGATAAATTTAGAACTTACCTGCCGCCGCAGCTTCCTCCACCGAAACGGCAACTGCAACCGTAGCGCCGACCATCGGGTTATTGCCCATGCCGATCAGCCCCATCATTTCTACGTGTGCCGGAACGGAAGAAGATCCCGCAAACTGCGCGTCGGAATGCATACGTCCCAACGTATCGGTAAATCCGTAGGATGCCGGACCTGCCGCCATATTATCGGGATGCAGCGTACGGCCGGTACCGCCGCCGGAAGCAACGGAGAAGTATTTCTTTCCCGCTTCGGTGCGCTCTTTCTTGTATGTACCTGCAACCGGATGCTGGAATCTGGTCGGGTTCGTGGAGTTACCTGTGATGGATACGTCCACGTTCTCTTTCCACATGATCGCAACGCCCTCCGGAACGGAATTTGCGCCATAGCAGTTTACCTTGGAGCGAAGCCCGTCGGAATAGGAAATCCGCTCGATTTCCTTTACTTCATTTTTATACGGATCGTATTCCGTCTCCACAAAGGTAAAGCCGTTGATACGGGAAATGATCTTTGCCGCATCCTTTCCGAGACCGTTTAAGATGACGCGGAGCGGTTTTTTGCGGACCTTATTCGCTTTCTCTGCGATACCGATCGCACCCTCCGCTGCCGCAAAGGACTCATGACCTGCTAAGAAGCAGAAGCAGTCGGTATCTTCCTCCAACAGCATCTTGCCGAGGTTTCCGTGTCCGAGACCGACCTTCCGGGTATCTGCAACGGAACCCGGAATGCAGAATGCCTGTAAACCTTCACCGATCGCTGCGGCTGCTTCGGAAGCCTTTCTGCAATTCTTCTTGATCGCGATCGCCGCGCCTACTGTGTACGCCCAACATGCATTTTCAAAGCAGATCGGCTGAATCTTCTTCACCTGCTCATATACATCAAGGCCAGCGTCTTTGGTGATCTTTTCCGCTTCCTCGAGCGAAGAGATCCCATAGCTATTTAATACGGAATTGATGGTGTCAATTCTTCTTTCATACGATTCAAATAAAGCCATTGATTTATCCTCCTCCTGATTTATTCTTTGCGCGGATCGATGATCTTTACTGCATCATCGACACGACCGTACTGTCCGCTTGCCTTTTCATAAGCAGTGTTCGGATCATCACCTTTTTTGATGAAATCAGTCATCTTTCCAAGGCTTACGAACTTGTAACCGATGATCTGATCGTCCTTGTCAAGAGCGATTCCGGTTACATAGCCCTCCGCCATTTCCAGATAACGAGGACCTTTCTTTAAGGTACCGTACATGGTGCCAACCTGGCTTCTCAAGCCCTTTCCAAGATCTTCCAGACCTGCGCCGACCGGCAGTCCCTCCTCGGAGAATGCACTCTGCGTACGTCCGTATACGATCTGTAAGAACAACTCTCTCATAGCGGTATTGATTGCATCGCATACGAGATCGGTGTTGAGCGCTTCCATCACGGTCAGACCGGGAAGGATCTCGGCAGCCATCGCTGCGGAATGCGTCATGCCGGAGCAGCCGATCGTCTCCACGAGCGCCTCCTGAATGATTCCCTCTTTCACGTTCAGCGTCAGCTTACATGCGCCCTGCTGAGGAGCACACCAGCCCACACCGTGCGTCAGACCGGAAATGTCTTCCACCTTTTTCGCCTGTACCCACTTGGCTTCTTCCGGAATCGGAGCGCAGCCGTGATGTACGCCCTGTGCTACGGTACACATTTCTTCAACTTCCTTTGAATAAATCATGTGAAATCTCCTTTCGATTGATGGTATGATTGCTGGCGTCTGCCGGGATGCAGACACCCCGTTACGCCACTGCTTCAATTTTCTCACAATTTGTCAAAAAAATCCAGTATTTTTTGCATTCTTCATCCGCTTTCTGACAGAAATTGACGGATCGTCCCTGCCGGCGCTCTTTTTTATTTATTCTTCTTTACCATATGCGCCGCATCCTTATAAATATGTCCGCCCGGAATGACGCCGCGCACGCTCGATAACGGATACACATTCGAGTTTCTGCCGATCACGGTTCCGGGATTTAAGACGGAATTACAGCCGACTTCCACAAAGTCGCCGAGCATGGCGCCGAACTTTTTCATCCCCGTCTCCACCGCTTCGCCCGAAGCCGCCTCCTTTACGACCACGAGCGTTTTATCGCTCTTGACGTTGGACGTGATCGAACCGGCGCCCATATGCGCGCGGTACCCCAAAATGCTGTCGCCAACATAGTTATAATGCGGCACCTGTACCTTGTCGAACAGGATTACGTTCTTGAGTTCCGTGGAATTGCCGACGACCGCGCCCCTGCCGACAATCGCATTGCCGCGGATGAACGCGCACTGCCGTACTTCGGCTTCCTCATCAATGATGCACGGCGCGCCGAGATACGCGCTGTCAAATACTTTCGCGCTTTTCGCCACCCAGACATGCTCCGCACGTTCTTCGTAAACCGACGGATCCAGACGCTTTCCAAGCGAAACAATAAACTCGCCGATCAGCGGAAGTACTTCCCACGGGTAAGTCTTTCCCTCAAATAATTCCGCCGCAATGGTCTTCTCTAAATCGTACAGGTTTGTGATTTTTGCTGATTCCATAAGGTGATTATCCTCCATTCCCGCGCCTCTGCGCGCATTAAGCCGCCAGACTCATTTTGACCAGTTCAGTCAGTCTTGGTAAAATCCCGCCGCCGCGTCAAATTTGGGATACAAAAAGCTTTGGTCGCTGATCTGCTTGACATATTCTGTGCGGCGCGTCACAAAGCCATTCAGTTTGTCCATGTATTCCTGTTCCGTGATGGAGCCGTCCGCCACGCCGGAAAGTCCTTTTTCCCAGCTCGCGGTCAGCGCCGGATCGAGCAGCGCTTTCATGGAACTGTCCACGACATCGTAGATCATCTCGCCGAGCAGCGTCGGCGTGATCAACTGTGTTTTTTTATTGAGCTTTAAGTACTTGATATGCACCAGCTTCTTTAAGATCTCGGCTCTGGTCGCGCTCGTGCCGATCCCGCTTCCCTTGATCTGTGCGCGCAGCTCTTCATCCTCGATAAACTGCCCCGCATTTTCCATCGTCAGGATCATGGATCCGGAATTATAGCGCTTCGGCGGCGTTGTCTCACCCTCTTTTACCTGATACTCCTTCGCCTCAAGCGCACTGCCCTTCTTCACGTTGTCAAGCATGGCAAGAAGCGCCTCGTCACATTTGACCGTTTCCTCCGCCTGACCGTTTTCTTTTTCCGATTCCTTCCCCGGTTCCTTTTCGGTCTCTTTTCCTAAAAAAGAAGGACGCGCGACGATCAGATAACCTTCCTTTTTTAACACCTTCATGTTCGAGACAAAAATCTCCGTGTCCACTCTGCTCACAAGGGAAATCTTTTCATAGACTGCCGCCGGATAAAAAATGCTCAGAAACCGCCGTGCGACCAGCTCGTAAATATGCGCTGCCGTCGGGCTGAGCTTTTCTAAGTCACGAAGTCCCTGCCCGGTCGGAATAATGGCATAATGGTCGGTAATCTGCTTATCGTTCACATAGCGGCTCTTTCCGACGCCGCGGTATGCGTTCTTTTCGATGAGCAGCGCCGCAAATCCGCTGACCGGCGCATATTGCATGAGCCCGCGGATATTTTTGTCAATCTCCTTTGCTACGGCGCTGGAAAGCACGCGCGCATCGGTCCTCGGATAGGTTAAAAGCTTCTTTTCGTACATTTCCTGCACATAGGAAAGCGTCTCGTCCGGGCTGATCTTAAAATATTTGGAACAGTCGTTCTGCAGCTCTGCAAGATTATACAAAAGCGGCGGGTTTTTATTTTCCTTTTTCCGCTCTGTTTTTTCCACGACCGCCGCTTTTCCTTCCACATGGGCGATGAGCGCGCGGGCGTCTTTCTCCTCCAAAAAGCCGTTTTCCTTATACAGCGCGGGGGAATTCTCATAGATGGAGCCTTTACCTGCGCGCCATTCTCCGTCGAAACGCCGGTCGGTCAGTAAAAAGCTGCCGGTCACACGGTAAAACGGCGTTTTGACAAACGCGCGAATCTCACGTTCTCTTTTGACAACCATTCCAAGCACGCAGGTCATCACGCGTCCGACCGAGACGGAGGCGCGCTCCGCTTTCAGATAATTTTTGATCGGTCCGCCGTATTTTAAGGTGAGAACGCGGGAAAAATTGATGCCCATCAGATAGTCCTCTTTCGCGCGCAGATAAGCGGCGGCGCAGAGATTGTCATACTCGGACAGGTCTTTCGCCTCCCGCACGCCGCGCAGGATCTCTTCTTCTGTCTGTGAGTCGATCCATACGCGCTTGCGGACTTTTCCCGTTACATGCGCCTGCCTCTCCACCAGCCGGTAAATATATTCGCCCTCGCGCCCGGAGTCCGTGCAGACATAGATGGTCGTCACATCGTTTCGCGTCAACAGCCCGCTGACAATGCGAAACTGTTTTGCCACACTGTCGATGACTTCGTATTTATATTCGGTCGGAATAAACGGAAGCGTGTTGAGACTCCATCTTTTTAAGCGCTCGTCGTAGGCGTCGGGATAACTCATTGTGACGAGATGTCCCACACACCATGTAACGATCGTATCCTCCGATTCAATATAGCCGTCCCTGTTTGCGCCCTTTACCTGGAGCGCTTTGGCAAATTCTCTTGCAACGCTCGGTTTTTCCGCAATAAATAATCGTTTCTCCATGATTCTTCCAATCTAAATATGTCAGGATGTAAAAAGAGAAAAGAGCGACAGGACATGCGCGCGCGCATTCACTTCTTCATCCTGCCCGTCCTCCGAAAAAATGATCATGTTTTTGGATGTCAGACGCGCCTTTTTACAGCAGAATGCATACCACTCCGTATCTTCCACCTGAAGCGGCCGCGCGCCGTAATGGATAAATACCGGGATCGCCTCACCCTGTCTCGTGATGGCGATAACCGGGATCTCGCCCGATTTTCCGATCCACTCCTCGCAGCGCACGATATGTCCCTTTTCCCACACCCTGCCTTCCGTCAGCGCCTGCGCCGCCACGCGCACATAAGCGCGCTCCATAAAAGATAACAGCTGCGGCTTAATCCGCTCCTCATAAAACGCCTCCGGCGTCTCAAGCGATAACGCACTCCGGTCGGCGTAAAGGAAACGATACCAGAATTCCAGCGCCGGATTTAAGATGCGGTACATTCCCTTCTTGGAATCATCGCGCGGACCTGCGCCGTAGGAATACACCTTTTCGATCAGATCCAGTTCCATCAGGTTTTTCAGATACACGCTGATCTTTGCCCTTGAGAATCCCGTCGCAAGGTGAATGTCGTTTAATTTGTTTTTTCCGCGCGCGATCGTATACAAAATCGTCGCATATACGCCAAACTCCCGCAGTTCCCCGAACAGGCAGTCAAATCCGTAGTCATGCATGAGTCCCGTCCGGTCGAGAAAGAGCCCGCAGATCATCCTTTCCGCGGAAGAATAGGCTTTTGCCGCCTCCAGATATGCAGGGTTGCCTCCAAGCAGCGCATATGCCCAAAAGCATTCCTGCACCGTTCCCCCGTTTCGATACGCACAGGTATCCGAAAAGGACAGCGCGCCAAGCTTATGGATCCCGCGTATCAGGGACGCGCAGCCGCCAAGCCGCTTTCCCAGCGAGTTTGCCACAAAACTCAAAGAGGAACAGGATAAAAGAACAAGAAAATCCGTATCGGAATAGCCATGATTTAAGAGAATGCGCAGCGCGGAAGAAAACTGCTCTCCGGCTTTCAGAATATGCTCGGCTTCATCGATCAGGAATAAGACCTTCGACTGTTTACAACGCTCTGTGAGCGCGGTAAATACCGTATGATAGACATCGCTCTCATCCGGCTGCACATGTTCTTTGTGAAGCCGGTGCAGCATGAGGGACGCCTGTTGGTATTCGGAAGCGGGAACCGCATGATAATAGACGCTGTTATACGCTTTTGCGAGCTGCAAAAGGAGCGTCGTTTTCCCCATGCCCCTCTCCCCGTATAAAACAAGGACACTGCTCCCGCGCTCCTCAAAGCACCGTTCAATTTGCTCTATGATGTCCGTTCTTTCGGAAAAATCCATTCCGACACTCCGTTCTGTTCCCTTTGTCCATAACCTCTTTTTTATAACTGCGCCGTAAGGATCTGCTCCACTTCGTCCTTCGGCATCGGCTTTCCTAAATAAAAGCCCTGGATATTGTCACAGTGAATATCGCGCAGATACTCGTACTGCGCCTCGGTCTCCACGCCTTCCGCAACGGTCTCAAATCCCAGTTTTTTGACCATGGATACAATGGATTCCGTGATAATCCGGGTGGAATCGTCCGTGATTACCGTATCAATAAAGCTTTTATCAATCTTTAAGGTGTCGATCGGCAGCCCCTTCAAATAAGAAAGTGAGGAAAAACCCGTCCCGAAATCATCCAGCGATACGCGGATGCCGTACTCTCTAAGCTGCTTCATCTTCTCGATCACTTCCGCGAAATCGTCGATCAACACGCTTTCCGTGATCTCAAATTCGATCTCGTTGGACTCTATCTCATAGCGTTCCATCAGGGAAATGATATTGGATACAAAATCCTTGCGCTTATACTGGATCGCGGAAACATTGATGGACATGATCAGGCGGACGCCGTATTTATCGCGCCACTCCGCGTAAGTGCGGAACGCCTCTTCCACAACCCATGCGCCGATGCTGACAATACTGCCGTTTTTCTCCGCGATCGGAATAAATTCAGCCGGACTGATCAACTTGCCGTTTTCGTCCTTCCAGCGGATCAGTGCCTCAACGCCGCGCAGCCGCCCGCTCTCCACATCATATTGGGGCTGATAAAAAAGCAGGAACTGTTTTTGCGTTACCGCGCCTTTCAGCTTATTTTCAATCTGGACTTGATGTAAGAAGTCGTGAATGATCGGCGCGTCAAAATATTGGATCTCATTGCTGCCGATGCTCTTCGCCTTAAATAGGACGATCTCCGCATTGTTGATCAGCTCGATCGCATTTGCCGCCGATTCCGGGAACTCCGCCACGCCGGCGCAGACCGTGATCTCGATCTCTTTATGCCCCGTCAGCACAAAAGGGGTTGCGAGACGCTCCCTGACCGCTTTGTAAATCGCATCCACGCTCCGCGTTCCGCACGGATCGTAGATCGCAAGACAATAAACGTCGCTGTTAAAATGGGACGCCATCACATGATCGGAACGAAACTCGCCCAAAAACTGCCCGAATGCCTGCACGAGCTCGTCTCCCACGATCATTCCGAGACCGTCATTGACCTTGCGGAAATCGTCAATATCCAGAAACATCACGGACACGACGTTCTGTTCTTTTTTGGCTCTTTCAAGCCATTCCGAGAGCTGTCCGACAAAATAGTTCCGATTGTACAGTCCCGTCAGCATATCATAATATGCCAGATAGGTCAATTCATCATTTTGCTGCTTAAAACGGGAAATATCACGGAACTTAATGACTTTGCTCCCGGTGTTTCCCGCCTCGTCCGGCACAATAACCGTCTCGCATTCCAGCCACTTTTTTTGACCGCGCAGTTTGCATTCGCAGCTGACTTTTTCCGTTGTGGGCGCCTCGCGGTGGAGAACTTCACCGAGCCGTTCCGCGTCTTCCTCCTCCACATAATCCAAAATACGTTCCACATCCTGAATATGCCGGATGTCCAGCGGGAAAAAGGTCTGCCAGTTTCCCAGCAGTCTGATCTGACCGTCCTTATGATCATAATAAAGATAAGCACAGGAGGACATATCGCATACCATCCGGTACATTTTTTCGCTGTCCGACAGCTTTTTGTTCATCGCCGTCAGGTAATCCACCTGATAACGCAAATCATTCACTCCGGCTCATCTCCTTTCAATGACCAGGGCGGTCAATCCGTGCGTAACCGCTCCCGCAGCCGCACATACCGCCCGGTCTCAGCCTGTTTCATTCCTTTTTACCGGTAATATATCCTTGCGCTTTCAAGAGCTCCGCGCACAGCACCGCGCCGCCTGCCGCGCCGCGTACCGTATTATGGGAAAGTCCGACGAACTTCCAGTCGTATACGGTATCCTCGCGCAGTCTTCCGACCGAAACGCCCATACCGTTCTCATAATTGACGTCCAAGGCGATCTGCGGACGGTTATCTTCTTCAAGATATTGGATAAACTGCTTCGGCGCGCTTGGAAGCTGCAATTCCTGCGGCACGCCGCGGAAGGAAACCAGCTTTTCGATCAGCTGCTCTTTGGTCGGTTTCTTTTTGAATTTGACGAATACCGCCGCCGTGTGGCCGTTTAATACCGGAACACGGATGCATTGACAGGTGATGACCGGAGAAGACGCCGGCTCAATCACGCCGTCTTTGATTTCGCCCCAAATGCGCAACGGCTCTTTCTCGCTCTTTTCTTCTTCTCCGCCAATGTAGGGGATGATATTTCCGTTCATTTCCGGCCAGTCCGCAAACGTCTTGCCCGCGCCGGAGATCGCCTGATACGTCGTCGCAACGACCTCATAAGGCTCGAACTCTTTCCATGCAGTCAGGACAGGCGCATAGCTCTGGATGGAGCAGTTCGGCTTAACCGCCACGAATCCTCTCGTCGTGCCGAGCCGCTTTTTCTGAAACTCAATGACTTTCATATGTTCCGGGTTGATCTCCGGAACGACCATGGGAACGTCCGGCGTCCAGCGGTGCGCGCTGTTATTGGATACGACCGGCGTTTCCGTCTTGGCGTACGCTTCCTCAATCGCCTTGATCTCCTCTTTTGTCATGTCAACGGCAGAAAAAACAAAGTCCACCTGTCCGGCGACCGCCTCCACTTCATTGACGTTCATGACGGGAATCTTCTTTACCGCTTCCGGCATCGGCGTATCCATCTTCCAGCGGCCGCCGACCGCCTCCTCGTAGGTCTTTCCCGCCGACCGCGGGCTTGCCGCAATTGTCGTCACCTCAAACCACGGATGATGCTCCAACAGAGAAATAAAACGCTGTCCGACCATACCGGTTCCGCCCAAAATTCCCACACGTAATTTGTCGCTCATTCTTTTTTCATAACTCCTTTCGTTTTATACAATTGCGAAATGCAATCAATTACGTTCATGATTGTACATTTTGTACAATCTCACAGTCTATATCATGCGTTTCGCAATCCCCTATCTGCCAATTTATTTATGCTTCCTCCAGATACGCCTCGTTTGCCGCAATGACCTGCTTCATCGCTTCCGTTCCCGGCGCGCCGGGCGTCAGACGCTTCTCCACGCAGGTACGCAGGCTGACCGCGTCGTAAATATCTTCCTCAAAGACCGGGCTGAGCTCCTGAAACTCCTCGATCGTCAAATCTTCGATACTGCACTGTTTCTCAATACAGGTCAACACCATTTTCCCGATGATGCCATGCGCATCCCGGAAC
The DNA here is from genome assembly GCA_023667365.1 of bacterium. GTDB lineage: Bacteria > Bacillota > Clostridia > Lachnospirales > Lachnospiraceae > DLAJ01. The sequence goes on along the minus strand of JAMPAG010000057.1, from coordinate 329 downwards.
GGAACGCCCTTTCCGACCAGATAATCGGCAGCGTCCGTCGCGTTCGTAAAACCGCCCGCCGCGCTCTTTGCCATGACGTCTCTGCGGAATCCCGCTGTGGAGAGCATTCCCGTAAACAGGGTGAGACAGTCTTTGAGCGTGTCGATCGCGTCAAACGTGACTTCTTTGTCTTCCTGCATGTCTTTATTGTAGGCAAGCGGCAGTCCCTTCATCGTCGTCAGCATACTCATGAGCGCGCCGTACACCCTTCCGGTCTTACCGCGCACCAGCTCCGCAATATCCGGGTTCTTCTTCTGCGGCATGATGCTGCTTCCGGTCGAATAGGCGTC
>JAMPAG010000056.1 GCA_023667365.1 bacterium | reverse complement strand
CTTTGACAATATGGAGCGATGTAAAATTTTTATTGTAAATTATAGTTCCTCACACACAATAACACCATGACGTTTTCGGGAAAATATTTTTCCAAAAACGTCATGGTGTTATTATCACAATCCTCTTATACTTTAAGTAAGCTTTTAGGTGCGCATCCGTGTATTTACATAAGATTCATTCTTACTTTAATACAAAGGAGGTACTCTTATGAATTTCAAAAAGCGTCTTGTCACATTATGTCTGGTCACTACCATAGTCCTGTCGTTGGTACTCCCTGCGCCTGCGGAACAGGGCAAACAAATCAAACGCAGACAGGCGTTCCTCCTTTGTGAGACCCAGGAAGAAGAACATACAAAACATTGCTAATACCACTTGACTTCTTTTCCGTTCAGCTTCTCATAAGATCGCCTCGGAACCTCTGCACCTTGCCCGAGCAATTCTTCGCAATAGAAAGCATACCGATAATAACGCAACGCGAATGCCTTATCTCCAAGACATTCTTTTGCATCGGCGATTTGATTGATGAACAATCCTATATCCGTCATTTTTCGAGCTTTAGAACCCAGCGCGATACCTTCGCATGAATAATGAATACATTTCTCATAATGCTTCGCCTTGCTCATGCCAACACTTAATCCTGTCAAAACGCGCAGGAATGTCCGAAAGTGAAACTCTGGTCTTATCGTACTCCCTTGATAATATTCATATAGTTTTTCAGACAGATAGAGACCGTCCTCCTGCCTGCCAACCCGCCGCAGTACAATCGCTATTTGTATCAGAATAGAAATCTCCTCGCTCGTAAAAACCGTACACCAAAATGCTTCCGACCATTCCCGTACATTCTCCGTCAGCGGAATTTCCGGTATCGTCAAATTCAGAAGCGTTATCAGCCTTCCAGTTTGTTCTTCTTCCGGAATACCATCTAAATAAAATTCTAAAATGTACCAAATCTCACCGATATACTGTCGGTTATGGCAATTCTCCATATCCAACTGCTGTTCGAGATGTTCCGCTGTCTCCTTTGCCTTCTGCCACTGTCTTGTCTCGATCATCCCATCTATGCGGAAACACTCCTCCAACAGCTGGAAATCATCCGTCTCGATCACACTGTAATAATAATCCTCCCGCACCCCCAGCTTTTTGGCAAGCGCCTGAAAGTTTCTGCGGCTCGGCGCGCGTTTCCCCGTCTCGATCCTCGAAAGCGTCTCCGGCGTGCATATATCCTCGCTTAGCGCCTCCTGTGACATGCCCTGCTGTCTCCTTCTGCGCTCGACGACCTCCCGCAGCAATTCTGCCTCCTGCCACAAATCCCATACATGCCACTCGTCTCTCTGAAAGATCCCGAGGTCTTCCTGCAGCTCTTTTTTCATCCTGCTCCATGATGCGAGCTGCACTTTCCGTTTCGCGACCTCCTCCGCTTTTCCAATCTTCTCCGCGGACTCAATATACGCGCCGAGTATCTGCTCCTCGCATACAAAATAGTACAGTGACGTCATCATTTCAAACGCACGCTTCGACAAATCATACATCTTCCCATAACATTCTTTCTTTCTAAGATACGGCAGATACTTCGCTGCCAGTCTCGGATATACTTTCACCAGCTCCTGCTCATCCCCAAAATGTCTACATACATAGTTTATTGAGAAATCAAGCACTCCCGCAAAAGTCTCCCCATCCCCCAAATACTCCTGCCACAACAGAAGCACATTGATCTCCTGCACGCACAAAAGGCTCTGCTGGCGCAGTTTCCCCGCGAAGTCAGGAATCGTCGCGCGGACCGCACGATCATAAAATGCCATTGCGCCCTCTTTGTCTCCGTGCAGTTTTTCCTGTAATACCCCGCGCATCATCAGATAGAACTGTCTCTGCACCGGTTCGTTCAGTTCCGCATCGACTGCCGTCCCTTCGGACAGCAGGCACTCCGCCTCCTCCAGCTCCCCGTCTGCGACCGAATTCAGCAGGCGCATCCGCCAGTCAAAATAGTGATACTCCGCGTCTGTCAGAAGGGACACAAACTTATCGGGGGATTTCCCCAATCTCTGCATCAACGCCGACAGGAGGAGCCTGTCCATCCGCCGCTCCCCGCTTAAATACCGCGAGAGCGCCGCGCCGGAACACAATCCCCTGCACAGCTCCGACCGATTGACATGCTGCTCCTCTATCATTTTGTTCAACAAATCCATCAGCGTCTGTTTCATGGCTTCTCCCTGTCACATGCGGATAATACGACAATCGTTCTATTCGATTATAAGCCCCGCCCCCGTTGCTGTCAAACGTCCTCCCGCCGGATAAGCGCCGTTTCTACTCCTATTCATACCTCCTCATCATTTCCTCTTTTAGCGATAAAAAAGCATCCATTCCCGCCTGCGTTTCCGCAAAAAATTCATTGCCGGACAACTCGCGATAAGGAACATACGTTGTTATGCCATCCGTTTCCACAATCCGATTCTCATGCTCCCGATAAGAGAATACCGGCGCGATTACCATATCCACATCTCCAAATAATTCATATACCGGTATCCGCTCCCCCATAGAATCCGCCTGCTCTCCGACGAACACCAAATATTCTTCTCCGATCTCCATGAGATTGACAAACCCTCTGTCCATCGCAAAACTGTCTTTGTATCCATCCATAACATGGAAATTCCATCTGATTTTGGTGAGGTAGATTTCCTCGCCCTCCGATACACCCCCGCCCTGCAAAACAGCTTCTACCCGTACCCGCTGCCTGCTTGTTCTGGCAAGATGCTCCAGCTCCTCCACAGCGGACACCCTGAGCACGAGCGGCGCCTCCGGAAGGATGCGCTCTAATTCCTCACAGCAGGACAGCGCGAAACTCTCCGGAATCTCCGCCACATATACCGTCTCTAAATAGGAAGAATCCCGCGTGACATCCGTATACGTTCTTTTTTCATAAATTCCATAGCAGGCGGAAATAAAAAACGCCGCCATTGTCACAATCCATGCTCCGCGCAGCTTCACGCCTTTTCCTCCTCTCCTGCCAGCCGCCCGCCAGCGATCCGGTAAACGCGGTCCGCCAGCATATCCATATCTTCTCTGTTATGGCTTGCCAATAAGATCAGCGCACCTCTTTCTTTCTCCTGCCTGATGAGTGTGCGGATTTCCCGCACTCCCTCCTCATCCAGTCCGTTCGTCGGCTCGTCCAGCATGATGACCTCAGGGCGCTCCATGATCGCCTGCGCGATTGCCAGCCGCTGCTTCATCCCCATGGAATACTTTCTATATGCTCTTTTATCGTAAGGCTCAAGTCCTACCCGCTCAAGCGCCTCGCACATTTCCTCTTTTCCTATGATTCCTCTCAGCCCTGCAAGATACGACAAATTTTCCAGTCCCGTCATGTTCGGATAAAGCCCTGCATGTTCCAGAACGATCCCCAGACCCGGAAGCACGGAAAAATCTTTATGCAGCTCCTGTCCGTTCCAGCAAATCTTTCCTTCGTCGATGCGCATTAACCCGGACAATGCCCGAAATAACATGGTCTTGCCCGATCCGTTCCTTCCGCAAAAACCATATACCGCTCCGCTGCGCATATTCAGACTGATATTCTCTAAGATCAGCTTTCCCTTGATTCTTTTCGTCACTCCGTCTGCTGTCAGGCTCATTTCTCATCCTTCCTCCGTTTCCCTGTTCTCCGATAGCAGATCCTGTCTGCGTATCAAAACCCTGCCCGCCAATACGATTCCTATATCCGTCAGAAAAAATAACGCGACGGACATGACCGGGTTCAACGCATACCTGCTGTCCGCAAGTTCCTTTGCAAAGGGCGCGCCCTGATGCCAGCTCAACACCGTATGCGCGACTGGATCAAACCATAACAGCCGCGTAATGAAATCTTTCTGCATCTGTTTTTTCTCCAAAACAGATACCATGGCAAGCGCCGCCGTACAAAACGCCTGCACGGTCATGACCGCCATAAAGGCACGGCTGCTCCCAACACGGATCGCAAGCAGGTTTGCCAGAAGCGCCCATCCAAAAATCCACAGCAGGTAAATCAATACATGAAAACCGAGCAGCAGCATATCGCCCCCGTCAACCGAAATCCGGCAGCGCGGCGCCGCCGCCAAAACAGCCGCAGCAACAAATACCGTCTCAAACAGAAACACGCTGCCAAGCAGCTCCGCCAGCGACTTCCGATACCACGAAAGGCGGTCCGGGCATCTGCTGAACACATAGACACTGGCGGTACAAAAATGCTGATACAGCCGGTTTCCAAGCACCATGATCGCAAGCACGTTCGGCATCATGCACAGCATAAACCGGACAAGGTCTGTCAAAGAACAATAGAGCGCGAACGTTCCCCTTGCTCCGCTCAATTGCAGTACGAGATACGCCAATGTGACCTCATCTTCATACGGTCTGATGAACGTCAGCGACACCAGAATCCCGGAAAGGATTCCGAGCAGCAGCACCATTCTTTTTTTCTGCCACAAGACTACCATGCTTCTCTTTTCCTTCCCGCAACGCTAAGAGCGCCGATCAACGCCAAAACAAATCCGATCCCTATGACGAGAAACCAAAGATTCTTTGGTTCATCCTGAAACAAAAGCATATAATCGTACCAGTTACAGGTCACGCCTCCCCCGCGCATCGTCTGAAGATAACTCGTCGCGTTGAGCAGCAGATAATCCGGCAGGAAAAGAAACACGCGAAGCTTCACCGGAACAGCCTGCGACACGGCTACGGGGAGCATACCGAAAATTCCGGAAACCAGTCCGAAAAATATGATCATCACGACCGTATACAGCACCGGCGAATGCACATAAAGTCTCCCCCCTAAATAGCGGTACACCATCTCCGCATATTCCGGTTCATACAAGGCAAAATGATAAAAATCATTTTTTGCCTTCATCGGAAATGAAATCATATACAAAATCATTTCCAACAAAAAAGGAACAGAAAAAACAAACGCCGTCGTAAAAAACGCCGCCCATAATCTGCTCCTCATATAATTCTTTTTTCCAAGCCGCGTGATAAGATACACTTCTTCCCGTGTCTGCTGCTCCTTTATATACGAAAAACCCGCAGGCAGCGTCACAAGGATCGGGTAGAGCATGATGAACTGCGTCGTGACATCCGCATTATAATTGACCCTGTTATAGCTCAATGTCATCATCTTTAACGGGTAATACATCTGGGTAACGTCCATTCCCCGAAAGGTTGTGACATTACCCAGATAATTACCGATAATAAACCATATCAGCAACAGGAAGGCCGCGACAGCCTCCCACTGCTTCAGTAAAAATGTTGTCTGATACCGTATCAGCTTTCTCAACGTGGTTTCCCCCAAGTTCAAGCTCTGTTCATTTACCTGCGCCCGCCTTGTCTCCGTGCAGTTTTTTCTCAATTATACATCCCGTCCCCCGTTACTGTCAAACGTCACACCACATCGGATAAGCCCCGTTTCTGCTCCTATTTTTCTGTCAGCCGCTCTATGCCGTCTATCTTCACGCGTCACTTCAAAATACAGATTGACTGCGCCGGCATCATCAGTACGCCGTCGGTGAGTGTGATCACCTCGCCGTTCAACGTCAGATAGCCGCGGATCTGCATATCGACAAGCTCCGTTCCAGTGAGCGTTACCTGAATCTCTTCTTTGGAATTGTTATATACAATTCCGATCGTGCTGCCCTCATAGGTTTTTGTGATCGCCGCCTGACTTCCGTCGCAAAGACTTTCCACAACCGCGATGGCGCCGCGCGCAATCTCAGGATTCTCATTGCGCAGCCGCAGTGCTCTTTTATAATAATGAAGGAGGCTTGTCTCATCGGCAAGCTGCTGTTCCACACCCGGAAATGCCGACGTGATCCCCGCATCCGCATCCCGCGGTCCGTTTGTCATTCCCGCCGCGCCGGTATCCGACCAGATCATCGGAAGCCGCTTGTTCTCATCCTTCGTGCCGGAACTCTTCATGCCGATCTCCTCACCGTAATACACGAAGGGACTTCCATTCATCATCATAAGCAGACCGCAAGCCATCTTTAAGTCATCCGGATTACTGAGCAGCGCGTTGGACACGCGGTTCATGTCATGATTCGTAAGGAACGGCGCGTCGATATAGTCCGGATTTTCCTCACGGAACAGTTCGTCATAATGCACCATATCATTGACAAGGCGGCTCGCCGCATAATTTCCCCGTGCCGCCCGGATCAGCTTGCCTTCCGCTTCCGCCGCGTCAAAATTGAACATGCTCGGCGTTCCGCTCGCATAGTAGCTCTGAATCGTGCTGATTCCCGCCCACACCTCGGATACCATATAAAAATCAGGATTCAACCCTTTGCAGTACGAATACAGCCAGTTTAGTGTCTCCGTATTAAATGTCGTATCGCTTTCCTCAAAATGCAGCGCCGCATCCATGCGGAATCCGTCAACGCCCTTGTCGATCCAGAACTTTGCCACATCCTCAAATTCACGCCGCAGTCCCTCGCTGCTCAAATTTAAGTCCGGCATTTCCGACCAGAATACGCCCTCATAATACCAGTCGCAGCCGCGAATATCATAGTAATCGCCATTCACGCGCTCTTTTGAGAAATGATAATATTCCACGGACGGACATTCTGCCGGATCCGGCTCCGCACCGTCGGGAAGTCCGCGCAGATAGGCGCAGGCGTCCAAAAACCACGGATGCTGTGAAGAAGAATGGTTCATGACCATATCAATGATCAGGCGGATCCCCCTTTTATGGCACTCGTCCACCAGACGTTCAAAATCCTCCATTGTTCCATATTCGGGGTCAATCTCATAATAATTCTTCGTGTCATATTTGTGGTATGTTGTAGACGGCATGATCGGCATGAGCCAGATACCGTTAAATCCCATGTCCGCGATGTAATCCAGCTTCTCCGTCACCCCGTTCAAGTCGCCGATTCCGTCCCCGTCCGAATCATAAAATGAATAGACAAAAATCTCGTAATAATTCCTGTAATTATCGTCTATGATATTCAATTCCTGCTCGTACTCGTAGACAATCTGATCCGCCGCGTCCCCGCTTCCGCTCTCTGCATCCGTATTTCCCGGTTCGCCGCTTTCAGATCCGTCCGCTCCCGTTTCTCCGTTTGTCTGCGCGCTGCCAGACCCGTCCGTGCCCGCATTCTGTCCGTCTGTTTTTCCACAGGCGCCAAGCAGCCCCGTCATGAGCGCCGCGATGAGCGCCATACAAAGTAGTCTTTTTTTCATGTTTCTCTCCCTTCCCGGCGCCGCAAGTAACGCCGCCATACCGTCTGTCCGATTCCGCGTTCGGCACAGTCCCTTCGGCTCTGTCTACCAATCACTTTACCACAAATTCGTGTTTCCATCCAGCCGCCGGAATACTTCTCCCGCACGCACCTGCTAAAATCGGCAGCCCCCTAGTGGAGACTGCCGATTTTTAAGTTTTCTATTTGGAAAATACCTGCCTTTCGAACATCCGTCCGCATAACGCTTCGCATTTTCCCGCAAAACAGCTTCCGCCGCAACAGATCAACCAATCTCCGCCGGCATCAGCCCTTGACCGCACCACCGGTCACACCTTCTACATAGTATTTCTGCAACGCCATGAACAATGCCGTTACCGGTACGGCTACCAATACGCCGCCCGCACAGAATCTTGTGAAATAACCTTGGTAGTCGTTCGTATTGACCCAGCGCTGTAATGCAACCGCTACGTTGTAGCCCTTCTCATAACCGAACGCTACATAGGAAGCGAATACATAATCACACCAAGGCGCCATGAATGCAGTCAATGCGGTGTAAATAATGATCGGCTTCGAAAGCGGAACGATCATGCCGACAAACACCCTCGCTCTGGACGCGCCGTCGATCCGCGCCGCTTCATCCAACGATTTCGGGATCGTATCGAAATAGCCCTTGCAGACATAATAGCCCATTCCGGAGCTTGCCACCGATATTAAGATCAAGCCCGGCACCGCTCCTGCCTGCGTCAATCCGAACTGCTTTAACAGGAAGTATAAGCAGATCATCGTAAGGAATCCGGGGAACATGCCCAGAATCAGCCACAGGTTCATCAACGCCCGGCGCATCTTGAAGCGCATTCTCGAAAGCGCGTAGCTGACGCATAGTACAAAGAATGTCTGACCGATCGAAAGAAAGAGCGCGATGATCAGGGTATTTCCATACCATCTTAAAAAGTTGCTCTCCCCGCTAAACAGGAACTTATACGAGTCAAGTGAAAAATGTTTCGGCAGCAGATACGCTACCATTCCGCCGAATTCCACTTCCGGCTTATAGGAGCGGAAGCTCTGTAAAACCAGACAGACGAACGGGAACAGCCAGATGATGCTGATCACGACCAGCACGGCGTAGGCAATTCCATTGGACAGTTTTTTATGCTGCTTGTGCAGCTTCTTTTCCTTCTCCTCTTTCATTATTGGAATCCCTCCTCATCTTTGACTGACGGCAGAATGTTATATACCGCTAACGATACAACTGCCACGACTACGAATACCATGATACCGATGACCGCCGCCATCTTATAGTTGGTATCATCGACTGTCATCTTATAGAGCCATGTCACAAGCAGGTCGGTATAGCCTGCGCCTCCGGTAAGCGACAGTGACTGCGGTTTTCCCTGACTGAGCAGGAAGATGATATTAAAGTTATTTAAGTTACCCGTAAACTGTGTCAACAGATAAGGTCCCGTCACGAACAGCATATAAGGAAGCGTGATCTTGCGGAATGTCTGGAACGGACTCGCGCCGTCGATCTTTGCACTCTCGTAAAGCTCTTCCGGAATGTTCATCAACAGTCCGGTCATGATCAACATGACGTACGGGATACCTACCCACAGGTTAATGAGCAGGATCGTCGGTCTTGCATAGGAAGCCTTCGTCCAAAACGGGATCGCCTGATCGATCCAGCCCCACTTCATCAAATAAGAGTTTACAAGACCGTCCGCCGCAAACATCTTGCTGACATACAGCAGCGATACGAACTGCGGGATTGCGATCGTCATGACGAGGATCGTACGCCACACTTTCTTAAATTTAATCCCTTTTTTATTGATGAGGATGGCAACCGCCATTCCTAGAAAATACGTCAGGAAGGTCGCGAAGAGCGCCCACACCAACGTCCAGTTTAACACCGTCACAAACGTCTTACCAAAGCCTGCGGTTCCCATGGAAAACAGGTTCTTAAAGTTTTCCAGCCCCACCCAGGTAAACAGGTTCGTCGGCGACTGATGATTTGCATCGTAATTCGTAAACGCTACGCAGATCATAAAGACGATCGGCAGCAGCACAAATAAAAATACGCCCGTTACCGGCAATGCCAGCAGCGTCTTATCAAAATTCTCATCCAACAGGGAATGCAGATCCTGCTTTACCGTCGCAAGCGCTTTCCCCTCTTTGAGCCGCTTCTCTTCATTCATATTGACACGGACATTCAGACGCCACACAAATATGAACGCAATCACCACAAACAGACTCAATACACCGAACAGCAAAATGAAAAAGCTGTTATCACCGTACGTATACACATAATTTTCATCAAAACCGCCCTGTACGGTACCGAGCGTTCCGATGTCCTTCAAATACTTTGCGCCAACCGCGATCATATACCAGATGAATGCGATCTCGGCAGCTAAAAACGCAATGCCTCTTAAAATCTGTCCTCTCACCAGCGGTCCGAAGCCCATGATGAGAAACGATACCTTTGTCTTCCAATCTCCGTGCGCAAAGGTCTGACCGATTTCTTTACAATCTTTCACCGGCGCCTGAAGCACGCCTAAAATCTTTTTCCCAAGACTTTTTTTCTCTTTTTCCATCCTTGACCCCCTCCGGCTCCCGCGCTACGGAAGAGCGCTCATTTTTTGCCAAAAGTCGGACGCGGAGGGGTTTCCCCCTCCTGTCCGTATTTTGTGTTTTCATGACAATCAAATTGCCGCAAAACATCTTTTCGTGCCTGTCGGCACACTACATGCCACTCTGAAAAATGCGGCCCGCCTTACTGAGCTGCATAGCCCTTCTGCAGAGCCTCAAAGTTCTGCAATACGCTCATCAGATCCTCGTCGCTCATGCCGTTGTAGGTTCCTGCAATCACGTCGTCACCAAGAGCCGTTGCATCTGTCCAATAACCATCCGGGTACTGTCCCTGCGGAATCATGAATGCGAACTGTGCTCCCAGTGCGGAAAGCGCTGCGTCTTCCTGTACTGCGCTGTTGCCCTGTGCCGCAATGTTGCAAGGTCCCCAGCCTAACGCTTCAAATCTTGCCATCTGTGCAGCCTCACCGGTCAGATACTGAGCGAGCGCTAAACATACGAGCATCTTGCCCTGCTCTGTCTGCGGCTTAACGCCTAACAGCTTAAATCCGCAGAAGCCGCCCATCTGATAGTCCTGTCCGTCTACCGTGAAGGTCGGGAGCTTCGTACATGCATAGTTCTCACCGAAGAGATCCTTTGCCGCGCCGCTGTCCCATGTTCCGTCGATGATCGCGCCGACATTCGTTGCAGAGCTCAGGGAGGAACCGTTTACAAATGTGCTGTTGCCTGCAAGCTGAATCATTGCCTTTAATGCCTTTACACCGTTGTCCGTTGCATAAGAAATGTTGCATGCGGTCAGTGTACCGGTATCATCCGAGTCATAGGTCAGTTCACATCCCGTACCGAAGAAGAACGCCGTCTGATACCAGCCGGAGTTAATCTCCATGTAGAAGTTCTTGCCTGCTGCTGCGCAGTCCTCAAGAATCTTGTCAAGGGAGCTCGGATCCGTAACGACACTGCTGTCATAATACAGGAAGTAGCCGTTGTCCGCCGTCATCGGGAATGCGTATACCTGATCGCCCATCTTCGCGCCTGCAACCGCGCCTGCTGCGTTCTGGCTCTCGATCGCGCTTGCATAGTTGCCCGTGATCGGCGTCAGCGCGCCTGCCATAACAAGACGTCCCAACTGATCCTGTGCGAAGCCGTAAATATCAGCGCCGCCCTCTACGTCGGTGATCATGTTGCCTGCCGCATCACCCTCGCCTGTCGGCTGGATGTCTACGGTGTAGCCTGCCATCTCCGGATGCTCTGAGAAGAACTGGTCTGCTAACGTCTGCGTCGTCTCTACTGCTGCCTCTGCAACCCAGATCGTGATGACGCCGGAACCATAATCAATGTCTGCCGGAGCGTCCGCCTGGCTGTCATCCGCCGGAGCGCTGCTGTCGTCATCTGCCGGTGCACTGCTGTTGTCATCCGACGATACATTGCTGCCGCCGCCAGTGCTGTTGTCACCGGTGCTGCTGTTGTCGTCTCCGCCTCCACATGCTGCAAGGGATAATACCATTGCTGCGGAGAGGAGCATTGCCAATAATTTCTTTTTCATCTTTCTCCTCCTAATTCTTGGTGTGGTATGTAGATCATACCAGGTTACCTGTTTATCATAAAATGCATCGCTGCATTTTACTTCATACCTGACTGCCGTGCCCGGCGTAATGCCTCAGCCTCTGTATCTGCCATGGCCGGCTTCCCGTTTCCTTAGTATGGATAATCTTCGATTATCCATACTAAAAGAGGACGTCCTCTTTTAGTATAACGCACTTTTTATTTTCTATCTGCGCCCGCAGGGTTTTCTGCAGCCGGCGGCTGCGCCGTCTCTATCTGCCATACACGATGGCAAGCGTCCGAAGCCATTCGCGGCGCTGTTCGGATAATTCCTTTTTACCAAGGCGCCAGCGCCAGTTTGTCCCGATCGTGGAAGGAAGATTCATGCGCGCTTCCATGCCGAGCTTTAAGAGATCCTGCATCTGGAAGACTGCCACGTCCGCAATGCTCGCGTAAGCAAGCCGGATGATCGCGTCCACAATCTCCTCTTTATTATTTATATTAAGATACTTATATAAAAACGCCAGTTCGTACTCGCACTTTTCATTAAAATACGCCATAAGAGGCTCATTGTCGTGCGTACCGCCGTATACGACCATGTTGCTGTTTGGATAATTGTGCGGTAAATACTCATGATCGGCGTTTCCGTCAAATGCAAACAACAGGATTTTCATGCCCGGCCATCCCGTGCGCTGTACGAGGCGTTTTACTCCCGGCACGACGACGCCTAAGTCCTCGACAATCATGTGGCTTTCGCCAAGCGACTCCGCGATCGCATCCGTCAGCTTTTTACCCGGTCCCTTGCGCCAATGTCCGTTTCTCGCATGGGCATCCTTCGCGGGAACGCTGTAATAGCGAACCACCCCGATAAAATGATCAAAGCGGATCACGTCATACAGCTTTGCGTTTGCCATGATCCTGCTGCGCCACCACGAAAAATTCTCCTGCTCCATTTTGTCCCAGTCATACAGCGGGTTGCCCCATTTCTGACCGTCATCCGAAAATGCGTCCGGCGGACATCCTGCGACAAGCGCCGCCTTTCCGCTGCGATCGATCTGAAACAGTTCCCTGTGTTCCCACACGTCCGCGCTGTCCATCGAAACATACAACGGTATATCGCCGATAATGCGGATACCGTGATTGTTCGCATACCTGCGGAGCCTGCTCCACTGGTCCGTAAACTGGTACTGGCAGAACTGCCAGAACAAAATCTCGTCTGCTAGGCGCGCGCGGTATTTCTCCAACGCTTTCGATTTCCGATCGCGGATGTCCGGCTCCCATGCCGTCCACGCCGCATTTCCCGAAAACGTTTTCAAAGCCATATAAAAAGAATAACCGTCAAGCCAGCTTTCCTGCTCCCGGCAAAATGCCCGAAACGAAGCATCACCCGTATCAAAGCGCTCAAACGCTTTGTGCAGCACAGGAAAACGGTTCTCAAACAGGATGCCGTACGATATGTCTTCCTCGTCATCCCCCCACGAAAAAGCTTCAATCTCCTCCGTGGTCAACAATCCGTCCTCCGCCAAAAATTCCAGATCAATATAATAAGGATTCCCGGCGAATGCGGAAAACGACTGATAGGGGCTGTCGCCATAACTCGTCGGACCGAGCGGTAAAACCTGCCAATACTTCTGGTGCAGATCCACGAGCAGATCCACAAACTCATATGCCGCCCTGCCGAACGTGCCGATTCCGTATTTGGAAGGCAGACTGGCTATCGGAAGCAATATCCCGGCTCCTCTTGTCAGCGATGTCATCTTCACTCTGCTTCCCCCTCGAAAATAGCACCCTCTCGCGAAAACCTTTTCCGATTATTTTCGCTTATTTTCGCTTATTTTCGTTCTTGATGTAAATTTAGCACTTTTTCCATTTTTTTGCAAGCCGTTTTGCGCAATTTTTCTTGATTTAGTGTTATTTCACAGCTTTTTTATGGCATTTTTGTATATTTCTAACGAAATTTTTTCGTTTATTTTCGTTTTTAACTTTAATCGGTTGATTTTTTTACTTAATATTACTATACTGTGAAAGAAGCAGCAACAAGCAGTAATATCGTTATTTAGCAGTGACATAGTTTTATGGTTTTACGGTTTTACAGAAAGGCGTGGTTCTATTATGGCAACAACGATCAAAGATATTGCCAACCGGCTCGGCGTATCTATCAGCACCGTCTCAAAGGGCTTAAACGGTGCAAGCGACATCAGCGAGGATCTTCGTCAATTCGTCCTTGATACCGCTATTGAAATGGGGTATCAGACCAAAAAAATGAAAAAAACAGAAAATAAAAAACTTGCTCTTTTTATAGAAAATATGAGTTATGACACGCAGGAAAGCTTCGGCTACGATCTGATTCTCGGTTTTCGTCAAGTCGCGCTGCGCGACGACTGGGACGTCACGATCCTCCCCGTCACGCCCGACTTTCAGACACGCAATAAATATGACAGTTATCTTTTGAAGAACGGCTACAGCGGCGCGTTTCTCGTCGGTTTTGCTCTTCAGGACCCGTGGATGAGTCAGCTTGCGCACTGCAAGGTCCCGACCGTTCTGCTCGACAATTTTATCGATCGGAATACTTATGTGGGTTCTGTGGAAACGGACAGTGCGGAAGGCATCGACATTGCAGTAGAACACCTGATCCGGCTTGGTCATACTAAGATCGCATTTTTTAACGGCTCGCCGCATTCTATGATCACCGCAAGACGCTACGACGCGTTCGTCACAAGCATGGAGTCCCGGCATATCCCGATCAATCCCGATCTCGTGACATTCGGTCATTATGTGAAGGATTCCGCAAAATATCATGTTCCCAAGCTGTTATCCAGCGGCGCGACCGCGATCATATGCAGCTCAGACAGTATCGCGGAGGGTGTGATTGATGAGTGCACAAAGCGCGGCGTCCGCGTTCCGCAGGACGTCAGCGTCATCGGCTTTGACGATCTTCCGTTTGCCGCTTCGCTCACACCGCCGCTCACGACCGTACGGCAGGATCGTCTCGATCTCGGCAAGGGCGCTTATCATGTTTTGAGCAATCTGATCAATCACGTGTCCATCAGCCGCACCGTGATGCACGCAAAACTGATCGAGCGGGAATCGACCGCTCCGCCGGCGGACGGCGCGGCGCAGAAATCCTAGTCGGCACCTGCGTTTCTTTTTATCGAACGGAACTGTTTTTCAGAATCTCACATTCAGGCAGCGGCGGCACGCTGCCTGTTTTTTGGCACATTTCCGGCTTTAGGCACATTTCTGATTTTCGAGATTTCATATGCAGGCAGGCGGCAATACGCCGCCTGTTTTTATGTCCGCATCTTAAGGCTGCGTCTCAAAACGACGCTTTAGCTCACTTGCGATTTTCTGATAAACCGGAAGTTCCACGCCGTATTGCTCCGCCATACGCACGACCTCATAAATCAGCCCGTCGATCTCCGAAGGTTTCCCCGCGGCGATGTCGCGCTGTAAGGAAGTGGACGCTTCCGGGGACAGCGCGTCGAGGATCGCCAGATTGTTTCTGACAATATCCACCTGGAAAGAAACGCCCATTGCTTTTGCAAGTCTGTCTATTTCTTTTACCAGCGCCGCAAAGGTATCCCGTTCGTCTCCCGTCGCCTGAAACCGCCCCGCGTCCGCATGAAAATACAGTCCTGCCGCCGCCATCGGCGACACATAGGAGAATTTTTGCAGGGCGTCCCGCCTGATATTTTCGGAAAGCACCGCCTCAATTCCGCTCTGACGTAAGTCCTCTGCGACCATAAACAATTCCCGCCGCAGTTCGCCCGGATTTCGCACACCAAAAACGATCCGGAAGATCGTGCCGTTCATTTGAATTGTTCCCGGCTCGGTTCTCTGCGCCGCAATGTAAATGCAGCCGTCCGTTACCAAAAGTTCCGGCAGTTCTTTTTGCAGTCTCGCACCTGTTCCGTAGATATTTAAGATTGGGATCACGATCGTGTCCTTTTTTGACACATTGCGGATAAACGGCGCCACGCTCTCCAGCGAATATTCCTTAACGCACACAAACACCACGTCCGGTCTTGGATCCGCAGGCGTTTCTCCCGCTCCGTTTGCACAGGCTTCCGCAAGCATTTCTTTCGCTTCGTTTCCACGGGCTTCCGCAAGCGTTTCTTCCGCTTCGTTTTCACGGGCTTCCGCAATCTTCTTCCGATAACCTTCCATGTCATACGCGCGGACCGGTGAAATGATTTCCGTTCCCTGCACGGTCTCCAGACGGATTCCCGCCGTCCGGATCCTTTCAAGATGCGCGCCGCGCGCGATCACCGTGACGTCTTTTCCCGCCCTTGTCATATACGCCGCGATGCAGCCGCCCGTTCCGCCCGCGCCGATCACACAATAGTTCATTTGTTTTCTCCTTCTGCACATCTCATTTTCTTATATATCTTATTTTCTCTTGCATACTTTTTCTTTATGAACGCTTGTATTTTTCCCGCATAACGCATACAATACGTTACGGCGTCGCAGACAGGCATCCATCCATTGCCGCATGCGCCCTGACCGGCACTAAAAACATGCCGATACAGCATTACGACGGCAGCAAATGGGTATCCCATTACCGCCGCATGCCAATAACCGCACCAAGACATGCCGATGCGGCGCTGCGACTGCCGCAAACGGGTATCCTGCCGCCGTACGTTATGATCATGCGCGAACCACAACGAAAGGACTGCTTCTATATGAATATCCAGATCATCCTGCATCAGCTCATCACCCTGTTCCTGCTCATGGGAGCCGGCTTTCTCCTGTTCCGCTTCGGGCTGATGAACGCGGAATTTAACCGCTCGCTGACGAAACTTCTAGTCAACGTCACCATGCCGCTTCTCATTATTGATTCCGTCTTAAAACTGGATCAGCGCGCCCCTGTCTCCACGGTATTTCTTGTGTTAGCCGCCGCGGCAGCGCTTTATCTGATCCTGCCGCTTTTCGGTTTTTTGATCGCGCGGCTGTTATTTGTCCCGAAAGCGCAGCGCGGACTTTATACCTACATGACGACGTTCTCGAATGTCGGTTTTATGGGCTTTCCGCTCATCTCGGCGCTTCTCGGCGCGGAGGCGGTCTTTTACACGGCGCTGTTCAATATGATCTTTAATCTGTCCAGTTTCAGCTACGGTATCCTGCTCATCAGTTCGGGCACCGGAAAAAAAGAAAAGCCCCGGCTCCGTATGCTGCTCTCACCGGGAATTTTGCTCTCTTTACTTGCGATCATTCTTTATTTTGCCGATCTGTCGTTTCCTGCTCCCGTGGTCGAAGTCGTCGGCTATCTCGGTGGACTGACGACACCGCTCGCCATGCTCTTAACCGGCGCTTCCATCGCGTCCATGAATCTCCCGGAAATGCTGCGCGACTGGCGCATGTATCCGTTTATCATCCTAAAACAGATCGCACTTCCGCTTTGTCTCTTTCCGCTGTTTCGTCTTTTCATCCGCGATGCGCTGCTCTTAAACGTCAGTCTCATCATGCTGTCGCTTCCGGTCGCCAATTCCGCCGTGCTCTTTTCCATTGAATACCGCGCGGACGAAAAGCTCGCCACGAGGGGCGTATTTCTGACGACGCTCTGCTCTATTGCGACGATCCCGCTTGTCGTGTTTTTGTGTCTGTGACGCGTCCTGCCCGCCGTGCGGCGGAAACCAGTGCCATGTAAAGGTGATTAGTCCGCCTGCATGGTATTTCCTCCTATTTGGTTCTCCGTTTGCGTCAGCAAATGAGCACCTGCTTTAATTTAAGCGCTCTGTTTTAGGGTAAGAATATGCCAAATATCATCACCTGTGAAACCACACTTACGATATAAAATCTCTGGGTTAGCCGGATTATTTATTTTCCCGGAAACAGTGGCAAAATTAGCGATACCCTGCATTTTTGAAAGTAAACAATTCACTATGATCTGTCCATAGCCATGCCTCCGGTAAGAAGGAAGGACTTGTATCCACTCTAAAATCAATTCCTTAACCTCTCTGTCATAATCGGCTATGCCTCCGGCTAAAACAATTCCGGACACTTTTTCTTTCAGCAATATCCACAGGTCAGAACAATAAACGGGCGTTCTGCGATAACTTTCCAGTTGCTCTATTGTAACACTTAAATCACTATAACTTGCATTTATGAGTTGGGCAAACTCACCTATATTATGTACCCCTGAAACAACTTCGACCTCTCTCGTTATTTCTTGTTTCACATCTTTCAGATTATGATATAGTCGAAAGTACGGCTCATCATTATAATCAAGGAACATCTCATTGATATAATCTCTCTCATGGACTATTTTCATACTTTCAGGTATCGTAAGTCCCTTTTGTTTCCAATACGGAACGCTCGCCGTACCACACGGGTCATATAAATAGCTTTGTAATGAAAGCAAGGTGTATTCCTCCGTCATATTCCGATCTGTCAGTTTGTGTGACACGATTACTCTATCATACAAATAATCAACGAACAAGAGTTATAAGACTTCTGCATCCATCCGCATCCGCTTTATTGCCTTTTCGTCCATCATGCGCTATAATATGGACGAAAGAAAACAAGCGTGGACGAATCCATTTCGAGCAAGGAGTGCCCTATGAGAAATTTTGATTATACAAAGCTGGCAGATTACAAATGGGACAGCGCGGTGCTTTCCTATGTCGCCAAGATACACGAATGCAAAGGCAGACAGGACTTGTTTGTGAGACAAAAGCCAATAGCGCTTGACCGACTGATCGAAGTTGCAAAAATCCAAAGCACCGAGGCTTCCAATAAAATTGAGGGTATCGTCACCACGA
>JAMPAG010000055.1 GCA_023667365.1 bacterium | reverse complement strand
ATACGAAAAAGAAATTTTTTGCTAATTTAGGCTTGACTTTTCATAGCTGGTCTCCACTTCAAATTTAATCAATCTCCCGTTTTCCGCCTGTCGAACAGAATCCTTTATCCACTCATAATTCGTCTTACTATCCCTGATATGAAAATTCTCCATTAAATTGTCATACTGTACCTGAGACATCAAAACTACATTCTCGCCATTTTTCCTCGTAATAATAGCAATATCCGAATCCTGAACAACGCGTTCGCACACTTCTTTGAAATTGTTTCTTACGTTTGAAAAATTAGTCGCTATCATAATTTCACACTCCTTTAATCAAAGTATATGCTTTACCTGTAACAGTGTCAATATTTTGTACAAGCTTCTTTATAATGATTTGATACCAGACAGTCATCGCGATATAAGTCATGGTATCGCATAACCATATAATGGTACATTAGTTCATACTGCGCATCACTAACGTTATATTTTAGTGCCTGCATACAACAATAAATGCTGTTTACATAATAATATAATATGGCATCCCTGTTCTCCGTCTGTGTCTCATATTCTAAAGCATAATATTGATAATCGTTTGCCAGCTGCCACCACAATTGGTAACATCCCTTCTCTCCACCCATTTCCACTTCGTTCAATCGTTCTCTTCCCTCAATGCACTCATTCCATTCCGATGAATGTGTGTGCTCTATCTTGAAAAATTCTCCATACCTCATGTAAATGTTCCGTACTTATTCGTTCCCCAGAAGCTAATAACACATTCTCCACATACGCGCGACCGGCTTGTGTCAGGCTATAGTACTTAAATTTTCCTGCTTTTGTAAATTTAACAGGCGGATTCTCAACTTCGTTAACCTTTTTTATTGTTGCGTTTAGCCCACTCAGCGAAATATCCAGTTCCTCAGCCACTTCCGTATGAGTACAGTATCCCCGCTCATACAATATCTTCAACAGCTTATCCCTTCAAAAATTCCTTGATATGAACTGTAATTTTTGAAGTATCCAACAAATTATGAACTGTTTGATTTCATCACGTATGCTGATTTATTCCGATTCCCCCATATACCGCTCCTCAATCTCCATAACGAGCGCCGCCATGTCCGCAAGCGTCTCATCCAGATTCTCCATCGTCAGGCGGCACAAGCCCGCCTGCATTTTCCGCACAATCTCGTGGTTGATCTCCTCGGAAAAATGAATCGTATCCATGTAATTGTCAAGATCCGTGATGACAGCAGCGTCATTTTGAAAATAGTAAATCTCCACATTTTCAAATGCAAGCAGATATTCCGCCGCCCGCCGCACCGTAAAGATGGCGCCGTCGCTGTCCCCGTTCCGGTACGCCTCATCCCACCACAGCATGGAATACGGAGAAAAAATAAAGCGAAAACGCGTTTCGGGATGCGCGCGCACCACGTCCCCGATCAGCGCGAGATTTGCGTCAATAACCGCCGCGTTCGCATCTTCTTTTTTCATCTCGGAAACCGCTTCCGGACGGTCATAGCGCGAAAGCGTGTCCGCGGCGGAAAACGTCTTATAATGCGCCCAGTTATAAGAGGCGCCCTCGTCATAGCCGCTCTCTAAGCTCGACGCCAGTTCGTACGGGATATGCTCAAAGAGCACGGTTTTATTCCAAAGATACTGCACGTCGTCAAACGGATTATGATTATACAGATACAACGGCAGGGACGCGTCGGGAAACGTCTTGGAAGCGTCCGCATTCAGCGCCGAAATATCCACGCAATAATAGACATTGACAAGTTCGCGCGCCGCAAACGCCTCCTTCATGTAGTAAACGAGATCGACGGTCGCCGCGCCGCTCTTGATGCCTTTGATCGTCCTGCCGCCAAAGGCTTCGTCAAACCAGCGGTTGTTATAATTTTCCGCGACCGAGGAACCGAACACGATACTGTCATACGAGAAATTACGCACCGTACCGATACACTGGTATTCCGCTTTGGATACCACCGCCTTCAGCCCGCCGACCGGCGCGTGATAATGATAAAACGGATCCATAACCGCCACTGCTGCAGCCGCGGCAAAAAGCAGCGCGCCCGCTCCGATAAAAAAAATCCGGATAAATTTCTTTGCTTCCATCTATGCCCTCCATCCGGGTCATTGCTCCACCGCCGTCAGCCCATCATCCGCGCCGTTCAAAAATTAAAATACAAAAATATGCTCACACCCGACAGCGAAATAACCGACCACGCGAACAGCACGGCAAGCCCCATCGCAAAGCGTCCGGTCAGCATACGCCCCTCGATCCGCTCGCGCGCGTTTTTTCCCATGATTAACAGCATCCCGACCGCCAGCGCGAAGAAAAACTCCGCCATATGCAGTGCGGCGACATGCTGCGGCGCCCGCATGGACAGAAATTTTTCTACGATATACAGCTCCGGCACTTCCATCGCTCCGGCAACCGCCCGCAGGCTGTGAAAATACGTCATGGAAAACAGTCCTTTCAGGTACCGGAATGCATCCGCCAACGTATCGCTGCGGAACACGATCAGGGAAAGGTAGTGGAACATAAACGTCGCGATATGAGCGGGCACATGTCTTTTTCCGTCCCTTTCCGGAACCGGGTGCAGGATGTTTACGACCATCGCCAGCCCGTACAACAGCCCCCACACAACAAAAGTCCAGTTCGCGCCGTGCCATAAGCCGCTCAGGAAAAAGACGATCATCGTATTACGCATGGTCCGAAGCCTTCCCCTCCTGCTTCCGCCGAGCGGAATATAGACATAGGTGGTAAAAAAACGACCGAGCGTGATATGCCATCTGCGCCAAAAATCGCGGACAGACACCGCCTGATAAGGAGAATTGAAATTGTGCGGCAGTTCCACGCCAAACATCTTTCCGATGCCGACCGCCATATCGCAATAACCGCTGAAATCAAAATAGAGCTGGAGCATATACGCAAGCGCCGAGAGCGCGAGCGATACGGAATCCAGCCCGCTAATGTTGGCGAAACCAAAATCCGCAGGCTTTGCCAGCAGGTCGGCAAGCAGTACCTTTTTGGACAGTCCGAACACAAAATAGGCAATACCGCGCGCAAAACGCTCCGCATCAAACGTTCTTTTTTGACGGTCCTGAAACTGCGGGATGAGCTCGCTGTGCAGCACGATCGGTCCCGCGATGAGCTGGGGAAAAAAAGTGACGAACGTCAGATAATCCACGACGCCGTAATGCGCCGCCTCTCCCCTGCACCGATCCAGAATAAACGATAACTGCTGAAAGGTAAAAAAACTGATACCGAGCGGGAGCAGGATATGCCGGACCGTAAAATCCGTCGAAAGCGCCGCATTCAGGTTCTCGATGAAAAAATCATAGTATTTGAAATAGCCCAGAATTCCCAGATTGCACACGCATCCCATTACGCGCACAATGCGCCTGTCACGCCGGATCGTATCGCGCTCCGACCGCCGCCCGGCGCGCTTTTCCGCCCCCGCGAGCAGCGCGCTGAGCAGATAATTGACAGCGCAGCTAAACAGAATGATCGGCAGATAGCGCACGTTAAAATACGCATAAAACCAAAGCGACATTCCGACCAGAAAAATCTGCGCGCCCCGGTAACATTTGATCCGGTTGAGTCCGTACCAGCCGAGCAGCGCAAGCGGCAGGAATAAAAAAATAAACAGGTACGAGTTAAACAGCATCTTATCAAGCGTCCTTTATCTTCTGATTTCTATCCATCTTTTATCGAAACGCGCTCATTCCGCCAGATAATCCCAAAGCAGAATATCCGGCTCATCATTGACGCCGTGCATATAAACCCCGCTGGAATAGCTGTCATTAAATCGCTCGTAAATCTGCAGGGAATACCAGCCAAGCTTGCTCTCATCTTCATCCGATTCTTTATAATAAATAATACGCATACGATAGGTTTTGCCGTCCACAACAAAATCATAGGACGGCGTCAGCATATTGGTTATTTTCCCATGATTCGACCACCGTTCAAACGTATCGCTTAATTCATAATCGTCATTCCATCCCGGAAATTCCTCGATGAAACGATCTATTTTTTCATCAAAATTCTCAATGCGGCTGACCGCATACGGCGAAAACTTTTCTTTGATCGCCTCGGCATCTTCTCTCTCGATTGCATCAATCAAAAATGCAACCGTCTCCTGCGCATCCGCATAAACCGGATTGACTCGTTTTTCGTTAGGAATATCGCATCCCGTCATTCCTAAAACCATCGTCATGCATATCAAAAAAGCGGCGGTCCTTTTCCACATCCCTGTTTTTCTCGTCGTCATTTTCCTCATTATTATTTTTCTCATCCTCATTTTCCGCCCCATCCATAATCATTATTCTTTCAGCATGGCACCATACTCACAGCACCATAGACGAAATATAATATTATCATACCATGAATTTTCAAAAAAGACTACCGCGTAATTCGCAGAAAACAATCACGCTTCGGATGCCTGCAAAGAATTGCTGACATAAAGTAAGCCGCATTATTTTTAACAGGGTCTTGACATCCCCTTTTCTCTATGCTAATATAACATCGTTATATAACACTGTTATATCGTGGAGGGATGCGCATGAACAAGACTGACCGGACCACGCTGGAAAAGATACACGCTGCAGCCAGGATCGAGTTTTTGGAGAAAGGCTTTCGGGAGGCGTCCTTGCGGAACATCGTCAAGGCGGCCGGAGTGACCACCGGCGCCTTTTACGGCTACTTCTCCAGCAAGGAGGCTCTCTATGCCTCCATCGTGGAGCCGTGTGCGACTGCCTTAATGGGAAAGTTTATGCAGCTCCAGACAGACTTTGCCGAATTACCCTGCGAGGAGCAGCCCAGCCACATGGGTGTGGAATCCGGCGAATATGTAGCGTGGATGCTGGACTATATGTATGACCGCTACGAGGACTTCAAACTGCTCATTTGCTGCAGTGACGGAACGCCCTATGAACACTTCATCGACCAGATGGTGGAGGTGGAGGTAGAAGCTACGTTCCGCTACATGGGCGTTTTAAGAAGTCTGGGGCAGAGTGTGCCGGAGGTCAGCCAGGAGCTTTGTCACATGATCGTCAGTGGAATGTTCAACGGAATTCTTGAAGTCCTACGGCACGATATGCCCAAGGAAAAGGCCAAGCAGTTTGTATTTCAGCTTTTGGAGTTCCACACCACTGGATGGAAAAAAATTATGGGGCAGTAAAGCCCTATCATTTTTGTTCATAGGTTAGTTTACGCTAACTTTTGCCGGATATTCGGGCCCGCCAGCCGCGGCCCCTGTATCATATCAATTTCAAAAGGAGGTCTATCCATTGAAAAAACCATCAAACCTGTCCCAGCTTATGGGCTACGCCGGGAGACACAGGTATTTGACCTATTTATCGCTGTTGCTGTCGGTTGTCAGCGCAGTCCTGGCCCTTTTCCCCTTTGTGTTCCTCTTTTTGATTATCCGGGAGGTGATCGAAACTGCCCCCGACTTCACCCAGGCTGCCGGCATCGTCCAAAACGGCGTTTTGGCGGTGGTGTTCGCATTACTGGCTATGGTGGTCTACTTTGCCGCTCTGATGTGTTCCCATATCTCGGCCTTTCGTGTTGCGGCTAACATCCGCAAGCGACTGATGGAGCATATTGTCCGGCTTCCCCTGGGTTTTATCGGAGAAATGGGCAGCGGCAAACTCCGCCGCATCGTCAACGATTCCGGCGCCGCCACCGAGACATATCTTGCTCACCAGCTCCCGGATATGGCGGCGGCCATCGTCACTCCCATCTGCATGGTGGTCATGCTGTTCCTCTTTGACTGGCGGTTTGGCCTTGTGAGCCTGATCCCTATTGCCCTGGGTTTTGCCGCCATGTTCCCGATGGCCGGCCCCGGCATGGCAAAGGACATGAAGCTCTATATGGATGCTCTGTCCGATATGAACAACGAGGCCGTGGAGTATGTGCGGGGCGTCCCGGTGGTCAAGACCTTTGGCCAGACCGTCCACTCCTTTAAGCGGTTTAAGGGCACCATTGACAAGTATTACGAGTATTGTATCGGCTACTGCAAGAAGTGCCGTCCACCCATGCTGACTTATACGGTCTGCACCAACAGCGCCTTTGCGTTCCTCATTGTGCTGGCGCTGATCCTGGCTGGCGGCGAGGCCGTTGGGCAGTCGGTACTGCTGAACTTCCTCTTTTATGTGATTTTCACCCCCATCATCGCCACCGCCATGACCAAGGTGATGTATATGAGCGAAAACGGTATGATCGTGACGGACGCACTGGAGCGCATTCACTCCGTTCTGGATGCCGAGCCGCTGCCGGAACCCGGCAAGGGCAAGGCCCCGGCGGATAACTCGGTCCGTCTGGAACATGTGACCTTCCGCTATCAGGGCGGGACAGCGGACGCATTGAAAGATGTGACGCTCCAAGTAGGAGCCGGTGAGACGGTGGCTCTGGTTGGACCGTCCGGCGGCGGTAAGACCACCGTGGCCGGGCTGATCTCCCGCTTTTGGGATGTGAGCGGCGGCGCCATCCGGATCGGCGGGGTCAATGTCAGGGACATTTCCAAGGACGCTCTGACCGATACCGTATCCTATGTGTTCCAGGATAGCCGCCTGCTCAAAACTTCTATTTTCGAGAATGTGCGTCTGGGCAAGCCGGATGCCTCGCGGCAGGAGGTGGAACAAGCCTTACATAAGGCCCAATGTGACGACATCATTGCCAAGCTGCCTCAGGGCATCGACACGGTAATTGGCGCTAAGGGCGTGTATCTCTCCGGCGGGGAGCAGCAACGCATTGCCATTGCCCGTGTTATGCTGAAAGATGCACCTATCCTGATTTTGGACGAGGCAACCGCCTTTGCCGACCCGGAAAACGAAGCGTTGGTACAAAGAGCATTTGAAACGATGTCAAAGGACAAAACCGTAATTATGATTGCTCACAGACTGACCACGGTAAAGAACGCTGACCGCATTTTTGTTTTGGAGGAGGGGCAGGTCGAGGAAACCGGAACCCACGATGCCCTTGTGGAACAGGGCGGCCTCTACGCAAAGATGTGGCAGGACTATCAGACCTCTGTGAGCTGGAAAGTAGGTGCGACGAAATGATCAAACGAGTGATGAAACGCTTTGCCCTCTCCGAGCAGGGGGCGAAAGGGCTGGTACAGGCTACCGTCGCCTGTACGGCTGGCGATCTGGCGCTGATGTTTCCGGTGGGGCTTCTCTATCTGCTGGTCAGTGAATTTCTGGCCGGACCGGTGCCCCAAAGCCGGTATGTGTTCTACGGCGTGGGTATCGTTGGAGGGCTGGTGCTGATTTTACTTTCCGAGTTCTGGAAGTATAACTCCACCTATTTCTCCACCTATCGGGAGTCCGGGGCCTGCCGTATCCGGTTGGCGGAAAAGCTGCGCCAGCTTCCGCTGTCCTTCTTCGGCAAAAAAGATCTGGCCGACTTAACCAGCACCATCATGGGGGATGTGGAGACCACGGAGCATATGTACTCCCACTACATTCCCCAGTTCTACGGCTCTATTCTCTCCACCTGTCTGGTGGCGGTGAGCCTGCTCTGCTATGATTGGCGGATGGCTCTTGCCGCCCTGTGGGTGCTGCCGGCGGCCCTGCTTATCGTGGGCTTTTCCAAGAAAGCGCAGAACCACTTTAACCGCCGGAAAAATGCCGCCCTGATTGCCGTTGCTGACGGCGTGCAGGAATGCCTTGAGACAGTCCGGGACTTGAAAAGCAACAAGGCGGAGCAGAAGTATCTGGACGGGCTGAACGGGAAAATCGACCATCTGGAGAACCGCGCCATCAAAAGTGAGCTTGGCGTGGCTATGTTCGTTGTTCCTGCCCAAATGGTTTTGAAGCTGGGCATGGCAACGGTCGCCCTCGTTGGCAGTATGCGGCTGGTTTCCGGCGAGCTGCCCCTTGTGACCTTCTTCCTGTTCCTGCTGGTAGTCTCCCGCATCTATGAACCTCTGTCTTTCGCTCTGCAAAATCTGGCGGCTATCAACTCTCTGCAGATAAACATTGACCGCATGAATGAGATCAATGACGCCCAGACTCAGAGCGGCGAAGCCGCCTTTGCGCCCAAAGGCTATGACATCACCTTTGAGAATGTGGGTTTTGCCTATCATAACGGTGAAACGGTGCTGCGGGATGTGTCCTTTACCGCCAGACATGGCGAGGTCACAGCCCTCATTGGCCCCAGCGGGGGTGGTAAGTCCACGGCCGCAAAACTGGCGGCCCGGTTTTGGGATGTGAGGCAGGGCAAAATCACTGTGGGCGGCGTGGATGTGTCCACGGTAGACCCCGAGAAGCTGTTGACGGCCTACGCCATCGTGTTCCAGGATGTGACTCTCTTTAACAACACCGTCATGGAGAACATTCGCATTGGCCGTAAGGAAGCCACCGATGATGAAGTCATGGCGGCGGCAAAGGCAGCCATGTGCGACGAATTTATCCGGAAGCTCCCCCAGGGGTATCAGACCATAATCGGAGAAAACGGCTCCACCCTCTCCGGTGGAGAGCGGCAACGCATTTCCATCGCCCGCGCACTGCTGAAAGACGCTCCTATCATTCTACTGGACGAGGCCACCGCCTCCCTGGATTCCGAGAATGAAACGGAGATCCAGCAGGCTATCTCCCGGCTGGTGGAGCGGAAAACGGTACTTATCATCGCCCACCGCATGAGGACGGTGGAGAACGCCGACAAAATCGTGGTACTGGCAAACAGAACGGTTGCAGAAATGGGAACCCCGGAGGAACTGTTAAAGCAAAAGGGAATGTTTGCCCGGATGGTGGAACTGCAAACCGAGAGCCAGCGCTGGGCACTGTAACAACATGCCGTATGCCGTATAAAAATTCTATTCTTCTCTGAATTTATGAAGATGGTATGTTACATATCAGACTATCTGTCAAGAAAAACAGCAGCGGCAGAAAAAGCTATCTTTCTGCCGCTATCTCTATTTTACTTCTCTTACAACAAATCGTTCAGCAAATTCATACAGATCGTTTTCTGACGCAGATTTGGCTTTGATATGACATTGCGGTCTCCTCTTTATAACTGCATCAGGTTTGATAGTTCTGATACAATATCGTCAAATTCAATATCGTTTGCATATGCAAATTGCCGTCGATATTTATTCCACATATCACAAAGTTCTCGACTCTCTGAAATATTTCTGATAATACCGTCTACATCCTCTATTTGCTTCTCTGTTCCTCTATGTTTTGCTGTTGCAGCTATTGCTTTAAGAAATAGCTTTTTATCAAATTTCTGAGTTGCCGCAAGAATATAGGCATCATAAAAATCTCTTGGACGGGTATTGAATACACTGCGGCGAAGAATCGTTTCTACTTTTTCCGCCATAACAGTTTCGATATTATAAGCCCATAAATCAAATGATTTTGTGCTGTCAAAAATCTCACTAAATGTAAATCTAACCGGATTAGGCGTAATAGCATCTCCTGTAGAAATATCCATGGACAACGGTGTGACTATCGTATCGTATTTGGCATTTAACATTACACGGTATCCGCCGTAAATATCATCTTCACGGATAGGTGCAATAGAAATATACGAAAACTCCACATCATCTTCGCCATTGACAGCGATGATGTTTCGCAAGGCTTCCTCAATGGCTTCAGGCGTAAGAGGCAAATTTTTCAAAGCAGCATCCAAATCCATAGTCGCACGATTATCAAGTCCGACGATTGCAGCGACAAGCATTCCGCCTTTTAAGACAAATTGATTCTTATATTTCGACTTTGAGAGTCGGATGAGCAGGCGCTCAAACATGTAATTTTGAAGTATGACTTGTGCGGGAATATTTTTATCTTTGGCAATATTGCGTATCTTAGCTTTTAGACTCATTGCATTGTTCATAAAAGCACCTCCATATATTTCCTGACGATGCCTGCAATTCTCATTTTTTTTGCATAACTGTTTAGCCTATTGAGGTTTTTTCTTGAATCAACCGCATACATTTTCAATGCCGCAAGAAAGGTTTCGCTTCCGACTTTATTACGGCTGCGAATCACATCACAAATTGTTCGCTCTAAATCGTAACCAGTTACTTCATTTCCAAATTGTGTAGTAAGTTTCATTTTTCCAAGTTCAAACAATTCGGGCTTGATATAATAAATCTTACAATCCTGTTGAATCGCTTTTGACGGCACTTTATCGGAAGGCGCTGTTACGGAATGTTCAAACGGCATTCGGTCAGAAATTCCATGAAGAAAAAGCGCCGTTTCATGAGAAAAAATCAATTGTTTAGAGCGAAGCCCTATTGACAAAAGCTCATCCTGTATATCATCGGCAAGAATGTACTGACCTCGCATGAGACGCTGTATTTTGTTTTCTTTGCATAGCTTTGAAAGCATAGCACGAGAAATACCGGCTGAAGCCGCACTTTTATTATCAATAATGCCGCCGTTTTCTTTGGCAATTTTTTTCATTTCGTGTATATAATCCATTGCAGCTTCCTCTTTTACATTTTATAAAATATTGTATTTAATATTTTGATTTTTGTCAATACGCAGAAACATTTATCAAAACATTGGATTGTATATTTTGACTATGCGATGATTGAGAAAATATGGGATCCGCAGGACTTCAAATTCGCGGCATAACGAACGATACGGCGCAGTACCTTAGTCGGTACTGCACCGTATCCCCTACCTAATTGCTTCCTTTTACAGAAATCCCTTCTTTTTACCGCTTATTAAAACGGATCGTTATGCATCCCGCACACCGAGTTTGCGAACGCCGCGGTCAGACTGTCCACCAGACTTCATTTCTCCATCTGGAACGTATCGCATTCCGTTTCCTTGCAGTGACAGGCATTTCCGCCGCCAATGTTCACGTTCTGGGCATGGCATTTATAATTGCTGTTATAGACACACTTGCACGCTTCGCAGTCAATGGAAATCGTCCTGCTCGGATGATTCAGCGCGCTCTTATAGCTGTCCCGGCTCTTGTCGCAAAAACTCTCGCAGCAGGTGTCGCGGCATTTTTCCGCCTGGCTCCCGCCCACCATAATATCTCCTTTGCTGCAATAATGATCGGAATTGTAGGTGCAGTTCACCGCCGCACATTTTAACTCTGCCATCCTTGTCCTCCTTTTTTCGTCCCATCCCACATTTTCCCTGTTTGCCGAATCCTGTTCGACACATTTTCATTGCAGATTTTGCCGTTTCATTTTTTACGCATTTTTTCATCGCAATGAATAAGAGGCAAAGAGCACATACCAGCTCTCTGCCTCTTATCATTTTGGACAAGAATTTGATTTTTATACCTACTGTTCCTGAAGTTCCTCGCGGATCTGCTTTGTGCGGATTTCCTCGCAAATCTGCGAAATGAAGTCTGTGAGCGGCTTTTGTCCCTCGTCGCCTGCAAAGCGGCTGCGGACGGAAACAAGTCCGTCGGATTCCTCTTTTTCGCCGACAATCAACATATAAGGAAGCCGGGCAAGACGCGCCTCACGGATCTTAAAGCCGATTTTCTCCGGTCTCGCATCCACGGTCACATCCACGCCGTTTGCCTCCAGTTCTTTTTTGACCTGATCCGCATATTCCGCATATTTTTCCGAGATCGGCAGTACTCTGACCTGTTCGGGGCAGAGCCATGTCGGGAACTTGCCCGCATATTTTTCGATCAGCCATGCAAGCGTCCGCTCGTAACAGCCGAGCGACGTTCTGTGAATGATATACGGGCGGATGCGGTCGCCGTTCTGGTCGATATAGTACATATCGAAATTTTCCGCGATCGCGCAGTCCAACTGCACGGTGCACATCGTATCTTCTTTTCCGTACACATTCTTTGCCTGCGTGTCAATCTTCGGTCCGTAAAACGCCGCCTCGCCCTCCGCTTCCTCAAACGGCAGGTTTTCCTCGATCAGTACCTGACGCAGCGCATTCTGCGTTGTCTCCCAATATGTCTCGTCGCCAAGATATTTTTCGCGGTTATTCGGATCCCACTTGGAGAGGCGGAATGTCACCTCATCCTGAAGTCCGAGCGTCTTTAAGATAAAAAGCGTTAAATGCAGGCAGTTCTTGATCTCCTCCTCCGCCTGATCGGGACGGATGACATTGTGCGCCTCCGTGATCGTAAATTGGCGTACGCGCGTTAAGCCGTGCATTTCCCCGGAATCCTCGTTTCTGAAAAGCGTGGACGTCTCGGACATGCGGTAGGGCAGATCGCGGTAGGACTTTTGGGAATTTTTGTATACATAATACTGAAACGGACAGGTCATCGGACGAAGCGCATACACTTCTTTATCCTTTTCCTCGTCGCCAAGCACAAACATGCCTTCCTTATAGTGATCCCAATGTCCCGAAATCTTATACAAATCGCTTTTTGCCATGAACGGCGTTCTCGTGCGGACATACCCCCATTCCTTATCCTCCAGATCCTCAATCCAGCGCTGTAATTTCATGATCATTTTGGTACCCTTCGGCATGAAAAGAGGAAGTCCCTGACCGACCACGTCCACGGTCGTAAACAGTTCCATTTCCCGTCCGAGCTTATTGTGATCGCGCCGCTTTGCATCTTCCAATTTTTCCAGATATGCCGTCAGTTCTTCTTTTTTATTGAACGCTGTTCCATAAATACGCTGCAAACGCGCTTTTGCCGCATCGCCCCGCCAGTACGCCATGGAAGACGAGATCAGTTTGAACGCCTTAATGCCCTTGGTGCTCATTAAATGCGGACCTGCGCAAAGGTCAATAAAACCGCCCTGATCGTAAAAAGAAATCTCCGCATCCTCCGGCAGATCGCGGATCAATTCCACCTTGTACGGCTCGCCCTTCTCTTCCATGAATTGAATCGCTTCGTTTCTGGGCTTCGTAAAGCGTGTCAGCGCATGTCCCTCCTTGATGATCTTTTTCATTTCCTCTTCCAGTCTGTCCAAATCTTCTCTGGAAAACGGCTCTGCGTCAAAATCATAATAGAAGCCGTCCTCGATCGCCGGTCCGATCGTCACCTTCGCCTCCGGAAACAGGCGCTTGACCGCCTCGGCAAGCACATGGGACGCCGTATGGCGGATGACCTTTAAGCCCTCCTGATCGTTCGCCGTCAGGATATTGAGCGCCGCGTCGCCGTCGATCACGGTGCGCAGATCAACCACTTTTCCGTTTACTTCTCCCGCACATGCCGCGCGTGCCAGTCCCTCGCTTAAATCCGCCGCGATCTCATATACGCTCATCGGCTGTGCATATTCTTTGATGCTGCCGTCTTTTAATGTGATTTTCATGATGCTCCTCCATTTCCTGTGATTCTTTGCGGTTCTTTGCAGCTTTTCTACCCTGCTGCCATTCTTTTCCGGTTCTTTGCAGCTTTTCTACCCTGCCGCCATTCTTTTCCGATTCTTTACAGATCCGTTTCACTCATCCGCGTTTTCTGCACGCCGCAGTTCTCCCCGGATTTTCAACGCTTGCATTTTTTCTTATTCTTTGGCGCACATACGTCTTCGCCGCCGCACGTATCGTAGTTGCCGTTATCGTTTCCGCTGTCATTTCCGTTGTTACTCATAATGTTCAAAGACCATGTCCAGCCGGTCGCCATCTTCGCAAGCAGCATGCCAACGACCATTCCCACCAGTGTGCAGACCGCCGCCAAAAGCGCCAGTTCGCGCTTTGTTACGGTGGTCTCCTCCGTCAGCCTCTCCATCCACAATTCCATTTTTTCTTTCATGTCGATTCCTCCTTTTTATTTTGACCCAAAATCACTTCGCTTCTTAAGCTTATCGCGCAAAAAAATCCCCTGCATCGCATTGATTGCGGTACAAGGGACGTATGAACGCGGTTCCACCCTGCTTGCAGAAGTCTTTTCGTCTAAAAAACTTCTGCCACTCATTTCCCCGTAACGCCGGGTAAGCGGGCTTGATTAGAGCCACTCCGGGGGCGGTTCCCGCATCCTTCCTGTCAGACGCTTTCAGCACGCATTTGCGGCGCCATTCTCTTTCGACATTCCCTATGCTTCGTTCCCCGTCAACGTGTTTTCTTATAGATAGTTGTATTCTATGCCACTTTTTCGAAATTGTAAAGTCTTTTTTTCGGAGGCGCAGGGCGAGGTCACTTCATATTATCTAATTTACAAAACTCATTTGGGGTAATCACTTTCGTATCAGCACATTTATAATCTTCCTCATTCCTCGTTACAATATAATCTGCCTTTGCTGTAACAGCACATTTGTCTTGTAGACAATCCTCAAAATCCGTAAATTCCACCGCCTCCACCGCCTCGACTACTTCATCATGTCCCGCACTGACTACTTCCAACAGAGTACATACCTGTTTTAGCATTTCCCTGCGGACGTTATCTGGCTTTTTCCTTAATATGAACCATATATTTGGCAAAGAATGAAACGCTACACAACCTTGCACTTTGCCACCAGCGCATATTTCCATTATTTTCTTTGCATTATCAAAAAATCCTTCTCTTTCAGCAAGATAATCTAGAATGACATTGGTATCAATCAATACTACCATACTTTTCTTCCCTCGCCGCTACCAGCTCTTTATCCGGATTAAAATCTGTCGGGAAACCACCCCTCAACTGTTCCAACCTCTGAAACGCTTTCATTTTATCTGATACTGTCGGACTGACTGTTGCTTTTTCTTTCTGAATCAATCTCTCGATAATTTCCAGTATAAATTTTACATCAACATCTGACATATTGACCACATGATTTATCACCTGTTCTTGTACTGTGGACACTGTAACACCACCTTTCTATACCCGCACACAGTTATCGATTCTGTTAACACCATTATAACACACTCATATCAATCATTCCACAAAAATAGTACTGCTTCTCCTCAGATCTATATATTCCCCCATCAGTTCAAGACTATCATTGTATATCGGATATACTACATTGCCTTGAACAAACATTTTAATTTCTAACATATATTTCTCTCTATACTTTCTTTATGCACATTTATCCTATTGGTAAGTCGTTTGAAATTTGATAAAATAATATATCTTCAATATCGCCGCTCTTAAATATATCGTCAAAAGAGCCTCTTTCTGTGATTTCCTCCATCATCTCTTTAACGGACTGCCGTATTGTCCTAAAACCCTTTTCCAAATTACCATACTTTTCTTCCGAAAGATTCATCAAAAACTCAACAATCCCTTGTTCTCCCATATCATGAAAATGGCATATCGCATTATACAACATTTCCACAGAAATTCTTTCTTTTTGTTTTTTTGTCAAAGAATCATAAAACTCACAGGAAAATTGATAATTTTGAGATATTCCTTCCACTCTCATACACCTCCTTATCTCCCACATACGATAAAATAACTGTCCTGTCAATTGTCATGTGGCAAACATATCACTTTTGTTGAGTTCTGTTAAATGAATTCTCTTTTCAAACATCCACTTTGCAGGCGATGACAGCTCCTCCCTGTGAATCAGAAATCACACTGGCCCAGTCCCCGCCGTATTCATTTCAATCTGTTGTAAGAAAATCCGACAGAAACTGTCTGTATGTGCGAACGCACATGAACGAGAATTTCTTTGATGCTTTTATCATAAAAGACATGACTTCACTTGTCAATTGCTTTTTTGCAAAATTCTTTGTTGCTTTTCAACCTACTCCCGATATGCAACCGGATAATGTTCCGTAATTTCCCGATATAAAAAGCAGCCTTCCTCATGGTCGTTGATGATGCCGCACGCCTGCAAATGGGAATAAACGGTAATGGAGCCCAAAAACTTAAATCCGCGCCTTTTTAACTCCTTTGCGATCTCATCCGATAATTCATTGCTTGCCACCCAGCTCGTCCGGTGGCTTTTGTAAATCAGCGTTTTGCCGCCGCTATAGTTCCACAGAAAGCGGTCAAAAGAGCCAAACTCCTCCCTGATCTTCAAAAACGCTTTCGCATTGTCAATCACGGCGCGTATCTTGCGGATGGATTTGATCATATCAGGCGTTTCCATGATGCGCTGTACCTGTTCCTCGTCATAGCGGGCAATCTTTTCATAATCAAAATCATCAAAGCATTTCCGAAAGGTCCCGCGCTTCTTCAGCATCAGCGTCCAGCTTAAGCCGCACTGCATCACCTCCAGCATCAGAAATTCAAACTGCTTTCTGTCGTCATGGAGCGGAATGCCCCACTCATGGTCGTGATAGGTTTCGTTTAAGTCGCCGTCCTTACACCATGCACATTTTTCTTTTGTCATAAAAATCCCCCCTAATCATCCATGCTGATGTAAGCCTGCGAGTTTGGGCGTCAGCACAAATCTCGCAAAACGAACAAGTTCGTTTTTGAAAACATCTCTGATTTTTCAATCTATCGTAAGTCAGAACGTTTCGATTTAGTCTACAGCTCTTTCTTTTTTCTCCCAAGCAGCACCGGTACGGAGAAAAACCGGTTAAAAAAGGAAATGACCGGTCCTAAAGCGAACGCGCAGAGCAGCATACCGATACCAACGACGCCATGCGCCAAAAAGCACACAAGCGCGCAAAGCCCGTCGCAGAACATGCGGCACCAGAAATAGGGAATCGGCGTGCGCTCATTGCCGATGATCGCAAGGGAATCGTACGGTGAGATCCCGGCGTCCGACGTCTGATAGATGGAGCATGCAAGGCTGATGACGATCACACCGAGAACCGCTAAAAAGCCCTGCTGCCCCCACGAGGATGGCACGCCGAAAAACCACTGCCTCAGAAGCGGATAGAGCCCGTCCACGATCGGTCCGATTAAAAACCAGTTTACCAGTGTTCCGGGACCGATGTATTTGCGCCCTAAAAACAATTCCAGTAAAAACACGAAACAGTTCATCAAGATTAAAAAAGTTCCATAGCGTAAACCGAGCACCTCCGCCAGCGCCATATTCATTCCGGTATACGGGTCGTTTCCCGTTCCCGACCATTTCAAAATGCAGATACCGACCGCCAGCAGGACATTCCCTGCCACCATACCGACCCATCTGCGCAGCGTAAGCTGCTTCATTCTCTCGATCAGATTCATCCTTATCCTCTTTTTTCTTCACACGAGCGGATTTTCCCGCATATAGGTCAAAAGTTCATCCACCGTCGTAAACGCAAGCCCCGTCACCGTATCGGCACAGCCGTAATAAATGGCGATCCGCCCGCTTGCCGCATCGCAGAGCGCCGCGCACGGAAACACGACGTTCGGCACGTCGCCCACGCACTCGTAATACTCATACGGCGCTAAAATATAATCCCGGCTTCTCCCTAATACCTTCCACGGCTCTTCTCTGTCAAGCAGCGCCACGCCCATACGGTACACAAAACCGTTACAGGTCGTGATCACGCCATGATAAATAAGAAGCCAGCCTTCATCCGTCTCGATCGGCACAGGCCCCGGTCCGATCTTCGTGCTCTGCCACGCGGACGCATCGCCTGCCACCGCGCTCATCACATGCCTGTGATGTCCCCAAAACTCCAGATCGGGACTCTGGCTGATAAAAATATCCCCGAACGGCGTATGCCCGGTATCCGACGGCCTTGACAGCATCATATATCTGCCGCCGATCCTGCGCGGAAACAACACCCCGTTACGATTGTACGGCAAAAACGCATTTTCCATCTGATAGAAGGTCTGAAAATCGAAGGTATAGCCAATACCGATCGTCGGTCCGTGATAGCCGTTGCACCATGTGATATAATAGCGGTCTTCCAGAAAGCACACCCGCGGATCATATCGGTATTCCCGCTTTGTCACCTCTTCGTCCCCTAAAAAAGCAATCGGCTCATCCGAAATATGAAAATGAATCCCGTCCTCGGAAAATCCCGCAAAAATATCCATGCTGACCGAACGGCTGTCGCAGCGGAACACCCCCGCATATCCATTGCCGAACGGCACGATGGCGCTGTTAAAAATACTGTTGGAACGTCTGATCCCATCCCTCCCGATAATCGGATTATTCTCATAGCGCCACACCGGCATCCGGTACCCCTCCGGCTTTTCCTGCCACGGTATACCGGGCAGCGCCTCCCCGATGATCTTTGCCATACGAGCGGCTCCTTTCTTGACTTATAGGATTCGAATGTCAAAAGCCTTGCTTATCAACCTTACTCAGCAGATTTCATTGCAGGGCTTTTGACACCTAAATCTAATGATGTTGGGGTCAAATAAATCTTTTTATATCGACCCATCATTGATAGTACCTT
>JAMPAG010000054.1 GCA_023667365.1 bacterium | reverse complement strand
TCTTTGCATAATACACCTTCTTTAGAAAATAGGATAATCCAGTATTATCCTCCATAAAGTCAACTTACATTATATCATACTACAGTTTTATACAAATCTCAACATTTTTTCAAATTATTCGACAAACGTAGAGAAATATTCTCAATAGACGCCAGGTTGCTATAAACCAGTTACCATAAAAAGCATATTCGTCATACACTATAAACGCTATCTTTGTTATTACACCGCAAAAACAATCTTAGCCATTATGCCCTTTACACCATCCTCAAACTATGAGAAAATAAGAATCAAGATATTAAGAAAAAATTCCCTTTTCGAATGGTGTACTTGTTAAAAGCAAGTTATAATTGTACCTACAAATCAGTATTTGTATTGAACATTATAATGAAATTTTATGTTTTACATTGATAGGAGCATTCCTGTATGTTTGAAGAAATAGCGTTCCCTGAACATGAATATGGGTCAATTCAAAATTATCTAAATGAACTAGGGTATTGTTATACCACGAGGGTATATAAAGAAATCGGAAAATATAAAGTTGGGGAATGCTATATTTCCCCATGGGGTGATGTATTGAAAATAGACGAAGTTAAAACATACTGGAAAATATCAGATCGCCCTTTCTGTGACGAAATGAATGATGACGAAAAGATAGAAATCCGTAAATATTCTGAAGATATAGGATTGCCATATGAATTTATAAAATTTTCTAAAAGTACAGTATAATTGTATTTCAACAGCGACAACTTTCAACTCATAAGGTAGTTGATATTAGGAACACTTTTCCGAAAATTCTGAGAGAAAATAAGAGAAAAAACGAAACATAGGAGAACGAATCCAATACGCTCCCCAGAAAGGACCCTCACCATGCGCTATCCCCTCAAAAACCAAATCTCCGTCATCATCCGAAAACCAACCGTCAAAGATGCACAGGACATCATAACCATCATTTCCACCGCCGATACCGAATCATTGTTCTTGGCGCGGAATCCGGGGGAATTTTGTACCACCGTGGAGCGGGAGGCGGCGCTCATTGAGCGTGTCTTGGCTGATGCGGACAGCGCATGGTTTGTGGCGGAATACGACGGAAAACTGGTGGGGCAGTGTTCCGTGGGACTTGTGCGGCGCTCCGAGCGGTATCGGCATAGGGCAGAGGTCGCGTTTGTCATTCTAAAAGATTATCAAGGCTTAGGGATTGGCGGTAAAATGATGGAAGAATGCGTCCGATGGTGCAGGGAAAAAAAGGTTACACAGATGGAGCTAGATGTCGTTACAACAAATCAAAGAGCGCTCTCCATGTATCGGGACTTTGGTTTTGAGGTAACGGGGACGTTGCCGAATGCGTTACGGTATTTGGACGGAACCTATGCGGACGAATACAAAATGGTGAAGCAGCTATAAAAGAAAGATACAAAACCGTGGAAGTACACTGAAAAGGGACAAAAACCACAATGCATGAAAGGGCAATCCTATGACAAAAGAACAATTATATGCGCCGATCAGGGAACGATATGCGGAATTGAAGCAGGCGCTAAGCGGAACGGATTTAGAAAAGATCAAAGAGCTGACGCTGGAGGTTCATGCCATGGTGCATCCCGCGGAAATTTCGGGAAGAACCGAAAAGACGATCGCCGACTATGTATTAAATGATATGATGCAGGGCAATCAGAACGTGATCGTGCCAAGAGAGGATTATGACGTCGATCTGCATTATGCAGGAACAAGAAAAGTTCCAATGTGCTGGCAGTTTTGGCATACCTATCGGATCGAGGATTTGGTGAGCAACATTTTAATGGTGAACCAGAATCAGATTTTCAATAAAGAATGGCAAAAAAAGATCGGCGCGTCCATCACGGATACCGGAAATGCGTTAGAATTCGAGGAAGCGGTCACGTTCGGAAAAGCGCTTCATGCAGAGGCATTGCGGGATTACATGATCGCGGTCGGAAAAAACACACGCCGCATCTTACAGGAGCTGACACTTGAGGAGATTCAGTCCATGGTGCCGGAAGTGTGGGTGATGAGAATCTTAGAGGAGGGCGGCGTGACGACGGATTTTCGTTCCGTGTGGCTCTTGGTGTTCTGGGGAAGATTAACGCGGGGCGGCATGATCTTAACGCCTATGACCGATCATCACATGATGCATTTGCCGCCGTGCCTGAATCACCTGCCAATCTTAGAAAAACGCTGATGAGAGCGCTTCCTTGGAGGAAAAACAAAGCAGGCAATTGCGAAACACACAGCCCGTAGAATATGTTCCACGGCTGCCGGTATCAACCTGCGTCAGAAAAGGGGGGACAAATAAAGACATGATATTTCAGAGTATCGCAATCGCGATCCTGCTGGCATTTTACGGCTGCTATTTTACAAAAATGATCGTGCAAAAGAAAAAAGGAATCCGGACCGATCAGATGGGAAAAGGAAAGACCGGATTTGTGAAGTGCATTGAGATTACCATGAAGATCGCATCATTTCTCGTTCCTGCGGCGGAGTTTGTGAGCATTGTCAGGAATACTTCGCGTCTGCCGTTGTGGGCAAGAGGAATCGGCGCGGTTTTGGGGACTTGCGGCGTTCTTGTTTTTGTCTGTGCTGTGGTCGTGATGCGGGATAACTGGCGCGCGGGCGTTTCGGAGACGGATCGCACAGAGCTTGTCACAGGCGGCATTTATCGGATCAGCCGCAATCCTGCGTTCCTTGGATTTGATTTGGTATACATCGGAATCATGATGATGTTTTTTAACTGGATCCTGCTCGCGGTATCGGTATTCGCGATGTTAATGTTCCATTTGCAGATCGTGAATGTGGAGGAGGATTTTTTAGCCCGGACATTCGGACAGGCGTACGTAGATTACAGAAAAAAGGTCAACCGGTATTTCGGGAGAAGAATCGGCGGATAAAGGGAAGCCGCCGCCGAGAAACGCGGATGAAAGCGTTTGCGGCGCCGCAGCGCGCAGATTTGAGACGGAAAGCGGCATAGCGGCGGCGGAACGACCGGACTTTCGTGCGGGAAAACGCAAATTTGCGGGACAGGAAAGGGGCAGGAACAGAAACATGAATATACAGAATTTGCGTGTCTGGGAACAGCTTCAGAAAAAGCTGACATGGGAGCAGATCGGAACGCTTTCCGGGAAACGCATATTGGAATTTGGCTGCGGAAACGGCGTGATGGGCGCGCATTATGCAAAAGAAAATACGGTGATTGCGATCGAGCCGGATGCACGGACGCTGGCGGAAAATCCGCATGAGGGTGTGGAGCAGATCTGCGGGGATTTCAGAACCTTGTTCCGCTATGACGAGGAATCCTTTGATGTGATTTTTTGTCATAATGTGCTGGAATATGCTGCGGAGCGTGCGGAAATCCTAAAGGAATTTCAAAGGTTGTTAAAAAAGGACGGACTGCTTTCCGTATTAAAACACAACCGTCCGGGACGCGTGATGCAGATGGCGGTTCTGCTGAATGATTTTGAACATGCAAACGCTCTTTTGGACGGGAAAAACGGCGTCGCTTCACAATATGGGGAAATCCGCTATTACGAGGATGGCGATTTGGTAAAATGGGCGCCGGGGCTGCGGATCGAGAAAGTCCTGGGCATGCGGACGTTTTGGGATTTGCAGCAAAAACAGGAGATACAGGAAGAGGAAAACTGGCAGCAGGAAATGATGCGCCTGGAGCAGCGGGTATGCGACAGGGAGGAGTATAGGGCAATTGCGTTTTTTCATCATGTACTGCTGCGAAAAAAATGAGCAGCACAGACATTCTCCACGGAGCGGAAAAGCAGGGAGGTGGATTATGATTTTAACAGAATTTGATCCGGTAAAAAAAGCAGTCATCAACCCGGAAGATATTATTATGCCGGTGGAAAACATGCCGAAAGCGGCGGTCGCCTGCTATTCGCATGTGACATTTGAGCGAATGATCGACGAGCTGGATGCAAAGATCATCGCGCAGACAAACACCGCCAACGGTGTGGAGCTGATCTATAAGGCGAAATACAGAAACGTGGAAATCGCGTTGTTTATGATCGACGTAGGCGCGCCTATGAGTGTGGGGATATTGGAAGAAGTATTTATGATGGGCGTGGAGAAAGCGGTTGTTTTCGGAACCTGCGGCGTGCTGGACAAAAGTATTGGCGACTGCTCCGTCATCATTCCCGACTGTGCGGTGAGGGACGAGGGAACAAGCTACCACTATGCGCCCGCATCGGATGAGATCAAAGTGAATGAGAAGTATTTGCCGGTATTCACCGATATGCTGGACGAATTTCACGTAAAATATACGGTCGGAAAAACATGGACGACGGATGCGTTTTATCGTGAGACGCCGGAAAAAGTAAAACGCAGAAAGGAGCAGGGCTGTATCTGCGTGGACATGGAGTGCTCGGCGGATGCGGCGCTCGCGCAGTTCCGGGAAAAAGATCTGGTGCAGTTTTTCTATGCGGCGGATAATCTGGACGCGGAGGAATGGGATGTGCGGAGTTTAAGCAATCATTCCAAGCTGGAGGAAAAGGACCGCATCGCCATGATCGCGCTGGAGCTGGCGGTAAGGATTGCGGACTAAGGACGTTTGTGCAGGGCGAAAAGAAAACGTGTAAGGCGAAAAGGGAAATGTACAGGACGAAAGGAAAACGTGCAAGGTAAAAAGGAAAACGTGTAAAGCGAAAGGAAAAAGGATGGGGGCATATTGGAAGAAAAATCTGTTTCCGCTGGCAGTAGAGGTTATTTTTATTTTTTCGTGTTTTGTGATTCCGGCAAAGTATTTTATTTATACGAATTTTCTGTTTTATCTGCTGCTGCTGTTTTATTTTACCGCAATAAAAGAGTTTTCGGTAAAAGCGTGGGGAAGAAATATAAAAGGCGGAAAAGCGTTTTGGAAGCCTGTGGGAATTACCGGATTCTTTTTTATGCTGGCATTTGCGGCAACGATGATATTGGAAAGCGCATTTCCGCAGTTTGATACGGGAATGATCGGATTAAGACGCGATAATTGGTTCCGGCTCATTTTGTTTGCGCTTTCGACGATTGTGCTGCCGCCCATTGCGGAGGAGATTTTTTATCGGAAAAGTCTGATTCTGACAGAAGATAAAAAACGGATGATCGTGACAATGATTTTCAGTATGTTTCTTTACGCGGCGGAGCATTCGCTGACGCCGTGGGGAATTGTCCTCACGATGCTTTGGGCGCTGCCGCTCAGTGTTTCCTATATAAAAACCAAAAATGTGTTTGTCCCAATGACGGCGCATTTCATCGTCAATTTTCTGGGAAACGGAACGGACGTGGCGTTTACGGTCATTCGGATGTTGGCGTCATGATAAAATGGGCGATACTTTGTGAATGCCGGGATGCTGGCGTCATGATAAACCGGACGAGACGCTTGTGATCGCCGGATGCGGCAGCCATAATGGAACCGACGTTGGAGTGATTAGGACGCTGCGGTCGGAACGGATTTAGACACGGACCGGTCACGATATGGGAGGAGGAGATGCGTATGTTTGGAAAAAAGAAAATCCAGCCGGAGCATTACGACAGAGAAAACGTAAAGCCGGTCATCCGCGCCAGCATCTGCACGGGCGAGCAGGTCGCCGGATTCAAGGATATTCACACCGGAAAGTTTGAGGAGATCATGCTGATCCGTGACGCGCGGGACAAAGAAGTATTTTTAAGCCGGTACGGAATTTCGGCGGAGGAAGTGACAAAGGAGTATTGACGGCGGGGACGGGAAGCCTTTCTTTCCAAAATATTTCTTGACACATAAACAGGATTGTGATATGTTATCCAAAAAGTTTAGGAGAACATGGAAATGCAGAGCTTACATCATACAATGAGCTATAGGTACATGTATTACGGGCGTACTTAGAGGTAATTGTGTTTCGATTTGAATGCACAGTTACGCAGGTAGGTCTGATATGTCTGTGCATATAAATCAGTAGGTGTAAGTCGTATGTAATATAATATTTGTAATAACCGATGATTTTAGAAATGCACTGGACATAGGATGTTTGGTGCATTTTTTTGTTTGCACGCTAAGCAGCATTTTACGTCTGTTTGGAAAGGAGACCGCTATGAAATTAGCAAACGGAACCACGATCATTGTAAAGCCCTATCAGGATGAGGACGCAGAGGAAATTGTTCATTTAATTACCAGAAATTTTAAGGAAATCAATGTAAAGGATTACGGGGAGAAAGCGATGGAGGCACTTGCGGCCACGCATGACGTGAAGTGGTTTAGAGGTATCGCAGAATGCGCAAATGTATATGTGTTTTGGAAAGAAGATAAAATTGTGGGCGTTGGTTCCATATCCAGTTTTTGGGGAAGTCCTGTGGAAAGTATTTTACTGACTGTTTTTGTACTGCCGGAATTTCACGGGCAGGGAATTGGCAGCTGTATCATTGATACCCTTGAATCGGATCCCCTGTTTTTAAGC
Organism: bacterium; assembly: GCA_023667365.1. Classification (GTDB taxonomy): domain Bacteria; phylum Bacillota; class Clostridia; order Lachnospirales; family Lachnospiraceae; genus DLAJ01. The sequence goes on along the minus strand of JAMPAG010000054.1, from coordinate 12,314 downwards.
GCTGAGAGAATAGAAATTCCGGCTTCTATCACTGCTGTGGAGTTTTATCGTAAGAAAGGGTATGATTACAAAAACGGTATCAGGGAGTTGGATGAGGAACAGCATTATCGGTTGGAAAAATATAGAAAATAGAAATGAAGGGATACAAAAACGCAAGAGAATGGATGTAGCAGAGGGAGGATATATGGAGGTAGAATTATTAAGAGCTAATATTGGCGATGCAAAAGAATTACATGCCATGCAGGTAAAAGCGTTCAAAGAATTGTTAGAGAAATATCAGGATTTTGATACGAGTCCCGGAAATGAAAATGTGAAAAAAGTGGAAGCGCGTTTGAAGCAGAAGTTCACCTTTTACTATTTTATCTGTATCGGACAGCAAAAAGTCGGGGCGATTCGTATTGTTGACGAAAAGGACGCCGAAAAAAACAAGAAAATTGCTCCTGTTTTTATATTGCCGGAATTTCAGGGAAGGGGGATTGCACAGGAGGCAATCCGGCTGTGCGAGGAAGCCCACGGAAAAGAAAATTGGGAACTGGATACCATTTTGCAGGAACCGAAAAACTGCCATTTGTATGAAAAAATGGGGTATCGGCGGACCGGTGAAATAAAAGTCATCAATGAAAGGCTTACGTTGATATTTTATGAAAAAAAAGAGGCAGACCGAATCGGAATGTAATCATATTTGATTCCGGCGGAGCAGAGCTGTCAATTCAAAAGATTCATGTTTAATATTTTGCGAAAAACACGACACACAGTTGTCGTGTTTTGTATTATATGATAGGTTAGAAACAGAAACAGAAACAGAAACAGAAAAGATGCAGTGTGCGGTGAAACCGAAGCATGAGAAAGCGCTCAATAGCCGGGGGGAAAATTGCGGCGTGCGGGGGGAGGGCGGTCATGAAAATAGACAGACTGATCGGAATTTTGTCGATACTGCTTCAAAAGGATATTGTGACTGCGCCGGATCTGGCGGAGCGCTTTGAGGTCTCCAGACGGACGGTCAACCGGGATATTGAGGATTTGTGCAAGGCGGGGATTCCGATTGTGACGAGACAGGGAGCCGGCGGCGGTATCTCTATCATGGATCATTATAAGATAGATCGGACATTGGTGAATCGCGCCGAAATGAAGGATATTCTTGCGGGACTTCGCAGTCTGGACAGTGTAAACGGAACGAACCGTTACGGTCAGTTGATGGAGAAACTGTCGGCAGGATCGTCTGATTTTTTAGTCGGAAATCAGTCCGTGCTGATTGACTTATCCTCATGGTACAAAGAATCTCTCGCGCCCAAAATCGAATTGATACGCTCCGCGATCGACTTAAAAAGAGAACTCACGTTTACTTACTATTCGCCGAACGGCGAATCCGAGCGCCATATTGAGCCGTACTACCTGATCTTTTGCTGGTCGAGCTGGTATGTGTGGGGATGGTGCGAACTGCGGAAGGATTTCCGATTGTTTAAGCTGAACCGCATGGATCGGCTGCAAATGTCCGAAAAGCTATTTGTGAAAAGAAAGACGGATGTACCGAACCTGAAAGAGGAAGGAATTTTTTCGGGAGGAATCAAGGTGAAAGCGCTGTTTGAGCCGGAATGCAAGTGGCGGCTGGTCGAGGAGTTTGGACCGGAATGTTTTCGGGAAACGGAAGACGGGAAATTACTTTTTCAGGCGGATTATACGAACCGGGAAAATCTGATCACATGGCTGCTGACATTTCGGGATAAGGCGGAGCTGCTGGAGCCGGAGGAGATTCGCGCAGAGATTGCTGCCTGCTTTGCGCAGATCCGTCGGAGGTATGGGGATGTGGATTCGGGCGGACCGGCAGACAGATAACGGATTGCATTTGCGATATGTCATAAAAAAGATAAAAACAAAGGGGGAAAAACAGTGCGCTACACGTGGATTGACGAATTTTTATTAAATAAGCCGGGGGTGACGAAAGATCTGCAAAAGGACTGGAACTGGCTGCGCTATCAGATCGGCGGAAAAATGTTTGCGGCAGTCTGTTTAGGAGAGAATGACGAGCCGTATTATATCACATTGAAGCTGGAACCGGCAGAGGGAGAATTTCTAAGACAGCAGTATGAGGACATTGTTCCGGGCTATTACATGAATAAAATACACTGGAACTCCATAAAGCCGGACGGCGCGGTGCCGGATGAACTGTTAAAAGATTTACTGGATAAATCCTACCGATTAGTGCTCGGCGGATTCAGCAGGAAGAAGCAGGCAGAACTGCTGGAAGGCACGGATTCATCCGAAGTGGCGGGCGGACGCAGCGATGTACAGCTCAAATCCGCAGGTAACGGCAGCATTGCACCGACCGGACCCGCAGACAGCAGCTGTGGCGGTGCGAAGTCTGACTCCGTGAGTTGCTGCGGCACGAAATGCGGGGAATGCAGCGTTTACGGAACGACGTGCAAGGGCTGTAACGAGAGCATGGGAAAAGTATTTCACGCCCCAAAAGAACAGGCGTGTCCGATTTACGAATGCTCGGTCAACCAAAATAAATATCAAAATTGCAGCGGCTGTACGAAACTCCCGTGCGATCTTTGGAGGAAAACGAAAGACCCGTCCATATCGGAAGAAGAATTTGAAAACAATATCCGGCAGAGGGTGGCGCGCCTAAGAAACGGAGAGAAATAAAGTCGTATGAAAAAATGAAAACAGGAACGCAGGAGGACGTCGGATGGCTTTTGATTATAAAAAAGAATATAAAGAATTTTATATGCCGAAAAGGGAACCGGGCATCGTAGACGTGCCGCCCATGAATTATCTGGCGGTCCGCGGCAGCGGAAATCCCAATGAGGAAGGAAGCGAGTACAAGCAGTCCATCGGTCTGCTCTATGCGGTTGCTTTTACCGTTAAAATGAGCAAAATGGGGGATTATCGGATCGCCGGATATTTTGATTATGTCGTTCCGCCGCTGGAAGGTTTTTGGTGGCAGGAGGGCGTACAGGAAATTGATTTTAACCGGAAAGAAGCGTTTCAGTTTGTCTCTGTTATCCGGCTTCCGGATTTCGTGACAAAAAAAGACTTTGACTGGGCGGTCGAAGAAGCGGAACGGAAAAAGAAAACGGATTTTTCAAAAGTAGAGTGGATGACCTGTCATGAGGGATTGTGCGTGCAGTGTATGCACATCGGCGCCTATGACGACGAGCCGGAAACCGTCCGCCTGATGCATGAGTTTATCGCGGCGCGGGGGTATGAACCGGATATGACGAAAGAGCGCCGCCATCATGAAATCTATTTAAGCGATGCAAGAAAAGTGGCGCCGGAAAGGCTGAAAACCGTTATCCGGCATCCGATTAAATGTACCCCTACTTAAAACGGATTTTATATCAGGATCATAAAAAAGTACCGCTTGACAAATGACGGTACTTTTTTTAATATAAAAACATCAGAGAATTTCTAATCATGTGCGTTCGCACATTCGGACAGTTTCTGTCGGATTTTCTCACGTGAAAATGGGATGAATAGAATAAGGCAGGAACTGGAACAAAGCGGCGATCACGGATTGTATCGAACAGGGGATTTTATTGGGATTTCTTAGGGATTACCGGGCGGAGGTGCTGGGGATGTTATTGGAAGAATTTGATGTAAAAAAGTATGAGCGGTCACTGAGGGAGGAAGGAATAGAAGAGGGAATCGAACGCGGGAGGGAACAGGGAAGAGAAGAAGGAAGAGAAGAAGGAAGAGAAGAAGGAAGAGAAGAAGAAAGTGTGCGTTACAGCAGACTGATCTGCATATTACTCGAGCAGCATCGGGAAGGCGACTTGAGGCGCGCGGCGGAAGATGCGGAATACCGGCAACATTTATATAAGGAATTTGATATTTTATAGAATTTTATAAATATGTCAAAAGCGCGGCGCCGGTTTGTACCCAAATGCGCTGACGACGTATACGGAAGGAATCGGCTCATGAATCAGCAGGCGCTGGAAATATTAAAAAAATACTTTGGCTATGATGCGTTCAGGGAGGGACAGGAAAGCATCATCACGACCATTTTGTCGGGAAGGGATTGTTTTGCGGTCATGCCGACGGGAGCAGGAAAATCCATCTGCTATCAGGTACCGGGGCTGATCCTTCCGGGAATCACGCTGGTGGTTTCCCCACTGATCTCTTTGATGCAGGATCAGGTGAAAGCGTTAAATGAGGCGGGAGTCCACGCGGCGTACATCAACAGCTCCCTCTCCGAGGCGCAGATTTCCAAGGCGCTCTCTTATGCGGAGCAGGGGCGTTATAAAATGATCTATGTTGCGCCGGAGCGGTTGGAGAGTCGGAATTTTTTACGGTTTGCCATACATGCGGAGATCTCCATGCTCACCGTGGACGAGGCGCACTGCATTTCCCAGTGGGGACAGGATTTCAGACCGAGCTATCTGAAAATCGTAAATTTTATCAGAGCATTGCCCAAGCGCCCGGTCATCAGCGCGTTTACGGCGACGGCAACGCAGGAAGTCAGGGAGGATGTAATCTGTACGCTTGGACTGGAATATCCGAATGTCGTCGTGACCGGATTCGATCGGGAAAATCTGTATTACAGCGTGGAGCATGTTCGCAAAAAAGATGATTTTGTCGTTGATTACATAGAAAAGCATCCGCATGACAGCGGGATCATTTATTGTGCGACCAGAAAGAATGTGGATAATCTTTGTGAACTGTTATCAAAAAAAGGAGTTGCGGTCACAAAGTATCACGCGGGGCTTGGCGCGGAGGAACGAAAACGCAATCAGGAAGATTTCATTTATGACAGAGCGCCCGTGGTAGCTGCGACCAATGCGTTTGGGATGGGCATTGATAAGTCGAATGTTCGTTACGTCATTCATTACAATATGCCGCAGAGCATGGAAAATTATTATCAGGAGGCGGGGCGCGCGGGAAGAGACGGCGAGCCGTCGCAGTGCATCCTGCTCTTTTCGCTAAACGATGTCAGGACGGCAAAGTTCCTGCTGGAGAGCAAAGATTTTTCCGACGTGGATCCGATGGATGTGCCGCTGATCCGTGAGCGGGACGCCGGCCGGCTGCGTGCGATGGAACATTATTGCAAAACGACGGGATGTTTAAGAAATACGATCCTGAGTTATTTCGGGGAAAAAACGAACGCACCCTGCGACAGCTGCGGCAATTGTCATCGCAAGTATCGCGAAGTCGATATGACCGAACCGGCAAAACAGGTGATCAACTGTGTCTGTGAAACGAGGGGACGATACGGTCTTAGTGTCGTCACGGGTACGCTGATCGGCGCGAACCGGGCGAAACTGCGGGAAATCGGATGCATGGAATATCAGACCTACGGTGCTCTGCGGGATTTCAGCGAGGCGGTGGTCCGCCAGCTCATCGACCAAATGCTGGAGGACGAATATCTGCGTCAGACAAAAGATACCTACAGTGTTCTCCAACTCGGTCCGGCAGTAAAAATTCTTCAAAATGAGGATACGCGCGTGATGATCCGTATGGCGGAGGAAAAAGAATCCGAAAGAAACCGCGCAAGGGCACGCCGCGTAAAGAGCACGGATGCGCTGACGAGGGCAGGTTATGAACTGTTTGAGAAGCTGCGGACACTGCGGCTTGAGATCGCAAGAGAAGAGTCCGTGCCGCCCTATATCATTTTCAACGACCGTACTTTGATTGATCTATGTGTGAAAATGCCGCGCACCAAAGCGGATATGCTGAACGTCAGCGGTGTTGGCGAATACAAATTCGCGAAGTACGGACAGCGCTTTCTGGATGAGATCGGCCGTTTTCTTTCTTGATCAAGAAAATCTTGAGAAGGGTTTCCGCGTGTGTTATACTGAGGAAAAACATTTTCTGTTTTTTGAAAGGCGGACTGCCGTTTGTGATACTTATTTAAGGAATATTGAGGAGGAAAGATGGATTATAGAAACTATATCCATACCGATATTATTGATAAATATGAATTTTATAATTATGGACATGCATTAGAAATATTGCAGGACGCGTTTCCGGAAGAATGGAACGAATTACAGGAGTGCCTTCGACAATTACATCTGACTCTGGCAGATATAAAAAGGGCAGGAGGCAATGAGTCACCGATACCAAAGAAATTTGACGATGTTTTATATCCGTATGGGTGGAGAGAAATACGAATCAGAGGGGATTTGATTGTAAAAAAGTATCCCAGACAAACGGCACAGCGAAGAGGACGTTTTGCGGATGAGCCATATGAAATTGAGACAATAGAAGGCTATATCGACGGTCATAATATTGATTTTTTGAAAAACAGAGTTGCATTTGACTTGGAATGGAATAGTAAAGATCAGACCTTCGACCGCGATTTATTAGCGATGAGAACGTATTTTGATTGTGGATTGATCGATGCAGGGGTGATCGTAACAAGATCAGAGGAGCTGAATGAAATTTTTAAGAAGGAAAAAGATGCCGACGGTCAGCCTTTAATAAAAAAATATGGAGCGAGTACGACATGGATAGGGAAATTGACTTATAGGCTTGACTCACGTCGAAACGGCGGATGTCCTATTTTAGCCATAGGAATTAGAAAGGGATGTGTTGAAGGATATGGCAGACTTAAAGAGCACCATACAGAATTTACAGAGTTTTACAGAGGGAAAGAAGTATAATACGATTTATGCGGATCCGCCATGGCAGTTCCAAAACAGGACAGGAAAAGTCGCGCCGGAGCACCGGCGGCTTACCCGTTATGAGACGATGACCCTGGAAGATATTAAGATGCTGCCGGTTTCGGAAATGACAGGGGATAAGGCGCATTTATATTTGTGGGTCCCCAATGCCCTGCTTCCGGACGGTCTGGATGTTATGAATGCATGGGGGTTTGAATATAAAGGGAATATTGTATGGGAGAAAGTACGAAAAGATGGAGAGCCGGACGGGCGGGGAGTAGGATTCTATTTTAGGAATGTCACAGAATTGGTTTTATTTGGCATAAAGAAAAAGAGCGCGCCGAATCGGACACTGCAGCCCGCAAGATCGCAAGTGAATCTGTTGAGAACAATCAAGCGGGAGCATAGCCGTAAACCGGATGAAATGATTTCTATTATTGAAGCGTGCAGTCAGGGACCGCGGATTGAACTTTTTGCAAGAGGCGTACGTGAGGGATGGGATATGTGGGGAAATCAGGCGACCGCAGATTATGAGCCGACATGGGACACCTATTCGAATCATACAGTAGCGCAGGCAAAGTAGGTGATATGAGATTTGTAGGACGGAAGCGGGAGAATACAGGAACTATGGGAAAGGCAGATGAAAACGGACAAAAGAAAAAACGGGGCAGATTGATCGCGCTGGAAGGCATTGACGGAAGTGGAAAGAGCACACAGGCGGCGCATCTTTACGAGCGCTTACAAAAAGAAGGCGTCCGCTGTGAACTGACAATGGAGCCGACCAATTCTCCGATCGGCACATTGATCCGGCGGATCTTAAAAGGGGAGATGCGGACGGACAACCGCGTCATTGCGGGATTGTTTGTTGCGGATCGTCTGGATCATTTGTTAAATGAGGAGAACGGGATTGCGGCGAAAGTGGATGCGGGCACGACCGTGATTACGGACAGGTACTATTTTTCTTCTTATGCCTATAACAGCGTAGACATGCCGATGGGCTGGGTGATCCGCGCCAATGAACCGAGCAGCGCGATCCTACGCCCTGCGGTCAATATATTTATTGACGTGGAGCCGGATGTGGCGTTGGAGCGGATCGCGAGAAACCGTCAGCATGCGGAGCTGTTTGAGACGAAAGAACGGTTGAAGCTGGTGCGGGAGAATTATCAAAAAGCGTTTCATCTGCTGGAAGAGAAAGAACGCTGCGTGATCGTGGACGGGAACCGCCCGGAAGAGGAGATCGCCCAAAGCGTGTGGGAGATTGTGCGCAGGCTGGATGAAAATTCATAGAAGGCCGCAGAGAGAAGAAAAGTCACAGAGAGAAGAAAAGCCATAGAGAGAAGTCATAGGAAAGCCATAAAGGTTACAGAAAAACAGACCGATTCCATATAGGGGCGGCGGATGGAAAAGCACGCTGCCTGTAATGGACAGGTCTGTTTTTATGTACCTCAAAAGCCTGCATATAGGATGAATAGCGCAATTAAGAACGCTCCTGTTCTGCAGAAGCGGAGTTCTCCTGCTCCGGCATTTTTGCTTTTTTGCGGTCAAATGCCTTGGATGACGGTTCCGGCTGCGCGGTTGTCATGGTGCACTTGCCGTCAAAGCAGGCGTCCTCATCTACGATCAGGGAACGTGCCGTAACATTGCCTGCCAGTCTGGCGGTAGAAAAAAGTTCCAGTTTGCCGCCGACATGAACATCGCCGGTTACTTTCCCGGAAATCGTGAAATTTTGTGCCGTAATATTGCCGATAATCACGCCGTCCGTGCCAAGAATGACATTTCCCTGGCAGGAGCAGTCGCCGTTTAAGGTGCCGTCGATACGGACGGCTTCCGGCGCATTGATGTTGCCGTCAAATACGGCACCGGGTCCGATGATCGTACCGACGTTTGCTTGGGATCTCCCATTATCAGTATTTTTTCCACGCATAATCTGTTCCTCCTTTTTGGAATGGCGTTCTGCCATGCCTGTATCTTTTTTTCATAATCCCGTGAAGAATCTGCTTCCGGCAGATTCTTCAAAAGCGCGCGAAGCGCGATTTTTCACCTATAGGAAATTTCGCAACCCGTGAAGAATTGCGTCAGCAATTCTTCGAAAGACTTCTGCGTAAGCAGAAGTCTTTTTTACCCATATAAAAATTTTCGTAACCCGTGAAGAATCTGCTTTCAGCAGATTCTTCGAAAGCGCGCGAAGCGCGATTTTTTACCCCTTCGCGGCGATAATGGAGAGCGGGTCAATCAACTCGTCTCCATAAAGAACTTCATAGTCTAACTCGGTGTTCTCCGAAGTGACCGTGAACAGAGAGTCTCCTTTTTGAACCTGATCCCCCTCTTCCACCTTCAAATCGGCTTCATGACGGTAGAGGTAATAGGTCGTATATCCGCTTTCGTGTTCGATCTCAATGATGTGGCGGTAAGTATCGTCTGAGCGGACCGATGTGACCGTGCCGCCGCCCGCGGCAATAATGTCGGTCCCGACTTCTGCGGTAAATGAGATGTACGGGTGTTCCTCGGAAAAAGTGGAGGTCAGCACCCCGACGCCGGAAGAAGGATATAAGGTAGGAACGACCGCCTCGGCTGCTTCACGTTCCGCGGCGGCTGCCGCTTCCTGTTCCGCTTCTGCGATCGCCTGCAATTCCTGTTCCCGCGCATCCAATTCCGAGCGGACGAAAGCGAGTTCTTCCTCCAATGTCTGTTTTTCCTGCGTCAAGTTTGTTTTTTCGTCTTCCCATTCCGAAACGAGCTGTTCACCGGCAAGCTGTTGTTCGCGAAGCTGTGCTTCCAAGCCGCTCTCTTGCTGTATCCTGGCTGCCGCCTGATAGCTGAGCCATCCGACCGCGGCAAAAATCACGAGAACGAGAACAAACAGAAGATGCAGGGTAGAGCGCGCGATGCGAAAATGCCGGTTGCGTCTGTCGATGTTGGAGACAAAAAGTACGGAATAGAATTCCTTGCGTTTATGTCGCCGGTTCTTCATACACAAAACCTCCCTCGGAGTCCTGCAAATATTCGGTACGGATATTATAGTAGGAAATCGCGGGAAAATCAAATAGAAATTGCATACTTTGCGCAGAAATTACCGCGTTTTGTTAAAATTAGGGGGTTAGAAAGCCTTTTCTCGATATTTTTTCTCTTGTTTTTACCGTGGCGGCACACTATAATGAGGGTGCGGGAATCCGGTACGCCGGGCAGAAGGAGCATACCGGAGAGCCGGAAGCTGCGACGAGCAGGACAGAAAGAGCATACCGGAGAGCCGGAAGCTGCGACGAGCAGGGCAGAAGGAGCATACCGGAGAGCCGGAAGCTGCGACGAGCAGGGAGAAAAGAATCATACCGGGCAGCAGGAAAGGGACGAATATCGCTTATGAAAGTAGTATTGCAGAATTTAACCAAGAAATTTCCAAACCGCAATAAGAAGGCGGGCGGCGAAGTCGTCGCAGTCAACGATTTTTCTTTTGAGATACCGGACGGAAAGCTTGTCGGACTGCTTGGACCTTCAGGCTGCGGGAAAAGTACGACGCTCTTTATGATCTGCGGGTTGCAAAAGCCGACGGGCGGAAAAATCTTTTTCGGGGAAGACGACGTGACGGAGCTTCCGCCCGAGAATAGGGGCGTCGGCGTGGTCTTTCAGAATTATGCGCTCTATCCGCATTTGACGGTCCGGCAGAATATCACATTTCCGCTGGAGAATCTGAAAGGAAAAGACAAGCTGACAAAGCAGGAGATGAATGAGAAAGCATACGAGGCGGCAAAACTCGTGCAGATTGAGGAGCTGATGGACCGGAAACCGAACGAGCTTTCCGGCGGTCAGCAGCAGCGCGTCGCGATCGCGCGCGCAATGGTCAAGATGCCGAAAGTATTGCTGTTGGACGAACCGCTGTCCAATCTCGACGCGCGCCTGCGTCTGCAGACGCGGGAGGAGATCCGGCGAATCCAGCGGGAAACGGGAATCACGACCGTATTTGTGACGCACGATCAGGAGGAGGCGATGAGCATTTCCGACGTCATTGTCGTCATGAAGGACGGCGTGGTGCAGCAGATCGGAAAGCCGCAGGACGTATATGACGATCCGGTCAATTTATTTGTCGCAAAATTCTTAGGCACACCGCCGATCAATCTGTTCGACGGCGAGGTGAAAGCGGGGACGCTTTCTATCGGCGGGGACGCCGTATTGTCCGTTCCGGGCGCGAAGGACGGGCGCGTGGATGTCGGCGTTCGTCCCGAGGGCTTTTTGTTAAAAGAGGACGGCGCGCTTGCCTGCGCGCTTTCGGGCGTGGAGGTTATGGGACGCGACATCAGCGTCGTCTCGACAAATCCGCATGCGCAGAGCGCGGCGGTCCGCTCCATCATCAATGCGGAGAATAAAGTGGACGCGGATGCGAAAGAAGTCCGTTTTTCGCTAAAGCCGAATAAGGTGCTGTTGTTTGATAAGCAGACGGGGGAACGGGTTCCGTTTTCCTTATAAATGCCATGGACAGAGGTGTTTGTAATGCCGATAGGAATGCCGGCGCGACCAAGGGCGTTTACAGCGTATCGCGCAACAGGATGTTATTCGGCGATGATCAAGGATAGAAATGCCGGCGCGACCAAGGGCGTTTACAGCGTATCGCGCAACAGGATGTTATTCGGCGGTGATCAAGGATAGAATGCCTGCGCGTCCGAAGACGTTTTGCAGACGGAATCAGAGCGGACGTCAGGGAAAATGATGTTGAGATACAGGGAAGGCATAGAGAAATGGCGAAGATCAGCTCCTATGGAGAATATATAGAAGAACTGGACGGGCGGGGCGACGTCATTGTGTTCCGCGGGCAGGCGAACAGTGAGTTCGTGCTCATTCCGTCCGGGCTCCGCGGCAATCACATTCAGACGGCGGACAGTCAGATGTTCCGTTTTGTCGATGAAATGAAACATTTATTTAATTTTGATGAATTGACCTGCATCGAGATCGCACAGCATTTTGCGCTCCCGACGCGGATGCTCGATTTTTCATATTCGTTTGACGTGGCGTTATTTTTTGCGTGCCATGACGCGAAAGGGCGGTATACGGAAAACGACGGCAAAGTTTTTATTTTTAACAAAAGCAGATATGAGCAGGTGCTCAGGGAACGCAAAAAGCGTTCCAGCGAGGTCATTCGGAATAATAAGTTCCTCTATGAATGGCTGCAAAAATACATTGATAAAGAATCGACGCTCATGGGCAACGAGGATGTTGACATGCCGATCTTTGTGGATGCGACGCAGCAGTTCGACCGGCTGTATATGCAGAAGGGCCTGTTCCTGCTCTGGGGGCGGGATGAGTGTCCATTTGAGAATATTTTGGAAAACGAGCATATCCCGATGTCCCAGCTGATTGACACAATCGTGATCGACGCGGCGGCGAAACCGCGTATTTTGTCCGAGCTTGCAAAAAAGCACATCAGCGAGGATACACTGTATATGAACATCGGCAGGATCAAGGATTTGGTCTACCGCATCAAATACGGGGACAGACACGGGAAGGGAGGGGCATGATGGAAAAAAATAAGGCGAAAGGCTGGCTGTATCTGCTGCCGGCGATCTTGTTTCTGGGATTTTTCATGGTATATCCGCTCATCGACGTATTTGTGTACTCGTTTGAGGAAAGCTATAATTTTGCGTCCCAGACCTATCGTGGAACCGGGATCTATAATTTTTCCTATGTTCTGCACGACACCTACTTTTTGCAGGCGGTCAAAAACAC
>JAMPAG010000053.1 GCA_023667365.1 bacterium | reverse complement strand
ACAAGCACAATCGCGGCGCAGAGGGCGAGCAGGATTCCGTTTGCAAGCACGCCGACGCCATGAAACAGACTGAACGCCTGCGCATACACCGTCGCCCAGATCAGACCGTAGAACACGGTCTCCGAAACGCTTTCGATTTCCCAGCCAAACAGGCGTCCCGCACATCTTGAAAATGCCGTACCCAATAAAAATGAAACAGCAAAAATATAGATCCAATTGACAATTACAAACAGCATTTCAACCTCCGATACGCGAACATTTCTCTCTACCCAGAGTATCCCTTTTCTTCCAGATTACAATACATTTGCAAAAGGCTCAGGCTAAAATGATTGCCCCATATACTGCTCCAGATATTTCCCGGTCACGCTGTTCTCGTCCGCACAGATTTCCTGCGGCGTTCCTCTTGCAATGACGCTGCCTCCGTGAATCCCGCCGCCCGGTCCCATGTCGATCACGTAATCCGCATTGCGGATTACGTCCAGATCATGTTCGATCACAATCACGGTCGCCCCATATCCGATCAGTCTCTGAAATACCTGCAAAAGCGTCTCCACATCCAAAGGATGCAGACCGATCGTCGGCTCATCAAAAACAAAGACGGAATCTGACTGTCCTTTTCCCATTTCGCTTGCCAGTTTCAGCCGCTGCGCTTCCCCGCCGGACAGGCTCGGCGTTTCTTCTCCCAGCGTCAGGTAGCCCAGCCCAAGGTCGTGCAGCACCCTGAGCCGCCGCTCCACATTCGGAAGATCCGCGCAAGCGGAAAGCGCCTCGTCGATGCTCATATCCATGAGTTCGGGTAGCGTCTTGCTGCCCTGCCTGTTTTTGGAAACACGCCGGATCAGCCCCGCCTCCTTCGCATACCGTGAGCCGCCGCAATCCGGGCAGGTGATCTCCACATCCGGTAAAAACTGCACGTCAAGACTGATCGTGCCGGTTCCGTCACAGACCGGACAGCGCAGTCTTCCGGTGTTATAAGAAAAATCCCCCGCCTTATATCCCCGCCCCTTTGCATCCGGCGTCCTTGCGTAAATCTTACGCAATTCATCATGCACATCGGCATAAGTCGCCACCGTGGAGCGGACATTGATCCCGATCGGCGTCGCATCAATCAGTTTCACCTGACGGATGCCGTCGGCGGAAACAGACCTGACATGTGCCGGGAGCGTTTCGCCTTTTATTGAAGCCTCCAACGCCGGAACCAGACTTTCCAGGATCATCGTCGTCTTTCCCGAACCGGATACGCCCGTCACCGCGATCAGCCTTCCCTTGGGAAAATCTTCTTCCAAGGGTTTCACAGTATGGAGCTCGGATGTAGACAAATGAATCTTTCCCAGCTCAAACAGTTTCTCCGGCGAGCTATGCCCGCCCGCGCCTGCGACTGCCTTTCCGTCGAGAAACCTGCCGATCCGGGAGCCCGGATTCCTTTTTACCTCCTCCACACTTCCCTGCGCAATGACCGTGCCGCCGCCCGCGCCAGCCTCCGGTCCAAGCTCGATAAGCCAGTCCGCCTCCGAGAGTACCTGCACGTCATGATCCACCAGAACGACCGTATTGCCGTCCTGTAAAAGATCATGCATCACGCCCTTGAGTCCCTCCAAGTTGGCGGGATGCAGACCGATGGACGGCTCGTCGAGCACATACAGGACGCCGGTCGTACGGTTTCGGACCGCTCTGGCAAGCTGCATCCTCTGCCGCTCTCCGGTTGACAATGTGGACGCCGCACGATCCAAAGTCAGATAGGACAAGCCTAAATCCATCAACCGTTTTGCCGCCCCTTGAAAGGATTCGCAGATGCTCTCCGCCATCGCCCGCATTTCCGCCGGAAGGGAGTCCGGTACTCCCGCCACCCATACCGCCAGATCGGACAAAGCCATCGTGCACGCCTCCGCAAGCGAAATCCCACGCAGTCTGGGCGCACGGGCGTTTTCGGAAAGTCTGGTCCCTTTACAGTCCGGGCATACGCCCTGCCGCAAAAATTTTTCCACCCGCTTCATTCCTTTTTCATCCTTTACCTTGGATAACGCGTTCTCCACGGTATAAGTCGCATTGAAATAGGTAAAATCCATATCCCCCGCCGCAACCTGCAGGGACATACGATACCTCCTCCACCTGCGCTTTTTCCGCCTGCGTCATGCGTCTTCTCGTGTAAGTGGAGAGCGCTTCCAGATACCGCCTTGAACCCTCCGCGTACAAAATCCCCAGCGCCAGAGAAGATTTTCCCGAACCGGATACCCCGGCGATCCCGACGATCCTGTTCAGCGGAATATCCACATCAATATTTTTCAGATTATGTACGCTTGCCCCGCGCACCCTGATGTGCGTCGGTCTGCCGTCATCTTTTTCTTCCTGTCGCTTCAATCGTTTTTCCTCCGTTTTATCGTCATTTTGATGCACGATCACTCATCTGATCTGCTCATCTGCATTGATCCTCTGTAAAGCCGCTTTCTCCTGTTGCTGTAATCTAAAATCATCATTTTCCGCGCGCCGCGATACCTGACACCGTGAAAACAGATGATAACGGCTGTCCCATTCATCTTCATAACACTGATTTTACTACAAAACACCTACTCTGTCATTTGCTTCTTCTTAGAATCGCAGACACTTCAAAAAAAATTCCAACGCTCAAATTTTTCTGTCACCATGCTTGACAGATATATCGTCTCGTGATATATTGATTTTGTGATATATCGTTTGACGATATATTTTGTAAATACCGTACCGAAAAAATAACCAACAAATCGGAGGCAGGTTCATGAGAGCAGAACACATCGCTTTCAGCGTTGGTTCCGTGGAAAAAGTGGATGAATTGACGCAAATCCTCAAAAACGACGGGTACGAAGTCTTGTCCGGACCAAGAACGACCGGTGACGGACATGATGAAAGCTGTATCGTCGGATTCGAAGGAAATCAGATAGAAATCACGGTTTGACACGGATAGAAGATTGCAGACAACGAAAGGAAGCAGATACGACATGGAAAAAAACATTCCGCTTACGGAGGCTCTTTTTTACATCCTGCTGGCTGTCCGCAAGCCCAATCACGGCTACGGCATCATACAGGAGGTTTCCGCGCTGACAAACGGCAGGGTCCTTCTCGGCGCCGGCACGCTGTACGGCGCGATTCAGTCGCTTGTCAAAAAGCAATGGATCAAAATCTACCGCGAGGACATGGACTCCCGCAAAAAAAAGCAGTACCTGATCACGGATGCGGGCTTGGAAGCTTTTCTCGCAGAGAAAGCCCGTCTGGAAGAACTTCTGAAAAATGCGGCGCTGATGGAAAAGGCTTGAAACGCAAAAAGGCGCGGTACTGATATGGAAAAAGGTCGAAGCGCAAAAAGGCGCGGTACTGATGAAAAAGTGATGAAATCTGGAAAGAATACAGCGTATCAGAAAGGGGAATGCGACATGATCAGATTCAAATTAAGCTATAATAATGAAAAAGAAGCCGCATGGCTGAACCGCATGGCGGAACGCGGATATGCCATGACCGGATATTTCGCTGGTTTTTGGCGTTTTGACACCTGTGCGCCCGGAGAATACGAATATCAGATCGATTTTAACGACCGGCTGACCGGCATCGATAACGACTATCGGGAACTGATGCAGGACACCGGCATTGAGATCGTGCAGACATGGAGCTTTTGGGTGATCCTGCGCAAAAAAAGAACCGACGAACCGTTCACACTCTACAGCGACGCGGAATCCAAACTGACGCATTACTACAAGATACGCCGGATGTTCCAAGTCGCCGTCATCATAGAACTGGTATGCTTTTTCATAGACGCATTTGCCGCTGCAGGCGGAGTCGGGTTTGCCTATTTCGGGCTCGTTTTCCTTCTCCTTATTATCATTGCCATGATCCGGACACTGGCAAGGCTTAACTACGCAATCTCGTCCTTAAAAGAATAACAAGCGATTGTGAAACGCATCATACAGATTATGCGTTTCGCAATCGCCTATTAAAAGAATAAACCGGCAAGGAGCGCCGGGTACTCCGCTCGTAAAGCGACTAAGCAGGGCTGCATCGGGGAATTTTCCCGCAATTTCAGCCCTGCCGGACATTCCTCTCCTAAGGCGCTGACCGGTCACAAATTGACAACACCGTCAAACCGCGCGATATAGTCTTCCCGCCTGTCATGCGTGATCACAATCCGCGTATATCCGTGCAGGGAAAAGATCAACTCATTCAGGCTGTCCCGCGTAACGGGATCCAGCGATGCGGCAGGTTCATCAAAAATCAGCATCTGCGGGCGCCCCGCAAGCGCCCTTGCCACCGCGATCCGCTGCCGCTCCCCGCCGGAGATTTTATCGCCGAAATCTCCAAGCGGCGCAGTTCCCACACGCTTTGCCAATGCGTCCAGTCCCAGCTTTTCAAGCAGTCCGCGGTATTCCCCGGAATCCCGCGCCGGCACCTCGCCAAACAACGTGATGTTTTCATAAAGCGGCGCATTAAAAAGGTACGGCGCCTGGTCTACCACGCCGACCACGGCATAAATTTCTTCCTCAGAGAGCGTCCGTATCTCCCGCCCCGCGATAGAAATCCTGCCGGAATACGTGTCATCATATTTTAACAACAACTTCATAAGCGTGGACTTTCCCGCGCCGCTCTCTCCGACCACGGCATAACAGCCGCCAGCCCGCAAGCAATAAGAAAAATCACGGTAAAGCTGCCTCTCTCCAAACGAAAAAGACACACTGTCATAAGAAACTTCCATCGGCGGCATGAGCGCCGCGCCGCTCTCCGCCGCACAAGCTGCGCTCCTCTGTCCGCTTAACTTTGTAATGATCTTTTTGGAAGCCCTGATATGGATCACATATTCGATCGCATTTGTAAAATGGTTGGAAAGCGACGTAAAATAACGGGTTGCCGCAAACAGCATTCCGGCAGTCAGCGCGCCTTTTACCACCAGCCACCCGCCCAGTCCCATACAGACGATCGACGAAATTCCCGCCACGCTCATCAGCGTCTCAAAGCTCATCGTGCTGACAAACTCATATTCCGAGTACGCCTTCTGATATGCCCCCGCCGCCCGGTCAAAGCGGCGCCAAAAGCGCTCCCCGCCGCACCCGGTACGGATCGTCTCATATCCCTCGACCGTCTCTTTTAACGTATTGGTATAGCGCTCGCCTTCCTCCGAATAAGCGGTCGTTTTCTTTTCTTCCCATCCGGTAAAGGGTTTTGTGACAAACAGCGGGACTGCCGCCATCACGACCGCCGCAAGCAGCAGCCAGAAATTCAGCCTCCACAACATGACCACGGAAGAAAGGATCGCCGCAGCCGAACAGCATAAAAACGGGATTTGGTTTAAGTATTGAGCACGGTACAACTGTATATCCGTCGTCAGAAGATTCATATAAAAAGCATCTTTTTCTCCGCGGAAGCTTTTTAACGGTCTGCGGAGTATATTTTTCATGATGCCGCTTTTCATGGCTAACTCGCCGTCTGCCAGAAATTGAAGCCTGATCCATGTGGCAGCCGCCAGCCAAAAATAATCGAACAGGGTGAGCAGGACCAGCACTCCCGCTATCCACAACATGACCTTTAAGCGCTCCGCTTCCGCGTATTCCACAATCTTTCCGTTCAAAAACGCCATGCCCGCAAGCAGCACGGACTCCCCCGCATAGAGCAGACACGTCAATGCAAGCAGCCATTTTCCCTTTTTCGTTCCGTTCTTCATACGTTCAAACCTCCATAAGCAATGTTGCTGTCCATTCGGGGAAACGCAGGTGAAAACGTTTCCTGCAACACACCTTACTTTATTTGAACGTCCGACGGTATCGAATCTGATTTGACTTCTGCAACCGCGCGCCGCGTCATACTACTGCGGGTTGATTTTACAAATATGGTTCGCGCTGCACCGCCGCGGGCTGCGCTTTCCATCCGCGGACCCGCGCTGCACTGCCGCGGGCTGCGCTTTCCATTCGCACGGTTCGTGCCGCACCGCCGCGGAACTGCACGCATTCACCGCACGCAGGAATAGCAGCGCCGTTCCTTAACGGGCACATCCTCGTTTAACGAAATGCCTTTTTCCTGAAAAAGCGCTTCCAGCGTGACAAAGCGGTAGCCCATTTCCTTAAGCATCGGAATAATCGTCCTAAGCGCCTCCACCGTCTTATGATTGCCCTCCATATCATGCAGCAGGATGACGGCGCCGTCCGCCACCTCATTTTGAATGCGCGCGGCACGCTCCTGCGCGCTGACCTCCTCATTCCAGTCCTCACAGCCGATCCCCGCGATGAAAGTCAGCGGAATCTGCCGATACATTTCATCCGATATAGCAATATACGGCGGTCTGAAAAAAATCGGTTCTCTGCCTGTGATCCGCACGATCTCCGCCGTCGTCCGCGATACCTCTTCCCGCATCTGCTCCGCGCGAAGCTCCGGCATCGCAGGATGGCTCCACGAATGATTTTCGATCTCACAGCCAAGCGCAAGCGCGCGTTTTACCGACTGCTCCGTCTGTTCATTGATATTCTGACCGATGAGAAAGAACGTCCCCACCTCATGAAATTCCTCCAACACCGAAAGCACTTCCATCGTCGTGCCCACGCTCGGTCCGTCGTCGAAGGTCAGCGCCGCCAGCTTTTCCGCGCCTTCTTTGTCCGACGTACGTTCCGGCTGTGCCGCGCCCTCTCTGTCCAACGTACGTTCCGGCTGTGCCGCGCCCTCTTTGTCCAACGTACGTTCCGGCTGTGCCGCGCCTTCTTCGCCTGTCACCTTTCCGTCCGCGTCCTCCTTCGGAAGCTTGGCAAAAAACCACACCGCGATCGGCAGCGCCGTCAAAAACGCCATCACATCCGCGATCGGCTGCGCCGCCTGCACACCGAACAATCCCTGCATATGTACGAGAATAAGCAGTACCGGAATAAAATAAAGCCCGCTCCGCAAGAGCGCCGTAAACGCCGCCTGCAATTTTTTGCCCGTACTCTGTAACAGCATGTTTGTCATTACCATCAGCGGCTGAAAAAACAACGCGCCGCACTGCAGGCGCAGCGCAAGCGTACCAATCTCAACGACGCGGTCATCATCGCGGAACACCCGCACCGCCCACGGCGCGCAGAGCAGTCCGATCAGCGCAAACGTTCCGAGCATGACCGTAGCGAGCGCCAGCGTAAACCCGTACGCTTTGCGCACTCTTTTGTATTTGCCCGCGCCGTAATTAAAGCCGCATACCGGCTGAAATCCCTGTCCGACGCCCAACCCGACCGCAAAAATCAGCATCGTGATCCGGTTGACAATGCTCATTGCCGCCACTGCGGGATCACCGTATTCCTTTGCGCAGTGATTTAAGAGCATCGTCGCGATACTGCTCATGCCCTGCCGCAGCATGGCAGGCAGTCCGGTCGCCAGCAGATTCCCGATCAGGGAAAGGTCGCGCGCCACGTTTTTGATGGAAAGGCGGCTCTGCGTCTTACCGCTCAAAAACATAAACAACAGGATACAGAAGCTGATGCACTGCGACAGCGCCGTCGCAAGCCCCGCGCCGGCAATCCCCATATCAAACACAAACATAAACAACGGATCGCAGCCCATATTTAAGATCGCGCCCGCCATCAGCCCGCACATCGCATAAGCCGCTTTTCCCTCAAAGCGCAGGATATTGTTCATCACAAAGCTGGATACCATAAACGGACTGGCTAACAGAATGTACCACACATATTGTCTGGCATAGGGCAGGATCGTGTCGGTGCTTCCGAGCATTTTCAGCATCGGTTCCAAAAAACAAAGTCCCAGAATCTCGATCAGCAGTCCGCCGGTAAGCGCCAGAAAAAAGCTCGTCGATGCGTACACGCCCGCGGAGGACGCGTCCTTTTTTCCAAGCCGTCTGGAGATCAGACTGCCCGCGCCCTGTCCGAGCATGAACCCCACCGCCTGGAGGATCGCCATAAAGCCAAACACAATACCCGTCGCGCCGGACGCGCTCGTTCCCAGCTTTCCCACAAAGAACGTATCCACCATGTTGTAAATATGCGTGACAAGCATACTGATCGTCGTTGGGATTCCCAGCTTCACGATCAGCTTCGGAACCGGCGTCTTCGTCATCTTATCATATTGTGCCGCCGTCTCCCCCCGTACTGCCTGTTCCATTTCCGCCCCATCTCCTTATCATTTCTAAACATATAACAGACAATTGCGAAACGCAATCCATTACGTTCCTGATTGCACAAAATATACAATTCCAAAAGCAGGCGCTTCAATGCATCATCGCCAGAACCATCTGCGCGGTCTCTACAAGATTCGTCCCGCTGTCCATACTGCATTTCTGGATATAGCGGTGCGCCTCCTCCTCCGTCATATGGTTCCGCGTCATCAAAAGTGCTTTCGCCTCCTGAATCAGCCGCTGCTCTTCTTCGCTCCTGCCCTTGGCGCCGCTGTTTGCCTTTTTGCGCCGGCGCAGGATCCCTCTCGACATCATTTGCAGCGTATCTAAAAGCTCATGCACTTTTAACGGCATGGAAAGACATACCATGTCCTGCCCCTGCTTTGTGGAAAGCGCATCCCTCGACGCTAAAAGGAGCATTTGAAATCCCGCCGGCATATCGGCGTATACATCGGAATACATCATATCGACCATCCGAAAACCGCTGACGACGATGCCGTCGTCAAATTCCTGCATCAGACTGACCGCTTTCGCACCGCTGCTCACCGCAAACACATTGGCATACCCGCTTTTCATCAGGATGCGTCTGATACTGTCTGCATCCTGCGCTTTCGGCATGACCACAATGATCTGAATCACACACATCCCCCCTGTCGTTTTTTATCAGACATTCGGACAGATGTTAAAACCGATCCAGATACTGGTCGATCTCCCAGCCGGTGATCTGCGTGCAGTACGCCTCCCACTCTTTCTTTTTTGCCTCGATATATTTCCTGCTGATATGACTGCCGAGCGTTTCACATAAAAAAGCATCCTGCTCTAAGCATATGACCGCTTCCATCAGGGACGAGGGCAGACTCTCCGCCTGCGCCGGATTCTCCCTGCACTGCGCCTTGTCGTTGTCCGCGCTCGGCGGCATGATCTTTTTCTCGATCCCCTCCAGGCCCGCCGCAAGACAGAGCGCTAAGAGCAGGTAAGGATTCGCCGTCGGATCGGGACTTCTAAGTTCCACCCGGATATGCTCGCCCACAACAGCCGGGATGCGCAGCATCGCGCTCCGGTTATTCCCCTGCCATCCGATATGGACCGGCGCCTCATAGCCCGACACAAGACGCTTATAGGAATTGACGGTCGGATTCGCAATCGCCGTGATTCCCTTGATGTGCTTCATGATCCCACCGATAAAATAGTATGCCTCCCGGCTTAAACCGAGCACATCCGTGCTGTCGTCAAACATGTTTTTTCCGTCCTTGGACAGCGACATATTGATATGTAACCCCGACCCCGGAACGCCATGAACCGGCTTCGGCATGAACGTCGCATGTCTGCCGTGCTGTCTGGCGATCGTCTTGACCGCAAGCTTAAACGTCATGATGCCGTCCGCGATCCGCAGCGCCTCGTCATAGCGCAGGTCGATCTCATGCTGCGCGGGCGCGGCCTCATGGTGGGACGCCTCCACGACATATCCCATGTCCTCCATCGTCAGCACCATATCCCGCCTCGTATTTTCCGAACGGTCCGCCGGACCCAGATCAAAATATCCCGCTGTCTCAGACGTTTTAACCGTCGGACGCCCCTCCTCATCCATATCAAATAAGAAAAACTCGCACTCCGGTCCGACGTCAAAGGTATAGCCCATCTCCTTTGCCCTGGCGATGACCTTTTTCAGGATGTAACGCGAATCCCCCTCAAACTGTGCGCCGTCCGGATAGTGGATGTCACAGATCATGCGCGCGACCTTTCCCTGCTGCGGTCTCCATGGAAAAATCACGAACGTATCCGGATCGGGATGCAGCGCCATGTCGGATTCCTCAATGCGCACAAACCCCTCGATCGAAGAACCGTCAAACATACAGCGGTTGTCAAGCGCCCGCTCCAACTGGCTCGCCGTGACCGCCACGTTCTTAAACGCGCCGAACATATCCGTAAACTGCAATCGGATAAACTCCACGTCTTCCTCCTTCACCATCCGTAAAATATCATCCCTTGTGTATTTACTCATATCGCTCCACCCTTTCCCATTCTTAAAAGTCTATTGGCAATTGCACAGCCCGTATCACGCGTTTCGCAATTCCTTACATAAAAGTCTATTTTTGCATGATGCCGAATACATTATACTAACACTTTATACGGAGATACCGTCATGAGCAACAAAACCAAAATCGTTGTGCTGCATCAAAAGGAAGTCATTTATACCGCCATTTTTGTTCTCCTCGGCATTTTGTTCATCATCCTGATGCTCGTCATGTTTCTTCCGGGGCGAAAAAACAAAGAAACCGACACCGCACAGGCTCTCTACAATCCCGGCGTTTACACAACCAGCGTCCGGCTCGGAGAGAACACCGTGGATATTGAGGTTTATGTCGATGCGGACAATATCAACTCCATCCGCATGGTCAATCTAAACGAGACCATTTCCACACTCTACCCGCTCATGGAGCCTGCCTTTGCCGAACTTTCCGCTCAGATTGTAAAGACACAGACGCTGGAAGGGATCACGTACGACACCGACTCAAAATACACAAGCCTGCTTCTGCTCGACGCGATCGAAACCTCCCTGACCAAAGCGCGCGTTACCGTGGATGCGGGGGAATAATGCCCCCGCTCGCACCGCACGGTCTGCACATGCCGCTCTGTGCATACATTTTGCCGCCCTCTGTCCGCCCTGCCCGGCAAATCCGGCACAAACACGGACTTACGCGACCGCTGCCAGCAGCATACCGCTATCTGCACCTTGCCAGCATCGCCTTTAATTCCTCCACGCCAAACTTGTAGATCCGGTCGCAGAACTGGCAGCTTACCTCAATTTCCTTTCCCTCCCCGATCATTTCCGAAATATCCTTTTTTCCGATGCTGATGATGGCGCGCTCCACACGCTCCTTTGAGCAGCCGCATCGGTAGGCGGTCGGAAGCGTATCCGTGATCTTCACATCCAGTCCGTCAAGCACCTGCTCTAAGATTCGCTCCGGCGTATCCCCCGCATCCAGCATGGCCGTAACGGAGCGGATACTTTTTAGGTTTTCCTCTAAACGGGTGATCACCTCGTCCCCGGCAAACGGCATGAGCTGCACGATAAAGCCGCCCGCCTGTCTGACCGTATTGTTTTTATTCATCAGTACGCCGAGCCCGACCGAGCTTGGCACCTGCTCGGAAACCGCAAAATAATAAGTAAGGTCCTCCGCAATCTCTCCCGTCTGTAATGCGGTCTGTCCGACATAGGGCTCCTTTAATCCCATATCCTTGATCACGCGCAGGCTTCCCTTTCCGACCGCGCCGCCGACATTCAGCTTTCCCGCGGCGTTCGGCGGCAGAATAACCTGCGGCTGTACGGCATAGCCTTTCACGTCCGCCTTCGCGTCCGCCGTCACGGTCAGTCCCCCTGCGGGACCATCCCCCTTGATCTGGATCGTAAGCACGTCGCGGTCTCCCTTTAACATGCTCCCCATCATCGCGCCCGCCGTGAGCAGACGGCCAAGCGCCGCCGTGATCACCGGACTTGTATTATGATACTGCCTTGCGGTCTCCACCAGATTCCTCGTTGTCGCTGCAAACGCGCGGATCTGTGCATCCGCCGCCGTCGCTCTGACGATATAATCCTCCATGCTGCTTACCGGTTCCTTTCCTGCATCCGTTTCCTACATTGATTCATTTTCCTTTTTGATTATAGGATCAATACAGCAAAAGTGCAAGCCGGGAGCACCCCTTTTCTTTCATAAAAAAAGCACCTGCAGAACCTCTGTAAGCGCTTTTTTGCCTGTGGTACCCGCCTGATCTATGATCCGCTGTCATGAAGAAACATCCGCCCGTCGGCATACGCCGGTCGATGAAAGCCCGGCTTCCTTATTCTACTAAATACAAATAGACATCCTCCAGATTCGGAACCGCTTCACGCACCTCGCCGATCTGCGGCTTTTTTTGCGAAACAATGCGCAGGCATGTCCTTTCGGGTGTCAGCATCATGTTGGCGATCTTCCAATCCGGATTCTCATATGCGTTCTGCTCCTCCGGCGTCACCAAAACTTCGAACACATGATGCTCCAGCTCGGTCATGATTTCCTGCGGCGTCCCTTTTCTTACGACACTCCCTGACTTCATGATCAGGATTTCTTTAGAAATATACTCTACATCCGATACGACATGCGTTGCGATCAGCACGATCTTATCTTTCGAAATCTCGCTGATAAAATTTCGGATCCGGATCCGTTCCTTGGGATCAAGCCCCGCGGTCGGCTCATCCATAATCAGAATTTTCGGATCGTTTAACAACGCCTGCGCGATCAGAATCCGCTGCTTCATTCCGCCGGAATAGGACTTTAACTTTTTATGCCTGTCGCCTTTCAGATTGACGATCTCTAATATCCCGCTGATCCGTTTTGCTGCTTCCGCCTTTTTTAACCCTTTCAGCGCCGCCATATACCACAAAAATTTTTCACCCGTGAAATCCTCATACACCCCCTGCTGCTGCGGCATATAACCGATCAGGGAACGATAGTCTGCGCCGAGCCCGTCAATCTCCTCCCCGTCCAGTGTGATCGTGCCGCGATCGGGTTCCAGATTTTGTGTAATCATATTCATCAAGGTGCTTTTCCCCGCCCCGTTCGGACCGAGTAAGCCGTACACGCCCGGCGTAAAACTGACCGAAAAATCCTTTACGGCATAAGTTTTTCCCCGGTCATAGCTCTTTTCGATTCCGTCAAGTCTTAACTCCATACGCTTCCCCGTTCTATCCTTTCATCCCCATCAACAATGTGGCAATATCCGTTCCGAAATGATGCAGCGTGAATGCAATGATACCTGCGGCGCCGATTCCGGTAAGCATGGCGGGCATTTCGCTCTTCATCAGCCGTGACAGCTTCCTTCCGGCAAAACATACCGCCGCCAGACTCAGCGCCTTTAACAAAAATATCAGCGCGATCATCCCGCCGAGCGGAATCCCGCTTGCCAAATGCACGCTCGTAAAGTCGCAGACCCGCTGTGCCGCAGCCGTAAAATGATCGACCCGCTCATACCGCAGAAACAGCGGCAGCTCGGTCAGCACAAACAGGACGCCTGCACACAAATATGCGCAGAGATTCCTGCTCCGTTCTATGCGTTCTCTCCCGCCAAGCGTCGAACGGATCAGAAAATTCATGTTCTTTTTTTCATCCACGGTACCAATACCGCAGACCAGATAGAGCAGAACCGCCGCTCCGATAAACCACAACGTCAGATCGGTTCCGGTATCCTGCCACAGCTCTTTATAAAATACTTCATCCAAAAGATACTTGTCCCAAAGGTTTCCGGGCTTTTCTTTTAATGCTTCCAACTGGTCTTTTACCATGCGAAAGCCGTCTTCCAGCATATCCGCCCTTGCGATCAGCTCCTGCATCCTTAGCGGATCTTCCGAAGCGAAAGCGCCTCCGGGGCCCTTGCGCACCTCCACAAAAAACGCTTCCTCCTGCTCCATAAAGAGAATCGTCTCCTCCGTGATCCGCCCTCCGAGACGATCAATATAGTAATGATAAGACGCCGTTTTCGCACTCGCGTAATGCTGCGCTTCCGAAACCGCGGCGGATTCGCTGACGCACCATGCGAGCAGAACAAGGCATACGATCCCTTTCTTCTGCTGAACCAGCATCTTATAAAATTCATAATACAGCAGGCTGATCCGCCTGTTGAGGAACGCAGTCCGTCCGCGGAGCGCCCGCATGATCCGCTCCAGCCGTCCCTCCTTCTTGATCTGACAAGTCTTGCAGAACGCCAAAAGCCCCACTGCCGCAAACAGGATTCCCATTAAGACTGCCGCAACAACCGCGCAGATATTCTTTCCTGCCGGATGACCGAACAGGTTCAGATTAAAATATTCACCCAGCACCCACTTCATGTTCCAGCAATAGAACGGATTGATGCATTTCAGACCGCCGAATGTCCCACTGATCGAAAAACGGCGGCTGAAAAAATACTCCGCCAGCAGCGTACCCCCAAAGACCATACATACAAACGGCGCGCTCTTAAAGAGCATGCCAAGCCCATACAGCAGACAGGCAATGACCGCCGCGATCCCCATACGGATCCATACAATGGAACAAAGCGCCTCCGCCACCGTCAGCGGATACGCGCAATTGCGAAACAGCGAAACCGATTGGACCGCCCTGCAAAGATTCCCGTACCCGTACATCCATCCGAAAAGCAAAATCGAAGCGCACTCCTGCAGCGCCGTATAAAACAGCGCGGATAAGACCATTACCGCAAGCTTCGCCGCCGCAAGAGGCATATGCCCGTTCCTGCTGCCTTTGATCAACAGCAGCAGATTTCTGTCTCTCTCATAAAAAAGCACATAATATCCCAAAACCGCTAAAAAGACCAGTACAAATAGCAGCCCGTTATGATACTCCGCCAGTTCCCGGATCCCGAAACAATTATCCGCCTGCGGCACAACCTCGGACAATGGCGCAAAATCCACACAGCTTTTCACGAGATTTCGGTACACATAACTTTCCGGCTCCGCATAGATTGCCGTGCCCATCATCCGGGCGGCGCGGTCCTGCATCTCCCCGATAAAAGAGGGGTAAGAGGCGATATAGCTCTCCTGCTGCTCCCTGTCCTGCCGGTAATAGCCGTCCGTATCCGCCTCTTGATTTCCGGCGAGATACTCCTGATAACTTTCTTTCTGTTCATAAACATAAAAGAAGACGGTCGTATTCTTTTCATAGGCATATACATTCAGCAGATTTCCCGCAAACAACAAAAGCGTAATCAGCAAAAACAGTTTTTTCCTGCAAAGCTTACTCCACTCATACCTGAAAACACTCATACGCATCTCCCCGGCTTATTCCCGTTCATACGGGATGACCGTCAGCCCGATCTCGGCGCCGCCGCAGCTCCCGATCGCGCTCTTATCAAAGCGCAGCAGCCCCCAGCCGTCGTTATCATCACGGTAAATAATGAACATCTGCTCCGAATCTCCGATCGGCGGTTCTCCAAAGATCGTAATCTCCTCCGGCAGGACAAAGGTGTCCACCATGTTAAGATTCTCGTCATACACCCAGAAAATCTTTTCCTCATCATAATCCATGAACCCGAGCTCCCCCATCGTCACCATAAAGGAATTGGTCAGATATAGATACCTGCCGTCACTGAGCAGATGATACCCCATCGGCACGTCCTCCATAAAAGTCTCCACATTCGAGCCGTCCAGATCGGCAATATATATCCTGCCTGTCCGAAGATAGGAACCCTCCATATCGTCCGCATCCCATAGAGTGGGCAGGAACAAAATCCGATCCTGCCAAAACGTCATTTCCAGAATATCTTCTTCCTCCGGCATCCCTTCATAGACAAGCTCTCTTACCTCCTGGGCGGCAATATCATAAAAGAACATCTTTTCATAGGCATACAGCTCATCTTCACCCCGATCCTCCGCACCGGAAACAATGAAGTAAAGATAATTTCCATATGCCTTGAACCAGTTGAACCCCGCGTAAAAGATATTCTCCTCCTCCAGGGCATAGATCGCCTCCGGCTCTTTTCTCGTACCCGTCAGGTTCAACGCCTTTAAGATATAATGCTCCTCCATCTCACCCTCGTCGTCATAGGTATAAAAATGTTCTGCATAATAGAACTCCCCTCTATGAACGACCCATTCCTCCACGTTGACTCCTGTCCAGCGGTAGACCTGCTCTTTCTTTGCGCCGTCCTCGGACAGACGGTACAGGATCGTCTCCTCTCTAAATCCCTTATCCGTAAGACAATACAGATCCCCGTCATAATACATTATTCCCTTTGCACTGTCACCGGAAAACTCATCGAAATACAGATAGGCATTACACGACTCCTTTCTCTCCTGATCCGTCTCACGGTCATGCAGGCAGTCTGCTTTAGCGCAGAGCGGAAAGAGTTCCCCCGTTCCCTCATCCAGATAATAGACAAATTCGCCCTGCCGAAAATAGTACCCCTTTTCCCCCCTTTGCATTTGAGGTTCCCAGTCCCATGATCCCTGCCACGTGTACTGAAAATCGCTTCCCTCGATATATGTATCCGGCAGCGTTTCTTTCCCACAGCCGGACAGCATAAGAAAGCCGGCGGCGATCGACAGATATAATATATTTCTTTTCATAACAACGCCCCCATGTATGAAGCAAGCCATAGCAGGGAATCACTTCCCGTACTATGGATTGCCCTTGTTGATTGATCCTATTATTCCGTAAAAGTCAGTTTAAGTATAAAGGAAATACCATTTTGTGCCAAGCGATTGCAAAAAACAGCATGACATTTTCGGGAACCTTTGTGAATAACGTCAAACGCTCTGCTTCTCCTTCCCGTATTCCCGCGCGCATACGACAATGCGTCCGCTTAACGCATCCGGCTCCTTTATCGAATAGTCGTCAAACGCACTCATAAACCGTAACCCCGCACGCGCAAGCAGTTCTTTGATCTCCGAAAGCTCATACCCGCGCTGCACATGCGTCTCGACATGCCGCCGGTATCGTCCGTCCGCCTCCCGCAGAAACAACGTCAGATCGTATTCATTCATACGGCTTTCCGCGTCATAGATATTTTCCCAGATAAAGCTGCAATCGTCACGGTTTTCGGCAATGACCGCATCCCCAATCTCATCGCGGTATTTATGTACCGTATTAAAGTCAAACAGAAACAGTCCGCCCGGATCCAGATAATTGTTCACCAGACGAAAGCACTGTAAGAGCGCTTCCGGCTCCGTCAGGTAATTGATGCAGTCGCAGCAGCAGACGACCGCGCGCACGGTCCCGTACAACTCGAACGCATCCATTTTCTGTCGGAGATATAAAACGTCAATCTTCGCCTCCTCTTTTTTGCGTACCGCCTGCTCCAGCATTTCCGCCGAGGCGTCCACACCGATCATATCATACCCCGCCACAGACAGCAGTTCAGTCAAATTTCCCGTTCCGCAGCCAAGATCCAGCACGAGCCCGTCCCTGATCCCGTTTTCCCAAAGCATGGAAACGATCCATTTGCACCATTCCCTATAGGGTGTTTCGTCCATCAACTCATCATACACCCGCGCAAACTCCGTATATGCCTCCATGCGCACCTCCGTTCCCGCGTGGAAATCCGCTTCCGCCGCGGCGCTTATTTCTCTCCCAACTTCATCGCCGCAAACGTTCCCGCCGCAAGACACACGATGCCCGTCAGCACATTCACAACCGTCAGCGCCGGGTAGCTTCCCATCAGCAGAATCGCCACAGGGGACGCCGCGATCAACCCGATGATCGCAAAATACGCATAGAGCGGGAACTTTTCAAAAACAATCTCCACCAGCTTGGCGATTGCAAAAATGCCAAACACCACGCCGATGCCAAACGGAATCAGCACACCGCAGCCCGCCACGATCCCGCCCATGTCAAATGAGGTCAGCGCACGGATAAAATCGCTGATCTGCGCGATAAGCGGATTATAATATCCCAGAAGCAGCAGCATCATGGAGCCGCTGACACCCGGAATGACCATGGTCGCCGAAGCGACAATGCCGACGCCGAACAGCTTCAAGACATTTGGCAGCGTAAAACTCATATTCGCCGCCGCACCTTCTTTCTCCCCGATGACCGCCAGAAAGACGACCAGCGCAAAAAAAACAATGCCCGCCGCAATATGCCCGCCGTGAATGCAGCGGTCTTTTTCTTTTTTTACGCCTTGTACGCGTTTCCAGATCGCGGGAAGCCCGCCGATCACTAATCCGATAAACAGCAGATTCGTCTGCACCGGAAAATGCCCGAACAGATATTCCAGACCGAACGCGCTCGCGACAATGGCGATTCCCATGCCAAGTACGATCGGCAGCAGATAGAGCACGCTCTTTTTGAACTCACTGAACAAATGGGTAATACAATGGATAATCTTATCATAAATTCCCATGGATACCATCATTGTCCCACCGCTCACGCCGGGTATGATGTTCGCGATTCCGATTACAATGCCGTGTAATATTGTTTTTATCATAGTGTTTTCTCCATTCTGCTGCAATATATTTTCAGAAACGCAAACAACTCGTCCATCTCCGCATCCGTACCGATCGAAATGCGCAGATAATTTGCGATGCGCGGCTTATCCCAATGTCTCACATAAATATTATGCGCCCGCAGCGCCTCAAATAATTCTTTTGCGCTGTATTTCTCGTGCGTAGCAAAAATAAAATTGCTCTTGGAATCGGGAAACGTAAAGCCAAGCTCCGCAAGCCTCTGCTTGCTCCTCTCCCGCGTCGCGACCACCCTGCCGGTGATTTCCTTAAAATACGCATCGTCACGCAGCGCCTCCACGCCTGCTGCCAGTGTGACGCTGTTCATTGTATACGAATTAAAAGAGTATTTCGCGTCATTCAGGTAACGGATCAGCCTCTTCGAACCGAACGCATATCCGATGCGCATCCCCGCAAGGGCGCGGGACTTCGAAAACGTCCGCACCACCAGAAGATTCTCATAGCGGTCGATCAGCTTTAAGCAGCTTTCACCGCCGAAATCAATATAAGCCTCATCTACGATACAGACCACATCCGGATTCGCCCGCACAATGTTCTCAAACATGGAAACCGGTGCAAGCCCGCCTGTCGGCGCATTCGGATTCGGGATAATCACGCCGCCGTTCGGCTTATGATAATCTTTTTCTTTGATACAAAACCGCTCGTCAAGCGCCTGCGCCTCATAGGGAATCCGGAACAGCTCCGCCCACACATCATAAAACGAGTAGGTAATGTCTGGAAACAGCACCGGCAGCGTCGGATGATTGAAAAAAGTAAGAAATGCCATCGCCAGCACGTCATCCGAACCAACTCCGACAAATACCTGCTCTTTTTCCACACCGTAATATGCCGCCAGCTCCGATAAGAGCGGCTCGGTCTGCGCATCCGGATATTTGCGCAGCATTCCCGCGTCGTATTCCCGCAGCACCCGCTGTACGCCCGGTGCGGGCGGATACGGCGACTCGTTTGTATTCAGCTTGATAACGCCCTGTTCCCTGGGCTGCTCGCCCGCGACATAGGGCGTCACCGTTCTCACATTTGCCTCCCAGCTCATAGCGGCACCTCCCAAAGTTCCTGTAAGGAAACCTACACCGTATCCATGGTTCGGATCCATGAATCTGATCCATAAATCTAATCCTCGAAACAGAGTCATAGATCATGTCCGGTAATCACGCTCACGGATATGATCGGTGTTTCCTTATGCATAGTAACAAATTTTGGAGCGATTTGCAACGACTGTCTAAGATTCCCCCACTTCAGACTTGCAGGCGCTGCGCCGCCGTTCATTCCTTTGCGTCAGATCAGCGGGGCATAGGAAAAGCAGGCACTCTCCGTCTTATGAGTCCCTGCTTTCACAACCTGCTGTAAGATTGCTCCTGCCAGTCATACGTCCATGCTAAGCGCAAGTTACACGTTCTCCATATCTTTTTACTTCTTTATTAATGCAGCAAACTCCTCGATGCTTTCCGCTTTCGCCGCCAGCTTATGCCACGTACGAAGCGTTTCTTCCTCCGTCTGCACGGTGATGGTCTCCCGCAGAGTGGGCGGAACATCGCCCAGCTCATCGAGCAGATCAAGAATGTAGCTGATCTTCGCCTGGATCATACCCTGCGTCCGTCCCTCGGCAAGACCGGCCGCTTTTCCCTCCGCAAGCCCTTCTTCTCGTCCCTGCTTCCACCTTCGCTGTTCAATCTCATAGCTCTTCATATAGGCAAGCCCCACCTCTCCGTCATGCTTCACCGCCGTTACCATTTCGTGCAGCTCTTGTAAACGTTCTGTTTTGGCATT
>JAMPAG010000052.1 GCA_023667365.1 bacterium | reverse complement strand
CGTGCCGAACGGTCTGTCTGCGTTACTACAATTTGACGTACCGCACGGTCTGTTTCCGGCGCAGTCCGATTCGCCGCACGGACGGTCATCCCCCTGTCCGCACCCGCCATCGCCCTGATTGCAGCAGCATAAAAGAAGTAAGAGTAAAAAAATGGAATTCATCCGGAATCTCCATGATGATTTTACTATTACTATATGCGCCGCCTGCGCGCATGTTCCTATCTGCGCTTTTTCATGATCCGTGTACGGATATAATGAAACGTCTTTTCCTCGCCGTCCCGCGCGAGCATACGCAGCAGAAACTCAAGCTGTTTTCGCGTTTTGGGATGAATCTGCATATGATCGCTCGCCTGTTGGTAATAGGCAAGCGGCGACGCATCCGTATAAGCCTCTCCAAGATATACTTTGGACGCCGCCATGCGATCCGCAAGCATCTCCAAAACATACCGGATCGGCATCGGCATCGGTTCGTCACGCTTTGTCACAATATTATAATCCGTCCAAAATTCATAGTGGTGGCGGTTGCGTCCTTTATGGTGCATCCACGCAAGCGAATAACCGTTTGCCTCCCGCTCTCCCGCATTCGGGCTTCGCGTGCCCTGGTAATATTTCGCCCCCGCGATCAGCTCGGTCGGCATGTATTTCGACAGATCGTGCGTCAGTCCCTGTTTATACAACCCTAAACGAAAGCAGTGCCGCATGACGAAAAATTTGTGTACCGTGATCGTCTTTAGATGCTTCCATAAATTACTCATGTTTCCGCTTCACTCTCCGCTTTCTTCTTTTTCTCAGTCTGCCCGCGCCCTGTTTTCGCAGGCGCAGTTCCTTTTTTCTCCTCTGACCGCATCCCGACAAGCACCTGAATACTCCGTCCCTGCGCCGTCGTATGCCCGTCCGTTTTCCACTCGTTTACGCCGAAGCTGTCGTCAAGCGCCGTATCCATGACAAGCTTCCACACATATCCTTTTCTCAGCTTCGGCAATGCGAAACGCTGTTCCGTCCAATGCATATTATAGGCGACATAAACGTCCGCGTCCTGCCCGCCCTTCTGGTTCCCGTAAGCGCCCGCATACATCAGTCCAATATGACGGTGACTGCTCTCTGCGTGGAAGCGATACGCCTCCTCGGAATGAAACGAAATTTCGGGATAGCCGCAGGAAAGCCTGTCCACATAACTGCACTCTCCCTTTTTGCGGAAAACGGGATGCGCCGCTCGAAATGCCAGCAGCTTTCTCATGAAATCCCGCTGTCTCTCCACCCATGCGCCGCTGTTCCAGTCTTTCCAGCCGACCGCGTTATCCTGGCAGTAAGGATTATTGTTTCCTTTCTGTGTATTGCAGTCCTCATCGCCCGCCATCAGAAACGGCGTTCCCTGCGAGAGCACGACCATTGCCATCGCATTGCGCATCTGCCGCATACGCAGCTTCACGATGGCGGATTTCCGGCTCATCCCCTCCACTCCGCAGTTCCAACTGTAATTCTGGTCGCTGCCGTCCCGGTTATCCTCACCATTTGCCTCATTGTGCTTGTGTTCATAAGACACAAGATCATAGAGCGTGAAGCCGTAATAATTTGTGATATAATGCAGCACACCGTTTTTGGCGGGATTCGTGACAAAATGCCACATCATCGTCTGAAGCGTATCACTGTCACTCTTTAAGTATCTGCGCGCATCCGTCAGAAAACAATCCGTCGCGGCTGCAAGATTGCGGTACTCCGGTATCTCATTTCCCTTATAGATCTGCTCATAGGGAAATCCGTAGTAAATGAGCTTGGTATTGCTGAAAAGAGGCTCCGTCGCAAGAAGCGTCACCGGAATGTCGTTCCCCATCAGATGAACCCCGTCTATATGATATTCCAGAACCCAGTATTTCAATACCTCCAGAATGTAGCCCTGCTTACAGGAATCGGGAAAATAAAACTGACAGATGACCTCGATGCCGTTTTTATGCAGTTCCCTGATCATCAGCTTCAACTCATTCACGCAGTCCCCGGACGCCGCATAGGACGCTTTCGGCGCAAAATAGTATGCGTCGCAGTACCCCCAGTAATTGATACGCGCCTCCGCCCCGCCCGGCTTGTCCATATAGTGGCTGACGGCATACTGCATCGTATCGTCCTTTTCCTGCCATTCCGTCTCGGAAAATTCGTAAAGCGGCATAAATTCCATATTTTTAACGCCAAGTTCTTTCAAATAAGGAATTTTTTCGATTACACCCGCGAACGTTCCTTTTTTCTTTACGCCGGAACCCGGCGCTTTGGTAAAACCACGCACATGGGTACAGTAAAAAACACTGTCCTCATACGGCGTCCGAAGCGGCGCATCCTCCTGCCAGTCGAAATTCTCCTCCAGGATTCCCGCGCGAAACCGCGGTTTTGTAACGGCGTATGTCTCTGCAGGTCCTCCGCCGGCGCGCTCTATCCCTGCCGCCCCCCAGCGCTCGCTGCCGATGATCCGTCTGGCATAAGCATCCATCCGGACCTCGTCCCCGTCATAAAAATGATACTCATAGGAAATATTCGGATTCCGCGCGATGGACAGACAACAGATATTTCCGATCCGGTCCTCTCTTCTGAACGGAATCCTGCATTCGTTCCCGCTCTTGCTGTCATAAAGGATCACGCCGCATTCGTTCTGCGTATGCATGACCGCGGCAAAATTGATCCTGTCCTCAATGATCGTCGCCCCGAGCGGATATGGGACGCCTTTTCTGTGCTCAATCTCGTGTCTCATAGAGTGCCCTTCCATTCCGTTTTCGTATCGCCTGTCTTTGGGTTCCCTGCAAAGCTATATGTAGTATAACACAAATTTTTTTCTTTTCCTATCCAAACCTTGCTTTTTTCCTATGCTTTCTATAAAATATTAAAAAAATCTGTGTTACATGATGAATTTATGTAAACTAAAACAGAGAGCAGGGAGGTTTTGTTATGTCTGAAAAAAGAAATGAAGACGCATTGGCGCAGCTTCGTGCCGACGAGGAACTGGTCACATTAGACGTCTACCATGACGACGGCTATACAACCTGCATTGTCGCGGCGATCCTGACGATCCCCGAATCCGAACGCCGGTATGTCGCGCTGCTTCCGGTTGATGAACACGGCGAATACAGTCCCGACCGGGCCTGGTTCTACCGCTATCTGACCGATGAGACGAATCCTGATGCCGAGCCGGATATTGAGAATATCACGGACGACGAGGAGCTGGAAGCCGTGATAGACCGCTATGACGAATATTTGGATGAGATTGCTTTCGACGAGCTGCTTGCGGAAGATGATTAAAAAAGAGTTCCGCTGACGCGAAACTCTTTCAAAGAACTGCCTCCGGCAGTTCTTTTGGAATCGCATAGCGGATTCTTCCGGACTACGAAATTTCCTGTAGGAGAATTTTTTCAGATCAGGTCACGTAAGAATCGGGACATTTGAAATTTTTGGTCGCCCTGCTTATGAACGCATGTCATAAGCAGGGTTTTCCTTGCCCTTGTCATCGCCACATAAAGCAGCCGCCGCTCCTCCTCGATCTCCTCCGGCAGAAACGCTTTTTTATGCGGGAGCACGCCCTCGTTTAAGTATGGGAGCACAACATGATCGAACTCCAGGCCCTTGCAGGCATGCATGGTGATTACCTGCATCCGGCAAGGCGTCCCGCCTGGCGGACTAAAAATACGCCTGCCGTCCGCGGCGGCACGAAGCCACTCTTTCTGACTCTGCATATCGCCCGCCTCCCGTTCCAGCGCCGCCAACACTGCAAGCGCCTCCGCTCTCGCCTCACCGTCCCTGACGGGCTCTTCCGGCAGTGTGCGCTCGTAACCGATGCCTCTGCGCAGATACGGGATCACCGCGCGCGGCGGAAGCCCCCGGAGGCATTGCATTTGTCTTTGAAAAGATCGCAGAATCTGCTCCATGGCGGCGTTCCCCTCATAAAATCGTAACAGTTCCGTCAGGTTTCCGCCGCTCGCAATGACTGCCTGTCTGCTCACGGCCCGGTAGGGTTTATTGACGATACGGAGCAGGGCTTCCAGCTGTTCCGGTGAGGACGCGGCGCTGTCTGTGCCTCTCATGCAGTTCTGTACCGACGCGCCGCCCGTGCTCCTCATGCAGTTCTGTATCGACATGCCGCCCGCCGCAAGCGTAAGATAAGCAAGCACATCCTTGGCGACAGGATACTCATAGATATTTTTTTCTTTTCTACCGCGCGCGGCGGCAATGCGGATGCCCGCCTGTCCGATCAACCGTTCCAGTTCCGCCGCCTGCGCGTTCGTGCGCACAATGACTGCCGCCGTCTCATCTTCCGGAATGCTGCGCAGCGCCTCGCAGACTGCGCGCGTCTGCGTTTTCTTTTCCTCGCAGACAACAAGCCGCACGGTTCCGTCCGCTGTCCCTCCTGCCGCGACTTCTTTTTGATAGCGCAGCTTATTCTGTATGATCAGGTGCCTTGCGGCATCCACGATCCGTTTCCCGCTGCGGTAATTGACCGTCAGATAGCAGGTCCGGATATGCGGATAATACGCCCGCAGGGAAAGCATCAGCCGCGTATCCGAGCCGCGGAATCCGTAAATGGACTGATCATCATCCCCCACGACAAACAGATTATCGCGCGGTGCGGCAATGATGCGCAAAATGGAAAACTGCATCGGGCTGACATCCTGAAATTCATCCACCAGAAAGTAGCGGTACCTGTCCCTCCAATAGGAAAGAATCCGCGCATTCCGCTCATCTTGCAAAAGCTTGAGACATCCGGCGGTAATATCCTCAAAATCAAGAGCGCCAAGCTCCCTGCACGCCTCCCCGTATTCCCGCAGGATTTCTTCTCCTATGGCTTCTGTATCCCCGGCGGCATGTTTCTCCGCTGCGCTTATCGCACCTGCCCCGCGTCCGGCGCCGTCCCTGCTGTTTCCCGCCTCAAGTCTGTTTTCCGCCTCCATGCGGTTCTTGCGCCTGCTGATATACGCGCATAACTGCTCCCTGTCCGGAAACTGCGCACGCCGCTCTTTCCTTTGGTTGACTATCGAAGTCAATATCTCCTGTTTTTCACGCTCCGGCAGAATCCGAAGCGGCTGTCCCATCCGGTATCCGTCCAGTTTTGCCCCCATTTGCAGGGATTCTTTCAAAATCCGGTAAAATACGGCGTGAAACGTCCCGAATGTCACTTCCGTATCCGTTTTTCCGCTGCTCTGCAAATAGCGCTCCCGCATCTGTTCCGCCGCGGCACGCGTAAATGTCACAACAAGAATGTGCTTTGCGGGCACGCCATAATCCCGTATCAGCGCGCCGATACGGAGCGTCAGCACCTTGGTCTTGCCGGAACCTGGAGGCGCAATGACAACGCAGGGACCGTCCGTATGCGCCACCGCATCCGACTGTCCCCTGTTCAACTGTTCGTTTTGATTCATATTTCACCCGTTTTTGCTCTCCGGGTACTCGTCCGCCTGCCCGCCCCCACGGTCAGACCTCTTCTCTCACGGTTCCGTCCTATCGCGTCTTAATTTGTGTATTATTTGCTGACAATCGGCTTTCCGTCGGAATCCAACAATTACACTCATGAATACGTTTCACAGTTGCCTGTTCCGCGCTTCCTCAACACTGTGTAAGCAGTTCGATTCCCTTGCGAATCCGCGCAAGGCTCTCCTCCTTGCCGAGGAGTTCCATGATCTCCGTCGCGCCCGCAGGCGTCATCTGCTTTCCCGAAACGGCGGTGCGAACCGGCCATAATACATAGCCGTTCTTATACTCCTTTTCCTGCGCGTAACCGGTAAGCAGCGCAAATAACGCGTCATTGCCGTAATCTTCCTGTTTTTCCAACAGCGGCAGAAGTTCCGTTAAGACCGTCAGAGACGAC
This sequence comes from bacterium, assembly GCA_023667365.1. Lineage (GTDB taxonomy): Bacteria > Bacillota > Clostridia > Lachnospirales > Lachnospiraceae > DLAJ01. The sequence continues at coordinate 14,180 of JAMPAG010000052.1, read as the reverse complement.
TCTTTGCTCGTCTTCATTTTTTTATGCGCATACATTTCCGTATCGTATTCCGGAAGCGCGTTAAAGAAATCAACCAGCTCCGCAATGTCCGGGAAAATCTCGATCCTCGTCTTTACCATCGCGGCAATCTTATGCAGATCGAGTTCTCTTGTCAGCGCTTTTTGCAAATCGGGAAGCGCCAGCTCATAGAAGCGCTCCTCATCCATTGCCTTTAAGTATTCGCCGTTCATCCATTTTAATTTGTTGATGTCAAATACCGCAGGCGATTTGCTGATCCGGCGGTAGTCAAACTTCTCTATCAGCTCCTCTAAGGAAAAGATCTCGCGGTTTTCCTCCGGACTCCAGCCGAGCAGCGCAATATAGTTGACAACCGCCTCCGGCAGGAACCCCTGCTCGATCAGATCCTCAAACGAGGAATGTCCGCTGCGCTTGGAAAGTTTCTTATGGTTTTCATCCGTAATCAGCGGCAGGTGAATATATACCGGCACCTCCCAGCCAAACGCCTCGTAAAGCCGGTTATATTTCGGGGATGAAGAAAGATACTCATTGCCGCGCACAACATGCGTGATCCCCATGGTATGATCGTCCACCACATTGGCGAAATTATAGGTCGGAAACCCGTCCGATTTGATGAGCACCATATCGTCAAGTTCCGCGTTGTTGACGGAAATATCACCATACAGTTCGTCGTGGAACGTCGTCACGCCTTCCTTCGGGTTGTTCTGTCGGATGACGTAAGGCATCCCGGACGCAAGCTTTTCCTCGACTTCTTCTTTTGACAGATGCAGACAGTGCTTGTCGTAGATCATGATCTCCTTGCTCTCGCCCGTCTCCGGATCCGTGATCGTCTCGCGAAGCGACTCTAACCGTTCCTTATCGCAAAAACAATAATAGGCCTCGCCCCTTGCAATCAGCTCCTTCGCATACTTTAGATAAATACCGCTCTTATTGCGCTCGCTCTGCACATAGGGACCGTACCCGCCGTCCTTGTCCGGACCTTCGTCATGCGTAATGCCTGCCAGCTCCAAGGTACGGTAGATGATGTCCACCGCTCCCTCCACGTAGCGCTCCTGATCCGTATCTTCAATGCGGAGCATAAAGACCCCGTCTTCATGCTTGGCAATCAAAAATTCATACAACGCGCTCCGTAAATTACCGACATGCATTTTCCCTGTCGGACTCGGCGCATACCTCGTTCTTATTTTCTGCATAACATGACCATGCCCTTTCTGTAACATTTCATAAACCCGGAAGAATCCGCCTCCAGCGGATTCTTCGAAAGAGTTTCCGCAGGAAACTCTTTTTTAAGCTATAGGAAATTTCGCAAACCCCAAAGAAATGCCTGCGGCATTTCTTTGAAAGAGTTTCGCGTAAGCGAAACTCTTTTTTATTCCTGATCCGGAATCTGCTTCGCCGCCTCGCTCTTAAAGCGCGCAAGCTCCTTTGCGGCAATGGGAATCGCGATATTGGTTCCCGCGCCCGCCACACAGCCGCCGGGACACGCCATCCCTTCGATCAGACAGCCGTTCTTTTTGCCCGCCTTGGCAAGCATCAGCATTTTCTTACATTCCGTCAGACTCTCCGCGTGCTCGATATGCACTTCGGTGTCGGGATAATATTCCTTGATACAATTTTCAATCGCCGACGCAACACCGCCCGCCACGCCGTAACCGCGTCCCGCTCCCGTCGCGTCATCCATATGATCTGACGCTTCGATTTCTTCTAAGAGCAATCCCTTTGCCTCAAACATGCCGGCAAGTTCCTCAAACGTGATGACAAAATCCACGTCGGAGCGGATTGTCCTGCGGGAAGCCTCTAACTTTTTCGAGGCGCACGGTCCGATAAACACAACGCCCGCATCGGGATGATCCTCTTTGATCTTGCGCGCCGTCGCCACCATCGGCGTCAGTTCATTCGAAATACTCCCGATCGTCTCCGGGAAGAATTTCTTCGCCAGCATCGACCATGACGGACAGCAGGAAGTCAAAAGGAACGGCAGTTCTCCCGTCGCCACCTTGTCCACATAATGATGCGCCTCCGCCATCGCGCCCATATCCGCGCCGATCGCGGTCTCATAGACGTCATAAAAACCAAGCTGCTTTAACGCGGTCTTAAACTGATCGGGCGATACGTTTGCGCCAAACTGCCCCGCAAAAGACGGCGCGACCTGCGCAATGATCTTTCTGCCCGACTGTAAGGCACGGATGAGCTGGAATATCTGCGATTTATCCGCGATCGCCCCAAACGGGCAGCTTACCATGCACTGTCCGCAGGATACGCATTTCTCACTGTCAATGCACGCGCGCTTTTTCTCATCGCTCTTAATTGCCCCGACGCCGCACGCAGCCGCACACGGCCGCACCTGATGCGTGATCGCGTCGTAAGGGCAGATTGCCTTACACTTACCGCAATGAATACATTTTTCCTGATCAATATGCGATTTTCCGTTTATCATGGAAATCGCGCCGCGCGGACACACTTCATGGCAGGGGTGCGCCAGACAGCCCATACACCGGTCCGTCACAAAATATTGATTTTCGGGACAGGCATTGCACGCCGACGGAATGACCTGCAGCAGGGGCGGCTCGTAAAATTTCTCGGCAATGTCGCTCTCCTCCACGCCCTGGCTGACATGCACGGGCTGATTCTCGGGGCGCAGGGACATCCCCATCGCAAGACGCATCCGTTCCCTGACGACCGCACGCTCCCTGTACACACTCTCCCAATAAGGCGACTCGTCGCTGTTGACCAGTTTATAGGGCAGCGCCTCCATATCATCCAGAAGATTCGTGGAAGTATACGCGAGATTGGCGATTTCCTTGAATACGCGCCGTCTCACTTTTCTGACTTCTGTATCAATTCCTCTCATACAAGCTGGTCCCATCCCTTTCTTGGCTAGGACGCCGCAGACTGCTTCCGCGGCATGTTGATGATCCGACCTCTGTGTCCGCATGTTCCGTTTCTAAAAAAGCACACGGAACCGACGCACTTATTTTGACACAAAATTAACAATAAGTCAACAGCCCCATCATTACGATGAGGCTGTCTGCTTCGCTGAAACAATCTGCTTTTTTTACTTTTTTGTTTCTATTTGGTATTTTGAAAAAATCATTTGCAGTGGTCAAAGCCCGGATTGTACTGATAGAAGTTCTTCGGGTTGAGCGAATCCTGCGTCATACGCAGCGCTTCCCCAAATCGGGAAGCCGGAAGTAAATTCATCTGTCTCTCCATCTGTCGCTCCGCCTTCCTCTCCAGCTGTCTCTCCGTCCGTCGCTCCGCCTATCTCTCCAGCTATCTCTCCATCTGTCGCTTCATCTATCGCTCCGTCTGTCTCTCCGCCTTCCGTCTCTGTTTCCAATAACATGGCGTCAGCATAATTGATGAGTTCCTCCTCCCACAGTGCATAAGCAGATATTTTGAGATGGACAAAGTTATCGCTGCTTAAGCTCGATTCAAGGTTTCCCGCTCCGTCGGATATGGCAGTACACAGATCAATGTATCCCCAGCCGTTTTCCTCCGCCATTTCCTGCAAAAGGCTGTTGTATAGGTCGATACAGGGGTTGTATAAACATCCCTTTTCCCTGCCTTTCGCCGTATAAGTTACACTGACAATATGAATCTCCAGTTCCGGTGACGCCTCCAAAATCTTGTCGATCAGTTCTTTGTACTTGTCGCGGTTGGCTTCCGGTCCATAGGAAACGAGGTCGTTGGTTCCAAGCAGAATAAAAACGCGCTTTTTGCCTAAGAGCGGAAGAACATCCCACACATGGTACTTTTTCCCCTGATATTCGGGGTGCGGAATATTGCCTTTTACAGGTCTTAAGGCATTATGGACCGAGTAACTTATTGCGGTCAGAAACTGAATATCGTGGACAAAACTGTCCTGCCTCACGCTGTAAAGCCGAAACCCCTCCATAATCGAGTCTCCGACAAAAACCGAATCGCCGTAATACTCCGCCAGCTGCTCATCGGTCAATTCCGCTATCTCAGTCATAGGGTCGTCGGTCAAGTCCGAATCGCCGTCATACTCCGCCGGCTGCTCATCGGTCAATTCCGCTATCTCAGTCATAGGGTCGCCGGTCAAGTCCGAATCGCCGTCATACTCCGCCGGCTGCTCATCGGTCGGTTCCGTTATGTCGATTATTTCTGTCCCGTCAGCCGATTCTGCGCACACATCGTCTGACGGCAGCTGGGAGGCGTACGCAGGGCATGTTGTGTAATCTCCCAAAACGAGCATTCCGGCAATGGCAATACATAAAAATTTCCCTTGTTTTCTGGATTTTTTCATTTTTCTACCCCTTCTTTCCATGGATATTTTATGCATTGTAAGCTTAAAATGCAATAGTCAGCCGTTAAATATTCCACGTAATCTCCATATTGCCGTCCGCGATCCGGATCACTTTGATGAGCAGATCAACGACCGCCTGTTTATCCTCAAAGATCAGCGTCTCCCATACGCTTACATGATTGGTTATCCGTTTTCGTCCGCCTTCTGTGCCCGTGACATTGGCGGTAACGATTTCTTCCTGCAAGGCTTTCCGTTCCCTGTCTAACTCTGATACTTTTTCGTCTATGTATTTCATCAGAACGCCGCCTGCCCCGGAAACTTTTAAGAGTAATCCATCAATCTCTTCTTCGATCTGTGTCAGACGAATTTTTTTGCGCATGTGGTTTTGCCGGGATGCCTTTCCCCCGTTTTCTCCCGTGTCATCCATACCGGAAATCTTTTCTCCGTTTTCTCCCGTGTCATCTGCGCAGGGAATCTTTTCTCCCGTATCAGCCGTACAGGAAATCAGGTCTTCTTCGAATACCGCCTCTTCGAGAGTTGGAAATGCCGACAGCCTTTCTTTGATCGCGTCAAGCATATATTCTTCCAACACATCGGCATAAACGGTACAGCCCGCCCCTTTACAGTTCCCGTGATTTCCCGAACGGCTGCATACAAAGTACCGTCCCCATTTCGTTTTTGCCTTGCGGATGGTCAGAGCGTAACCGCAGTTGCCGCATTTTACCTTGCCTGACAGCCATGAATTTTTTGCTTTACAGGTCTTTGTTCCCTGTCTGTTATGTAAGCACCTCGCACGACAGGCAAGCCACGTTTTAGAGGGGATAAAGCCCTTATGCGGCGCAAGGACAATTTCTTTGGCGGACAAATCGCATTGCTTTCTTGTGGCGGAACCGGTGCCTTTGTAAAGATAACAGGCATTGTCCCCCGTAAAATCGCTTGCAGGATTATAGATATTCGCGCCTTGATCTTGAAAAAAGCGGTACACATCAATATCGGCTTCCACATACGCCGGATTGCGGAGCATTTCGCTGATCCGGGCGGTATTCCAGTCCGCACCGCGCAGATTTTTCATCCGGTGTTCATTCAGGTAGCGCACAATATCTCCGAGGGAATTGTCCGTGTCTGCATACATGGAGTAGATCAGCTTTAACTGCTCACTTTCCTCCGGGACTTCCTCATACATGGAAGTGCGGATATTGTCAATCACCGTCTCCCGCAGGCGATAGCCGTAAGGAATACGCCCTCCCATGTAAAAGCCGCGTTTGCACCTTGCATAATAAGCGTCCGTTACGCGTTTCTGTATCGTTTCCCGTTCCAGTTGGGCAAACACGATACAGATATTCAACATTGCCCTGCCGATCGGCGTAGAAGTGTCAAACTTTTCCGTGGAAGAAACAAACTCCACATGATATTTTTGAAAATTCTCCATCATGTTGGCAAAATCCAGAATCGAACGGCTGATGCGGTCAAGCTTGTAGACAATGACGCGCTTTATTCTGCCTGTGCGAATATCTCTCATCATTTTTTCAAAGCCCGGTCTGTTGGTATCCTTGCCCGAAAAACCTCTGTCCGTATATTCCAGACAGGCTTCCCCATGGGTTTCATATCTGCAATATTCCAGCTGGCTTTCCACGGAAATACTGTCCTTTTTTTCGATGGACTGCCGCGCATACAATGCGTCATAGAATGCGTCCTGCATTTAGCATCTGCCTCCCGGAACACAGGACGCATATTTTCTGAAAACCCGATAAAGCCCTGCACCGATCTCCTGTCGAACCTCCCGCTCTGATTTCTTTTGAAATACGGGGCTGATGTCCGTCACGGTCAGCCTCATCTTATCCCGGCATATCTGCGTATCGGGCATGGGAGAATCGTCTGTTTTGGGCATAAATTTGCTCCTTTGACGGTTTTCCTTCATTTTATGAGAAAGACGAGGACACTATCACAATACCACAAAAAATTTTGCCATAACAATAAAGATTTCACGGTTTTTTCGTGTGCTATTGTTTCGTGTCCGCGGCTTCTGCGCCGCATCATCCGTTCTCCTGCGTCATGCGGGATCGGACGTCAGGCTCCTTTCCGTCAATGTCCCGTCTTCCAGACAATACACTTTATCAACCAGATGCAAGACCCTCTCATCATGCGTCACCATAACGGCCGCTTTCTGATATTTTTTTACCTCCATCCGCATCATTTCCACCACCTGCCGGCCCCGCTCCCTGTCAAGACTCGCGGTCGGCTCGTCCGCAAGAATCATGTCCGGATCGTTCACAAATGCCCTTGCAATGGCTATGCGCTGTTTCTGACCGCCCGACAGCTCGGACGGATATTTTGCTTTACATTCCGCCATCCCCAGTTCCTCAAGCATCGCGTCAACACTTACCTTGCTCCGGTTCGCTTTGGACTGAAACAGGGAAAGCTGCTCCTTTGCTTTCAAATACGGCAGAAGCTGATGATTTTGAAAAATGAATCCGATGTGTTCTCTTCTTATCCGCGTCCAGTTCTTTTTTTTATCCCCGGACAGGTTCTTTCCATTGATCTCAACACACCCTTCATCCGGCGACAGCAGCATCCCGGCGATCGTAAGAAACGTACTTTTGCCGGAACCGGACGGACCGATGACTGCAATGAATTCTCCTTTTTCTACTTTTAAGGATATATCCTGCAAAACCACATGTTTTCTTCCGCCATCCGGATACGATTTCGTTATATGCTTCAATTCTAACACAGATTCACTCATTCACTTATACCTCCCGGTCGCTCTCGTTATATGCCCCATTTCCAACACAGATTTTCTCATTCATCGCCGCCTCCGATCGCTCTCATTGGATCGACTTTGGCAATGTTGTGCATGGAAATCAGGCTGGATGCGATGGAAATCAAAACAAATACCACCAGTAAAATGCACACATTCTTATTTTTTAGATAAAATGGCATTGCCTGCGGAAGCGCCGCCGCCATCCCATAAGTGAGAAGAGCCGCAATGACAGCGCCGAATACGGCAAGCATACCGACCTGACTTACCACCATGCAGGTTAATGACCTCATTTCCACGCCGATTGCCTTCATGACACCAAACTGTTTTTGTTTTTGAATGGTAAGAATATAATAAAAAACACCGATCACGACCGCGGTCACGATCACCAGCACCCATATGATCATGGTGATCGTCATGTGTTCTGCCATATAAGACGGAATCGCTTCCACAATGTCCGCTTTTGAGATCACCTCTGCGCCTTCAATCCGGATGTTTTCTACGTCCGTCCCCCGGATCACGACCGCATGGCAGGACGGCTCGTAGAACGGGTTCAGCATCGTACGGAGTTCCGTGTAAGTATCCGTCGTGACAAATCCGATCGAAGTATGTCCATACATTTGGTCTTTCGCAAAACCAATAACGGTAAATTCCATACCCGTTGACGAGTCCGCAACAACATCCCCCGTCTGAATGCCCTCCGCCCGATAATCGTCGTCCAATATAATCGGATTTTTTACATCCGTGTCTCCAAACTGTACGCCTTCCTCTACGTCCGGCTCAAGAAAACTGCCGCTCTCGATCGCAAAATAGGTCACATTCAGTTTTTCCGTCCCGCCGGCTTTAGTCAGGTACATCCGCTGTATATCCAAAAGCGCAAGCTCCGCATCCGTCTGCGCGGCTGCCTGCGCACAGACGTCCATGTCCAGATCGGAAACCGTAATCAGCCCCTCCGCAGAGTCGCTGAGGAGAAAATAATCCGCGTCCATATCCTCTATCCCGGAAGTTACCGCCCTGCCAAGCCCCTCTACCAGTCCTGACAAAAAGAGCACCATAAACACCAAAAGTACGATGATCAGTTCGATCAGAATATATTTTTTCTTACTGTAGATCAACTCTTTCCATGCAAGCTTCATCCGTCCGATTCCTCCTTTCCCGCAATTGCATCCGCAACTGCCTCGGCAAGCTTTTTCGTATTCCCCGATCTCGTGTAGTATCTTACTGCAACGTTCATAGGCACACCCCTTCTTTCCGCATACGCCGACTGTACGCTCCTTGCCCAATAAACCGATCACGCTTTTTTGTCATACAAATCGGTTGCATGCTCTTAAAAAATGCTTTACTCTTATTTCCGTATCGTGTATCATTATATTGATATGGCAGTTCCATGTCAATTACGAAGTTATTTATGAGTAAGTAAGAAAAAAGTGAGTGGGGGAAATACCTATGTCGATCAGCCATACCTGTCCTTGCACAGAAGCATGTCCGCTACAGAAAATATCAGATGCCCTCGGCGGAAAATGGAAGCTCTCCATCCTGTGTTCCTTAAACGCCAGCGGCTCTACGCGCTACAATGACCTCAAACGAAAAATAAAAGGAATTTCCAATACCATGCTGGCGAAATCCTTAAAGGAGCTGGAGGAAAACGGGCTTATCAGGCGCACCGAATACATGGAGGTTCCGATCCGGGTGGAGTACGAAACAACCGATCTGACTCAGGATCTGCTGCCGATCTTATCAGAATTGGCAAAATGGTCCGTCAATATTAAGTAGCAGGTGCACTCTCCCAGCGCAGAGAGACACCTGCTACTCCCGTCATTCCACATTTTTGAGCGCTTCGTCCATCGGAATTTTCTTGATCCGCTTAAAATCAAAAACCATGACCAACAGATAACCGATCAGAATAAATCCGAATATTTTTCCATACCCCAGCGGCGTCGTTGCAAATTCGAACCACCCGTTGTATTCCGCCATGATCGTTTTCCATGCGGTTCCCATGACAAATGTGCCCACAAATACGCTTAACACGTCCGAGATCACGACCATGACCGTCGTGGAAAGCAGGTACAGCCCTGCAATCTCCCGGTTTTCATAACCCAAAATCTTCGTCATGGAGATCGCGGTCTCGTTCTTCTCAATAATGATCTTCGTCAAAAGATAAATCAGCACTGCAGAGAGCAGCATGCACAAAACTTGAAAATACTGCATATAGGCGCCCATGGAATGATCCAGCTGGTCGCACATTTTGGTAATATCCCGCTTGGTGATGACCGTTGCGATCGCTTCCTCCTCTATGTCCGTGATTTCCGTATCGGACAGATAGCCGCTGAACGCATTTTCCGCCATGTCAAATTCGGCGCGGAAATTCTGCATCGGCATAAAAACCGCCAGACTTAACGATTCCTCATAAATTCCCACGACCTGAAACTGATGAGAGCGTTCCTCATATTTTTCATCCAGCGTCACGCTGTCGCCGGCTGAAAGATTATATTTCTGCGCAAAGGAATCCGAAATATATACCTCGTTTCCCTGAAGCGTCCCCAGATCGTCGATTTCCACATAGCGGCTGTCCTCCGCTACGCCGTAGATCGAAATTTCCTCTTCGATCACATCCGTCTTTTTTTGCAGCGAATAGATCCCAAATTCCTCCGCATCCGCATTCCCGGTTCCGATCACACCGCCCGCCGAATCTTCATAGGACCGCAGGACATATTGATATTTTGCAAACATCATTTCCTCGACATGATCCTTGTAATATTGAAGCGTATCCGGCATACCGACCGCCATGGAGAGCATCGTCGCGATAAAGCAGATCCCCAAAAAGAGAATGAGATAATTCGGGATATTCTGAAGAATAATGCGCATACGGAACCGGCGCAAAAACTTCCAGCCCGGAAGCCGGATTGCTTTTTTCCGTTTCTTTTTCTTTAAGTCGTGCCGCAGAAATTGCAGCGGCGTATGCCTCATCATCCGGATGATGACAAACAGATTCACAGCGAACATGAGCGCCACGGGGATCAGCGTCGTTTTGACAAACGCCTCCGCGTTCCATACTGTTTCATAGGTCGGCAGGCTGTAGCTGTTATAGTACATGGATACCACGACATACTTAAACACGGTATATCCCAGAATATTACCGACCGCCGCCGCAAGGAGCGTCACGATCACCGGCATGGAAAGATAATGCCGCACCAGTTCTCCCCTGCTGTAGCCGGAAGCGCGCAGCGTTCCGATCGCCGACGATTCCTTTGCGATCGTGTTGCTGATCGTGACCGCAAAAATAAACGCGATAATCACGATCAGAATATCCAGAAGAACGCCGCCCATCGCCTCATCGCTTCCCATATCATCCGTCGCAAAATGAATGGCCGGGTTCGCGTACGCCGGCATATAGTCCTCCAGCGCAGTTCCATAGGTCATACTCGCGGTAAATAGCGTCTCCAAAAAATCATCGGAAAACTGTTTCTCTTCTTTCTCGTCCTCCGGCACGACCGCATATTTCCATGCGTACGCATAATGAACAGCTCCGCTTAAACGGTCAAATCCCGCATCCGTCACCATCGCGACGTCGAATTGCAATGCGTCAAACATGAAATCCGTGCTTTTTTCATGCAGCGTGCCATAATTGACATAGGCAATCAGCCCGGTTATCCGGTAGGAAAGCCCGTCGATCTGAATCGTATCTCCCACCTTCAGCCCGACATTATCGGCGTGCATCCGGTCGATTGCGATCTCATCCTCCGCTTCCGGGAAGCTTCCGTCCATCAGGCACGCCAGATTGATGTCCTCCGTTTTCCGGTAAACCCGGATCGTGCCGTCGATGTTCCCGTCGCAATTGTTGTCTTCTTCCCGGTTACGGTAAAAATTCTCATACAGCGATACCGGAAATGCCTCCCCGTCGGACTTTCGTTCCTCGGACGAAAGCGCGGACAACAGCTCCGCGTCCGCCTCCCGGCTCAATTCAAAATGCCCGTCCTCCAGCCGATAAGTTGTCACGCCCTCCCTGGCTGCTTTCATCATGCTTCCGTTCGCAACGTACATGCCGGAGACAAATCCGATCGTGAGGATCAAAAAGAGGCTTACGACGAGATATTTTTTCCAGTCCCCCGTCAGTTCCCGCGGGATCCGTCTGATAAGCGGGTTTTTTACTTTTTTCTTTTTCATATTCGCCACACCCCTTACCATTCCAGATCCGCCGCGGAAATTTTGTCTGCGTTAATCTCATTATGCCGGACGCCGCCGTCGCGCAGCTTAATGACATGATCCGCCATATTCCTGATCGACTCGTTATGCGTCACCATGATGACGGTGTTTCCGTATTTCCGGTTCACATCCTCAATCAGTTTCAGGATTTCCTTTGACGTCTGATAATCCAGCGCGCCCGTCGGTTCGTCGCACAGCAGGATGTCGGGATTTTTGACGATCGCACGCCCGATCGACGTTCTCTGCTGCTGCCCGCCCGACAGTTGGTTTGGCAGTTTATATCTGTGCTCGTACAGCCCCAGCGTATGTAACAGATCATCAATATCCAGCGGATCGTCCGACAGATAGGCGCCGACCTCGATATTCTCCTTCACATTAAGATTTCCGATCAGATTATACATCTGAAACACGTAGCCGAGATGTTTTCTGCGGTACTGCGTCAGTTTTTTCTCCCCCATATCTTTCAGTTTATCGCCGTGAATGGAAATGTATCCCGAATCCGCCGTGTCGATCCCGCCAATGATATTGAGCAGCGTGGATTTTCCCGACCCGGACGGTCCGAGAAGGACGCAGAATTCTCCTTTTGCCACGGAAAAATTCATTCCGCGAAGCACTTCCTGTCGGGTGTCTCCGCTTCCGAATCCTTTCTTCAAGTCTACGATCTCCAAAAACTTTCTTTCTTCCTCTGACATGTTTCTCTCGTTTCTCCTTTCCCGTAATAACGCAGCGGCTTGTCTGTTTTCTTGTTTTTCTTTGCTAATTAGAATTTGCCATATCTAACTCCTGCTTCAAAAGAATACGCGCAATGTAGGTTCATCACGCGCCTGTACTTTGACAAAGACCGCTTATATCTGCGTCTTTTTTGTGTTAGTCTATTCTAACCGTCATTTAGTATATCTTACTGATACAATATTTGTCAAGGGGCGAAACACGATTGCTTTTTCTTTCTGCGTTGGACTGCATATTTTGCGCGATTGCACAGCCTGTCTTCTGCGTTTCGCAATCATCCATTTTCATTTACTGCAATCTTCCCGTTTTGCTTCACCGAACCGCTGGAAATGGTTGATCTCTCGCTGACGCAGGAAACGGATCGGTTCAATGATGTCGGGATCATCGACAAGGCGCAGGATATTCTCGTAGGTGACGCGCGCCTTCTGCTCCGCCGCCATGTCCTCCACCAGATCGGCAACCGCGTCGCCCTTTGACTGAAATTCACAGGCATTAAACGGTATGCCGCCCGCCGCCTGCGGCCAAATACCCACGGTATGATCGACATAATAGGGCGCAAAGCCCGAAGCCTCGATCTCTTCCATGGACAAATCGCGCGTGAGCTGATGCACGATCGCGCCGATCATTTCAAAATGCGCAAGTTCCTCCGTACCGATGTCGGTCAGTACCCCCGCCACGCGCCGGTCGGGCATGGCAAAGCGCTGGGACAGATACCGCATGGACGCGCTGAGTTCCCCGTCGGGACCGCCGTACTGGCTGATGATAACCTGCGCCGCTTTTGCGTCTGTTTTTTTAATGTTGACCGGAAACTCCAGCCTTCTTTCATAACTCCACATTATGCGCAGCCTCCTTCCCACGGCAGCGGCATTGCCGCCCAATCCCACGAAACGCCGTACATGTCAACATCCGACAGACACAGCGGACCGTATTTCATCGCATACTCTCTTTGCAAGTTGTTTAAGAGCTTCTGATAGTGCCGCACAAAATCCTGTGCTTTTTTATCCTCCGGGTGCGTATCCGTATATAATGTCATGTCAATGACTGTAAAGCATAAAATATCAATATCATGCAGCATTTCGCACTGTTCGGGCGTCATGCTACTCTGGCAGTCACAGCTCATTGTACGCACCTCCTTCCCGTAAACGGCATACACAATTCAGGAAAGATGGTTCCGTTGCAAAAGCCATCCTCAAGATGCTCATAGGTAACGGCATTTTTCTGCCACGGCACATAGGTCATACCGATCGGAAACTCGTTCACGCCGTTCCGGCTTTCATCCATAAAGCATTCCTGCATAAAAAGTTCGTCTTTCAAGTCGTATTCCTGCATATAATAGTTGTTACTGTACTATATGCGGATCTTTTTCTTTGGGAACAAAAAATCGCGCTTCGCACGCTTTCAAAGAACTTTCAAGTATAATTCTTTCAGAATCCGCTCTGCGAATTTTTCACGGGTTTGCAAAATTTCCTATCCGTCAAAAAAGACTCCCGCTCATGCGAAAGTCTTTTAGAACTCCATCATTTTCTTTTGGAACTGCGGTATTCCGGGCGCCTTCTGCCGTTATCTGCCCTCTCCCATAAAGAACAGCGCAACCGTGCCGGGACCGGAATGCGCGCCGATCGTCGGTCCGATATGATTGATCAGAAAATTGTCGATTCCAAAACGCTCTTTGATCTCATCCGCCACAAACTGCGCGTCCTCCAGGCAGTCCCCGTGGCTGATCAGCACAATGTCGTTTCGCTCCCGCCAGCTTCCCATTCTTTTTTCCATATAATTCACAAGTTCATGCAGAGATTTCTTTCTGCCGCGCACCTTGGCGATCGGGATCAGATGTCCCTCCTCATCCACGTTCAGGATCGGCTTGATGTTGATCATCGTGCCGAGCACCGCAGACGTCTTGCTCACACGCCCGCCGCGGTAAAGATGATTCAGGTCATCGACCGTAAACACATGGGTAAAATTCATCACATGCTCCTCAATATCACGCGCGGTCTCCTCAAAGGACTTCCCTTCTTTTTGAAGCTGCACGGCGCGGTAAACGACCAGTCCTTCTCCCATGGACGCCGCCAGCGTGTCAATGACCTTAATCTCAATATCGGGATCCTCTTCCATCATCTCGCGCGCGACCAGATTCGCGTTGCCGCAGCTCCCGCTTAGTCCCGATGAAAACGAAAGGTAAAGCAGTTTTTTATTTTCTTTCAGATA
>JAMPAG010000051.1 GCA_023667365.1 bacterium | reverse complement strand
GATTGTGCTTGTGTGGAGAAAAGCGATCGGGAACATGCTTGTGCAAAGCATTAGGAGAAGCGGCAGGGCGCACACTGTGGCGGCGCTTGTGCTCGTCCTGATCTGGGCATACGGCACGTCGCGGGGCTACATGCATTACGATTCCGACCTGTATCATGCGCAGAGCATCCGATGGATTGAGGAGTACGGCGTCGTGCCGGGTCTTGGAAATATTCATGTCAGATTTGCTTATAACAGTTCCTTTTTTGCGTTGTCGGCGCTGTATAGCATGAAAGGTTTGGGAGGTCAGCCGCTTCATGCCGTCAACGGTTTGTTTGCGCTGCTTTTAAGCGTGGAAGTGTTGAAGGGAGTCCGGCTGAAGCGTTTTTGTGCGATGTTCCGCCTTTCTGATTTTGCGCGGCTGGGAGCGTTTTACTATCTGACGGTTCTTTACCGCGATATTGTTGCGCCCGCATCAGATTTTGCGGTTATGTGCGTGGTCTTTTTTATCATCATCCGCTGGCTGGTACATTTGGAGAAAAAAGAAAAACGGATTGCACCCTACGGACTTCTGTGTGTGGCGGGCGTATATGCCGTCACGCTGAAACTGACGGCGGGGTGTATTCTGCTGCTTGTCTTAAAGCCGGCAATCCGTCTGCTCAAAGAAAAGAGGGGGAAGGAAATTGCCTGTTACCTTGCGCTGGGGACGCTTGTGCTTGCGCCATGGATGATCCGGACCGCGCTCATATCCGGGTATCTGCTCTATCCGTTTCCGGCGTTTGACGTGCTTGATGTGGATTGGAAGATTCCTGCGGAGACGGCGGCGCGCGATGCGGCGGAGATTAAGACCTGGGGGCGGGGATTCAACGATGCGGCGCTTGTGGACATGCCGGTCGCGGAATGGCTTCCTCACTGGTTTTCCACGATGCTTCCGGCAGTCGGTAAACTTTTGATCGCGGTGGATTTCGTCTGTATGGCGGTGTGGATCGCGCTTTTCCTATTGACGATGATCCGGCATGGGAAGGGCGGCGGCAGGGATGGAGAAGGGGATGCGCTGCTCGTGCTTACCTGCATGGCGGTGTCGTTTGCGTTCTGGCTGTTTTCCGCACCGCTTCTGCGTTACGGTTACGCGTATGTGCTGCTTGTCGTTACCCTGACTGCGGGCATATTGTACCAGCGGTTTTGGCATCCCGCAGCGGAACGGATGCTCTGTGTGATACTGATCGGCTTCTTCGCGGTGAAGCTGTTGTCGTTTGCAAAATATGCGTGGAGCGTATCGGGGGAGCCGTACTATCTTGCGCAGCAGGATTACGGTACGTATGAATTGGAGAGTTTTGAAGTAAACGGCGTGCGTTTCTATTATCCGGCGAGCGGCGACAGGGGTGGATACGACGCGTTTCCGGCGGTTCCGTTAAAAAAGGAGATTCTGTTCCGGGGAGAGGAGTTACGGGAGGGATTTCGGGGAAAATAAAAAAGCGCACAAGGCGCGCTTTTTTATTTTTGTCTGTTTTTCAATAAATCCCGGATTTCCGTCAGCAGTTTCTCCTCTGCGGAAGGTTCCGGCTCTTTTGCGGGTTCTTCTTCTTTTTTGCGCTGGAACCGGTTAAAGGTTTTTACGACGAGGAACAGGATCAAGGCGGTCAAAAGGAAATTGATGACTGCCTGAATAAAGACGCCGAGCGTGATGCTGGCGCTGCCGACCGTTAAGCAGATGCCGGAAAAATCAACGCCGCCGATGACCATGCCGATGAGCGGCGTGATGATGTCATTCACAAGGGAGTTGATGATGGCGGTGAACGTGCTGCCCATGATGATGCCGACAGCCATGGTCATGACATTGCCTTTCGAGATAAATTCCTTAAATTCACTTAAAAATTTTTTCATTTGAATCCTCCGTTTCCGCCCGGTCTCTAAATCGGGATATAAGCGCAACTTTGCAAAGCGCATAAGCCCGTCGTTGAAGCATAGTTGATTTGTGGGCTGAAGCTTTGTTTGCTGCTGTTTTCGTATGGGAATCTCCTGTAAAAAAGACGCCGGCGGTCAAGCATTCTATCGGATTCTCATGTGTTTGCAGTAGATGCTGACCGAACCTGACAGCGTGCCGCCTGCTTTGCAGCACCGGACAGACTGCGGCAGTTCTCCTCCCCGGAACCGGCGCTTTATGCAAATTATAGCATGACGGACAGGATGGCGCAACCGGTTCTTTGCGGCCTGCTTATTGACTTTCCACCACGTGATTGCTAAGATGTAAGCGTAAAGAGTGCGTATTACTGAACGGTATGCAATATAGGAGTGGCTGAGATGAACGGAAAAGTCCTTCGCCGCAAGGCGGGGGATTTTTTGAACGATAGGGATGCGCGCACGATGTATGATAGCGATTACCTGATAGCGATTGCCGGCGGAGAGGAGAGACGGATAGATGGAGATCAAGGGGTATACGTATGGTTTTTTCGGGAAAAGAGGACAGTACCGCTCGGAGGCGGGATACCGCTCGCGCGAGCTGATGTTTCAGACGGGGATTAACTGGATGTGTCTTGCCGTGGCGGTCGTGCAGAAACATGTGTATAGCACACAGATCGGGTTTGATTTCGCGTGGAACAGCTCGGACCGCGATATTATGGCGGCGGTGTCCCATGCGCATGAGCGCGGCATCAAGGTGTGCTTGAAACCGATCCTGAACTGCGGCGACGGCGTCTGGCGCGCTCATATTGATTTTCCGGACGAGGATATGGAGGGGCGCAGCCCCTATTGGGATGCATGGTTTGAAAGCTACGGCAATTTTATGAAATATTATGCCGAGCTTGCCGAAGAGTGCGGCTGCGAGATGTTCTGCGTGGGCTGCGAAATGTGCGGGACGGAGCGCAGGGAAGCGCATTGGCGCGCGCTGATACGGGAGATCCGCGCGATTTATTCGGGAAAGCTCATCTATAATACCAATCACGGACATGAGCAGTCGGTGAACTGGTTTGACGCCGTGGATTATATCGGAACGAGCGCCTATTACCCGGTCGCGCGCAAGGCGGGCGCGGCAGTGGAGGAGATGTGCGCGGCGTGGGAAAAGGTGAGAGAGCGGATGAAAAAATTGTCCGAACAGTTTGGCAAGCCGGTTGTTTTTGCGGAGATCGGCTGCCGCAGTGCGCACGGCTGCGCGAAAATGCCGTGGGATTTTACGCATCGGGATCTGGCGCATGACGAGGACGAGCAGGCGGCGTTTTATGATTCCTGCCTGCGCGTTTTTTCGGGGGAACCGTGGTTTGCGGGCATGTTCTGGTGGGATTGGAGCACGCTGATTTATGATACGCCCGAAGCGGCGGCAGCGGACAACGGTTTTGCCATCCACTTAAAAAAGGCGGAGCGTGTCTTAACGGAGTGGAACCGGCAATTAAGATAGAAATTTTTTGCGGCATACCGCATAAGAATTGCATAAAAACAGGGCGTCCTGCATAGGAACCGATGCCCCGCGCGCGAATATGCTATAGTAAGGGACTGCCGGAGGCATGGAGGAGCCGTATGAAATTTGTAAAAATGCAGGGCTGCGGAAACGATTACATTTACATTCATGAGACAGCGGGATTACCAAAGGAGAAGGGCGCGCTCGTAAGAAAGCTGTGCGACAGGCATTTCGGCATCGGCGCGGACGGCGTGATCCTGATTCATGAGGGGGACGGTCTGAAGGCGGATTTTGAAATGGAAATCTATAACGCGGACGGCAGCTATGCCGGAATGTGCGGAAACGGGATCCTCTGCGTCGGCAGGTACGTCTATGAACAGGGACTGACGGATAAAAGAGAACTCAACATTGCCAGCGGGAGCGTGGTGCGCCGGGTGTGGCTGTATCCCGACAGCAATTCCACGGTGCGCGTCAATATGGGAAAGCCGGAGCTTTTATGCCGGCGCATCCCGGTTCTTTTTTCCAAAGAAAAAATGATCCACGAGCCGATAACGATCGGCGGAAAGGAATACCGCATGACCTGCGTCAACATGGGGAATCCCCACGCGGTCATCCTGACGGACAAGGAACAGCTTCTAAAAGAGCATGTGGAGGGGGAGCCGCTCATCACCAAGCGGCAGCTCTTAGCGTATCTGCCCTATGACCTTGTAAAAGAGGGCGCGGCGATCGAGAACGCGGCGATGTTTCCGGAGCGGACGAACGTGGAATTTGTGTGCCCGATCGACACGCACAATCTCATCATGCGCGTGTGGGAGCGCGGAAGCGGCGAGACCTGCGCCTGCGGAACGGGAAGCTGCGCGGCGGTGATGGCGTGCATCATAAACGGCTTGACGAAAAACACGGTAACTGTTACCCTGTTAGGTGGAACGCTTTATGTGGAATGGGATGTGGATTCGGAGGAGATGTATTTAACCGGTCCCGCGGACACCGTGTATGCGGGGGAGGCGGAGCTTTCTCATTTCCTGTGAAAAGAATAGAGAGCGGGCGTCAGGGTGCCGCGGAAAAGCAGGAGGAAACGTGATGGTAAAGGTGAATGAAGATTACTTAAAGCTGCCGGGAAGCTATTTATTTTCGACGATCGGGAAAAAGGTCAGCGCGTACGCGCAGGCAAATCCCGACAAAAAGATTATTCGGCTGGGAATCGGCGACGTGACGCTGCCGCTTGCGCCCGCGGTGATCGAAGCGCTGCATAAGGCGGTGGACGAACAGGCGGACGCGGCGACGTTTAAGGGTTATGCGCCGGATCTGGGCTATGCGTTTTTGCGTGACGTGATCGCGGAGAAAGATTTTCGGGCGCGCGGCTGTGACATTGCGGCGGACGAAATTTTTATTTCCGACGGCGCGAAGAGCGATTCCGGCAATATTCAGGAGATTTTTTCCGCGGATGCGAAGATCGCGGTGTGCGATCCGGTCTATCCGGTCTATGTGGATTCCAACGTGATGGCGGGGCGCTGCGGGAGCTATGACGCGAAAACAGAACAGTGGAGCAAGATCGTTTACATGCCGTGCACGGCGGAGAACGGTTTTGCGCCCGATCTTCCGAAGGAGACGCCAGACCTGATCTATCTGTGCTTTCCGAACAATCCGACCGGGGCGGCGGTCACGAAGGACAGGCTTCAGGACTGGGTGGATTATGCGAATCGAAACGGTGCGGTCATTCTTTATGACGCGGCGTATGAGGCTTATATTTCCGAGGACAACGTACCGCATTCCATTTATGAGTGCGAAGGTGCGAGAACGTGCGCGATCGAGATTCGTTCTTTTTCCAAAAAAGCAGGATTTACCGGACTCCGGCTCGGCTATACGGTTGTGCCGAAGGATTTGATCTGCGGCGGCACGGCGGTGCACGGACTCTGGGCGAGGCGGCATGGCACGAAATTTAACGGCGCGCCCTACATTGTGCAGAAGGCGGGCGCGGCAGTTTATACGCCCGAGGGCGAGGCGCAGACAAAAGAGCAGGTTGCGTATTATATGAAGAATGCCGCCTATATCCGCGAAGGTCTGACGCAGGCGGGCTACACCGTGTACGGCGGGACGAATGCGCCGTATATCTGGCTGAAAGCGCCGGACGGCATGACGAGCTGGCAGTTCTTTGATTATCTTTTGGATAAAGCGAATGTGGTCGGCACGCCGGGTTCCGGATTCGGACCGAGCGGCGAGACGTATTTCAGGCTGACGGCGTTTGGCAGTTATGAGAATACGGTCGAGGCGCTTGAGCGGATCAAAAAACTCTGATGCCCAAAAACGCTGATGCTTACGGCGGAAGACATACGGGGAGAAATTCATCATGATTATTGACAGCTTTGACAATCAATCGGCGGCGATTATTGATCCGCCGCGAAAAGAGAACGCGCCCAAAGCGGACGCCTGCATCGTCACGTTTTCCCATGTGATCGAGCAGTTTGTCTTAGCGCATTATGCCGTGGAACAGATCGCAACGATCTACTCCGCGACGGGAGAAACGCCGGTTTTACAGTTTCCCTATCACGGGAAACGCTTTGCTTTTTATAAGACCTATATCGGAGCGCCCGCCAGCGTCGCTCTTCTGGAGGATGCGCGCGCGGAACTTGCTACGGATAAGTACATTATATTCGGCGGCAGCGGGTGTCTTGATAAGGAGATCGCGCACGGAAAAGTCATGGTGCCGACCGAGGCGTACCGCGACGAGGGAACGTCCTATCATTACGCGCCGGCGTCCGACTACATCAAGGTCAGAAATGCGGATGCGGTCGCCGCGTGTATGGAGAAGAACGGGATTCCTTATGTGAAAGGAAAAACGTGGACGACCGATGCGATTTACAGGGAAACCAGAGGCAATTTTGAGAAGCGCAAGGCGGACGGCTGTATTTCGGTGGAGATGGAATGCGCCGGATTACAGGCAATGTGCGATTGGAAACAGCTCCAGCTTTACATGTTTTTTACGAGCGGGGATCTGCTCGACGCGCCAGAGTGGGACACGAGACGCAAAGAGGGCGAGTTTGAGGGCACGCAGCATGACGCGGGGCATTTTGACATTGCGCTGGCGCTGGCGGATTATGTGACGGGATAAAGGGACAGGGGTTATTATCATGAAGATTAAATCAAAGTGGATGTATTGTTATGGAAAAGGGCTTAGGGGCGCGTTGGTTTCCAATCACCATCATATCATCGGAGACAACATGTATTTTGCCTTCACTTACGGACAATTCCCGTGGCACGGGTTTATCCTGGAATTGAATCTAACGACACAGGAGTGCAGGACCGTTTATGCGGAAAAGCATATCGTTGGAAGCCCCGGTCTGTACGAGGAGGGAAAGTTCTATTTTACCTCTTACAGAGGCGTCGCACTGTGCGTGGATGTCAATGGAAATCTCCTATGGGAGACCAAGATCGGCAAGGGAAATCCTTCGCGGGAAATCCTGATTGACGGGGACAGGCTTTACGCCTCAAACAATTCCCTGTTTTGCCTGAATAAAAATACCGGTGAAATTCTGTGGACGAACGAATCCTATCACAAAAAAAATAATTGTAATATTATCTGTCGCGGCAATGACCTATACAGCGGCGAACAGGGCGGAAAAATTTATTGCCTCGATAAGCTGACAGGAGAGAGACGCTGGGATTACGGGGAGGAAGAATGGGTCAGCAATGGTACGATGCTGGAAAACGGACATCTGATGTGGAGTGATGCGACCGGTAAATTTACGTTTCTTGATCCTGCGAAGGGAGAGCTGACGAATCTGATAAAGGCAAAGGGACGTTTGTATCGGGAGCCGGTATTTGAACAAGGGAAACTGTATATCGGCGACGCAAATGATGTGATGAACAGCACCGCCGGAAACATGACCTGCTATGAAGCGAACGGGGATGAACTGAAAGAAGTATTTTCGGTTACAGTGGGCGGCGGAATATCCACAAAAGCAGTGCTAAACGGCGACCGGTTGTTTTTTGCGGCGGAGGATGGTTATCTGTATTGCATTGATAAAAATACAGGGGAAGCGCTGATGACGAGAAAAAAGACCAAAGGCGTATGCAGAGACGTGATCGTCAGGGACGAAGAGCTGATCGTACTCAGCGATAAAGGGCAGGTTGAATGCTTTGCGATCGAATGACGGGGTTATCGTTATCGGAAAGAAAAGGATTTGCTTATGTCGAAAAAAAAGAAATTATGTTTGGCGGTTGTGATTTTGGCAGTCATTTGGGCGGTTGTCGGAGTGATTGATTTTAGCAGGGTTCATCGTTTTGAGAAACCGATATTTTGCATTGGAACCGAAACCGCAGACGACGGAGGCTCCGGGCGCTATGTTGGTCTCGGATACTCTTTTGATATAAAGGGAAGCTTTATGCCGGAGGATGAATTGCCGGGGGTGACGGAATACAGCGCTTATTTGTTTGGGTGTAAGGCGGCATCGGGGCGCAGAGACTGACAGATCAAAATTTTAAGAAATTTTATTGCAGCAACGAAACGAAATTCATCATATTAACCCAATTGATTTTTATGGGAGAAAGAAAAACTTTTTAAGAAAGGCAGTTGTACAGGAAGCAGAGAAGGATTTACCGCGATAACGAAATCAGCATCACAGCGTCGGAACGCATAGAAAATGAAAAATCTATGCGTTCTTTTCCCCATAAAAAAGAGGAGCGCCATCCGTATCTATTTAGGAAGGCGGGAAGGAGGAACCGTGACAGAGCAGGAATTTGAACAGGCGGTCGTTCGGATTCGCAGCGGCGATAAGGACGGTCTCAAAGAGATTTATCTTGCCTATGTCAAGTTCATCTATGCCGTGATTTACGAGATTTTGCAAAATAAGGAAAACACGGAAGATGTGACAAGCGAATTTTTTATTAAGCTGTGGGACGTGGCGGAGCGGTATGTGCCGGGACATGGGCACCGCGGCTATTTAGCGACGATCGCGCGCAATATGGCGATTGATTTTATTAGGAAGCGTCGGCGGGAGGTCCTGCGTGCGGATATAGAATTTGATCCTGGCGGCGCGGACATCGGAGACAGCGCAGGCGGCGGGAGTATGTTTGATACGGCGGAGGATGCGGGAGCCGCCATGCGGATAGCGGAGGGAGCAGAGCGTGATGCGGATGCGCCGTATGGCAGTGCGGAGAATGCGGAAGCCGGACGTTCTTTGAGCGGCGGCGGTCAAAGCAGAGTATCTGCCACCGCCGGCAGAGGGGCGCCGCCGGGGCGCGGGCTTGCGGAACATTCCGTCGAGGATGAGGTCATCGGAAACATTGCGGTGGAAGAAGCGCTTGCTCTTTTGAAAGACGGGGAACGTCAGATCATCAACATGAAGATTCTCGGCGATATGACGTTTCAGGAAATAGCGGATACGTTACATATGCCGATGGGAACAGTCACGTGGAAGTACCGCAATGCGATCGGCAAGTTAAGGAGGTGCGGCTATGAGCAGGGATTTGAAAACGGAATATGAAGCAATGCTCGATCAGGAAATCCCCGATCTGTGGAGCCGCATCGAGCCGAGACTTGCGGATAAAAAAAGCGCGGCGGCGGATACCGTCTTTGGAGGAATACATGCAGAAACAGACAGGTACGCAGAAACAGACAGGCATGTAGAAGCAGACAGGCATGCAGAAAAAGATATGCATGTCAAAACAGATATTCCGCGGTTTGAGCGGGAGCCATTGATGCCGGGGACGGTATTGCAGAAGGATGCCGGAACGGATGCGGGGAGGCAGGACGCGCGGCCGATCGGGAAGCGGATGCACAGGCGGCGGATCAAACGCAGCACGGTCGCCGTATGGGGTTCGCTTGCGGCGGCATGTATCTGTCTGGTTCTCATTCTTCCGGCGTGGCGGGGAAGCAAGAACCGGTTTGACAACACGAATCAGGGCGCGGCTGCGGACGATAACACGGCAAGCGGCGCAGTGATGGATCATGCCGGAGCGGATAACATGGCGGTGGATACTGCGGAGGAAGCGGAAGCGCCGGCAGCAGGCGGTGCAGTGACGAAGAATGAGGCGCAGTCGGAGGGCGGCGCGATGAACGGGATGGCGCAGGCGGAAGCTCCCGCGGAGTCGCCGGCAGAATCGTATGATATTTCCGCGGATGATGCGGATATGGCGGGCACGGAAAGCGCCGCGGAGCCGGAGAATATCTGGACCGCAGAAGCTGACGCCGCGCAGACGGACGGAGCCGGGGATCATCACGGAACCAATACGGAAAATGCGTCAGCCCCATTGGAAGAAGAGGGTGAGGCGGACGGCGGAGACGGCACCGCACCGGGTTCTGCGGTATATTATGATGGAGAAGTCGTCGATGCATGGCGGACGGAGGAAGGATTTTTTTACCGGATGGAGCTGGCCGGGGATGCAGGAACGTCGTTGCCAGGCGAAACGGAAATCTTAATTTGGCAGAAAGCCGGACTGCTTTCAGGACTTCCCGGCAAAAAAGAGCAGGCATTGGAGATCGGAAAGGATTATACGGTCACGGTGGAGCCGGAGGCTGTGGACGGAGAGACCAGGTATGTGCTGATCGGTTATGAGGCGGATGAAGGGAAATAGGTTGAACGTTGTTCATTTTACGGGATTTGTGATGGTGCCCAAACCCGCAGGTTTGCGTCAGCATGGAGGAATAGATTGGATTCTTCCATATATACTACGGAATAGGGAAGCTGCATGTTGACGTACGCAAAAACGTACGGTATAATGGCGGAGAACAGTGAAATGCATCCTACAGGATGTACAATCTGCCAAGTGAAGCGGATAAACAGGGCTTTTGACATCCGAATCCTATATGCAAATCGCTTAGAAAGGAGATGTTGTCATGACAGCGATCAGTGTGACAAAGGCAAGAGAAAACATTTATCAAATACTTTCGGACGTGAATGATCATAGCCAGCCAATCACAATTACAAATAATCGTGGCAAAAATGCAGTTCTCATATCAGAAGAAGATTGGAATGCGATTCAGGAAACTCTGTATTTGAATTCGATACCGGGTATGGCAGAAAGCATTATGGAAGCAGGAAAAGAGCCCTTGGAAGAATGCACTGTCTATCATGCTGATGAGGAATGGTAAATGTATATCATCAAATTGAGCAAACTGGCTGACAAAGACAAAAAATTGTTAAAGAGTGCGGGACTTGACCTGAAAGCAAAACAACTGTTGCATGTGATAGCGGAGAATCCCTTTCAGAACCCGCCGCCATATGAGAGTCTGGTAGGAAATCTGAGCGGCTATTATTCCAGAAGAATCAACATCCAACACAGGTTGGTGTATCAGGTGTATCAGGAGCCGGTCACGATCGCGGGGGTATCCTATGAGGGAACCGTAAAGGTTGTCCGCATGTGGTCGCACTATGATACTGTGAGATAAAGGAGATACGTCAAAGAAAAAAGCACCCGTATTTTCTAAAAAGTAAAAAATTTTCCAAATATTCCATAAATCCCTCCCGGATCATTCGTATCTGTTATAGGAAGTGTGAAAGAACAACGATACGAAAAAGGGAGGGATTTTATGATGAAAAAAAGAATGACGGCACTGGCATTGGGAATCTGCATGACGGTCGGTATGCTCGGCGGATGCGGGCAGGAGAAAGCGCGGAATGACGATTCTCATCATGTGGAAAGCGGAAGCCATGATGCAGGACAGGGAACCTCGGAAGGCGGTACGGTACCGGGCATTATGGGAGCGGATACCGCGGCGCCGGAATCGGAGGCGGCGGGCGGAGCGGACGGCGTTTATCCGGCGGAAAATAACGGATATGCGGGCGACATGACGGCGGATGCCGGGATTTCCTGCGATGCGGCGGAGGCGGAGTCGGGGTATGCAGCAGGGGCGCCTTGTGAAGATGACGCATGGGCGCCTTATGAGAACAGCGCGCCGATGTCTTATGAGAACGAGCCGTACGGAAATGAATCGTGGGAGGCGCCTTACGGGGATGAATTTACCGAAATCACAGAGAATCCGTTTCTGGATGTGCGGGAACAGCCGCTTTCTACGTTTTCGGCAGATGTAGATACGGCGTCTTACAGTTATCTGCGCCGGATGATCGAGGAAGGCTATGCGCCGGAGTGGATTCCGAGGGACAGTGTCCGTATTGAGGAGATGCTGAATTATTTCAGCTATGACTATCACGGACCGCGCGCGGGGGAGCCGTTCGGCGTTAATACGGAGATCGCCGCCTGCCCGTGGAATGAGGACAGCTATCTCTTACAGATCGGTTTACAGACGGAGCAGATTGATTTTTCGGATGCGCCGGCGTCCAATCTTGTTTTTTTGATCGACGTTTCCGGCTCCATGTATGACGCGGATAAGCTGCCGCTTTTGCAGCAGTCCTTTGCGATGCTGGCGTCGAATTTAACGGCGAAGGACCGCGTTTCCATCGTGACGTATGCGGGAGAGGACGAGGTCGTGCTGACGGGGGCAAAAGGAAACGAGACGGACCGGATCGTGAATGCGCTGAATGCGCTTACGGCAAGCGGAAGCACGAACGGCGGCGCCGGCATCATGACGGCTTACTCGATCGCGCAGGATTATTTTATTGAGGGCGGGAACAACCGTATTATTCTTGCAACGGATGGGGACTTAAATGTGGGGCTGACGTCCGTGGAAGAACTGGAGCGCCTTGTGGAGACGGAAAGAAGAAGCGGTGTTTTTTTAACTGTACTCGGATTCGGGACGGGAAATCTCAAAGATAACCGGATGGAGACGCTTGCGGATAAAGGAAACGGAAATTATGCGTACATTGATTCGCTCAGTGAGGCGAAGAAGGTGCTTGTGGAGGAGCTGGGCGCAACGGTTGTCACGGTTGCGAAAGATGTGAAGCTGCAAATGGAGTTTAACAGCGGCGTTGTAAGCGAGTACCGTCTGATCGGTTATGAGAACAGGGCGCTTGCGGCGCAGGATTTTGCGGACGATACGAAGGATGCGGGGGAAATCGGCGCGGGGCACAGCGTGACGGCGCTTTATGAGGTGCGTCTCGTGCGGGGAAATATGCAGTCTGCGCTGGCGCGGGGAAATGTCGGGACGCTGCATATCCGATGCAAAAAACCGGACGGAGAGCGCAGTGTGCAGTTTGATTATGAGATCGGGCGGGAGAGCTATGGAAGGACGCCGTCCACGGATATTCGTTTTGCGGCGGGCGTCGCGGCGTTCGGCATGGTGCTCCGGGAAAGCGAATATTGCGGAGAGTTCCGGCTGCGTGATGTACTTGACATGCTCGAAGAATTACATCTTGGCGAAGACGAGTATAAGCAGGAATTTGTCGATCTGGTAGGGCGGATGACCGCAAACGATGAGTGGAGCCGCGCTTTAGGCGGATGGGAGGAGGATGGAAGCGGGATTTGGTGAGGATAGATGTGCGCAGCATCGCTTCCGCGCGCATCAGCGGCGGGGCGGTGTGAAAGAGGATTTGGTGAGATTTGGCGGCGGGGTTTCCTTTGCTCGGACTTGACGAGCAGAGGAAACCTTTGCTATAATCAGCACAAAGCATATATTCTTTGACGGATTGTTTAGGGCTGTCTTATACGCTTTCCGGGATTTACGCGGCATCCGGTACGGATACCGTGCGCCGGATGCGGTCAGCCAATCTTCGGGCAATCCGCATCAGACGGCATTCTGCCGCTTCTTAAAAGATGGGAAATTTCGTGACCTGTGAAGAATTGCGCAGCAATTCTTCGAAAGGACGCGAATCGTCCTTTTAATGTCTATCAAAACAGGCATTCTTTTGTAATCTATGCTTTTATCCACAACAAATTTGAAAAGCATAGCGCGCAGAAGAAAAAAAGGGACGGGCGGACTCCTGTTTCCGCGTGCTATGGGAACAGGAGGAAACGAATGAGAAATGTAAGAAAACTGGAAGAACTGAACCTGGTGGACGACTTTCTGGCGAACAGCCTGACAAGTCATGCCGTGTACGGAGAACCTGCGGCGCGGTGTATCCTCGAATGCATCTTAGGCAGGAAGATCGGAAAGCTGAAAGTCACCCCACAGCGCGCCGTACCGGGTGAGGATACGGACAAGCACGGTATCCGCATGGATGTGTACTTGGATGAGGAAGACGGGGAACTCTTTGATTTGGAACCGGATAATAATGACGGGAAAGAGGGTATTGCGGCACTCCCGAAACGGGTGCGCTTCTATCATGCGAAGCTGGATGCGGGCTGTCTGAAAACGGGTGTGGAGTACGCGGAGTTACGGAATGTGATCGTGATTTTTATCACGACGTATGATCCGTTTGGCTTGGACCGGATGGTCTACACGGTCAAGAGCGGGTGTATCGAGGTGCCGGAATTACCGTATGAGGACGGGGCGCGGACGATTTTCCTTTATACAAAGGGAACCGAAGGAAATCCGCCGGAGGAACTGCGTGAGCTTCTGTATTACATGGAGCACACGTCAAAGGAAAATGCCAGAACAGAGCGGCTGCAGAGACTGCACGAAATGGTAACGGCGGTGAAGCGTGACGGAAAGGTGGGGCTTGCCTATATGAAAAGCTATGAGAT
Organism: bacterium; assembly: GCA_023667365.1. GTDB lineage: Bacteria > Bacillota > Clostridia > Lachnospirales > Lachnospiraceae > DLAJ01. Next base: position 6,381 of record JAMPAG010000051.1, on the reverse strand, counting down.
TGAACAGCGGAGATGGAAACAGGGACGGGAAGAAGGAATAGAAGAAGGACGGAAAGAAGGACGAAAAGAAGGACGGGAGCAGGGACTTGCGGAGGGAAAAGCGGTCGGTCTGGCTGAGGGACGGACGCAGGGCATGCTTCAGGCGAAGATCAGCGACATTCTCGACCTGCTCGATGATCTGGGCGATGTTCCGTCCACTCTGCGGGAGACGATCACCGCGCAGACGGAGGAAGAAACGCTTCGCTTATGGCATAAGCTGGCGGCGCGATCGAAGAGTATTGAGGAATTTGCCGGAGAAGTGATGAGGGAAGTATGATCATAACAGAACGATCACAAAAGCATTTGGATGTTGCGATGAGCAAAGAGCTGACGCCGGAAGAAATTGTTACTTTCTTTTCTTCGGATTTTCAGATACGCACATTTTCCGATGTGCTGAGCAGACTTTACACGAAAGAGGATTTGGAAAAGAGGCTGATGGATGCGATCGGTTCCGACAGGACGATTAAGAACTGGCTGCATGACCGCAATCTGCCTGCAAGCCGCGAGAGCGCTTTTCAGATCGCATTTGCGCTGGGATTGGATGAAATCAGGGCGAACGAGCTGTTTTTATATCTGTTTGGGGAAGGGATCCATTATCGGAACGAAACGGAGTTAGTCTATGCGTTTGCGCTAAAAAACGATCAGTCCTACGAAGCGGCAAAAAGGACAGCGGCAGCGTTCCGGGACAGAGAAAAGTATCGGGAAGAAAGCGGGGAACCTGTCACGAGTGTGATCCGGACGGCATTTACCGAGGTGTCTTCCGGGGAAGATCTGATCGCCTTTATTCTTTCCCATAATATGGATTTCGGGCGGCGGCGCAACACCGCTTACCGGTATTTTATGGAAATGCTGTCCTATCTGAAAGGCGGGGAAGACGGGGAGGACGGCGCCTGTTCCATAGAATACATCACCGACTGTTATCTGCGGATGGGAATGCCGGAAAATCGAAAGACGCAGCAGTATGATGTGCTCCGGCGGATGATCAAAAAGTACTGGCCCGGTCTGCGCAGCATCAAAGCGATGAAAAACCGGAAAGAGGACGTCAACCGGAAGACCCTGCTGCTCTTGTATATTGTCACGGGCGGGATAGAAAAGGACGACTATGACGAAACGGATGAGGAGTATATTCATGATGAGGATCTTCTGCTTGCCCATTGCAGAAAACTCAAAAAAATGATGCAGGATTGTAATATGCGGTACCTCGACCCGCGCAATCCGTTTGATTTTTTGGTGCTGTATAGTCTGAATGCGGGCAGGGAGGGCGTGATGAGCGAGCGGATGGAGGAGATCATACGCCGTATTTTTGTATAGGACTTAGGGAGTGGCGGATGGATAAAAGGAGCAGTTTAGGTCCTGTCACGCTGAAAGGCAGGTACCGGATCGAGACCGTATTAGGGCAGGGCGGCTTCAGCATTACCTATAAGGGAATGGATCTGAAGGAACAGGCGCCTGTCGCCATAAAAGAATATTATCCGAGCGGGCTCGCTGTCCGTGACGCTTCCGTATCTCCCGAGGTTGACTGTGCGGGGGACAGGGATTTTTTTGTCCAAAATAAAGAGCGATTCCTCCGGGAAGCCGCCGTACTTGCGCAGTTTCCGGACCATGAGCGGGTTGTGCGGATCCTGGATCATTTTGAGGAAAATAACACGGCATACATCGTGATGGAATATGTGTACGGGATCACGCTCAGGGAGCATGTGTGCAAGGCGGGAGGCAAAATCACATGGAAAGAAACGGCGCCGATCCTGAACGCGCTGATTGAGACGCTGATCCCATTTCATAAACAGGGCATCATTCACCGTGACATCAGCCCGGAGAACATCATGATGCTCCCCGATGGCGGCATCAAACTCCTTGATTTCGGCGCGGTAAAGCAGGTCGGCGAAAACGTGGAAGTAGGGCGAATGCTGACAAAGCCCACGGAAGCGATCGTGAAACAGGGCTATGCGCCGATCGAGCAGTATCAGAACCGCGGAAATCTGGGACCGTGGACGGATGTGTATGCACTCTGCGCGACCGCGTGCTACTGCCTGACGGGCAGCGTGCCGCCCGACGCGCCCGCGCGCGTAGTGACGTCCGCGTCGGTCGAGCTGATCGAACGCGGCGTAGATTTATCGGAAAAAGAAGAAGCGGCGCTCCGAAAAGGAATGGAGATCCTGGTTCAGGACCGCATTCAGAGTATGGAAGAACTGCGCGCAGCGCTGTTTTTCAGCAATGAGAAATCTCATAATCCGGAAGAGTCCGCGAAGCGTGATCTGATAGTGACACGCGCGGACAGCGGGAATGCAGAATCGGAAACGGCGGATAGCAGCGCCGCCGGTGAAAAGAGAATATTCTTTTTTCGACGTATGAAAAAAGCACGTCTGCTCACTGTGGCGGCGTGTCTGGTTTTTCTGGCCAGCGTCATTGCGTTCGGTGCGATCGCGCAGGGCAGGGAGAGCCGCTATGTTCTTCGTGAGGGAGACGATCTGGAAGCGTGTCTGCAAAGAAAAGGGGTCCGGGAGATCGTGATCCCGGAAGGGGTGTCGTGCACGCTGACGGAAGCGGTGATCCGGAAACAGGTTATCATCGAGGAAGGCGCGTATCTCTGCGTCGGAAATATGACCGTGACGGAAAAAGGATTTGTGCGGGTGGAAGGAACCCTGGATATAGAAAACGCGCTCCTGCACACGCAGGGAAGCGGCAGGCGGATAGAGACAGTGGGCGGCGGGACGCTGCTGACGGATATGTATACGTTACTCTGGACGGAGCAGGAAGAAAATATCGGGACTGCGGACGGAAACGGGACAGGCGGAAACGTGAAGGGATACCAGCTGTCAGCGGACGAAGAGAAGTTGTTTGCGGACGCGGTCAGCGTTACGAGCTTTGACGAATTAAAGGCGGCGGCTGCGGGAGAACGTCCGATCAGCATTGATGCGGACATCGAAGTAGAGGAAACCATTCATTTACGGCCGGCGGTGCGGGTGCGCGAGGGGGTGACGCTGACACACCGTAACCGTGTCTGGATCGAGATCGGCGGATATGGGATTTTTATCAATCACGGGACCGTGAAAGGCGGTCTCAGCGCAGGGAATCTGGCATCTGTCATCAATTACGGTTATTTTGATATGCGGGATAAGGATGCCAGGTCTTTGTGGATGGAAGGTTCGAGCATCCTAATCAACGAAGGAACAATGGATGCGTGGGACTGTTCCCGGCTCTGGTCCGGCGCGGCCGCCTATAATCTGGGAACGTTAAATGCCTATGATTTTTACCTTTTGGGCAGCGGACTTGTGAATGTGGGAGAAATTCAGGTATACACCGGAAACGTGATGGAAGAAGAGATCGGATTTCTTTCCACAAACGGCAGCGTTCTGTACAATAAGGGAAGTCTTATCGTCAATGCGGGATTCGGCATGGAGAATCACGGCTGTATTGAAAATACGGGCGTCATGCGGATCAAAGAGGACGCTGTTTTTTATAACCGGCTCCTGCATAATCAGGGATATTTGGAGAGCGCCTATACGGCAAAGATTGACGGGATTCACGGGATGTATTACGGCGAAGGGGAATTTCATCTGCCGTGGGCGTCGGGCGTCCCTGTGTTTGTAATGAAGGCGGAGACTGTGCAGCCGGATGCCGCGGAGGTCAGGACAAAAGAGGAACTCATGGCGGCGCTCGCGCGGGAAGACGTATCCCAAGTCGTGCTGTCGGGCGAAATCCGTTTATCGGAAAATCTGACGCTGGAAAAAGAACTTTTGATCGAGGGGACCTTGATTCTGGAAAATGGAACGGCGCTTACCGCTCATGCCGCACGGGTGATCCTGCTCCGGGGAGGCGGACTGACGGCGGGGCGGATTACCCTTTCGGATAACGCGCAGATGATCGTGCAGGAAGGGGCGCTGCTGCATATGGAAGAAAACGGAAGTTTCCGGCTGGATAATCAGTCGTTATTGTTAGGCAGGGGCGGAGAGATTCAGATGGAACAGGCATCCCTTATCGCCGAAAACGCGTCCTGTGTGCTGCTGGAGTCCGATCTGAATGTGGATGAGGCGGATGTTCGTCTTTCGGATGACGCCGTATTTCTCACGCCGTCATGCGGCGAGTGGAATGCAGCGGGTATGCATGTGAAAGTGGATGGCGGCGCCGAATGGCATCTTTCCGGTACGGGGGCCTTAGAGGAGGCGGGGCTTGTCGTGGAGGACGGGAGCCTGATCGTGAGCGCGGGGCAGTTTTCTTTTACGCAGAGCACGCTTACCATAGGCAGGGAAGGCACGTTTGTTGCGCAATACGCGCCGATCGAATTTTGCGATACAGAGATTGAAAATGACGGCGGCATCAGAACGCACGGGTGGATAGAACAAATTTTCACGCTGGATCAGACTAAGGTGCGGAATACGGGAAAAATGGTATTTGATGCCCTGACGGAGGTGGATGAGCACACAACGATTGAAAATGAGGGGAGCTTTCATCTGTGTGTGTTAAGCGGGGAGGAGTTTGAGCGCGTGAGCGGGCGGATCGTGGGAAATCCGCCGGTACGCAATTAGCAGGGAGGCGGCAGCCGCCTATAAGGATTCGAGTGTCAAAAGTTCTGCAATCTGCTGAGTAACGTTGATAAGCAGGGCTTTTGACACCCGAATTTGATTTGTATAAAGGATAGAAAGGAAGCAGCCGTTGGTGGAAAAGAGAGTTTGCGTGAGCAGGCTCTTTTTTTGCGCGATAAGCAGAGAAGCAAAGTGATTCCATAGCGGTGACCGTGCTTGCACGGGGAGCCGCAGGGGAAGCGCTTTGCGGCGAGCAACGCGAGCGTGGAATGCGAAGCATTTCACGTCTGCCTGCTTGTGGAAAAAAGTTGCCCGATTGTAAAACGCCATATGCGATACTGAAAAGGAATATATCGAAAGGTTACAGAGGAGGAGAGTTTGTTTATGAGTAGTGATACGATACTTGGGCTTGTTGTTGCAATTGCGGTGATTGTCATAATCATTGTAGTAAGAAAGATAAGAGGTTCAAAAAAGAATCATATGGTGCCGCCTACGTCCAATTATGCAGACGGGAAAGTTTTTTGTGTCCATTGCGGGAAGCAGATACCGGCGGACAGTAACTTCTGTGAGTTTTGCGGGAAGACACAGCAGTAGGACGTTCATAGGGTGATCTTATACCAGGGGAGGGAAGAAAGCAATGTCAATTTTGGATGCAATTGCAGAGAGAACGATGAAGAATTTGGAATCAAACCCCAAGCCGGGAGCGTTTTGCGATAAATATTGCAAGTTAAGCGCGGATAACTGCCCGGCATGTCTTGCACGTCAGGAAAAGATCACAGCAAGACTTTCTGAACTGGAGACCTTGGAAAAAAACATAGAGCGGATGAAATCCAGTCCGGAGGCGGTCAAAGCCCAAAAGTTTACCAAGTGTACGCTTTGTGCGGCGCCCTATGTAGAAGGAGCCAGCGTATGTCCCTATTGTGATACGCCTTATCCGGCAGATGCGCTGACCGTAGACCTTCCCGTGTCCGGGGCGGAGCAGGATAAGCTGCTGCTCGATACGGCAACGTCCGTGTATGCAGAATATACAGAATATACAGGGTATTGGAGAACGATAAACAATAAGGGCAGGAAGAAGGCATATGCTGTCTTTAACAAACTGTCACAGCTTGCTATGGGTTATGATATGGATACACTGCAGGTTATGAACAGTCAGCAGATCCGTGCGGGCGCAAAGAAATATGAAGTAGGTTACCGTGAATATATCTATGGCATTATGGTAGGAACCTACAAATCAATAGGCGAACTGGAGCTGGAAGAAAAACAGATTAAAATGCAAAAAGAACAGGAAGAAATGCAAAAGTTTCGTGAACAGCAGCAGGCGCAGTTTCAGGCCCAGCAGGCACAACGGCAAAACAGGCAGAGCTATACGATGCTGGATTACATGCAGCAGAGGGCAGAAAGCGGCGCTTCTGTACCTAAATATTTAGGGGGCGGCGGCGGTGGCAGCTCGTGGCACTGTTGTGGGCAGTGTGCATATTATGGGGGAGGAAAATGTGCGTGTTCAAGCTCACGTAATAACGGGTTTAGCGTGAATGCAAGTGATAGTTGTGGCTTTTTTAGGCTCAAGTAATTTGATTTTTTAATATACAGGAGGAAGGGAAAATATGGGCTTGATCAAAGCGTTTGCGGGAAGCGCGCTTTCTTATCTTGGCGATCTGTGGGAAGATTACATATACTGCGATTCCCTTGACAGCGACACGCTTGTGCAGAAGGGACATGCAAGGAAAAGTCCGGGAGCGGGCAACAGCGCCAGCGACAACATCTGAACTATAGTCAATAGAGTAGACACATTTTTATGAAATTTTTAAGAAGGGGA
>JAMPAG010000050.1 GCA_023667365.1 bacterium | reverse complement strand
TATTCAAGTTACATTTTTCATATATTTTTCGTAGGATTGCTATATTCGATTAAATCGTGTTAAAATATTCCAACGCCACCCTAATAGCTTCTTCTTTCTCCAGCGGACACTGCGGCGCCTTGGCATTTTCCTTCTTTGACAAATTATAGTTCTGCCCTACTTCCAGTCCACATTTCCTCTTAATCTGTGCAATATACAAAGAAGATACCGACAACCCTGTCTGCTCTTTCACATAATCCTTAATCTCCTGACAAGTCGCACCTTTCTGGAAGCCAGACATATCCATATCCTCCAGCGAAAAGTCAACCCTAATCTTCTTCGACTGGATTTCTCCCTTCGTCAGCAGTGCAACCGTCTCCACATGCACCGTCCCCGGAAACATGTCCACACAGCACATGCGCTCTACACAATACCCCGCATCCAAAAACACTTCCAGATCTCTTGCAAGACTTGTCGGCTTGCAGGAAATGTAGACCAGCCGCTCCACACCGTAAGCAATGATCTTTTTCAGCGCTTTCGGGTGAATGCCGTCGCGCGGCGGATCAAGAATGATAAAATCCGGCTGTTCCTTGATCTCGTCCAACACCTTTAGTACGTCGCCCGCGATAAACTCGCAGTTATGTAAACCATTTAATGCCGCATTCTCCCGCGCGGCATCAACCGCCTCCTCCACGATCTCCACGCCGATCACCTTTTCCGCCACCGGCGCCATCATCTGCGCGATCGTTCCCGTCCCCGTATAGAGATCGAAAATGACCGGCTTTTGCCCGCCTTTTGCAGAAATCTCCCCGATATATTCCCGCGCCGTCTCGTAGAGCATCTCCGCCCCAAGACTGTTTGTCTGGAAAAAAGAAAACTCCGAAATCCGAAAACGCAGTCCTAAAAGTTCCTCATAAAAGTAGTCCTGCCCATAAAGCACTTCCGTCGCGTCGTTCTGCACAACATCTGCAAGAGAATCATTACTGGTATGTACGATTCCGACTATTTTACCATCAAGTGACAATGCCAGTAGGCGTTCACAAAGCGCTCGCAGCTCCTCCGGGCGCTCCGTCTGTGTCGTCGTCACGACCGCAATCAGAATTTCTCCTGTACGCGCCGCTTTCCTCACAAGCAGATGGCGCAGATACCCCTCATGGCGCAGTCTGTGATAAAAAGGCATGTTCTTTTCCCGCGCAAATTCCATGACCGTGCGCAGGATTTTCCGATAGTCCTCGTCCACAATCCGACAACCCGTGACAGGGACGATGTCGTAAAAGCTTCCTTTTTTATGCATACCGAGGGAAAGCGGTCCGTCCTTATATTCATCCCCGAACGTAAATTCCATTTTGTTACGGTATCCGGACTGGCGGGGACTCTTTCGAATGCCTTCCCATATAGAATGCTCCAGATGACTCCCACTGCCTTCCATCCGCTCTTGTTTTTCCAAAACCGGCTGCATGAGCGTAAGCATCTGCTGCTTTTCCATGATCGGCTTCATGAGCGTGCACATCTGCTGTTTTTCCAGAATCGGCTTCATGAGCATGTGCACCTGCTGTTCTTTCAGCTTCAGCTGCTCCTCATAGGGCATCGTCTGATAGCTGCATCCGCCGCAGTCCCCTGCATGCGGACATTGTGGCGCAACCTCATAGGGCGCGCACGCCAATACGGAAACGCAGCGTCCTTCTGCCTTCCCATGCCGGATCTTCTGTATTGCGACGGAAACTCTTTGTCCGGGCAGCACGCCTTTTACCTCAATTCTGCCCTCTTCCGTCTCCACGATTCCCTTATTCGGGAAGTGGACCGCCGTAACAATTCCTTCTATTATCTGTCCTTTTTTCATATGATACCAAAAATCGCGCTTCGCGTGCTTTCAAAGAACTACCTTTGGCAATTTCCTCCAAGGATTCGGATGTCAAAAGCCCTGCTTGTAAATTTTACTTGGCAGATCGCACAAAAGAAATCAGGGCAAACGACTTTTGCACAATGGAATTGAGACTCTAACATCGTGGAAGCCTCTGCTGACACCGATTTCATTGCAGGGCTTTTGACACCCGAATCCTACAAGCTAAAAAGCGGGATGACTACATCCCGCTTCCCTTCGTTGTTTTTGAAAATAGGGACATTTATTCGTCAGCTTTCTCCTCAGCCGCATCATCCTTATCTTCCTTGTCTTCCTCGTCCTCCGCCTCGTCTTCGAATTCATCGTCGAAATCATCCTCAAAATCCTCAAGATAATCCGGCGTAAAGTAACGGTATACGGCATACGCGATTCCTGCGATCGCCGCGATCACACCAATGATCGCAAGCACCCAAAGCAATACGTTGCTCTTTTTCTCCGGTTCAGGTTCCGGCTCCTTCTTGCCAAGCAGTTCGCCGACTTTGATCGCACTGATCAGTTCTTCCAATTTCTCTTTTCTCATCTTTTTTACCCCTTTTCTATATTTTCAATCTGAATCCTGTCCCCGCGTTTCCTGCTTTCGCAGTCCGCCTGTCGTCCTCCCGCAGCTTACCGATCTCCTGCACTTGCGGTCCGACGTACCTGCATTTTACAACCTGGCGGCATCTGCAATCTCCTGCATTCGCAGCCTGCTTCTCCGCTTCCTCATACGACTCTTCTGCACATGATAGCATGGTCGCTTCGCAATCATGCTAAGCTTATGCGCACCCCGTTTCGCTTAGGCGCAGTATGATGTCTGACGACATTATACCACTTATTGATTCGTTTTACTACGCCTATTTGGGAAAAATTTTGTAAAGTTGCAACCGAAGTTACAACTTTTTCAATTTGGCAAAACCGGCGTACATGATCTTGCTTCCTGCGCCGTCAAAGGAAACCGTCACCTTGTAATCTTTCGGCTCCTTCTCCAGCTTCAGGACGGTGCCGTCCCCATATTTCAGGTGATGTACCCGGTCGCCCACGGCATAATCCACTTCGCCCGTCCCCGCCATGGAGGCGCCGGTCTGAATTCCGCTGCCCGCCCCGAACAGAGGCTTCACCGTCTTTGCCGCATTGCCGATGCCGTACATCTCTTTGAGTCTTGAATCGCCTGCGCTGCCCTTCGGTTTTTTCAGGTCAAATATATTATCGCCATATACCCGTCCCTGCTGCCACCGTCTCCGATAATCTGTCCCGCCGGATAAAGAATGACCGGTCTGATCGCCCATGCCTGCGCTTCTCTGACGCTCACGCTCCTGCTGCCGGTAGCGCTCCACAAAAGACGCCGCCGATACGCCGCCGAAATCGTCATCCTTGCTGCCGCCTGCGTTTCCGCCATGCGTTCCGAAACTGCCTTCAGCACCCGTTCCATCCTCCGCGAAGCCCCTTGCAGCGCTGCCGCCTGCACCTCTTCCGCCATGCGTTCCGAAACTGCCTTCAGCACCCGCTTCATCCTCAGCGAAGGCATTCGCGAAGCTGTCGCCTGCACCTCTTCCGCCATGCGTCCCGAAACCGCCTCCGGCGTCCGCTCCGTCCTCCACGAAGGCATTTGCGAAGCTGCCGTCTCCGCCGTATCGTCCGCTTGCGAAACTGCCTCCGCCGTATCGTCCGCCGTCGAAGCTGACATCCCCGTCATCGTCCTCCCAGCTCCGCCGCTTGAACGGGCGGTTATCCAGAAGCTCCTGCGGGATCTCCCTGACAAAACGGCTGACGTCGTGATACTGCGTCTCTCCGCGCAGCATACGCTGCCGTGCGCAGGTGAGCGTCAGTTCTTTTTTCGCCCGCGTGATCCCGACATAGGCAAGCCTGCGCTCTTCCTCAAGTTCCGACGGATTGTCCCCATAAGCAGCCATGCCGCCCGGAAAAACGCCATCCTCCATGCCGGCTAAATACACATGCGCAAACTCCAGTCCTTTTGCGCTGTGCAGCGTCATGATCAGCACGCGGTCGTCGTCATTCACATTGTCGATCTCCGCGACCAGCGCAACCTCCTCCAAAAATTCACTCAGACTCGCTTCGTCGTGCGTGTCCTCATAAGCGGCCGCCTTGCTGATAAGCTCGTCGATATTGCCGATCCGGTCTTTTGCATCCTCCTCGTCCGACGCCTCTAATTCCCGCACATATCCGGTCGTATCAAGCACTTCGCGGATCAGTCCGTCCACGCTGCAGCCCTCTCTCTGCTTGGTCCGCAGCGCCTGAATCATCAGCACAAACGGTCGTAATTTCGCGGCGCTCCTGCCAATCGTATCGATCCGGTCCGCCTCGCACAGCGCGTCAAAAAAACTAATCTCATGCTCCGCAGCGTACTGCTGGATGCGCACGATCGTCGTCGCGCCGATCCCGCGCTTCGGAACATTGATGATCCGCCGGACCGCCAAGTCGTCCTGCCCGTTGTCGATCGTTTTCAGATAAGCAAGAAGATCTTTGATTTCCCGCCTCGCATAGAAATTGGTGCCGCCGACCAACAGATACGGAACGCCTTCCACGACCAGACGCTCCTCAATCAGGCGCGACTGCGCATTCGTGCGGTAGAGCACGGCGCAGTCCCCGTAATCCAATATACCGTTTCTTTTCTTACGGCAAATATCGTCCGCGAGAAACTCCGCTTCCTCATACGCGGTATCAAACTGCCGGAAACGGAGCAGCGCGCCGTCCGCTTCCTCGCTCCAGAGGCTTTTGGGTTTTCTGCCCCGGTTATTGCTGATGACCGCGTTCGCCGCGTTCAGAATATTCTGCGTGGAACGATAATTCTGCTCCAGCTTCACAACCTTTGCCTCCGGAAAATACTGTTCAAAGTCCAGAATATTCCGGATATTCGCGCCGCGGAATTTGTAGATCGACTGATCGTCGTCGCCGACCACGCACAGGTTATGCTTAGAACCGGCAAGCTGCATAATCAAGCGGAACTGTACGGTATTTGTGTCCTGATACTCGTCCACCATGATATATTGAAACCGCCGCTGATACGCCTGTAATACTTCGGGACAGGTATCGAACAATTCCACCGTCTTCATTAAAAGATCATCAAAGTCAAGCGCGTTATTTTTATGCAGCCGCGCCTGATACTCGGTATACGCACGGGAAATCTTCTGCTTTTGAAAATCACCCTGCGCACCGAGCGCATACTCCGCGCAGGAAATATTCTCATTTTTTGCCGCCGAAACCGCCGAGAGAACCGCACGTTCTTTTAACATCTTCGTATCGATCTGAAGACTCTTGCAGACATCTTTCATCACGCTCATGGAATCGTCCGTATCATAAATCGTAAAATGATTGTCATAACCGATCCGGTCGATGTATCTGCGCAGGATCCGCACACAGGTCGAGTGAAACGTCGTCACCCAGATACTCTCCGAACCCATTCCGACAAGCTGATCGACGCGCTCCCGCATTTCTCCCGCCGCTTTATTCGTAAAGGTGATCGCCATGATATTCCACGGATCCACCTGACATTCCTCGATCAAATAAGCAATGCGGTGCGTAATCATCCTCGTTTTTCCGCTCCCCGCTCCCGCCAGACACAGCAGCGGTCCCTCCGTCGTAAACACCGCTTCTCTCTGCGCCTCGTTCAACATATCATATTTGCTCATACTGTCTTAACGATTCTCCCCTCGCAAAGTCCCTATAAGAATCAGCGTGTCAAAAGCCCTGCAATCAAATCCGTGTCAGCAGATTACGCAAGGAAAATCTGCCGGTAATGTTTGCGGCATGGCTTTACCGCTCTGATCCTATAGCTTAAAGAAGCAAGGGCAGTCCCCCCGCCCTTGCCGCTTTCGTTTTTCTTCTTCCCATGCCGCTCTGCGCCGCTCCGGAGGCATGGATTTCTATGTACGCTGTCAGCCCGCGCATCCTGCCATGCAATGCGCCATGCGCTTACTGAAACAACTGCGTCCCGCAGTTCCCGCAGAACTTCGAACCGGTCGTCGCCGTGCCGCAGTTCGGACAAAACTTCGGACTCTCCGCGGGAAGCGCCCCTGCGTTTGCCGCCGGCGCGTTCTGCTGTCCTAAATTCATCTGATTCACCATCTGCTGTCCCATCGCCATGCCCATCTGCATACCGACCATCTGTCCCGCAATACCGGCGCTGCTTCCGCCTCCCTTTTCCATGGAGTTCGCCGCAGCGATCTGCTGATAGCGGTTGACGTCGCCGATCATGGACTGCGCCGCCGCTTTCTCCTGCATCTTCTTGACTTCTTCGGGGTAAGAGAAGCTCTCGATCTTAAAATCCATAATGGCAATGCCGAGCTTTCTCATATCCATGTCGAGATCCGACTCAATCCCCTTGGCAATGTTTCTCGCATCCGCCTGCAGATTGAACATATCGTGGCCTTCTTTGGAAATCCACGACATCAAAAGCTGATCTAAGCTTGCAACGATCCGCTCCTTTACGTCGCTGACCGTATACATCTGCCGGACGCCCGCCAGTTTGTCGATCACCGTCATCGTATCCGCGATCCGGCAGTTAAACGTGCCGAACGCCCGGACCGGCATACCGCCCGGCAGCCCCGCCGCCGGCAGATTGATGGCATTTTTCGTTCCCCACTTGCAGAGTACTTCTTTGGTATTGATAAAGAGCACCTCCGCGCGCAGTCCCGAATTAAACCCGAACTTAAAACCCTTCAAGGTAGAAAGAAACGGAATGATCTCCGATTCAATGTCAAACTGCCCCTCGTCCGTAAAAATTCCTTCCACGCGCCCGTTATATAAAAAGATGGCGTCCTGTCCCGGACGGATGATGAGCACGGAGCCTTTCTTGATCTCGGAATTGTTCCACTTCCAGAACAATACCTCCGCCGGGCTCTCCTTCCACTCTACCACATTGGAAAACTCTTTTGAAAATAATCCCATATCGGTCTCCTTTACTGCATTCCCATCTCAGCCTTTAACGCCGCCAGCTCGTCGTCCACGTCGCTCACACGGTTGTCCGCATCATACTTCTTTGTCAGGCTCTCCACGTCGTTGCTCGCGCTGTCCGCGTTCAGCTCCGCCATCGCATCCGCCTCGTCGAGCATCTTGTCAACCTTTGCCTCCATGCGCTCAAACGCCGCGATATTGCTGCCCGCATCCGCAACGCCGCTGCCCATCTGGTTGATCTTCTTCTGCGTCTCGGCAACTTTCATCTTTGCCTTAATCATCTCACGTCTCGAACGCAGCGTGGAAATGTCGCTCTCCAGTTTATTGTGCATCTCACGCATCTTCCTGGAGTTCTCGCATGCCAGCTCGTACTGCTTTACCAGTACCTCCTGCGTTGCCGTAAGCTCCGCCTTCTTCTCTAAGAACCGGCGCGCCTCGTCGTCGTTGCCGCTCGCGACCGCCTTCTTCGCGTACTCCGCCATCTTTGCGATCTCAGCGGCATTGTCGTCCATCTTTCTCTTTGCCGCTTTCTCGTCCGCCATGATGGAAGCGGTCTCCGCTTTCACCTTCGCCATATCATTTTCCAGATTGCGTAAATATTGATCGATCATCTTCTCCGGGTTCTCACATTTGTCCAACAGTGCATTGAAATTTGCCGCCATAATGTCCTTGAATCTTGAAATAATACCCATGTAATATCCTCCTCCTGTGTTGTGCGTCTTTTTACGCCGTTTTGAGTCCGGCGCCGGAACGCGTTACCACTTTATTATATACGAAATTTTTCTGCCTGTCTATGACGAGTCTTTGTAAAAAAAGAATATTTTGCACAAAAAAACACGCTTGCAATATAATAGACTAAGAAAAGCGTTGCGGGCTTCCCGCCAAAAAAAATTTATGCGACGAAAATTATCCACGTTTCTCCTGATTACAGTGCTGCTTGTCTGCACATTATGCGGCTGCGGCAAGGATACAAAGGAACCGTCCGGACTGACAAAACTCACCTTAAACGAGGTGGCGCACTCTATTTTCTATGCGCCGATGTACGTAGCGATCGAGAACGGCTATTTTACGGAAGCAGGTCTGGACGTCACGCTCGTGACGGGCTACGGCGCCGACAAGGTCATGGCGGCTGTGCTTTCGGGTGAAGCCGAGATCGGCTTCGCCGGATGTGAAGCAAGTATTTATACTTATTTAGAGGGCGCATCCGATCAGATCGTGAATTTTGCACAGCTTACCCAGCGGGCGGGCAATTTCCTTGTTTCCCGCGAACCGATTGAAAACTTTACCTGGGATATGCTCGTCGGGCAGGACGTACTCGGCGGACGCGCGGGCGGTATGCCGGAAATGGTGTTTGAGTACATTTTAAGAAAAAACGGCATCCAGCCTTCCGAGGTCAACATCGACCAGAGCATTGATTTCGGTTCCACTGCCGCCGCATTCTCAAGCGGGCAGGGCAGTTTCAGCGTTGAGTTTGAGCCTCATGCGACCGGATTAGAGCAAAAAGGAGACGGCTATATTGTCGCTTCCCTCGGCGTCGATTCCGGCTATGTTCCTTACACCGGATTTTTTGCAAAGCAGAGCTATCTCGACGCAAACAGCGACGCCGTGCAGGCATTCACCGACGCGCTGCAAAAAGGAATGGATTATGTAAACTCGCATACCGCAGAAGAGACCGCCGCCGTGATCGCGCCGCAGTTTGCGGAGACGGACCTTGACACCGTGACAACCATCGTCAACCGTTATCTGACGCAGGATACCTGGAAAACGGATCTGATCTTCACCGAGGACGCATTCCTCCTCTTGCAGAACATTCTGGAAGAATCCGGCGAACTGCCCGAACGCGTTCCCTACGAAGATCTTGTCACCACGATCTATGCCGAAAAGGCGGCGGAATGATCGTTTTCATCAAGCGAACGTGAAATGCTTCGACAGGCGGGAAAGTCTCAGGTGCTTCCCCGCCTGTTGCTCGTTTTACCCGGCTGTCTTTCCATGTTCCCGACCCCTTACGTTTACGCCAGAATCTCGTCTATCTCTTTGCGCTCCCCGGCATCAAAATCAAGGTTTGCAAGCATCCCGATATTATCTAAGATTTGGGACGGCTTCGACGCCCCAATCAGAACGCTCGTAATGTCGCCGTCCCGGAGAATCCACGAAAGCGCCATCTGCGCCAGACTCTGCCCGCGTTCCTTCGCGACTGCGGAAAGCTTTTGCACTTTTTCAATCGTCTTTTCATTGACCGCGCTCTCTTGTAAGAAACGCCCGTCGGTGCGGATACGGCTGTCTGCGGGAATGCCGTTCAGATAACGGTCGGTCAGAAGTCCCTGCGCCAGCGGGCAGAACGTGATGATCCCGATCCCGTGCGCGGCGGCATACGCTTTTACCCCGTCCTGCTCGATCGTGCGGTTTAACATGGAGTACTCTCTCTGATTGATGATGAACGGCGTCCCCATTTCCTGAAAAAGCGCGGCGATCGCGGCTGTCTGCTCCTTATTATAATTGGAAATCCCGATATAAAGCGCTTTTCCGCTCCTGACGATCCCGTCCAGCGCCCGCGCTGTCTCCTCGATCGGCGTTTCGGGATCCGGTCTGTGATGATAAAAAAGATCCACATACTCCAGTCCCATACGCTTTAAGCTCTGATCCAGGCTCGCCACAAGGTATTTTTTGCTCCCCCAGTCGCCGTACGGTCCCTGCCACATATCATAACCCGCTTTCGTGGACACAATGATCTCATCCCGGTATGTGCCGAGTCCTTTTTTCAAAATGCGTCCGAAATTCTCCTCCGCGGCTCCGGCAGCCGGACCGTAATTATTGGCGAGATCGAAATGCGTGATGCCGTGATCGAACGCGGTGTAACACATCGCCTGCATATTGTCAAAATTGCCGTTTGAACCGAAATTATGCCACAGCCCCAGCGAAACCGCCGGCAGCTTTAGGCCGCTCCTCCCGCACCGGTTGTATTTCATGGTGTCATATCGTCTTTTATCGGCTTCATACATCGTCAGTTTCCTCCTTTTTCTTCTATCTCATAAACAGGCAATCGCGAAACGCATAGAGAACGCTGTTCCACTTTTGAGAACGCCAGCCCCTGTCGGGCATGCTTGGATAAAAATAGTCGATTCTTGCCCGTTCATTCTTTCATCCGCTTTGCATAGAACGTGAAAGCGTGTTATACTATATAAACAAGTGATCGTAAAGCACATTGAACATCGTTCAAGTCGTGTAAAACATACAGACGTCCATATGCTGTGTTTCGCAAACGCCTGTGATAGACATGGAGAAAGGATATTCCGTATGGGAAATGGAATCGCCCCAAAAACAGACAGCGGCCTTAAAGAGATCGCCGCGCAGACAAAACAGATCTGCCTCGAATTATTGGAACAGGCTCATTTAGAAAAACAGGACATTCTCGTGGTAGGCTGCTCTTCCAGCGAGATCGCCGCCCACCGCATCGGCTCCTATTCAAGCGCCGAGATCGGCGAGGCAGTCTTTGCCACACTGTATGACATCGCAAAAGAGCAAGGAATCGCGCTTGCCGCGCAGTGTTGCGAACACTTAAACCGCGCCTTGATCGTAGAAAAAGAAACGGCAAAGCGCTGCTCTCTTCCGATCGTGAGTGTGATCCCGCAGTTAAAAGCGGGCGGTTCGTTCGCTTCCGCCGCCTATCGGCTTATGACACAGCCTGTCGCCGTTGAGACAATCTGCGCGCAGGCAGGCATCGACATCGGCGACACGCTCATCGGTATGCATTTAGCGCCGGTCGCCGTCCCCGTGCGCACATCGCTTTCCTGCATCGGAAGCGCGCATGTGGTCTGCGCGAGAACGCGTCCGAAATATATCGGCGGGGAGCGCGCGGTCTATAGCCTGTAACCGCCCATCATGACCCGGACAGTTCCGAAGACTGTGCTTCCAGCATGGACTTGACGCGCTTTGCCTGCTTGTCCTGCGCGGACGGCGCAGCATCCGGCTTTTCGGTCTTGTCTGCTTCCTCGTCGTGACCGCCCTGCTTTCCGCTTTGTTTTTTATCGCGGCGCCCGCTGTCCGTCTGAGGATGCTTTTCCACGTTCTCCTCCGTTTTCTTTTTTCCGGATGGCGCTGTATCCCTGCGTCTTTCCGTATATCCGTCGATCAGCTTCTCAACGAGCAGCTTCTTCACATAGACGTCATAACTCAGCAGACTGATAAAAGAAAACAGTTGAAGAAACTCTCTGTCCTCCGCCGCCGCGTCCGCAAACGTCTCCTGCGCGATCTGATAATCGTCCACGATGCTTTTCTTTAGCGACTGCACATGCTCCTCTTCCATCCCGAACGCCTCGTCATACACGCGCTGCATATTCATCATGCCGTCCGCGTGGAAAAAGCGCTCCGCCAGCGGTCCGAGCAGCGCCTGAATATCATTGATGCTCAGGATCCCCTTAAAATAATAAATAAAAATGAGCATGATCATATGGTCTTTTGTGTATTTCTTTTTGACCGGCGGCGGCAGCAGATCATTTTTCGCATAATTATTGATCATCGTTTTCGTGAGAATCTTATCTTCATGCGGGTTGCGCGTCGTGTTCCGCAGCCGCTTATCCATAAACGTCGTCACCTGATCCATATATAAATCGATATTCGGAATATCCTCAGATGGAATATGGCTGATCCGGTCAAGGCTTTCTAAAATGCTGTTCAATAAATCTTCTGTATCAATTGTCATGTCGTCCTCCAACATTGTATGGTCATTATAAAATACATTTTTCTATGTTTCATTATATAGTATTCAATACTACTTGTAAACTAAAAAATGAAACAAACCGTTCCGCACGCGTCTTTACTTTATCACTTTCGTGTGTTAAAATGAAACAGTAAAACGGTTATCCATTTTGACCATTTGGGAGGATTCGTACGGATGAACAAAAAGATCAAAACACCCGCGGTCGATCATCTGTTTGACGCGATTTTGACATTACAGTCAAAGGAGGAATGCTATCGTTTTTTTGAGGATCTCTGCACGGTCAACGAACTGTTATCCCTTTCGCAGCGCTTTGAAGTAGCTTCCATGCTCAAGACCGGCAAGACCTATTTGGAGATTGCCGAAAAAACAGGCGCTTCCACCGCGACGATCAGCCGCGTCAACCGCTCCTTAAACTACGGGAGCGACGGTTATGAACTCATTTTTCAGCGTCTGGAACCTTGAAAACAAAATTTATTTTCTATTCTATTTAATTTTTTTATGAAATTTTCAACAATTTTCTTTACAATTCACAAAACTAGTGTTATGCTTGTAGTGTTGTAAATAAAACATATTTAATATTTCGGAGGTATCACGATGAACAAAGGTACAGTTAAATGGTTTAACAACCAGAAGGGTTACGGTTTCATCTCTGACGAGCAGGGCAACGACGTGTTCGTACACTACACAGGTCTTAACATGGAAGGCTTCAAGTCTCTTGAAGAAGGCGCTGCTGTAGAGTATGATGTAGTAAACGGCGAGAAAGGTCCTCAGGCAGTTAACGTAACAAAGTTATAAGAGCCTTCCGCTTTCACGCGGGCTTATGACAAACGTTTTAATCTTCGTTTATCAATATAACTGTACTTCGAATTCTGCTACTTATAGATTATTGGGATTCAGTAATATTGTTTTAGCGGATTAAATGCGAAAAGGTGAACAAAAAACCGGTGTGGTCTCACATCGGTTTTTTGTTTGCCTCACATTTTGCCCTAACTTTGCTTTCCCGTTTCCGTGCGCTCTATGCCGTCACGATTCCGTTTCCCCGTTTCCGTGCGCTTGATTCCTGCCACAACTCCGCTCCCCGTTTCCGTGCACTTGATCCCTGCCGCAACTCCGCTCCTCCGTCTCCGAGCGCACTATGCTCTGCTCCTGCACCACGCCAGCACTTCCTCAAAGCGCATGGCTCCGCCGTACAGATCAAGCGCACTGCCGATCGTCACATGAATCCTGCCCCCGCCCAGCGTATACAACTTGTCTAAATCCTCATAAGAATGCACGCCGCCCGCATAAGTAATCGGAATGCGGTTCCACGCTCCAAGAAGCCGCACCAGCCGCTCCTCGATCCCGCCGCTTTTTCCCTCCACATCCACCGCATGGACCAGAAACTCACTGCAATACGCAGAAAGCGCCTCCAGCGTCTCCCCGTTCAACGGCACATTCGTAAATTTCTGCCACCGGTCCGTCACAATATAGTAAGCGCCGTCCTTCTCGCGACAGCTTACATCCAGCACCAGATGTTCTTTTCCGACTGCACGGGATAAGTTTTTCAGATTTTCCTCGCAGATACTACCGTCCCGGAACACATACGACGTGACGATCACTTTATCCGCCCCCGCATCCAGATATTCCTGCGCGTTCTCCAACGTAACGCCCCCGCCGACCTGCATATGATGCGGATATGCCGCAAGCGCCGCATACGCCTGCTGTCTCGTTTTTTCGTAATACGGACTGTCCTTACCGTTGAGCAAAATGACATGCGCGCCCTCGATCCGGTTTTTCCGATAAATTTCCGCAAAAAAAGAAGCATCCTGCGCCGCGACAAAATTTTCCGCCGCCTGATCTCCTGCATCCCGCAGACTGCCGCCGACAATCTGCTTCACCTTTCCGTTATGAATATCAATACAGGGACGAAACTGCATGGTAGGTTCTCCTTGTTTTTCTTGCGCAATTTGAGTAACTGCATTTTACATTTTGCTTATTTTGAAGAATCATTTATGAAATCATATGTGCTGTAATGATCGTATGACTGTAGGAATTGACTGTTATTCGTATATTGTCAGTTTCGCAATACCAATTCTTTCCTTGTCTGTGGATATTGCAGCCTTTGTCCAAAATCTTGTTTTTGCAGTATTCCACCACGTCATCCATATCCATTTTCAAATTTTTTTAGCTTCATAAATTTTAGCATTTTATATCATACTATATCTTACTGCTTATTTCAAGGCAGGGAACATCGTCAAATGTGTATTGATACACCATGCATAAATTTTTGTTCACGGCACACAATATTGCTGTAAGTTTGATAACTTGTAACCGTTCAGGATCAGGCGGCGCAAGGCAGGATCGCGCGCCGCAGGCAAGACGGTTCTGAACCGTTACGATCACTTTCTAAATAACGGAGGAAACTTATTATGAAAAGATCAAAGAAGCTCTTTTCCATGTTTGCCTGCGTCCTTGTCATTTCCATGCTGACCGCATGCGGCTCGGACGACAGCTCCATGGATAAAAATGACATGACCGACAACAGCTCTGTCAACAGCGTAACAAGCGGCGCCGACAAAAATAACAGCACGCCCGGCACAAACGGTTCCACCGGAACGGACAAGAACAACAGCGTTGCAGGCAATATCGCAGACGACATCAAAGACGGCGCGAATGACGTGGCAAACGGTATCGGAAATGCAACAGGTAATGGAACGGGAAATAATACTACCGGTTCCACCACCGGCTCGACGAACGGCACGACCGGCAATGGCACCACAAACGGTACCGCTAACGGAACGAACGGCACAAATGGTACGACCGGTACAAACGGCACAACGAACGGCACGACTGGTACAAACGGCACGACGAACGGTACGACCGGTACCACCAATAACGGCACTGCCAGCGGTACCACTGGCAACAGCGGCGCAGGCGGCAGATAAAAAAATCGCGCTTCGCGCGCTTTCGAAGAATCGCAAGCGATTCTTCTGGGATTGCCAAATCTCCTATAGCTTAAAAAAAGACTTCCGCTTGCGCGAAATTCTTCCGAAGAATTGCTGACGCAATTCTTCACAAGCTGCGACATTTTCGATAGGCAAAAAGGAGGATGGCTCCTTTCAGCGTTCTGCCGAAGGCGGCGCTTCGCAAAGAAGCGCCGCCTTCCGTCATGTTCCCGCTCTATGTTTTTATTACAGATTCTCATCCTGTAAGTTCTTTTATTGCAAGCCTTTTCCTGCGCGTTTTTTCCTACAAGTCCTTTTCCTGCACCCCATTTTCCTGCTCATTTTTCGCCTGCTCATAGAATGCAAAAAATTCCGCAGGGTTTTCATTAAACATTTTCTCCAAAATGTGGGAACCGTGTTGACTAAAAACGCCATCCTGCGAGTCATATTGGCTGAACACATTGGGTATGTACTGATACAAGTCGTTCGCGATCTTTTGGGTGTGTTCAATGTCGTTTCCGTCGATGTCAACGAGTTTCTTTTCGGTAAATAGGAGCAGGCGCACAAAATAAGGACCGCCTTTATAGCCGACCTGCGCGCAGAGCCAATATATTTTATCGCGCGGAATTGCCGTGATCCACCCCATCTCACCGACTAACA
The DNA here is from genome assembly GCA_023667365.1 of bacterium. Classification (GTDB taxonomy): domain Bacteria; phylum Bacillota; class Clostridia; order Lachnospirales; family Lachnospiraceae; genus DLAJ01. The sequence goes on along the minus strand of JAMPAG010000050.1, from coordinate 5,510 downwards.
GCAGATACGTCGGAAGCAGAATGACGCGGTTGGGATAGTGCCTGATCGTGTTGTGGTTCATGAACTCTTCGTACAGAATCTTTCCCTCTGCGACCTCCCGGTCGATCAGCGCCGCCACAGCCTCCTTCGTGTTTTCCCCACAGGGAAGGATCAGGTTTTTGCCGTTTCGGGCGGGACGGATGGACACGAGCAGTCCGACCGCCGTGCACAACAGCATGATTCCCGTCAGCAGGAAAAATAAAAAAACGAGTTTCTGATCTCTGGGATCGCTCATGTCTATCTGATCTTTCAGGGCAAAATACAGCACGCCGGCTATGCAGGCAAAGAACACAAACATAAATAGAAATAATTTGCGTTTGCGCTTGTTTGCTTTTTTTGATTCCTGTTCCAAAAATCCTTGTGCCATCTTTTTCTACCTGTCCCTCTCAATGATAAGCCCTTCGTGGTACGCCTGCAGCAGTTCTTTCAACTGCCGGATACTCTCTTTGATCTCCGTGCCGACGTCGGTATCCGCCACACGCCTTCTGTGCGCGTAGGACTCCACGTTGATCGAATCGGAAAAAATATCGGATTCGTTTTTGATTGCCGCTTCCGCCGTCTCGAACGTCTCATGCGCGACCAGACGCATCCCGTAAGAATTTGCGACAAGCGTATAGCCCGCGATCCCGGTCTTTCCCTGATATGCTTTGGAAAATCCGCCGTCGATGATGAGCAGCTTACCGTTACAGCGGATCGGCGTCTGTCCTTTTTTCAGTTCCACCGGGACATGCCCGTTCACGATATGGGAGTGCTCCGTATCGAGACCGAACTCCGTCAAGATCCGGTTCAGGATCTCCTCGCTGTCATTTAACCGGTAATAACTGTTTTTCGTCTCCTTATGCGTTTCCTTGTCCTCGATAAAATAGCGCTCAAACGTCGTCATTTTATCCTTGCCGAATACCGGGGAATTGGGACCGGTCCAGATATACCAGATAATATCCTGCCCCTTTTTGCGCTCGCCGAAATCCTGTCGCGAATAATATGCCTTGCGCGCATAGCTGTCCAGCACGTCGTACAGCGCCTTGCCCGCATATTCTTTTCCGAAAATATTCACCTTGCTGAAATTCCCGTCCTCGTCCATCGGCACGCAGCCGTGATAGAGCAGATTCGAATTGTATATTTTATAAAGGCTTCCCTTTGCAAAAAGAAAACGGACATGTTTCTGGAGCTTATCGCTGCGCTCAAACGCCTGACGCAGGCGCTCCATGACCTCGGACTCTTCCGGCGTCAGCTCATAGGGATGTTCCGGGGAAACGGTCGGGAAATCCGTATCCCGCATCGGATAGACCACGCCGTCCACGGTCACGGTCTTTTTTTCATAATCAATCTTATCTAAGAGCATCCGGTCTTCCATGCCGAATTCCGGGCGGCGCATCATGATCTGCCCCTCTAACTTAAACTGCATCACGGCGATCGCCTTATGCATTTTCATGTCAAGGCTTAAATCCTTCGTGTTATAATCGGTGTTATATTTGATCGCGAAACAGCTACAGTCCGTCTCACGGTAACGCTCCAGTGCAAACGTCGCCAGCGGGATCAGATTGATGCCGTAGCCCTCCTCCAGCGTATCGAGGTTGCCATAGCGCGCGCTCATCCGAACGACATTGGCAATGCAGGCGAGACTCCCCGCCGCCGCGCCCATCCACACCATATCGTGATTGCCCCATTGAATATCGACGCTGTGATATTCCCGCAGGGTGTCGAGAATCACATGCGGTCCCGGTCCCCTGTCATAGATGTCCCCCACGATATGCAGATGGTCGATGACGAGCCGCTGCACGAGATTGCAGAGCGCAACAATGAAGCCGGGCGCACTGCCGATCTCGATAATCGTCTGGATGATCCCGTTATAATACGCTTCTTTATCCTGGATTTCTTCTTTTTCGGTAATGAGTTCTTCTATAATATAAGAAAAATCACCCGGCAGCGCCTTGCGTACCTTCGAACGCGTATACTTGGACGCCACGCGCTTTGTGATCTGCACAAGCCGGTGAAGCGTGATCTTGTACCAGTCTTCGAGATTATCCTCCTCCTGCATGACAATCTCCAGCTTCTCTTTCGGATAATAGATCAGCGTCGCCAGACTCTTTTTATCCCGCACGCTCAAGGTGTTGCCAAACTCCTCGTCAATTTTCTTGCGCACGGAACCAGAACCGTTCTTGAGCACATGATGAAACTGCTCGTACTCCCCGTGGATGTCCGTCAAAAAATGTTCCGTACTCTTCGGCAGGTTCAAAATCGCCTGCAAATTGATGATCTCCGTGGAGGCAGCCGCGATCGTCGGATACTGCTTCGCCAGACTTTTTAAGAATTTCAGATCATATGCGTCCATGAAAGAACTCTCCTTTGCTCGTTTTTACGCTTCGATCACATCACTCATATCATACATGCCCGCCGGTTTTCCCGCAAGAAATTTCGCTGCCTCCAGCGCGCCCTTGCCAAACACGGTTCGGGAATAGGCTCTGTGGGAAAAGGTGATGACCTCGTCCGCCCCGGCAAAGATCACATCATGGTCTCCTACAATGGTTCCCCCGCGCACTGCGCTGATGCCGAGTTCCTTTTTTCCTCTTTTCTGCCGCGTCTTGCTCCGGTCATAAACATATTCATACGCCCCGTCCATTTCCTCGTTGATGGAATCCGCCAGCGCAAGCGCCGTTCCGCTCGGCGCGTCCAGCTTCTGATTATGATGTTTTTCCACGATCTCTATATCGAATCCCGCGGGCGCAAGCACCCCCGCCGCTTCCTTCAACAGCTTTTGTAAAAGATTGATCCCGATCGACATGTTGGCGGAGCGAAGAACCGCTGTCTCTTTGGAAACTGCCTCCACATGCGCAAGCTGTTCTTCCGAAAGCCCCGTTGTACACAGGACAAGCGGAAGCCTGTGTGCGCCGCAGTAATCGAGCAATGCATCCACGTCCGCCGCGCTGGAAAAATCAATCACTACATCCGCCTCCACATCGCACGCCTCCATGGACGGAAATACCGGATACGGGTTCTTCCTATGATCCGATAAATCCACTCCCGCAGCGATCTCTGCCTCCTGATCTTCCTCAGCCAGCCCGGAGATCACCTGTCCCATTTTTCCGTTACAGCCCCTCATGATTATTCTGACCATTCTTTTTTCCGCCTTTCTTACATTTCTTCCATTATATCCAAATTTTCCGATAATCCAGAATCCACGTTGCACTGCGCAAAATATCACATTTCTTTTATTATATCTAAAATTTCCCCGTTATTCAAGAAGCACTGGTGTTCACATTCCTATCATAAAAGGGACGGCTGCTGCCGTCCCTCTCCGCATTCTTATAAGATTCCGTATGCTTTCATTTCCGCTTCGAGTTTTGCCGCATTGGCGTCCTCCATCTCGGTGAGCGGCAGGCGTAACGGTCCCGCGCCGAAACCCATGAGGTTCATTGCTTTTTTGACAGGGATCGGATTGACCTCCGAAAACAGCGCTTTGATGAGCGGGAACGCCGCAAGCTGTAAGCGCGTCGATTCTCTGACGCTGCCGGACAGATAGGTCTCCACAATATCATGCGTCTGCTTCGGCGCGATATTGGACAGGACGGAAATCACGCCGATTCCGCCAAGCGCCAGGATGGGCGTGATCTGATCGTCGTTTCCGGAATAAATATCCACACATCCATCCGCCAGATAAGCCAGCTTCGCGATCTGGGAAATATCCCCGCTCGCCTCTTTGACGCCAACGATCTCCTCGACCTCCCGCGCAAGCTTCACGATTGTCTCCGGCTGTAAGTTACAGCCCGTTCTCGACGGCACATTATAAAGAATGACCGGCAGCTTCGCCGCTTCCGCCGTGCGCGCAAAATGTTCATACAACCCTTTCTGCGTCGCCTTGTTGTAATACGGCGTTACCAAAAGCAGTCCGTCCGCTCCCGCTTTCTTTGCTTCCGTAGACAAATAAATCGCCGTCTCCGTACTGTTCGAACCGGTCCCTGCAATGACCGGAACGCGCCCGTCCGTATGCTTTACGCAGTAGCGGATCACATCGATATGCTCCTCGTGGGAAAGCGTTGACGCCTCCCCCGTCGTCCCGCAGACGATGATCGCGTCCGTCTTGTTCTCGATCTGCCAGTCAATGTTTTTGGCAAACTGCTCATAGTTCACCTCGCCGTTTGCATGAAAGGGTGTGACGATCGCGACACCCGCGCCCTGAAAAATAGCCATCTGTTTCTCCTTTCCTTTTTACCGCTTCTAGGCGATTGCGAAACGCATAATATAGGCTGTGCGATTGTGCAAAATATACAATTCCAACGCAGGCACGCTTTCGCTGCCTTCCGCTCGCAACGGTACATAACATGCCAAAATACGGCATGTAAGTACCGGCGTCAAAATGAATTTCGAGAAATTCATTTCAGAGCACCTGCTTTTGTAATTGTATATTTTGCACAATCACGAACGTCATTGATTGCGTTTCGCAATTACCTGTTATCGCTTCGCTTCTTAAGCTTATCGCGCAAAAAAGAACCTGCACGCACGCGCCGGTTCTCTTCCTTACCAAAACATGCGATAGCGCCCCATCCGTTATAGATGACAGTCATACAGTTCTTCACTGTATACCCAAGACCGGACTCTCAGGAAATCCGCTCTTTCGGCGTCCGTCCCTTTCCGTTTCCCTCACCCGCGCCTGACGCGTCCGAAAACGTACTGATGAAAAACGCAACCTCTACCCGTTCCTCTATGTATCTTTTACGACTTTTTCTTTCAGGAAACGCTTCCGTATGGTTTCCCTAAGTCAAAAATAATCATAGCACTCACACCCTTTTCTGTCAATGGCATGATTGCTATGACTATTTCTTCCTCAACCGTTTCCGTTCCGCATTCTAAAAAACCTTGTACTGCATCGGGTCGATCGTGTATACCTCGTCCGCCACAACACAGGTCTCGTCGTTCATGCGGATTCCCGTCAGGATGATGGACTGCCCCTCCGATTTCATCTCCAGGATCGCCCGCAGCTCCTGCGCCTCAATGATGTGATTGTCGATCAGACCAAGCACTTCGTCCAGCACGAGCAGATCGCATTCGCCGGTCGTCAATACTTTTTTGGCAAAATTGAGACCATTTCGGATATTCTGAACCTCCTCCTGCTGCTCCTGCCCGCTTAACCCCTCAAAGTTACGGTCGGATTTTTCAAAACGGAATACCTTGATCTCCGGCTCCAGCCGTCTGATAAACTCCGAATCCTCTAAATTCTTCAAAAATTGTATGATGACCGCATGTTTTCCCTCTCCCGCCAAAGCGACTGCCTGACCGAGGGCGGCTGCGCTTTTGCCGTGTCCCTCCCCGCAATAAATCTGTATCTGTCCATCCTGCATAAAAGGTTTCCTCCGCTTTTGTGCCAATTTCCGCTATCATAGCACATTCCCCATCCGAATGCAAGCCCGTGAAGAATCGCCCAGCCTTGAAAGGTAAATTCCATTATATCCTGCCTTGTTTCTCCAAAATTACTT
>JAMPAG010000004.1 GCA_023667365.1 bacterium | reverse complement strand
GAAATTTTCAAGGTACTATCAGGGATAATTCTTATTTGACCCCAACATCATCCTATAAGTATGAAAATAACTGCCCCCGCAGATACGGATTCCCCAAAACCTTAAAAAATATCCGACTCCGGTTCGTCCTCTTCCTCAATCTCCATGTTAATCAGAGAGGCAAGATCGACATAATGATCCGTGAAGCGGTCGTCTTCTTTTAACACCTGAACCGCTACCTCGGTCTGCTTGCCGAGAAAACCGGAAATGAGCGCCTCCAACTGTTGATGGTGCTCTTTTTCCTGTGTAAAATAATCAGACATAATGCCGTCCGGCAGCACGATCACCAACCGATTGTCCCCGCCGAGACTGAGCCGCGCATTTTGTAAATACAGCCTCATCGGCTGTTCCGCCCTGCCCGCGATCGACCGCCAGTTTGATACGGCGCGTTTCACATCCTCCGGAAGCGCTTTCGGAAGCTCCTGCTTTACCTGCGGATTGCCGCCCGTTCCAGCCGCCGCGCCCGTGCCGGCTCCCGCCGCACTCCCGGCCGGAAACGCCCCCTGTGTTCCCGGTGTTCCCGCTCCTGCCGCACTGACAGCCCGCGCAAAGTCACCGCTTTCCAGCCGCTCTTCGATTGCGCGGATACGGTCTAACACCGCGTCCTTTTTTGCCTCCATCTGCGGGCGGCACAGCTTGATCAGCGCCACTTCCGTGAGCACGCGCTTCTGCGCCGCGTACTTTAACTGCCCCGAAAGTTCGGAAAAGATGCGGATGTAGCGGATGATTCCGTCCGCCTCCACGCGCTCCGCCTCCTCCTGCAAAAGATGAAGGTTCTCCGTTGACATATCGATCACATCCTCGATGTGATCCGATGTTTTTACGAGCAGCAGATTGCGCAGATACCAGGTAAAATCCGTCACGAACTGCGTAAGCTCCCGCCCCTGAATGACGATCTCATCCAGCAGCGCAATGCATTCCGCGACATTCCGGTCAAGAACACTGCGGAGCAGGCGCGAAAAAACGCCTGTATCCACTGCGCCGAGCACGTTCAGCACCTTATCGTAGGTCAGCTCATCACCAAAGTGAAACGCAATACACTGATCGAGCAGACTCAGTGCATCACGCATGGAACCGTCCGCCGCCTTCGCCACATAGCGCAGCGCCTTTTCCTCGACGGCAACCTGCTCTTTTGCCGTAATATCCCCCAGCCTGCCCGCGATCGTATCAATACTGATCCGCCTGAAATCATACCGCTGGCATCGGGACAAGATTGTGATCGGTATCTTATGCGCCTCCGTTGTCGCCAAAATAAAAATCACATACGAAGGCGGCTCTTCCAGCGTTTTCAAAAGCGCGTTGAACGCGCCGATAGAGAGCATATGTACCTCGTCGATGATGTAGACCTTGTAGCGTCCCTCCGTCGGCGAATAGGCGACCTCATCCACAATCTCACGGATATTATCTACGCCGTTGTTGGAGGCCGCGTCGATCTCAATGACATTCATACTCACACCCGCGGCGATCGCCTTGCAGGTCGGACATTCCCCGCAGGGGCTTCCGTTTACCGGATGCTCGCAGTTGACCGCCCGCGCAAAGATCTTGGCGACCGTCGTTTTACCCGTGCCGCGCGTCCCGCAAAAAAGATACGCGTGCCCGATCCGGTCTGACTCGATCTGATTGCGCAGCGTCGTCACAATGTGTTCCTGACCTTTGACATCCTCAAAGCTGTCAGGACGAAATTTTCTATAAAGCGCTACATAGGACATGTTTAATCACCAAAGCTGATACCCAGCATTTTTGCTTCCTGTACGATGCTCGCGTCGGGCGATACCATTTTCAGTTTTCCCGCCACATCCTCAAGCGGCACCTTAATGATCTCGCGGTTTTTAATGCCGACCATGAAACCGTATTCTCCTTTGAGGATCAGATTTCCCGCCTCGGAACCGAGTCTTGACGCAAAAACGCGGTCATACGGGCACGGACTTCCGCCGCGCTGTGTATGACCCGGAACCGTCACACGCACGTCCTGCCCGGTTTTCTCTTTGATCTGCTCCGCAAGCTCGTAGGATACGCTCGGATATTTATAATTTTTCAGTTTCTCCTTATATTCTTTTTTGGAAAGCTTTGCATCCTGCTTGGAGATCGCGCCTTCCGCAACGGCGAGAATTGTGAACTTGCTCCCGCGTTTGGATCGCCGGTCGATCGCTTCCACGATCTTATCAATATCATACGGGATCTCCGGGATCAGAATGATGTCCGCCCCGCCTGCCATGCCCGCATTCAATGTGAGCCAGCCGACCTTATGTCCCATGACTTCCACAATAAATACGCGTCCATGAGAAGCCGCCGTCGTATGGATGCAGTCGATACAGTCCGTCGCGATATTGACCGCGCTCTGGAATCCGAACGTCATATCCGTTCCCCAGAGGTCGTTGTCAATCGTCTTGGGGAGCGTTACGATATTCAGTCCTTCCTCGCGCAGCAGATTCGCCGTCTTGTGCGTGCCGTTGCCGCCTAAGATCACAAGGCAGTTTAAGTTCAGCTTGTAATAGTTATGTTTCATCTCCTCGACTTTGTTCAGTCCGTTCTCATCCGGCTCCTGAATCGTCTTAAACGGGGTTCTGCTGCTGCCGAGAATCGTGCCGCCCTTTGTCAGGATACCTGAGAAATCCGCTCCCGTCAGCATTCTGTAATTTCCGTAGATCAATCCCTTATATCCCTCTAAAAATCCGTAAATCTCCACTTCCTCCGCCGCATTCACCAGCGCCTTTACCACGCCGCGCATCGCCGCGTTCAACGCCTGACAGTCCCCTCCGCTTGTCAACATACCGATTCTCTTCATCGCACTTCCTCCTTCTCACGCTTTCAGACATGCTGCCGTCCATGGCAGTCATACAGTCAAGTTTTCACTTTTCTTATTATATCTTATTTTTACCCATAATAAAAGAGTTGTATGATTTTTTTGCAATTGTGAGTTGACGCTTGGAAAAATCGTGAGTATAATGGACAAAGATGTGACGCCGCAGAGATGCGGATCTCATTTTGCAGACCGACGGCGCGCTCGAAGACTGATGATCGCGAATACGCCCCGGCAAGGAGATGTACCCAAGTGGCTGAAGGGTCCGCACTCGAAATGCGGTAGGTCGGGTAACCGGCGCGAGGGTTCAAATCCCTCCATCTCCGTTCTTTTTGATACGGCGCGGAAAATCGTGCGAAATTCTCTATCGGTCAAAAAACGTCCCATGCGCAGTCAGGATCTGCCGTTTTGGGACGTTTTCATTGTTAAGACTTCCCGTAACGACAGCCTTAGGAAGCGTTTTGAAATTCTCTCTGCAAATCCTCCACTAAATATGCCTCGCTCATGCAATGCATATCGGAAACGCCGTCCCTCATAAGCTGATAAAGCTCGGAATGATAAAAAAATCTCAACGCAGCATCTAATGTCATCTGCTGCTTCTCAGAAAACGCTTTTACAATGCCTGCATACTTCATCTGCAAGATCAGCGGTTCCGCATTCATAAGCACTCACTCCCCTCAAACCGCAGATATTTTTCGATTATCTCCTGCTTCTTAAAACAAATCTGATGATTTGGTTTCTCATAACGTAATCTGTCCAGCGCGGCATCTTTATCAATGTAATGTTTGAAATACAATTCACAGGTATTAAAAACCTTATCATTTGCCACTCCGCCAAGAATCATATCATACGCCTCTGTATCCGTTCCCATACGACAATCCGTAATAAAATCTAACCATTCCTCCGAATAACTATCGAACTGCAATATCCTGCACGTTTCCAAAATATTGTCATCCAAAACATAGCAGGAAATGACGCCCGTTCTTCCACGTCTGACAAATTTTTCACACCACTTTTCCGCCTGCCGGCGAAGCGGTGTTGTATAAAATCCACTTCCGAAATCCAAATTTTTACGAGAATGATATATATCCGGTTTTCTGATTTCTATCTCGGAACCGTGATATAAGATCATATTTTCACTCCCCTCTCACGCATACAGGAAATAATATCCTCCACGATATATTCTTTGCTTTGTGAATGTAATGTCTCAAAACATGGTACAATATAGCCGTTCAAAATATCACTTTCATCCGCCAATACATGATATACTTTATCTGCACTGATCCCAAGCTTTATCGCAATGTTTTCGATACAGAATATTACAAAGGAAAGTTCTTCCTCATTATGAATCGGTTGTTGCTCTGATTTCGTCATGTCAGTCCTCCAAAAGCCGCAATCCCGCCGTATCCGTCACCGGCAGGGAAAAAACGATGGACTTCGCCTTGGAATCCATACCCGCCTGCTCCATGACCGCTTTCATGATGTCGTTTTTCTGGTCTTTCTTTGCGACAATAAAAATGATCTCTTTCTCGGAGGCAAGCGATACGCCCATAAACCGCTCCGCCTGCTCCATGCCGGTTCCTTTGGCGTGGATCACCGTGCCCCCGTATGCGCCTGCGCCTCTGGCGGCGTCCATCGCCAGCTCCGTATATCCCTGATTGGCAATGACTACGATCAATTCATGCGTCGTATCCTTCAAAACAGATTCCTCCTCTTTTTGAAAATCTAGGTTTCCGATCAAAAATTGCAATGCTTTTTTCCCGCCAATGCTGCTTAACGGCACGGTGAACGCGATCCCTTCGCCCGGCGCGTCGATCTGAAGTTTCTGGCGGAGGTTCTTCTTGGTTTTTTCCCAGGTGCTCTCCTCCAGCACATGGAACAGCACCGCTTTCTCCGCCGCCTCCAGACCCAAATAATCCAAAATATCCCCCGACGCCGTTCCCGCGCCGAGCGTGATAAACATAACCTGCAATTCTTCCTCCTGGTACAGGCGGAGATACTTTTTTAACTGCTTTCTGCTGACAATGGTTGTCATCATACATAGCTTTCCCATAACATCCCTCGCAATCGTCTTTTCCGACGCATTTCCGGTGCCGCTGCGGGTACCGCGCTTTCGGACAAGTCTCTTCCTTCCTTTCATCAGACCGCGTCCCAATGCGGACAGACTTACAATTCAATAATATCCATATCCCCGTATTGGTCGATGGACGCATAACCGCCCGCCGCCTTTTGGAGGCGTCCTTCTTTGATGCGGTAGATCAGTCCGAGCGACTGGATCGTGATGAGCGGCGTCATGGCGACCATCGCGACCACGCCGAACGCATCCGTGATGATGTTGCCGCCCAGCGCGTTGCACGCCCCCATCGCAAACGGCAGCAGAAACGTCGCCGTCATGGGACCGGATGCAACGCCGCCCGAATCAAACGCGATGGACGTAAAAATCTTCGGCACAAAAAACGTAAGCAGCAAAGCGGCCATATAGCCCGGCACGACAAACCACATGATGGAAATTCCCGTGAGCACCCGGATCATTGCCAGACCGATCGACGTCGCGACGCCGACGGACAGACTCGTCTCCATCGCCTTGGCGGGAACCGCGCCCGAAGTGATCTCCTCCACCTGTTTTGTGAGAACGAACACGGCGGGCTCCGCCTGCACGATGAAATAGCCGATCACCATACCGATCGGTACAATAATCCACGCATAGGGCAGTCCGGCGATCACCTGTCCCAGATAATTTCCGGCGGGCATAAAACCCACATTTACGCCGGTCAAAAATAAAACGAGCCCCACATAGGTATACACAAGACCGATCAGAATTTTAATCAGCGTCTTTTTCTTTATATCACGGGAAATCCCTTGGAACGCGCCAAAAAATAACACAATGGGGAGAAGCGAAACCGCCATCTCGCGCAGATAGACGGGGATCCCTTTCACAAACAGCCTGCCCAGTTCCACGGAATCCGTGATCTTGGGAATCGCATCCGACAAATATTCCGTGGATTCGGGATGATAGATCATGCCGAGGATCAGCACGGCGATAATGGGACCGACGGAACAGAGCGACACAAGACCAAAGCTGTCCTCCGCCGCGTGCCGGTCATTTCGGATCGCGGAAATACCAACGCCGAACGCCATGATAAACGGAACGGTCATCGGTCCGGTCGTCACGCCGCCCGAATCAAACGCCACCGCAAGAAAATCTTTGGGAACAAACGCCGCAAGCGCAAACACGACCGCGTAAAAAAGAAGCAGCAGAGGCGGCAGCGGAACGCGAAGCAACATACGCAGCAGCGCGAACACCAGAAAGAGTCCCACGCCCGCCGCTACCGCCATAATCAGTATGAGATTCGGTATGGACGGAACCTGCTGCGCCAGCACCTGCAAATCCGGCTCTGAGATCGTGATGACAAAGCCCAGCGCAAAGCTGACAACGATCATAACAAGCAGCTTCCGGCTTTTCGTCATGGTCGTGCCCACGCGCTCGCCCATCGGCGTCATTGCCATTTCCGCCCCGATGGAGAAAAAAAGCATCCCTACGATCAGCATGACCGCCCCGATCAGAAATTCCATCAAAATATCCGTCGGGACAGGCGCGACCGTAAAGCTGAGCAGCAGCACGATCAAAATAATGGGCAGTACCGCTTTTAAGGTCTCCTTTAATTTTTCTATCAGTTTTGAACGATTATCCCGCAAGATGTCAACGCCTTTCTATGTAAAGTCTGTATTGATTCTATTGTAGCATAAAGATACCGTCGATTGTTGCATAAATCTGTTATTTTGTAAATTTTTATATTTCTCAATATAAAATCCCCCGCTCCATGATCCGCAAACCACTTCGACCACAAATCCAGCACAAGTCAAAAATCCTTACTTCATCTGTCCCGTCAACGCAAGCCTGTCAGAAAATCGTAAGAATTTCCGTCGAAAATTGTCAGGATCCCGTAGAGGTATTCGGATAAATGCCTCCTTTTCCTTTGCTATAATGCCTATATCAAAGCGGTGGAACTTCCCGCAGGCACAAGCTGTCCACGAGAAGACAAAGCCGCCCATATAGGAGGATTTCTATGAAGCCGCAAACCAAAATCACGGTCTTTGACTGCGAAGATGACGAAGCCGGGGTATTTCGCACGCTCTCTCCGCGCTTCGGGATAGAACCCGTTATGACAAAACAATCCGTGCCAGCGTCTCATGCCGTTCCCTTTCCCGGAACCCGCTGTATCAGCGTGGGACATAAGTCGCGCATTACCGCATCCAATCTGCTTACATTACGAGATGCCGGCGTGCAATTCCTTTCCACGCGGAGTATCGGATACGACCATATTGACACGGAGGCGGCCGGGCGGCTCGGCATCACGATCGCCAACGCGGCATACGCGCCTGACGGCGTTGCCGACTACACGCTGATGCTGATCCTGATGCTTCTCCGCTCTGCCGGTCCCTCCCTGTCCCGCACGGCGCATTCTGACTTCCAGCTTCCGCCCTGCCGCGGAAAGGAACTGCGCGACATGACGGTCGGCATCGTCGGCGCCGGGCGCATCGGCCGCGCCGTGCAAAAGCGGCTCCGCGGGTTCGGCTGCCGCATTCTGCTTTGCGACCGGAATGGCGGCACAGACTGCGTCCCCCTTTGCCTGCTGTTGAAAGAAAGCGACCTGATCACACTCCATGTACCGCTAAACACTGCGACCTATCATATGCTGGGACAGGAACAGTTTCTCCAGATGAAGCGGGGTGCTTTTTTAATCAATACGGCACGCGGCGCGCTGATCGATACGCCGGAACTGATCCGTGCGCTGAACGACGGCTCGCTTGGCGGCGCAGCATTGGATGTATTGGAGGACGAAGAAGGATTTTTCTATTTTGACTGGTCTCACAAGATCGTCTCCCATCCTTTCCTGTCCGCATTATCTGATATGCCAAACGTGATCGTCACGCCGCACACAGCATATTACACCGACCGTATCCTGTACGACACGGTTGAAAAAACACTCGCAAATTGTGCGGACTTTGAAAGGAGTAACCACCATGAATAAACTCAGAATTGCCATATTATTCGGCGGATGTTCGGAGGAACACGACGTATCCGTGAAATCTGCCTCAGAGATTGCAAAACAGATTGACCTTAGCAAATATGAACCGTTCTATATCGGCATCACGCGGGCAGGGCGCTGGCTCGCATGTGAGATGCCCTGCCCGGATTGGGAAAAAGGCGACTGCTTTCCTGCGTTCATTTCTCCTGATCGGACAACTCACGGACTGATTCTGACCGGTGACGACGGACGGCAGACATTGCGGATGGACGCGGTATTTCCGGTCCTTCACGGCAAGACGGGGGAGGATGGCGCGATCCAGGGTTTACTGGAATTATCCGGCATTCCCTATGTCGGCTGCGGCATTTGCGCTTCTGCACTCTGCATGGACAAGTCCCTCGCTTATCTGGCGGTTCGAAGCGCCGGTATCACCACCCCGGAGTTTTGCGTCCTGTCTCTGAACGCACCTGCGGCGGAAGATGGGTCCGCTAACGACTGCCCGGATCACGCCGCCAGCCGCCCGGATCACGTCACGCTCTTTAACAATGCAAAAGACATGCCCGCCTATCCGGTCTTTGTGAAACCCGCGCGCTCCGGCTCCTCTTTCGGTGTGAGCAAGGTTCTTAACGAAAGCGAACTGTGTACCGCCCTTACAGCCGCCGGGCAATACGATGATAAAATTCTGATCGAGCAGGCAATTTCGGGAACCGAGATCGGCTGCGCCGTTCTGGAACACAATCACAATCTGATCACCGGCGAATTGGATCAGATCACACTTTCACACGGCATCTTCCGCATTCATCAGGAGGCCGCTCCCGAAAACGGCTCTGAGAACGCTGCCTTTACCGTTCCGGCAGCAATCCCGCAGGAAAAGCAGATCGAACTAAAAGAGACCGCCAAAACGATCTATCGTGCGCTCGGATGCAGCGGGCTTGCCCGCGTCGATCTGTTTTTACGCGATGACGGCAGCATTGTGCTCAACGAAGTCAACACCCTGCCGGGTTTTACATCATACAGCCGCTATCCCCGCATGATGAACGCCGCCGGCATTTCCGTTTCGGAAATCATCGACTGCCTGATCTCCTCTGCGTTGACAGGCAATCAGGGACCGCATTTTTGAGTGCCTGCGGCACAAAGCCCGCAGGTTGTGAGAAAGGCATGGTTATTAGAATGGAACAAGGATTTACTTTTTTAGATGAAGCGGTGCGCGGCATCCGCTGGGATGCGAAATACGCCACATGGGATAATTTTACAGGAAAACCGGTGGACGGTTATCTGGTCAACCGCATTGTCGGAACTTTCGCGCTGGCAGACGCGCTGAAAAAAGCCGGTGAAACCGCCTCGGCTCTCGGATACGGTCTGCTTTTATGGGACGGATACCGTCCCCAGCGCGCAGTCAATTGCTTTCTGCATTGGTCCGAACAGCCCGAGGACGGTCTCACAAAAGAAAAGCACTATCCGAACATTGCGCGCGAAGAAATGATCGCGAAAGGGTATGTCGCCGCAAGATCAAGTCACAGCCGCGGGAGCGCCGTCGATCTTACGATCTACAATCTGAATACAGGAGGGCTTGTGCCAATGGGAAGCAATTTTGATTTTATGGACGAACGTTCCCATCATACATCGGAGGCAGTCACCGTCAGCGAATCCAAACATCGCGGACTGCTGCGCTCCATTATGGAAGAAAGCGGATTTGAGGCTTATGAAAATGAGTGGTGGCATTATCTGTTAAAAGAGGAGCCGTACCCGGACCGGTATTTTGATTTTCCGATTGGCTGACTCTCTCTTCCTGCACCGCAAGTGGGTACTGTGATGCACAGTAAAACCGGAGCTAAGCTTCATTTACGGCTTAGCCCCGGTCATTCAAATGCCCTCTCAACTTTTGATATAGCTTTTCGCTTATTCGAATCCCGTTTTCTTTCAACCGCTCCACACACTTTTCCACATCTTCTCTTGTCAGCATTCCTTCATCAAATGCCTGCATCAGGATTCCAATCGTCCCCGTTATCGCTAACCCCATCTTTCTGGCAACCTGCCTGCCCTTATGCTCGTCCATCAATAGTACATCCGACTGCTTTTCGTCTGCCAAAATAATTGCTTCGCTTTCCCCTGCATCTAAACCCGTAAGCTTTTGCAATATGGCAACCGCTTTCTCATTCTCTGCTTCCTCCACGAAAAGAAACTCACATTCCTGCACCATTTTTGATTCTTCCGGGAAAGCGTCATAGTCAATCAACTCCCGGTACACCATGTTCGGAATATAGACCATATCAAACAAGTCGTGTAACAGCTTTAGCTGCCCTGCTTTCATCAGCGAAATGATCGGTGTGGTATCAGAAACAACAATCATACAATTGCACCCCTTAATTCTTTCAGCACTGCTATGTCTTCTTCCAGTTCTTCTTCCTGCTCATCAAAATACGACAGTCCCAATTTACCATATAACGCAATCAGTTCCATCTTGCGAAGCCCCAACATTTCTGCCGCCTTTCCGTGAGATATTATGCCGTTTTTAATGTAGGGATACACCAGCATAGCATTTCTTGTCGTCTGCGCCTCCTTATCTGCCAACACAGTATATGGTACAATCTCCTCTGGTATATCAATTTCCACCTTCGTCATACTCATATCAATCTGCCACCCTCCTTTTAGGGAATACCCGTTTGCTAACTATTATATCCTTTTTCGCCTGTCCCTACAACTGCTTTAACCGGCAGCGTCACGCAAAACCTTGTCCGCCCTTCCCCGCTCTGCGCCGTGATACTGCCCCCATGAAGCTCCACGATCTGCTTTGCGATCGCAAGCCCTAAGCCCGCGCCGCCGCTTCTTGTACCGCGCGCGTCATCCAGGCGGTAAAACTGCTCGAAAATCCGTTCCAGCTTTTCTTCCGGGATTATACTGCCCTGATTTAAGACAGTCACAGCCACCGCCGGAATCTGATCCGGTACCCGCTCTGCGGTGATCACAATTTCTCCGCCTTCATTACTGTACATGACGGCATTGCGAAGCAGATTGTCAAACACCCGTTGAATCTTATCTGCGTCGCAGAGAAGCATGAAATCTTCCCCCGCATTCAGGCTGCCCGTCAGATCCTTTTCTTTTAACATCGGTCCAAATTCGTATAAAATCTGCTCCAGCAGGCGCGTAAGACTGATCCGGCTGTATTGCAGTGCAATATCGGAAAGATTAAACCGTGCAATCTCAAAAAACTCATTGATGAGTTCTTCGAGGCGCTCCGCTTTTTCCAAAGAGATCGAAAGATATTTTTCCCGTACTTCTTCTGATATTTCTTTTTCGTCCCGCAGCAGATTTAAGTATCCGATGACGGACGCAAGCGGCGTCTTTAAGTCATGCGCCAGATACATGATGAGATCATTCTTTCTTTTTTCCGTTGTCAAAATATCACTTTTCTGCTTCTCAATCGTGTGCTTCACCGTATTGATCCTGTGCTCCAGAGGCAGCAGCTCCGAAGGCAGGGAAACATCCTCTTCTTTTTCCGAGATCAGGCTGTCCATCCCTTTTCCGATCTCCTCAAAATACGCCGTAAACCAATTCAGATAAATGCGGAACACAATAAAAAACATACATGCGACCGCCGCAAGGATGATCAAATCCATATGATTGCGGAACGTATGCTGATACAGCGTATACGCCGCATCATAATTCAGCCGGAACAAATTATGGTACGCTCTGACCATCCAGTCCGCAAATCTCCCCGATAAAAACGCCGTGTACATCAGATAAATGCAGGTTCCTGCGATCAGAACCATCAGAATCGTGCGAAAAAATATTTTGTTTTTGAAATGCCTGAAATCGGAATCCATTTTTCTCTTTGCGTGCAGCTCTTTATTTTTCAATCGTATATCCCACTCCCCACACTGTTTTGACGAACTTCGGACGTTTCGCCGGCTCATTCATTTTTTCACGCAGCCTGCCGATATGCGCCATGACCGTATTATTATTGTTGATATATTGCTCGCCCCATACTGCCTCGAACAGTTCCTCCGACGAAACGACCGCTCCCTGATGCTCGCACAGATACCAAAGGATGGAAAACTCAATCGGCGTTAATGCCACGTCTTTCCCGAACAGGCTGCATTTATGATGCTCCCTGTTGATTGTCAGCCCGCGGATGTCATACTCATTTATTTTCTCATCCTGCTTCACCGCCAGCGCATTGTAACGCATATAACGGCGGAGCTGTGTCTTGACGCGCGCCACGACCTCCAACGGATTAAACGGTTTGGTAATATAGTCGTCCGCGCCGATCGTCAGCCCCATGATCTTATCGCCGTCCTCCACCTTTGCCGTCAGCATAATGACGGGAAAAAAAGAATGTTCCCTGATCCTTTGGCAGACCGAAAATCCGTCCATATCCGGCAGCATAACGTCCAAAACAGCCAGATCAGGCTCGTTGTTCTTCATCCAAGAAAGCGCGTCCCTGCCGTTATAAAATTTATGCACGGCATAGCCATCGTTCGTGAGGTATACTTCCAGTAAATCTGCGATCTCTTTTTCGTCATCCACTACCACAATCGTCCCGTTCATCCGTGCTCCTGCTTTCTTTATCGCATTCTCCCCTGCAAGACAGACGTGAAATACTTCGTTTCTTATATTTACCGCGTAAACCAAAAACGGCGCAGCCCCCGGCAGTTCTCCGCCGCAGCTGCGCCGCTTTTCCTCTTGCGGTCACTCCGCCTTGCGCAATTTCGTTACAGCAAGCCGATACCCGGCATCCGCCGTCCTCTCTGCGCTGTATCCCCGCCTTACGCATTTCTGTTACAGCAAAGCCGATACCCGGCATCCGCCGTCCTCTCTGCGTCATAATCCGCCTTACCCGGCTGTATTACAGTAACGACTCATACAGCTTCGTAATATCCTCTACGCTGGTCTCCTTCGGATTGCCCGGTCTGCACGCATCGTCATACGCGGACTGCGCAAGGAACGGAAGATCCTCTTTCTTCACGATCTCCTTTAAGTCTGCGGGAATGCCGACGTCCTTCGAAAGCTGGCGAACCGCATCGACCGCCGCTTTCCGGTATTCTTCCACCGACATGGAATCCACATTTGCCACGCCCATCGCTCTTGCGATCTCACGGTATTTCTCACCCGTTGCCTCCGCGTTATATTCCATCACGGTCGGGAGGATGATCGCATTCGCCACGCCATGCGGCGTGTCATACAGCGCGCCAAGCGGATGCGCCATGGAATGAACAATGCCGAGTCCGACATTGGAAAAGCCCATGCCCGCAATATACTGTCCGAGCGCCATGCCTTCTCTGCCCTCCGGCGTATTTTCTACCGCGCCGCGCAGGTTTTTGGCAATGATCTCGATCGCTTTTAAGTGGAACATATCGGACAGCTCCCATGCCGCGCCTGTGATATAACCCTCAATCGCATGCGTCAGCGCATCCATACCTGTCGCCGCCGTTAAGCCTTTCGGCATCGTCGTCATCATTTCCGGATCGACAAACGCTGCGACCGGAATGTCATGCACGTCCACGCATACCATCTTGCGCTTTTTCTCCGTATCCGTAATGACATAATTGATCGTGACCTCCGCTGCCGTTCCCGCCGTCGTCGGAACCGCAAAGATCGGCACGGACGGATTCTTCGTCGGCGCAACGCCCTCTAAGCTGCGCACATCCGCAAATTCCGGATTCGCAACGACAATGCCGATGCCCTTTGCCGTATCAATGGGAGAACCGCCGCCGATCGCGATAATGTAATCCGCACCCGCTTTCTTGTAAGCTTCTACACCGTTCTGCACATTTTCGATCGTCGGATTCTCCTTGATGTCGGAATAAATTTCATAGGTAAGCCCCGCCGCATCCAAAATGTCCGTTACCTTTTTGGTCACACCGTATTTGAGCAGGTTCGG
The DNA here is from genome assembly GCA_023667365.1 of bacterium. Classification (GTDB taxonomy): domain Bacteria; phylum Bacillota; class Clostridia; order Lachnospirales; family Lachnospiraceae; genus DLAJ01. The sequence continues at coordinate 52,018 of JAMPAG010000004.1, read as the reverse complement.
ACCGCTGCAGATCAGCGCTTTTTGAAATCCGCGCGCCTTTGCCTCCGTCGCGATCTCCTTGATTGCCCCCGCTCCATGATACGATGTTTCATTCAGTATAAATCTGTTTGCCATACTCCTTTTCCTCCTTCTCTTTGATGGACTTGACAGCTTGTTTTTGCTTTTTTCATTATACCATAATTACTTCAAGTCTCGGGCAGAGACCCGAAAAATCTTTGATTTTTCGGGTTCGCTTCGCTCGTCAAATGTCCAAAGAAACATCTGCTCGAGCGAGCTCGGCATCTGTTTCTTCGGTCACTTGACTCTGCCCTTTGCGGACATTATACCATATTTTTCCTGCCGCGCCTATTTTCTTTTTTCTTCTGCTGCTTTTTCCTCCCGCGCTTTTCGCGCTTTCTTTTCCCGCTTCACCCGGTACATGTCCTGATCCGCGAGTTCGATCATACGGCTAAGTTCCTGCTTGTCCGTTTCCGGCTCCACATAATACCCGATACTCGCATCCAACAGGTACTGTTTGTGATAAATCATGTTGTAATTTTGAATGGATGCATGGATGCCCGCAATATGTTCTCGGACGTCCTCTTCCGTATAGTCTGCGGCAAGCATGAGAAATTCATCGCCGCCATAGCGCACCAGAAGCTGTCCGTGCTGCCTTGTCTGCTCCAAAATTCCTGCGATCGCCTTGATCAATCCATCGCCCTCATCATGCCCGTATTGATCGTTTACCTTTTTCAGACCATCCACATCCACAAAAACAGCCGCCGCCGGCACACCCTTGCGCCGCGCTTCTTCCAGCACCCGCGGTCCGAACTTCCGAAGTCCCGCGCGGTTGTGAACACCGGTCAGCTCGTCCAATATCCACATCCGGTTCAGACGGCCGAGCATGGCTCTCATCGTATCCTGCCTCCGCACGGTTTCCAGCGCATTGTTCAGATTCAATACAAATTGTTGGAAAAAACGATTCTCGATCGCCGGGCGGTAATTTCCCACCACACAATAGCCAAAACAATAATCCTGATGATGCAGCGGCATCACGACATAAAAATTCCCCTGCTTTCCTTTCCGGCATTCTTCCGGCAGAAGATCATTCTTGGGAAATCCGTCATAGCTTCCAAACACGCCGTTCTCATACGCGATCGGTATCCAAATATCCTCCTTGTATACAGAAGCGTCACGCCCCCGCTCCTGCCCCTCCGCCATGCGTTCCAGTTCGTCATAATAATTCTCAATGCTGCCGCACATGCATAAATAAAAATACTGCGGGTCAATCCGTCTGATATAGGATTTTGCAACGCGCATGAAATCTTCAAACGTTTCCAATCCGGTAAATTCCGCCGCGGAGTTTTTTATCAATTTCAGATAATACTCCGTCTGCACAATCTTTCTGACGTATTTTTCCTGCAGCATGGCATGCGTATAATCATGCCGCCTGACGCACCCGCAGGAGCCCCCGAAAATCGGACTGCCGGATACCACCTCGTCCGCCTGCATGATCTTTTTTTCCGCCATCTGGCACAGCTTCTGATATGCCTTTGCCGCAGCCGCCGCTTCACCGCGCCGAACCGTCGTTAGTCTGGGATAATTCACCGCCGCGGTCGAACTGTCGTCATACCCCGTCACCAGTATGTCTTCCGGCACCCGGATCCCGTGCTCCCGCAATGCCAGAACGATCCCAATCGCCATTTCGTCATTCGCCGCCATAACCGCGTCGGGCAGTTTTCCGCCGCGCCGCAGCAGTTCCTCCGCCGCTGCCATGCCGCTCTCATAGGTATAGTCCCCATACAGAAGCTGTTCTTCCGTCCACGGGATCCCGTATTTTTCCATCGTATCCCGAAACGCTTTCAGCCGTTCTTTTGCATCCTGATTGTCACCCGGTCCTGATACATAAAGGATATTCGTTACTTGATGCTTCGTAATCAGATGCTCCGTCAGCGCGCAGACGCCTTTTTCGTTTTCCATTTTAATACAGACGGCCCCGTCCCACTCGATGTTCAAAGAGACGCAGGGAACACCCGCCCCGCAGATCCCCTGCATAATTTCTTTTACAATCTCCCGGTTATGGATCGTATCCAGATTCACGACTACGCCGTCATACTTTGAAAAATCTACCAGCCGGTAGATATTATATTCTCCCACTTCATAGATGGAGCACTCCCCGTAGCTCCAGCCCTCTCCCGCAAAAACATAGACATTTCCGCCGTCCGGAATCGCGCCGTCCAGAACACCATTGATCGTCCTCTTTTGACTGTCGAAGCCCGCGCCCCCCAATAGCACTGCAATCTCCATCCGTACCTCCCATTGAACGCCCCTGAAAAAGCAGGCGTTTTATCCTTCCAATAATCAAAAATGCCCCTGATGAAACCCGCATACGTTACCTTGACAGTTTGCTCAGTCCCGGCGCTCCTACGGCACATGAGGGTATCTGCTTAGTGCTGCTTTGTTCCCAACCTGACACGGTTCGCAGTTCTCATTGCGCAGGACCAAAACGTCAACGCCACTTATCAAGGGCAGCTATGCGGGCTTCATCAGAAGCATCGTATTGCAAGTATATCGGTTTTACTGGCATTTGTCAATACTGCGCCGCCTTGCCTTCCTCATGAACGTCTTGCTTTTCCTGCTTATTACGAATGCGCAATTCCCGAAAAAACCGCGTCAACAGCTCGCTGCATTCCTCCTCCAGCACGCCCCGCGTCACATCCACCTGATGGTTAAATTCCGGCATGTCCAAAATGTTCAAAACGGAACCGGCGCATCCGGCTTTGGGATTCCTGCACGCCATGACGACGCGCGGAATACGTGCCTGCACGATCGCTCCCGCGCACATCTGGCAGGGCTCCAGCGTTACATACAGCGTACATTCTTCCAGCCGCCAGTCGCCGAGTTTCCGGCTTGCTTTTTTGATCGCCGTAAGCTCGGCATGGGAAAGCGTGCTCTTATCCGTATTCCGCCGATTATAGCCTCTGGCAATAATCTTTCCTTCGCACACGATCACACATCCGATCGGCACTTCCCCGATCGCATATGCCTTTTTCGCCTCGCCGAGCGCTGCCCTCATGTATTTCGTATCTTGATCCGTCACTCTGTTACTCCCGTATGTTCCCGCACCAACTGCACAGCCGCACCCGCGGATCAGCATACTCCCTGATCTGCGGCGGCAGACGTTTCCGCACATTACACCCCATTTGCTGCCATGCAAAAGTCAACCTTTCAATTTATTATATACCTTTCCCCCACCGGTTCGCAACGCTTATATTCCAACCTCCATCATATAATAGCCAAACTGATCCCGATTCTCCTTTTGCTCTTTTGGCGCCTCCGCCCGTTCAAAACCGACAAATCCGAACATCGCCGCCGCGAGCCGCTCCTGCTCATGCATGATCCCCGGCACCCCGATATAATATTTATCCGGATATTTCCCAAGTAAAATATGTTCATAATTATAATAGCCGTGCAGCAAAAAACTGTTGCGTACCAAATTCTGATATTCCTGCCGCAGCACTACAAAATCCGCAGGGGTAATTTTAATAAACTCTATCTCATCGCCGATCGGATGCACGGTCGGATAAATATTGCATAACTGCTTCCATTTATCATCCGATAACGCCGTTACATGCCGTTCCCGTCGTCTGCGTTCCTCCATTCCCTGTGGATAATGTAAGACGACGGTCTCGTGTGCCGTATCCCGGCGCGCTCTTTCCCGCGCAGCGCCCTGCGGCTCCGGTTCCCGCGCGGCACTGTTCTGCTTTTCCATCGTCTTTAAGACCGCCTCCAGCATACCGCCCTTTTTCTCCGGTACGCGCGGTTCCGCTGTCGGCGCCCTATCTGCTTCTCCTGTTATGCGTGCTGCCCTTTCCGGCACGCCGCTTTCCTTCTCCTCCATATGCTCTGCCCTTTCCGGCACATCGCTTTCCTTCTCCGCCGTATGCTCTGCCCTTTTCGGCACGCCGCTTTCCTTCTCCGCCGTATGCTCTGTTCCTCCCGGCGTATCCGTCTGCGGCTCCGGCAGCCGGGACACCGCCCTATCATTTTGATCCGCTTCCGTCGGCGTCGCAGAATACACAGGCGGCTCTCCCGCCGACAGCTCCTCTGTCTCCCGCTCCGTCCCGCCGCCCATCCGGGGCAGACGGCATATGCCGTAAATCTCTCCCGATGCTTGAAACAAGAGACGGTCCTCGTTCCCGTCCAACGGCATCCAGTCAAACTGTGCGCTTCCCCTTCCGCGAACGATCGCGATATTCCGGATCGTTGTACGCGGACGCCCTCCTGTGCGTTCAAGTATCGTCGTCACAAGCGTCTGTCTGTCCATATGACAGAGATTCGCGCCAAAACGATACCGCTCCCCATCCCATTCTATGCGTACATGTCCCATATTTCCGCATTTTACGCCATTTCTATATAAGTCGATATAGCACATTTTTTGTTCATACATAAAAAAGCACCCCCCACAGAACTATTAACATTCTATGAGCGGCGCTTCTGTTTTATGAGCATCATTTTCCGTTATCCCATGGACTCCAGATAACGCATATAGTTTACGACCATCAGCGCGATTTCCAGCGTCATGGCATCGTCAAACACACGAATATCAAGACCTGTCGCCTTTTGCAGCTTCTCAATACGGTATACGAGCGTGTTGCGGTGCACAAAAAGCTGACGCGACGTCTCGGATACGTTCAGATTGTTTTCAAAGAACTTATGAATCGTCGTCAATGTCTCCTCGTCCAGTTCCTCCGGAATCTGATCGCCGAAAATCTCTTTCACAAAAATCTGGCACAAGCTGACCGGAAGCTGGTAGATCAGCCGCCCGATTCCGAGTGTTGCATAGGATACAACCTTGCGCTCTGCATAAAAGATTTTGCCGACATCCATTGCCATCCGCGCTTCCTTATACGATTTGGAAACATCCTTTAAGTTATATACAGGATTTCCGTAAGCGACGCGCACATTCGCCATCGCTTCCGTATTCATCATATCAACGATCGTAGACGCAATGCTCTCCATCTGCTCCGCCTGGTTTTCCTGTTCGAGCGCCTTGATCAGAACAATGCTGTTCGCATCTACCGACGTAACGTAATCGCCCGACTGTGTGCTGAACAGCCCGCGCAGCATTTCGCTCGCCTCGGAATTTTTTTCGGACTGAATCTCGATCAGAAACACCGTCCTCACAGCCTCAATATCAATATGCAGTTTCTTGGCACGATTAAAAATATCCACAAGGAGCAAATTGTCTAACAACAGACTTTGGAAAAAATTATTGCGGTCGAACCGCTCTTTATATGCGATCATCAGGTTTTTAATCTGACTGACTGCAATCTTTCCCATCACATAAGTGTCCGTACCGCTTCCTTTCGCGATCAGGATATATACGATCTCTCCATCATCCACAATTTTCAATAAATGGCTGTTTCCTATGATCTGAGAATCTGCCGGTGATGCAACAAAAGAAGAAAGGATTGCAGGTTCGATCGCGATTTCCGTATCCGTTGTTGCCACACTTTCCCCGTTTGCCTCAAAAACAGCGAAATCCACCTTTGTCAGAATATGTAACTCGTCAATACTCGTCTGAATGATCTGATTTGTTATCATTCCATCCTCCCGTCACCCTATACGTCTGAAACACCATGAATGCCAAATGTGATTTTACAAAAAGGGAGATGCTCAAGAGCATCTCCCTCAAACCTTCTGTTATGATTAGTTGGTAATAATCATTTCGGTCTCTTTGTCAAACACGTGAATCTTCTCAACATCGATCGCGAACTTGACAACATCACCCGGTCTTGCCGTCGATCTGGGATCAACACGGGCTGTCATGGAAAACTCCTCTAAATCAAAGTATAAGAATACTTCGGCACCTAACAACTCGTATACCTTGATCGTGGACTCAAATACTGCATTCGGAGCAGCCTCGATCATCATTTCGGAATCGTATACGTCCTCAGGACGGATACCAAATGTAACGGTCTTGCCGTCGTAACCACCGTCAATTACCTTCTTGGACTTCGCCGGAGGAAGCGGAATCGTATGTCCTGCAACCTTTAAGGAAGCAACGTCTCCGTTTACCTCAACAACCGCATCAAGGAAGTTCATCTGCGGGGATCCCATGAATCCTGCAACGAACAGGTTCTGCGGCTTCTCATACAGATTCTGCGGCGTATCAACCTGCTGGATAACACCGTCCTTCATAACAACGATTCTTGTACCAAGCGTCATAGCCTCGGTCTGATCATGCGTTACATAGATGATCGTGGTGCCCAGTCTCTGATGCAGCTTCGCGATCTCGATACGCATCTGTACACGCAGCTTTGCGTCCAAGTTGGAAAGCGGCTCATCCATAAGGAATACCTTCGGGTTACGGACAATTGCACGTCCCATCGCAACACGCTGTCTCTGACCACCGGAAAGAGCCTTCGGCTTACGATCAAGCAAAGCAGTCAGGTCAAGAATCTTTGCTGCTTCCTTTACCATCTTGTCGATCTCATCCTTCGGTACTTTTCTCAGTTTCAGACCGAACGCCATGTTGTCGTATACGGACATGTGAGGATACAGCGCGTAGTTCTGGAATACCATCGCAATATCTCTGTCCTTCGGCTCGACGTCGTTTACGACTCTGTCGCCGATTCTCAGTTCGCCGGAGCTGATGTCCTCCAAGCCGGCGATCATACGAAGTGTCGTGGACTTACCGCATCCGGAAGGTCCTACGAAAATAATGAACTCCTGATCTGCAATCTCAAGGTTAAAGTTCTTTACTGCTTCAAATCCATTTGGATATACCTTGCAGATGTCTTTTAATGATAAACTTGCCATTTTCCTGCCTCCATCTTCTTGATATAGGTGAGGTTCACCCTCATTTTGAAACTATCCATAGTATAGCGAAAAACGCTTATTTTGGCTATGCCACTATTGCACAAAGATTTTCCGACTCTTAGTCAAATGTGCTCATAAAAGAAGATTTTTATCTGATTCTTTAGCATATTAGCCAAGAATTCCCTCCCTTTATTGGCTACTTTGTCCAATCATTCCGGCTGCTCATCGGAAATATCCGTATCTTCCCCCGCCTCATACTTCCGGAATATCCCACGGTAAGCGAACGAGCAGAGATACCCGATACCGGCAAATCCCCATCCCAATGCAACAAGAAATCCAATATTGGTCACATAATAGAGGACGATCCACGGCATCGCCTGTAAGATCAGAAACACAACGGTATAAGGAAGATGTGCGATCGCAAGCTTCAGCGCATTGCCCAATGTGCCGCGGACCGTATTCTTAAAGTACGCCTGCAGCGGGAATGCGTACAGGAAAAGCGCCAAAAGCACGATCACGATAAAGCACATCGGTATCAGAAGCCACATCTGAAACTGCGGCGCATAGTTGCCGATGATATGCACATCCGCCAGTATGACAAGCGCCCCCGCTAATATGACCGCCCACATCGCGGTCGCCTGAAAGAAATTACGCGCAAATGCCTTGAAAAAATCCCTTGTCAGGTAGCCTTCTTCATTTTTTACCATCGGGATCGTCACGCTGTACATTGCCGTGATCGAAGCGCCCGCCGTAATAACGGGGATACAGCAGACGATCGTCAGCACGTTCAGCCATAGCAGATCCGCGATTCTGGAAAGAATATTGAAAAATTTCCCCTCCATTTTGAAAAAATTCTTCATGGAAATCCTCATTTCTTGATCTTGTGGTACACAAGACGATACTGCCTGTGCAGCTTGGTATGCATCCGCAGGATTTCTTTCGATTCTATGCGCACCTTCTGCATGATCATATCATAGGCTTTCACAAAACTGTCCACAACCCGCTTGTCGAGTCTTCCGGCTCTTGCTTCCTCCTCCAGAACACGGATCGTCTTTTCTTTTGTCGCCTGTCTTAAAGCTTCGATCGCCTCGTCCTTCGTGTCCGTCTGCATGATAACGGCCTCGTTCTCCGTGTTATGTTCCAGCTTGATCGCCTCGTCCTTGATCTGGCGCAGCGTTCCGTCCTTGCGCCTGACGGTATCATACGACCACTCGTTCGTCAATCCGGTGATCACGTCTGCGATCTGAAGGATTCTCTGTAACAGATTCATCGGTCCCGTCTTTTTGCCGACCGGATAGCCGCTGCCGTCAAGACGCTCATGGTGCGTGTATACAATGTCCACAACATCCTGATTGATCCGTCCGAGCAAAATCTCACGCGCCGATAAAACATGCCGCTGTAATATCGCAGTCTGCTGCGGATCTAAATGATCCTTTGACTGAATGATCTTCCTCGGCACCGACAACATCCCAATATCGTGAAGCAGCGCACTATAATAAAGAAGCTCCTGCTCCTCGTCTTTTAATCCGCAGAGCTTCCCGATCTCCTTACAGACACAGATACAGGTCACGGAATCAATGACGGCATACTCACTGCGGAATCCGATGCAGTACATCAGCATCTTTAAGTATCCGACCTTCTCCTCGTCGCTCAAAAGAACATAATCCAGGATCCCGTCCAGTTCCTTCGCGTAACTTCCGTCCGTCAGCTTTTCGATCACATCATATGTCTGGATTGCTTCTTCCAAAAGCCGGAATGATTCTTCCCCATAACGTGTTCCAATATCCTTGGAGAGCATCGCCGCCGAAAAATCATTCTCCATCGCCGAATGATAGATCTCCACTTTTTCTGCAAGATTCAAGTGCCTTGCAATCTCTATGTACTCGTCCTCAATATCCAGCGTCTGGTGATAATCCAAATGATGGTAGAGCAGGATCCTTGCATATTCGGGATGCGGGGAAAGGTATCTGAAAAAAAGATAACCATAAATAGAATGCGGCATCGGATCCTGAAGCTCCACCCGCATCATCTCATGCACATTGTCCGTCTTATATGCACCAAAATCATGCAGCATCGCAAGGATCGCCAGATCCGCGATCTCATACTGCTCATAGCCGCCCCTGCACGCGAGCATACAGCTTAAAATATACGCTGTCCTGCTGCCGTGCTCAATGATTCTTTTATCGATCAATGCCAAAGTATCCCGGATCAGGATACACATATCCTTACTCTTGATATACTCCATACGTCCCCCTTATTGTCCGATCATAAAAAGAACTGCATTGGTACATAACGGATCCCGTCCGCAAGCTGCTCGGCATCCATGTCCAAAAAACCAACCCGATGATAAAATCCGACCGCATCCGGCGCAGCGTTCACCGTCAGCCTGCCCTCGCCCGGCTTTCTGCCCGCGAACTGCCCCACAATATCGACCAGCGCCGCGCCGACACCCCGCTGCTGATATTTCTCATCTACAAAAAGAAGAGAAATATGGTGTCCGCCGCGCAGCGTGATCATACCGATCAGCCTGCCGGCATCGAACGCTCCGAACAGCTGGTAACTGCCTGTCAGGAACATATGATACAATTCGTTGTCCGTCACAAAATCGCGAAAGCTGTTGACGCCCCGCTCGCCGTATCCGGGCGCTACAAATTTCAAAAACACTCTCCATGCGAGCCCCATCGCGTCCTGCCACTCGTCCGCGTGCGCGGCGCGATATTCGTAATTATCCGTTGTACCCATGCTGACCATATCCCTTTGTCGTTACCATCCTATAATCACAGTATACTCAAACATGGCGCTAAGTGCAAGAGAGGATTTTGTGTTACTCCATGCATTTTCCGACTTGATTGACAAGCGGAAGCCCGTTCTCCAGGGCATACGCATTTTCCAGCGTAACCTGTGCGATCGCCTGCATTGCCTCTCTCGTAAAGAATCCCATATGGGAAGTGATCAGCACATTCGGGAACGTTGTCAGTCTCGCGAGATTCTTATCCGTCATGATCTCATTGGAGCGGTCCTCATAGAATACGCCCTCCTCTTCCTCATACACATCCAGTCCGAGCCCGCCGATCTTTTTGCTGATCAATCCGTCGATGACCGCCTCCGTATCGATCAGCCCGCCGCGCGAGGTATTCACCAGGTAAACTCCCTCTTTCATCTGCCCGATCGCCTCACGGCCGATCATATGCTGCGTCTGCTGCGTCAACGGACAATGCAGGGAAATAAAATCTGACTGGCGCAAAAGTTCCTCCAGCGAAACATATTCCACGTCCAGCATATGATTCGGGTAAGGATCGTAGGCGATCACATGCATGGAAAATCCGTTAAAAATGCGGATCATCGCCTGCCCGATCTTTCCCGTGCCGATGACGCCCGCCACCTTATGAAACATATCCTTTCCCATAAAACCGTTAATGTTCATATTAAAATCCCTTGTCCGCGTATACGCCTTATGCGTATACCGGTTTACGGTCAGAAGCATCGCCATGGCAAATTCCGCCACCGCTTCCGGTGAATAGCTCGGCACGCGCAGGATCGTGATCTTATCCTCCGCCGCTTTTACATCCACATGATTAAATCCTGCGCTTCGCAGGAGGATCGCTTTAACTTTCATCTCATACAACCTGTCGATCATCTCTGCATTCACGTAATCATTGACAAAAATACAGATCGCGTCATATCCCTTTGCCAGAAAGATGGTCTCCTCGTTGCAGGGCATTTCGATAAAATGAATATCAAATCCGTAGTCTTTCCCCATCGGTTCAAACCAAAGCCGGTCATATGGTTTTGTACTGAAAAATGCAATTTTCATTCTATTCATCCTCTCCTTTTTGACAGCGGTTCCATGCAGGTTATGCAGACACCGCTATTTTCATCGCAAAATCCAAAATCAATTACTAACCATTATGTATCTTCCTTACCATTTTATGCATTAGGTACGTTATCTTGAAATCATTTCCACAAAAGACAGTATGATAAGCAGACGGGAAATGCTTCGCATTCCCCGCTCGCGTTGCTCGCCGCGAAGTGATTTATATGCGTCTCCCCGTGCAAGCACGATCGCCGCATATAAATCACTTCGCTTCTCTGCTTATCGCGTAAAAAAAGAGTTCCGCTTGCGCGAAACCCTTTCAAAATAACGCTTTTATGATTTCGCGCCGAGCACGCCGTCGATCCAACGGTAAATATCCTCCGAAACCGTCTTTCTGTCCGCCTCGTTCAAAATCTCATGACGATCCTTTTTATAAAGCTTTATTTCCAGATTCGTCATGCCTTTCGCTTTATAGGAGGCATATGCTTTCTGCACGCCCTTTCCATAATCGCCGACCGGATCTTCCTCTCCCGCCACAAAAAACAGCGGCAGACGCTTCGGAATGCGGTTCAGATAGTGCGGCGACTGGCACCGTGAAATGAAGGTAAATAAAGTATGGAATCCGTTCAGCGTAAACCCGAAGCCGCATAACGGATCCGCCTCATAACGCTTTACCGTCTCCGCATTGGCACAGATCCAGTCATAGCTGCTCTGCGGATTCTTGATCCGCTTTCCGTATCCGGAAAAACCGATGTTCTGCACAAACGCGCTCTTGGAATGCCACCCCTTAAACAGTGCGATCAGCCGCGTTACAAACTTTCCGATTCCGAGCACAACCCCCGGCTTGGAACCGGTTCCCATAATGACCGCACCGGAAATTCCGGTTCCGTAGCGGCAGATATAATTCCGCACGATGAACGAACCCATGCTGTGTCCCAGGATCAGAAACGGCACGTCGGGAAGCTGCTCCTGCACGATCTTTTTTAATCGGTGTACATCCCGCACAACGATCGTTGCGGCATCGCCCGCGCAAAAATAACCCAAATCCTTTTTATCTTTCACGGACTGCCCATGACCCAGATGATCTTCCCCAATGACACATATGTCATATTCGTTCATAAACCGCGCAAACTCGTCGTAACGCTCGACATATTCTTCCATGCCATGTACGACCTGCAGTACGCACCGCGGATTGCGCGGGTGATCGCCCGTCATGCAGTCCGGCTTCCAGATCACGCCGTGAATCCTTGTCTTCCCGTCCCTTGAATCATAAAAAATATCTTCTTTTTTTGACATCGCATTCCCCTCCTAACAGATTTCCGCTCCCGAGGGCATCGGTTTCTCCGGCGATACCAGCGCCAGCCTCCCCTCCGCATCCTCCGCGCACAATAACATGCCTTCCGACACAACGCCCGCTAACGTTGCCGGTTTTAAGTTCACCAATACCATAACTTTCTTTCCGACCATTTCCTGCGCCGTATAATGCTGCTTGATGCCGGAAACGATCTGCTTTACCTCAGAGCCGATCTTTACCTTGGAGCACAGCAGTTTTTTGCTCTTTGGCACTTCCTCACAGGCAATGATCTCGCCCACCTGAAACTGCATCCTGGCAAAATCCTCGTAGGTGATCTCCGGCTTTGCTTCTATATCAATGCCCGGTCCGCCCGCGCCTGCGGTCTGTGCAGCGCCCTTTGTATCCGGCGCCTGCGCGGCGTCCTGCCCGGGGTCTGCGCATCCCGCATCCGCATTCTGCCCGCTGTTCTGCCGGGCGCCTGTGCCTCCCGCTTCCGCATTCTGTGCGCCGTTCTGCCGGGTTCCTGCCGCCGCTCTGCGTTCCGCGAACATCGCTTCGACTTTTTCCATCACCTCGCCCAAATCCTGGCGGGCAAACAAAATTTCCGGCGTTCCCGTCACCCGCGTCCCGGACGGATACAGTCCGAACTCGCCAAGCGTATCAAACGGGCGAAGCTCCGTGCAGAACTGCGCCGCAATCTTTTCCGCCGTCTTCGGCATAAACGGCTCTAACAGCGACGCGCCGATCAGAATGCCTTCCGTCAGATGATAGAGCACCGTCTGAAGACGTGCTTTTTTGGCTTCGTCTTTTGCAAGCGCCCACGGCATCGTCTCGTCAATATATTTATTGCACCGCTTAAAGAGCGCAAAAATTTCCGTGATCGCATCGGCGACGCGAAGCTCTTCCATCTTCTTTGCCACGCGCTCATAGGCGCCGACCGCTGTACTGCGAAGCTCCGCATCCGGTCCGCCCTCATCCGCCGGAACGCCGCTGTTCGTCACGATGCCGCCGAAATATTTATTGCTCATGGAGATCGTACGGTTCACCAGATTTCCGAGTGTGTTCGCAAGATCGGAGTTTAGGCGTTCCACCATCAGCTCCCACGTAATCATGCCGTCGTTCTCAAACGGCATTTCATGGAGCACAAAATAGCGCACCGCATCCACGCCGAAAAATCGGATCAGATCCTCGGCATAGATCACATTGCCTTTTGATTTGCTCATTTTCCCGTCGCTCTGCAGCAGCCACGGATGTCCGAAGATCTGCTTCGGAAGCGGCTCCCCAAGCGCCATGAGGAAGATCGGCCAGTAGATTGTATGGAAACGGATGATGTCTTTTCCGATCAGATGTAAGTCCGCGGGCCACAATTTCTGATACTGCGCCGTGCTTCCGCCTTCCGCATCATATCCGATCCCGGTAATATAGTTGGAAAGCGCGTCCAGCCATACATAAACGACATGCTTGTCATCAAAGTCCACGGGAATTCCCCATGTAAACGAGGTCCGCGAAACACATAAATCCTGAAGCCCCGGCTTTAGGAAATTATTCATCATCTCATTTTTGCGCGACACCGGCTGGATGAATTCGGGATGCGTTTCGATATGTTCGATCAGCCGGTCGGCATATTTGCTCATTTTGAAAAAATAAGCTTCCTCTTTTGCCGGCTTTACCTCGCGCCCGCAGTCGGGACATTTGCCGTCCACAAGCTGCGATTCCGTCCAAAACGATTCGCAGGGCGTACAATAGAGCCCCTCGTATGCGCCCTTATAAATGTCCCCCTGATCGTACAGGCGCTTAAAAATCTTCTGTACCTGCTTCTCATGCGGTGCGTCCGTCGTCCGGATAAACTTATCATAAGAAGTGTCAAGACTGTCGCAGATCTCGCGGATCTCACCCGCCACCCTGTCAACAAATTCCTTCGGCGTCACGCCCGCCTCTTTCGCCTTCAGCTCAATCTTCTGCCCGTGTTCATCCGTCCCTGTCTGAAAAAAAACATCATATCCGTCTTTTCTCTTAAATCTGGCGATGCTGTCTGCCAACACGATCTCGTAACTGTTGCCGATATGCGGTTTCCCCGACGTATAGGCGATCGCCGTCGTAATGTAATACTTACCCTTGTTCATGCTGTTCCTCCTTCTTCTGCCGGCTTTGTTCCCGAAAAAACGATTAGCCAAAAAAAGCCCGCCTTCTAACCTTGTCGGTATTAGAAGACGAACCTGCTAAAGTCCGTGTTACCACTTCTATTCGCATCCCCCTCGCGGGAAACGCCTCGTCGGGTACTCAAATCATACCCTGCCGCTGTAACAGGCGGACCTGTCGCAGCCTTGCCGATTACCACGCCGTCATTCCCTGCGCCGTGCCATCGGTTCGGTGCGCTGCTCGTAAAGCCATGTTCCACGAAATACTGCCCGGTTTCTCTCAGCCCCGGCAGCCCGCCCTGCGCCTGCATCCCGCACGCACCCGCGTTCCGCCATCCGAAACCTTCTCTGGAGAGCCTCTCCTTCGTGTACTCTCTTCGTCATCGCTTTGTCCTGTTGACTCGCGCCTGCGCCGTCCGCGCCGCGCTCATCCTAATATACCCGTATTTTATACGATTCATGCAAAAAAGTAAATACCTATTGGCATTTCTTTCCCTGCTTTGGCTGCAGGTCACAGATCAAAAGATAAATCCACACCGCAAAAAACGGCAGCAGCTCCACAGAAACCGGCATCAATAACAGCAGCGCAAAAATCTCTCCGCACACAATGACCGCCAGTCTCATATTTTTGCGTGCCCGGATTCCCGTCCACACCTGCCACAACGTCCACGCGACCACCGCCGCGCCGAGCAGAAACCCGGGAACGCCGCCCGCGCGGTAGCAGAGCGCGATGATATTTCCGTTCCACAGTCCGGCAAGCGCACCGCTGATCCGCACGATCCACTCCGTCAATACGGAAACGATCATGCCCTCCTGCATTGCCGCCCATTTATCCCCGAAAAAAAGAAGCATAAACTGATCCAGCCCGACCCACAGATGAATCCCGCAAAAGATCAAAAACAGGGCTGCCGGCTTCCCGCCGAAAATAACCAGCTTTCTCAGCTTTTCCTGCAACAGTGACAAACCGTTTTTATTCAGTTTTCCGTTTTCCTTCAGCTTGTCCCAAACACTGACCACATACAGCAGAAATACGCTTAAGACCAGTTCGGCGAGCACACTCGCCTGAAGCGAATAGGAAAGCTCCCCCACCCGGAAAAACTTTGTGTAATTCACGATCAGAGACAGATTGCACGCGAGAAATGCCGCGCCGGTAAACACGGA
The DNA here is from genome assembly GCA_023667365.1 of bacterium. Lineage (GTDB taxonomy): Bacteria > Bacillota > Clostridia > Lachnospirales > Lachnospiraceae > DLAJ01. The sequence continues at coordinate 36,807 of JAMPAG010000004.1, read as the reverse complement.
CAATCCCCGTCTCACATACACCATTCCCGGCGGAACCGTCATCAGAAACGCATAGATTCCCGCCAAAAGAAGAAGCAGCATGCCCGGCGTGTCATTAAGCGCAATAACAAAAAAGGCAACCACGCCGCCCGCGCAATACATCGCACAGCGAATGTGATCCTTTTCCCGGCAAAATCCCCACGCAGCAATCATTCCGTTCACGACTGCAAGCGCGTTGGTGAGCGTTTTATCATACAGCACACATGCCGGCACCAGAAACGTATCAATCGCAATGGCATAGGAAACAAGATAGAGCAGCAGCGCAGCGCTTCCCACGCAGAAAATCAGATCAAACTGCGCCATCCGGACAGTATCCTGCGCGCGCATCACATAAAAGAGTAGCGCAAACAGCCCCAAATAGATAAAAACGCTTCCATCCCCGCCCGATCCGATCACACCGCTTCCACACAGCGCCGCCATGCCAAACGACAACACCGCGGCCGCCAGCATCAGAAATTCCTGATGAAACCGCATCGACGCAAATATGTTTTTTCCCCTGCCGAGCGCAAGCTCCGCCACAAGTCCGCATACCGCGACCAGCAGCGCCAAAACCCACGGCTTCATAATATCTCCGGCAAACGGGATCAGCATATAGATGATCAAAAAAGAAATCGTCATCATTTTACTTTCCTTGAACATTACTTTTTTCCTTTCTTATATTCCTGCCCTCATAGTAATACCGGACCTTTTAACGTGTGGCGCGGCAACATGCAGCAGCCGGATTTGGCGTACATGATATTTAGCAAATATGATAGCAGGATCGGCTTCACAATCATGCTGCCATGCATACGCAATCCGCTTCGTTCCGGCACGGTATTATGTCTGATGACATTATACCGCAGAGCAAAACGGATGTCTAACGATTTCCTTATACAATCGTCAAAATCAACATAAAAAAATCAGATCAAATGCATTCGCAGAAAAGCAAAAAAAGGATTGCCTATACCAAAATCTCATTTTTGATGAATCCTCGCTTCTTATATGGACGTCACACCTGCCCACCACATCGGCATCCTGAACTTCGGTCTGCCGCATGTACAGAAGCAGTTTTACGGTCATTACTATATGACAAATAAGACAACGCATGATGGAGGCGGAGTCAAGAGAGAAGCGCCGGCAGGAGTTGGAGGCGGAGCGTGAGAAGAACACAGTTTTGGGGGCGTTTTGCGTGCAACCAAAAATAATACCGCCTCCACCAACAGCATCCTAAGCAAACTCCTCAATCAAATTCTATCACATTTTCATTGTAAGAACCCATTTTTCGCCATTGCATACTATTTATGCACATTTTCCTTTTGATATATCTTTGTTTTATATATATTTATTCTATGTATATTCTATAATAATAACGACAATATAGAACTCTGCTATTTGTCAAAACACTATAGAAAAGGACGGTACGGATATGAAAACTCATACCTACAGAAAAGAATTCTGCAACCGCCTCACGCGGCTCAGGATGGACAAGGACGTCTCCGCGCGGGACATGAGCCTCTCACTTGGTTTGAGCGAGAGCTATATCAACAAAATCGAAAATGAAAAAACGCTTCCGAGCATGAGCGTGTTCTTTGACATTTGCGATTACTTTCACATCTCACCGCAGGAGTTCTTCAATATGGGAGAACCGTTCCCGGCGGACATCACGGTCGCTATCGGCGAAATGAACCGCATGAGCAAGGAACAGCTCGCCCGCATGATCGCTTTTATGAAAGACATCAATCATCGGGGATAATGCGACGCGCCAATCAGGCTGCCCCATGGATTGAGCGGCTGATGTCATTGCTCCGGAATATCGGACAATGCGGCTTCATCTGAGCGCAGGGAAGTCTTTTCGCCTTCTCCGCATAAGGAGTTCTTAACCGCCTGCCATTTCGCAAAAAAGCGGGTGGTTGAGGACTGGTTTGTGTACCATGAAATCGCATGACTGAGTATAGTTTTGTGCGAGTCTGACCCATTTCCGAAATATTTACGACTTTTTCCCAGACCGTATACGCCGTGCTCCTCATTGCTTTTGTAGGTCATTGACTTGCACCAAATAATCAGAGCATACAGATTTTAACCAGCTTTGGGTTTCCTGTATGCTCTAACGCTATTTACCGTTATTAAATCGACTCCGATTGATATTATTGATTATGCCTGCTGTAATACCGGCTTAACTGTCAATTCAATCTCTTTAATATCTTCTTTAGATAATTCCTGAAAGTATATAGGAATTTCTGTAAGAGTCAGCTTTCCATCTTTATACATAAGCATGGCTTTTTCTCTTGCTTTACTTTTAACCGCCTCGTTTCTCATATCCTCCATCATCTTGCACATAGCCGCAACTCCTTTCTCATCCCGTTTGAAGTACCTTGCTTTCTTGGCAAGTTCTTCATAATTCATATCATCAGGGTTCACACATGAAAAATCATGCATCAGCTTTCCAATATCATCATCGCCCCGATATTCGCCATTCACATATAGGATATGCGAACCGTCACCGAACAATACCTTTTCAGCATCCATATCTACATATCTGTCGATGCGGTATACTGCTCTGCCCTTTTTCATCACATCGTTCTGCGTAATAAAAATCACATAGCTTTCCGGCATATCCTCCGGCTCTTCTCCGGGTTTTAGAATATGAGCATCCAAAAGGCTGCTGTTGTGCCTTGCCCTTTTTGCCCCTGCTCCCGCATCTGCCCGCTGGATTTCTACGTCATACTCCTTTTTCGTTCTGTCTATTGCATGGGCATCCAAGACCGCTGACCTTCCCTGTAAATTTTTCATCGCCTTCTGTACCTGCAGCGACTTGACTTCCAAATCGTCTTTACCCATGACAATCCGCAGTACCAGTCCAACTGCCTCTATATTGCCATCAAAACAGGCTGTCATGAAATCATCGTCTATGTAACGGAATTTCTTTATCCGTTCCAAATCCTCCGGGTTAAACTGCTCTTTGTTTTCCATAAAAAACCTTCTTTCATCATTATCATTATACATCAAACCTATCCGTTTTCCTACTGAAATTTTTGTAAATTTTACAAATCCGGCTCATTCATCCTTTTCGCCCATCCTGCTCTTTGTATCTATTTTCCTTTCAATATATCTTTATTCTATACATATTTTCACTATGCATATTCTATAATAATAGCGACAACGCAGAACCCTGCTATTTGTCAAAATATTATAGAAAAGGACGTGTGTATATGAAAACTCGTACTTACAGAAAAGAATTCTGTAACCGCCTCACGCGGCTCAGGATGGACAAGGATGTCTCCGCGCGGGACATGAGCCTCTCACTCGGCTTGAGCGAAAGCTACATCAACAAAATCGAAAACGAGAGAACGCTCCCAAGTATGAGCGTGTTCTTCGATATTTGTGATTATTTTCGTATCTCGCCGCAGGAATTCTTTAACATGGGCGAGCCGTTTCCGGCGGACATCACGATTGCTATCGGGGAAATGAACCGCATGAGCAAGGAGCAGCTTGCCCGCATGATCGCATTTATGAAAGACATCAATCATCGGGGCTAATGCGACGCGGCACGGCCTGCCCCATGGATTGAGCGGCTGATGTCATTGCTCCGGAATATCGGACAATGCGACTTCATCTGAGCGCAGGCAAGTCTTTTTGTCTTCCCTGCGAAAGGAGAGAATAAGGAGTTCCCAACCATCTGCTATTTCGCGAAAAAAGCAGGCGGTTGGGGACCGGTTTGTGTACCCAAAAATCGCATGATCGAATGTCGTTTTGTGCAGGTCTGATCATATCCTGTTTTCTTTTTGCCCGCCTTATATATGATTATTTTGCGGAAATAAAAAAGGATATGCGGAAAGGTACGACTGGCTTGTAAAAGAATTTACCAACTTACCGAATCGCTCTTGAAAAGGATGCGCCCGTTATCGTGTGGGACTTCCGCTAAAATACTGCGTTTTCCGGAAATGTTTACATCTACAGTTCACAACATACCACATCTTATGCAGGCTCTGAATAAGGGAAAATCAATCGACACCAAGTATTTATTCCTTGCACTCTTTCACACGTCTTTGCACACTTCTTATATACATTTTTGTTTTGATATATCTTTATTTTATGCATATTTTCGTTATGCATATTCTATAATAGTAACGACAATATAGAACGTTACTATTTGTCAAAATACTTTTAGAAAAGGAAGGTACCTCTATGAAAACTCGTACTTACAGAAAAGAATTCTGCAACCGCCTCACACGGCTCAGGATGGACAAGGATGTCTCCGCGCGGGACATGAGCCTCTCACTCGGTCTGAGCGAAAGCTACATCAACAAAATCGAAAACGAGAAAACGCTTCCAAGTATGAGCGTGTTCTTCGATATTTGTGATTATTTTCGTATCTCGCCGCAGGAATTCTTTAACATGGGCGAGCCGTTTCCGGCGGACATCACGATTGCTATCGGGGAAATGAACCGCATGAGCAAGGAGCAGCTTGCCCGCATGATCGCATTTATGAAAGACATCAATCATCGGGGCTAATGCGACGCGGCACGGCCTGCCCCATGGATTGAGCGGCTGATGTCATTGCTCCGGAATATCGGACAATGCGGCTTCATCTGAGCGCAGGGAAGTCTTTTTGTCTTCCCTGCGAAAGGAGTTTTTAACCATCTAACGTTTTGCGAAAAATGTAGGTGGTTGAGGACTGGTTTGTGTACCCAAAAATCGCGTAACGAAATGTAGTTTTGTTCGGGTCTGATCCGTTTCAGGAATATTTACGACTTTTCTCGGACTGATCCGTCTCTTATATTTCTGTTCTTCTATATATTATATACATATTATATATCGGACATTCGAAATCTCTCTATCGGCACCCATTCCCTTTCTGCCATCACGCCGTACATACGTCCGTTGTCTATGCCCTCGTCATTTGAAGCTTTTCCGTCAGCGCCAACGCCCGCTCCACCGTCACATCCGAATTGTAATGCTGATGCTCTCCCCAGCGTCCCAGACCGTATACGCCATGCTTCTCGCACCACTGTAATAACTCTTCCATGATTTCCTGCTTACCGACTGTATTGAGTGGATACGCATATTCATTCTCAAAACGGATTCCTGCATCTTCCTCCGAAAACATGACCGTTCTCTCCTTTCTGGTCTCCGTCCAATACCCTCTGCTTCCAGGGCAGAAATTCGAGCGAACCAGAATACGATGATAGGGCTTGCATTCATCAGGGACATAAATCCATTGCGCATCCGTGTGCAGATCGCCCGCAAAATATCGGGTCTCAATAGAACTATGTTTCAAACCCGCAATATTGGCAATCAACTCCTCCGGCATATCACTCAATGAAGTGAACTCTTTCCACGGAATGGTATTGATGATCACATCGGCAGAAAAACGCCTGCCATCTGAGACAGTTACGCTTCGGTTCGTGAAGTCAATGCCCTTGACAGAAACGCCATACAAAATACGGTCTCCTAAACGATCCGCTATTCTGTTCCACAGTTCCCCATACCCCGTTTTCTTAGGATAGTAAAACTGTGCATGCCCCGGCTGTGTTCCATACGCTTTATTCTGTTTACAACTCTCCAAGGTTTCTTTATAGCTAACATTCGGAAGTTTCTCCAGCCAATATGTTCCGAGCTCGTTTAATTCATCAGAAAACATTTTTTGATTATAGGGAAGCATATAATCATCGGTAATCCTATCTCCCAATTTCCAACGAATCCACTCCACAAAAGTATCCGGCATCGGAACATCCTGATTGCATCCCGCACGCGAAATAGAATCCAGATATTCGTTTTGCAGGTTTTCAGGGAGTTCCCATATATTGGCCTCCAACGGGTGATGAACAAAAGCGTCCTTTAACTTAATCTGACTGTTTCGTGTATAAAGATCCCATTCCTTTTCCGGCATAAATTGAAACAGAAATTCATTTACTTTTGGTCTTCGTACATCTAGGAAGTGACCGCCTCCAATATCAAAAGGCGCCCCGTCTACCATTGCGGATCGGCATAGTCCGCCTGCTTCCTGCTCCTTTTCTAAGACTAAAAAAGAATTTTCTCCGTCGTGATTTAATTTGCCTGCAACAGATAGACCTGCTGGACCGGCGCCTAAGATTAAGTATTTCATATGTACTCCTCCAACCTATGTCAGGAATATTTTTCTTCTGCTCCAAAAACATTTTTCACTTTTAACGTTTCTTGATAATGTCTTCTCTCTAATGTTGGTTCGTATTTTTCAACTTACCTAAACATAGGTTCCCGTTCCGATAAATCATAGTCTCTTGTTAATGTTCTTCGTCCAATTTTCACTGCTGGAACACCTGAATATACCCCATATTCCTCATATATTGATCCAATTGCAACACTTCCAGCCGCCAAAATACTTCCATGCCGCATAATTGTTCCTGATAAAATAATACTGTTAATACCAGTCTATACATTACTCTCTATATTTTGTAACCGTCGGCTTCGGACTTAGCCTTTCGTCCTATCGACTTATATTATTTCATCGGCAACTTGACGTTTTCTGCTCTTGATAACAGCAAAATCCATTTCGTATATTCTGTCTATTTCATAACTAATCACTTAATTTTGGAAAGTATACTTTTAATGTTCGAAAGAAAAAACTCGTCCCGCATAATCAAAAGCATCATAGCATATACTATAGCCCCACAGCTAATCATCATTATTGTATGCAAAATACTTGGATGAATCTTTTGACCCATCGGATATAAAACTAGTGCCATAATCATTCCTGCAAACACATAATGCCCACTTTCTTTAACAATACGAAATACTGACAGCTCTTTGCGTACAATCACAAATTGAATCAATGTAATTGCTGTCTCAGCAGTCACAGATGCAATCGCCGCGCCAATCGCTCCCCAATATCTTATCAACACTAAATTCATCGCAAAATTGATTGCAGCCCCTATTAATATCGGAAACAAAAATAGTTTTTCTCTCTTTGTGGGAATTAAATACTGCATTCCCGTAACATTACTAATCCCTATCGCAAGAATCAGTAGTGACAAGATCTGCATCAGGGGTATCGCCCTTTCATATCCAGCGCCAAAAAACCATGGAACAAAATTCCCCGCCGTCATAATTAACCCTATGCAAAGAGGAATTCCTAATAACCATACAAAACGGTACCCTTGATACATCAGCTGGTTTATTGTATCTTTTTCTCCGTTTTGAAAGTAGTACCCTATCCGAGGTATCATTACTGTGCCAAGAGAAGTCACAACTACCAACACTAACTTTGATATTTTCATTGCCTGTTCATAATACCCATTTTCGAAAGAGTTTTGAGTGATCACTCCAATCATTGTTTTGTCCAATACAGTGTATACTTGAACAGCGATTGTCGGAACAAACAAAATTAATACCGTATGCATACTCCTGAATGGATGCAACTTAGACTTATCAATCTTCCGTATATATTTAGGCAAATATCTCCACAGGGAAACATTACCTATAAACGAGAAAAAGGATATTCCAAAGATATAAAACAAAATGTCTTCTTTTGTTCTAATGACAATAAACAGATATATAATGTTAATCAGCTTAAAAATCGAATCCCGAAATAGAATTTTCCCAAACTCTTCTATTCCTTGAAAAAACCAAGAAACATCAGCAGCCACCGTTAATATGTAAAAAGTAAATAACAAATACGCAATTGTATTATTTTGTGAAAATGAAAAAACTATATATATTACTGTAACTGCCAAAACCGTCGTTATATTTAGAACTTTCGTATTCCAAAATACTTCGCTTCGCTTTTTTATAGAATTTTGTACATAAGAAATTTCTCTCTGGCCATATGTAGTGATTCCTAACGTGGCAAATAAAACAAAATAAGATACGATTGATTCTGTATAGCTTATATAACCGATTCCATCCGCTCCCAATACCCTCGATAAATATGGCGCTGTTATTAACGGGGTTATCAGCCGCATGATTTGGTCGCAGACATTATATATGTAATTTTTCTTGATACTCTTTTTCCTCATTTTTCACCTCATTCCATAGGAATATAGCTCCTCTCTATTATTAGCTTTCATTTTCCTCACACTCCGCCAGACCTAAATACCTTTCCCAAAATTTTACAGTACTTGTTTCACTTATCCGACCTCTATATTCGGTCACACACGACGGATATCGAGTAAAAACCATCGAAAGCGTCCGACATAATATAACAACGGATTGCAAAAGCTTTCTATAATCTTTCTCATACAAACGTCCCTGCCCTGTATCATTATCCAAAACAATCACCTTATTAGTTCCAACGAAATATCTAATATTCATGAAATCCTTCCATAAAATACTTTTTTTCTTGACTATGGGCATTATCCAGTTCGTAACAGCCTTTATGTAATCCCACTTTCTATTTTTTCCAAGTTTTGTTTGTGTCACATTTTGAGGCAAAAAGTCTACCAAATATTCTTTCTTATATCCAAATTTTACACTGTCCAAAACAGAAATAACCGGATTTAACTGATCCACATCAATCAACAATTCCCTATGTCTTTTTTCAGCATCCGTTTTCTCTAACCAATCAATTCCGTAGCAGAAATCCATTACCCCTTGCATCGTTAATGCAAGATCAATGTAATCGTAGCGCAAAATATCTTTTATGAATTCTCTGCATAAAAGACTTATGATATAGCGTCTTGTATTTATACATCTATTTTCATGAATCGCGTTCACAATTAACCTGTTCCTTGTATCATAATAGCGCATGTAAATTGTATGTTTCATCCTGTGATCCGGATGCCATATATTTATTCCATTTAGTGTAATAAACTTTCCTTGCATTCGTAAACCATATTCGATATCATCACAGTGAATAAATATTGGTAATGGTAATCCGTGATTATCTATTTCCGCTATCGGCATCACGCAGTAGAACCATCCGGCATAATCAATTTTCTCTTCTTTTTCATTTAACACGACTTTTTCAAAATTTTCCAAATTATAATTAGCTTTTAGCCTAATTCCCACCCCATTTCGCCAGGCTTCTCCTGATGAATGTTGAATAGACATATTTTCTTGATAAAGCATTGCACCGCATAATGAGTAGCTTGTATATTTTTTTTTCAAATACATTAAAAATACTATCGTTCTTATTATCACTTCTGGTTCAATAATCACGTCGTCATCCATTAATACAACATGGGATATTTTATCTTTGCCTGCATCATTACATTTCAAAAATTCTAATATGCATCTAGTAAAACCTCCTACGCCCCCGCAGTTTTTATTAGGAATAACTTTAACATATTCGTTTGTAACTTGCTTTTTTTTCAGCGTCTTTCCATTATCAGCAATTAAAATACGTACTTTTTCACTAAATAATTTTAGCTTTCCCTCTTCTAGCGAATGATTGATTATGTTTGAATTTTCCATAACCCAATCTTCCTTTTTATACGTACATATTGCTAATCCTAATTTTATAGAATCATTTACCTTACTGCTCTCAGAACACCATGCCGCTTCATACAAGCAAAAAGTACCTCGCGCTTCTATTGTAAAATATAAAACACCTTGATTTGGTAATTCTCCTACTTCTAAAATCTTTTCCGTAACTGTTGGTGTGTTCACACAAAATCTTTTTTTGGCAATTCGCTCTCTGCCATCTCTAGAATGAAAAACTTCTATAACTGCTTCCCCTATAAATCTAACGCGAAGCCCAACGCTGCTGATACTAGTGTATTTCTTCCATTTTCCAGTAGAGAAAGCATTATAATATGTATCAAAAGAAACTCTATGACTACTATTTATTTGTATCCCCTGGGGTAAATATGTAACGGCCGCCTTTTGATCCATGCGATATAAAAGACTTTTCCTCACTCTTCTTCCCTGCTCTAAAATTACACTTTGAATGTCCATTTTTATTCCCGTTTTCCCCTTATTAATGACCTCTAGTATATAAATCCCTTTTATTGTCATAATAACGCACAAACACTCCCTTAAAGTAAGGTAGTATGAATATATACAATATCTACATAACTAACCGCTATATTTATTCATTCTTATACTTTATTAAGGTCTTTAATCTTCTCCATTTACTTATTTTATTCGTCTCAAAAAAATATTTTTTATATCTTATAAACAAAATAAGTTTATAAAAATAAGTAATATTATACAATATGCATGCATCTAACCCTTTTTTACACATAAAAAAACCATTAGCCAGGAAATAGACTAATAATATAGCTATCCCACAAACCCTTGTCTCCGAAAAAACTAAAAAGACAAATGCAGATAGTGCTCCTAATACATAAAAACCATACTTCCAAAACATTTTAAGCAATACAACGTTTGAATACATTTGCATTTGCGCGATTAAATACAACTTACATTGCCGATAATATTCTTTCCAATTCTTAGGGGATTCCCAAAATATGCAGGCCTTATCAGTACATATAGCGCACTTCCCTTTTTCTAAAAAATGTCCGAAAAACTCCTCATCTTCTCCTGCAAAATAGAAATCCTCATAAAAATATCCCAATTCTTCCACGCAGTTTTTACGTATTAAAATTCCATGATTACTAGGGTATCCTTTTTCCCCATTACTAAATATTTTATTATATACTTTAGAAAATTTTGTGGATTCACAACCCTTTATTATACTAAACGCAGCATCTACTTCTTGTTCTTCTAATACTTCGCATAACGTCGAAAAAAAATGATATGGGTAATGGTTACCTACCGCTACAATTCCTACAATATCAGCATCCGCCTCACGTATGGCCTTGTTAAATCCTTCTGCAATATTTAGCCTCTTTCCTTCATATAACTTAATTGGAACAACACTTACCTTTGCATATTCTTTTATTAGCCTCCTTGTAGAATCGGTTCCCCCGCCATCTGCTATCACAATTTCTTTTGGTACTTTATTTTGACCACATATTTCATCTAGAAATTGTATAATTCCATTTTCATCATTATATACTGTTGTTACTACTGAATATTCCATGACTCTTTTCCCTCTATATAATTTTTGATTACCTCATCCATGGTTTCCAAGCTGTCTGTTGAAAATGATTGCTAATACCCCTTTCTCCTATCATCTTTGCAGGATTACCTGAATAAATTATATTTCTCTTATATACTTTATTTATTGCAACACTCCCTGCACTAACAACCGCACCACATTCAAGAACACTTCCCGGAAGGACAATCGCTCCACATCCAGTCCATACATTACTTCCGATAATTACTGGTCTTTTCATAAAATCAAATGAATCTGAATGGACATCGTGGGTTGCACTCAAAATAGCTGTCATCAACGAAATAGAAACATTATCCCCAATGTCTATGCCCCCTCGTCCATCCAAAATACATTTTTCATTAATGATACTACATGTCCCTATTTTTATCCTCCACGGTGTAAAAATAATTGTCCCCATTAATATACGAGAGTCTTTCCCTATTTTTAGACCGCAACATCTATAGCAAAGCTTTCGAATCGTCCACAATGGGATATGTGTAACAATATGATTATTAATAAAATTTATCCCATCATTCAATTTCCCCCTCCCCCAATTTTTTATCATCTGAAAATTAGCTTTATCTATTAACATAAACCCCATAAGCTGTTCCTCTTTTTATTAATCTTCCTTCAGCTTCCAATCGTTTTCCTAAATCAGACGAAAGGTATGTCAAATAATACATCCCTTCGCTAATTCCATCTGCCTCATTTTCTTGTATCACTTCCAGTTTTATATCTTTCAATAATACCTGCGCTCTACTATAATACCCGAAATAACTATAATTTGAATCCACAAAAATAATACTTTGCCCATTATTATTTTCTATCATAAACTCTATTACTTCACAGTCCTCTATATTTTTTTCATTGACCTCTAACACTTTATTTTGACATTTGATACTACTCTGCATCATTATGATAAATACCAGCACTGGTATTAGAATTTTCAGTTTATGACGCAAGGCAAGTCCAATTTCGACAGCGATCATAAGAACGCAAATAATTGTTGTATATGCAATTAGGCTCTTATAATCAGAGTTTTTACAAACCACGGTGGAAAATCCAGCAATTCTTGCTGTATCAATATATATTTGATCGTGTTCTAAAAAATTGCTTCTGGCGGAATAGGTAATAACTCCCGCGAAAACTGTTATGAACAAAAAAAGAACTAAATATTTTTTCCTTACTTTTTTCCCATAAGCCGCTGTATACAATCCAAGAAAAAAAATGGGTGATAACGCATACTCATAATATCGACCATAAAATATATAGGTAAAATTCTGTGGGTTGATCCCGCTTCCTAATGTACTAGCAACAAGCATTAGGATGATGGAACTGCCTATATAAAAATATAAAGCAAACTTTTTTTCATCTCTGGCTTTACAACTTTCCTTTAATCCTTCAAAACACCCGTAGATTCCCCAGAAAATCATTCCGCATGTCGTTGTAATCAAATATAGTATTTTTCCCATAAACATAATAAGGTATGAATATGCATCTTTTACAAAATACAGTAACCTTTGTATTATAAAATTTCCATTGATTACATTTACATTTTCCCTGTCATCACCTTCCATCATCTGCATGGAATTGATGACTATGTTTTTCTTCATAAGATTTAATAGTACAAATGTCGCTAACAACGCGCCTGCAAACACAGCTATTTGCATTAACGAAATATTCCTTTTTAAATAAAGCAATACCAGAATCAGCCCAACTGTTCCTACAATCACGATAGCTCTAATATGTATAGTATAAATGTAGCCGGTTACCATTCCCAATACTATATATACATATAATTTCCTACATTCAAAGCATTTAACAAGTACGAAGGCAATTAACCATACCCACATGCTCAAAAAAACTTCACATAAAACTTTTAATGTGTTTGTAATCAGATAAGGCTGCAATGATATTATAAATGCAAATATCGGCAAGCAATTTTTGCTACACTTGTCACACACTCTTGACATCACTACAATTTGAAGAAAATATGATATTAATATGCACAAGAGGTTTATAAAAATTGCGCCGTGGATTATACTTATTCCACTTTGGCAAATAAAAAATAATGGTATTAAAATCAAAGAATATCCATACCCATAATATGGTAAGCGGGAAGCTATGTTTGACCAGTCATTACCAGAAAAGAATGCTGCATTACATAAATATCCTGCCTCATCTGGTAATTCCCAAACTGTATTGATATTCGGTATATTAATTCCATAAATATATGCAAGTAATATGCCAAAAAACAGTACCACAAAGTTTACCCACATATTCTCTTTCACGCGTACTATTATTGTGAGGAATTTTTCTTTTCGACAGCTCATATTATTCCTCCGGCTCTCTTATCAGCTTCTCAAACTGCCTGCATGTCGCTCCGAATTCATAGTGTTCTAAGAATAATTCTCTTACCCCCTCATTAAAAGAATTAATTTTCTCACTCATGACCTTTTTAATGGCATCAACAAATTGTTCAGCCGTGTTGCATCTAAAAATACCTTTTACTCCATTTACCTCATATCCTTCTAGCGCTTCATCCGTCGCAAGGATTGTTTTCCCATACATCATTGCCTCAGCCGTTTTTACTTTCATGCCTGATCCATATTGTATGGGCATAACTACAATTGGATACATATAATAGCACGAACTCACATCCTCCACGGTTCCGATTATTGTTACATTTTTTCTTTCCAATTCTGCTTTCTTTTCTTCAAATCCCTTTCCTACTATTGTGAGATGTTCGTTTGGTAATCTTGACATTACTTCATTAACAAACCATCTAATCCCTTGATAATTCGGTGGAAATAGCGAGCCAACAAATAAGATTCCCCTACTCCAATCAACATTTATTTTTTCTTTTTGCAATTTATCCGAAAGAGAAATTGGAATGATCGTTTCCGGACTTCTCCCATATACTTTCTCAATACGCATCTTATCACGTTCATTCAAACACACCAATTGATCTGCATATTTTACTACTTCTTTCTCATTTATTAAAGAGGCTAGATATGGCAGCAAATATTGTCTCCCTTTGTTCCATACGAAATTCAAAGAATAGTCACTTTCTACATTATGAAAGAAAACTATTACTCTACATCCATAGTTTTCCTTTATATATTTAGCACATTTTCCTAATTTAGAAGTATCCAAATAAACCACTTCTGGTCTGATTTCTTCTATTAATTTCCAAATTTTCTTTTCATATTTTTTTTTGCAACATTTACGCCCCTGCAATGCCGCTAACACTCTTTCAACATTATTATTCAATTCTGGTATATATTCTACTTTTTCATTTTCTATAAAAGAAGATTCTGCCGTTATTACACATGTATATAGAACATCTCCCTCTTGTAAAGTATTTATTATTGCGTCATAGTTTCTTTTGGCACATTGTGCTCCACCAGATTTTACACAAAAAATGTCTTGACACATTATACATAATATCTTCATAAATATGTCCTCTTCATATAAAAAAGTAAACTTGCAAACATATAAAAAGTATGCTTTTTATAACTCTTTTCCAAGTTTTGATAATAATCTTAATACCTTTTTTCCAACAACAACAGTGAAATCAACATTAACCCATGCCGATAATGCTAATAATCGCTTTATCATTTTGCATTTTCTATCTTTAACAACGATTAAGCAGTGGCCCTTTACATATTTCCGAATCTCTGTTTCATCAACTCCTTTTCCATGAACTCTTTTTAGCATATCTAATGAGATAGCTAACATTTTAGAAATATATGCTTTTTCTATCTCTGGATGTATCATTATTTCATTTTCTATTTTATTATTTAAGATGCTCCAACTACTTACACACTTTTGGATATTATATTGATGTGATGCACTTTGTGGATTCTGTAAATACAAATACTTTGATGCACTTCCAAAATAAATATTTTTACAACTATTTATTACTTTACAAAAGTATAAATAATCTTCATAATATGCAAGATTTTCCTCAAAATAGCACTTCCTTGCTACAGAGGTTTTTATCATTTTCCCAACAATTGCCGCACCAAGTTGTTTCCGATATGATATATTCTCTAATGCATCTATTTGACTATATTGCTTTACAGTATCAACAATATTTTTCTTCTTTTTCTCTTCAATGTTGTTATCCGCCGTCTTTATATAATCACAAATGGCAAGATCCGCATCGTTTTTAATTGCGATTTCAAACAAATACTCAATATAATCTTCGTAAAAATAATCATCCGCATCAGCATACACGATATAGTCGCCTTTAGCCGCTTGAACACCTGTATTTCTCGCTGATGATACCCCTCTATTTCCCGTATGTATAACTCTAATGTAATCATATTCCCCACCATATTTTTCAAGTAATTTATATGATCCATCCGAAGAACCATCATCAATGAATATAACCTCTAAATTCTTATATGTCTGCTTCTCTATGCAGGACATACAACGTTTTAGATAAGGCGCCATGTTAAATATTGGTATAATCAATGTTATAAGCTGTCTCTCCATTTTTCTCTATCCTTTCACCCCAAACTGAACTGCTTTTATCCCTACCTTTATTAACGTCCGTAAATGCAACAATTCATTACTATATGCCTGATTTGCCAATGGACAGGCGCAGTTCTTATTTTTTATATATTTTCTGACCTCGTTTGCTTTTGAAGAGTGCCATAGCTTTTGAAAGTCATAATCATATTCTCTTAAATTTCCCATTTCCTGATTATATCCAAGTACGCAACACGGCCATACACCGCCGTCATAATTAATATGTACATTGGATACACCTGCATAACAGGGGATAACCTGTCTTTTCTCCTCTAGGATTTTCCCCGCCAAATCATAATAAACAACACGCATTGCTTCTGTTGTTCTTGCAAGCTTCTTTTTCTTCCCAATATTTTCTTCCACTTTCCGCGCGAAATCTTTGATAAGCCTTTGATATGTCTCCGCAGGCGGCGTAATTGGATCATCTAAATTAAAAAATTCCGTTCTGCATTCTGCTACTTCATTACGATAACTTTCCACACCAAGCGAATGAACAAAATTCTCTATCTCATCCAAATCATCAATATTGAAGTTAGAAATAACTGTCCCCAGCTCAAGATGGAAATTATTATACTTTTCTTCCAGTTTTTTCAAGCCTTCAATTGTTTTTAATAAACATTGAAAGTTGCCCTTGATCCCCCTGATCTCATCATGCTTATCCCCTACTCCGTCAATGGAGGGTTTTACTGTAACAGGAACCGTAGCATCATAATTCTGCACGATTTGGATGATTTTTTCTGTATTCCGTATAATCTTATCCGTCAAAATAGCATTTGTCGGAGTATGCACCACTCTTGGTTTCAGATATTTGCAAGCAAGCTCTACAATTTCCGGCAAGTCGTCCCTCATAAAGGGTTCCCCGCCGCTCATATTGAAAAAATATACCGGCCTCATTGTCTTAAATATTTTCTCAATCTCATCCAGTTTCAAGTCTTTTTGTGGTCTTGTCGGATCCTGACAAAACATCGCACCAATTTGACAGGTTTTGCATCTTGATTGACAAGCTGCTGTCACCGAATAGGTTAATGTCATTGGATTGAATTTTTTATATCCTAGCCATCTATGCAGTTTATATTTTGTAAGATATGGCAATAAAACCGTGAACAAATCGCTCCTTTTCATTTTTACCTCCATCTAACCGCTTTAGTAGATACCCAAATCAGTAAGGTTAACAATGCGTTTCTTTTGCCTTTTCGGTTATAGCAATTTTCTTCTACAATAATCCTTGTTTTATACACCATTCAATAGTTTGCTACATTCCCTTCGTTATATCAAATTCCGGTTTGCAGAACAAATCTGTTCGGAAAATGCCCGTTCTATTTGCATTCTCCCATGTGAGACTCAGTACTTTTTAGCGAAGCGCCCATTGGCATAAGCTCTAGATGTATTTCTTACACTAACACCTCCACACACTCCACCATCCGATCCCACGAAAACCGATACGCCTCTTCCCTGACACCGATAGCAAACGCCTTCTCCATATCATCTCGGTAATACCTCACAACCGCCTCCGCCAACGCTTTAGGATTCCGAGACTCCACAACATATCCCGTCTTTCCATCCGCCACGACGTCGGGCAATCCGCCAACATTTGTCGCGATCACAGGTTTTTCAAACCCATATGCGATCTGTACGATCCCACTCTGTGTTGCAGACTCATAAGGACACACGACCAGATCACACGCCGCAAAATATTTCTCTACCTCATTGTCAGGCGTATAGCCGTCTATGATACAAACACGATCACTGACTCCATGCTCATCAATAATCTTCACATAATCTTCTTTGTCCTCGCCAAACGAACCAACCACCATTAACTTTATATCCGGAATCTTACTTTTAATCTCCGGCATTGCATGAAGCAGATATTTTAATCCCTTATACTCCCGTACAAAACCAAAAAACAAAAGAACCTTTTCCTGACTCGGAATTCCCAGTTCAACTCTTGCCTGCTCTTTCGATATGTTCCGGATTTTGAACATATTATAAGTCGGATGCGGATTTTTCTTGAACCTTGCATCTGATTTAATTGTCAATAAATCGTCCGCGTCGCTTTCCGAATGCACAATAAAAGAATCCCCCCGCTTCAAAACAAGCTTCGTCAAAAAGCGGTCCATCGGAAATCGTTCATGCGGAAATACATTATGACAAATAAATAGCTTCTTGATTTTCTTCCCAATGGACGTCTCCAACAATCGGTAACATGGCGCAAAATAAGGATGCCACCATTGCAGGATAACCAAATCCGGCCTGTGTTTTTTAATTTTATGTCCTACGCGGATGATATTGATCGGATTCATGGTGTTAATAAGGAATTCACAATGATCCACCTTAAACAGATCGCTGTTGAAATCCTTTTGTTCTTTCTTAAACAAGAATTTGGGATACTGCAATTTATAAGAAATCACAAATGTCTCATGTTTCTTTTCAAGCGCGCGGCATAACATACCCGTATAATGTGCAATGCCGCCCTTATATGGATAAACCGGTCCAATCAGTACAATTCTCATGTCAATCCCTTTGCCTGCCTATATTTCTCTGAAAGAAATAATATTTTCCGCCCCACATAAAAAATCCCAACATAAACCATGCCAATTGCATACTTTACATCAGGATTTTTCATAAACAGAATTTACTTCCGCCCTTTTTTATTCCATAACTTTCTTATCTTCTTTGTCACTCATTGATCCACGCCGTCAAGCGGTTCTTCTTCCAGCATTTCTATCTCTCTTAATTTTTCTTTCACGGTTTGTTCATCCATTCCCATTTGAGACAACAACATGGACATCCCCCTAAACATCTTCTGCATTTCTTTCTGCATTTCCTTCTGCATTTCTTTCTGCATTTTCTCCTGTATTTCCTTTTGTGCTTCCGCCAGTCTCTGCTCCGCTTCTGCGCGCAGCCTCCGCTCTTCCTGAATATCCATCTTTTCCGCATTTTCCTATAAATAGCCCATATCCCGCTCCTTTACTCTCTGCGTAAATTCCTCAGTCTCCGCCTCTGTCAGATTCAATTGCCGGCACAAACCCTGCACTGCTTTGAGAACCTCGTCCAATACCGCCTCACTGGAATGCCGGATGATTGCATTGAACCGCTCTTTCGGAACTTTCTTCAGAACAGAGGTGTCCTCCGCCGTCTGTATCTGATTCAGCAGCATCAGCAGCGACATTTCATCCGCTTTCAGCAACAGTTCATCCTCCGTATACTTGCGGTTCTCCACGATCCGGTAGGTAAAATCCGGTATGTAATCGCTGAATAATTCGTTGAGAAAAATTCTGTCCTTTAACCGCAGTTCTGCCGTCCACTCCTGTTTTCCCTCGTAATACACGATCGGAATGACCGGCGGATACTTAAAATTCTTCCTGCTGTGATACTCCGAAAAGTCTTTTCTCTCTTTTGCCCAGTCGTACCAAATACAGACCATATAGCGCAGCAACTGCATCGCCACATCATAATCCACATAACTTTTGTGTTCGATCAGCGCTACTACATAGACTACCGAAAGCTCCTTCACGATGCGCTCATCCGCTTTTCGCCTGCCCCATCCTTATGAATTGTCTGAATCTCTGGCGAAAAGCCGGAATGGGTTCGAATGAACCCTTTTGATCGCACAGGAATCCGCAGATCTGCGGCTGTGCAGAAATTTGTTTCTAAATCCAATGTAACACAGGATTCGTCATCCGACAATTGTCACACTGCACAAACTTTTATAAACTCTTCTCCACCAGACCGCCGTCCACGAACACAGGAAGCCGCAAAGCCTTATTTTGCGCCGATCGGCGCGCAATCTCCGTTTCCTCATGTAAAGTATGAAATTGTCAAGGTTCTGTACTTTTTCTCTATTTTAAGCCTTCAAAACACAGCAAAAGCCCGTCAAAATTGGTGATTTTGCACATGCGCGCCCCTCGCCGCAATCACAAAGGACTCTTCTCATTTTTCCTCCACATGCTCTTCCTGTTTCCTTCTCACAATCGTACTCACGATTCCCGCGGCAAAAATCCCCACGATCAGGCAGACCACGATGATCCCGTAAATTCTCGACCGTTTCTTTTCCTTTAACAGGCGCTCCACCTCGTCGATAAATTCCGCATCCCACCGCTCCTGTTCCGCGATCTCCTGCGCCACCTGCGGATCGGGATTCTCCGCCTGCACATATTCGTTTTTCACATACCCCGTAACGTCTCCGATCGTCACCTTTGCCCAGGCTCCGCCGATCTCCACCGGCACGACAAGCTCCTGCTTTTTTAACTCCCGCAGTACCGCCGACGCCTCGTCCGCGTCCTCATATAAAAACGTATCCGCATTCATATACAGGAGCTCATACGCTTCCGGTCTCTCCGACTCGTCTTTCAATTCCAGCGCCCGCGCTTCCATATTGCACAGATAAAAAAGCAATATCACAGCCGCAAAGCCAAGCATCACCGACGCGGGAAATACCGCCCTGCGCTCTTTCCTTCCAAAACTCATTGTTTTCTGCATCTTCATAACTGCACGGATGTCCTTTCCTGCTCAAGTGCAAAATGCTGGCGCGAAAAACGTGCCACGGCGCCTTTTGTGCGTGCGTCCGATTCCTGCGCCGCTCTCCGCTCACGGTAGATCGCCTCATACTCTGCGCGCCTTGCGTGATATTGGGCGTCCTCTAATATTTTGCGGTTCGCGGAGATCACATCCGCCATCAATCCGATCATAAACGTCAGAAATCCCAGAATAATCAGCGTGCACCCTAAGATCAGCGACTGCACATGCCCGCTTCCCGTTCCCTTCGCATAAAAAACAATAAACCTTGCCGCATAGATCAGCCCGACCAGCATCGGCAGCGACGCCAGATAAGAAAAGCATTTGAGCGGCTTATACATGATGTATGCGCGGATAATCGTCAGCATAGACTTTTTGACATAGCCGAAGATGCTGTGAAACAGCCGCGACGGCCGAAGCTCCGCGTTCGTCCGCACCGGCACGCTCGTGATCGGAATCCGCTCGCGTCCCGCCTGCACAATCGTCTCCAATGTATAGGTATAATCATTGACGACATTCATCCGCATGGCGGCTTCTCTCGTCATGGCGCGGAATCCGCTCGGCGCATCCGGAATATCCGTATCGGATGCTTTTCTGACGACCCAGCTTCCGAAATGCTGCAATTTCTTTTTGATAAAAGAAAAATGTTCCGTCTCGTCGATCGGTCTTGCGCCGATCACGTAATCCGCTTCTCCCGCAAGGATCGGCGCAATGAGCACGCCAATATCCTCCGCGCAATACTGATTATCCGCATCCGTATTGACGATAATATCCGCGCCCTGTCTCAACGCCTCGTCAAGTCCCGCCATAAATCCCTTGGCAAGCCCCTTATTCTGATTAAAGCTCACGATGTGATGCACGCCCCACGCTTTTGCGACCGCAACCGTATCGTCCCTGCTCCCGTCGTTAATGATCAGATATTCAATTTCATCAATCCCGTCAAGCTGTGAGGGCAGCTCGTTTAACGCGATTTCCAAAGTCTGCGCCTCGTTATAGCACGGAATCTGTATGATCAGCTTCATGTTTCCGTTCCTCACTTGAGTCATCTGCAAAACGCAGCCGGCTGCATCTGCAATCCGCCATTTCCGAAAGATCTATCCTTAACCGCCTGTCACTTTTTACCCGTTATAATATAAATGGAATATTCCATACACCTCATGCTGTGTATACGCCGATGCCAGCGCGCTGCGGTCCTCCGACTCGCACGCGAGCACCAGATCCCGCTCTGACAGCTTCTCCGCCTCCTCCGGCGTATAAAAATAAATGACCTCGCCCCGCAGCCGGAATTGAACAACGGCGGCGTACATCCCTGCCGCGTCCCCGCCAAAGCAGACGATCCGGCGTTCCGGCTCTCCTGCTTCCCGATCGCTCGATCCGTCTGTATCGCACGCGCTTTCCGCGGCGCTGTCTCCACGATTCGCTCCGCCATCCGCCTGCCCGCCCGTGTCGCGCGTTTCCTCTCCGGCGCTGTCTCCACGATTCGCTCCGCCATCCGCCTGCCCGCCCGTGTCGCACGTTTCCTCTCCGGCGCTGTCTCCACGATTTGCTCCGCCATCCGCCTGTCCGCCTGTGTCGCGCGTTTCCTCCCGCAGTTCCTCAAGTGCGGCAACCATCCGCATATCCTGATAGCGCACGCGGTTCTGACTGTATACCATGCCCTCGTTTAAGTCCATTCCCAGAAGCACTTCCACGCCGATCCACACAAGGAGCAGCCAGTAAAATCTTCCCGCCGACGGTTCCGTATAATCGACGTCTCCGGCATGAGCGGCGCTTTCGCCGCGTCCGCTCCTTCCGCGGCTTAGCCGCAGCACAGCGATCAAAAGCGCTGTCAGCACCGCAGCAAGCGCGTACGCCTTCCAAAAATAATTCTCCGGCTCAAACGGAATATGGTGCAGCAGATACGAAAGCCCCGCGACAAAATAGCCGCCGTTGAGATTACTCATTTGATGGCTTTTTATGATCGACTCCAGCATTGCCGTGACCGGAAGTCCGGAAAGCAGGAGCGCCGCGCCATAGCGTACCGGACGTTTCATCTTCCAGATGCCAAAACAGCCAAGCGCCATGAGCAGCGGAAGGATCTGCTCGTCGTAACGCCCGTAACACAGCCCGTCCATGCGCCCGTATCCCTTTGTATAAATGGCGCATACCATAATTTCTCCGCCAACCGAAAGGAGAACGAACAGACAAAACAGCCGGATACGACTATCCGCATCCTTCCCCGTCATTTTTTTGATCAAAAACCATAGCCCTGCGGGAAAAAGCCCAAAGCCCGCAAACGTCAGATAATAAATCTTCCCGATCAGGCTGACGGCCAGCTCCTTAAAACCGCGCCATGTAAAGAGTCCTTTTAAGTTCGAAAGCTGTCCGCCGTAATCATTGACCGAAAGCAGCGCCGCATTCGTCTCTCCATATACGGATGCCTGCGTCAGATTTTTAAGACATTCCGCCGCCAGAACCGCCGCTGTCACGATCGCAAGCGCCGCAAGCGGTCTTATCCATACCGGCATCCCGCTTTTTGGGGCAGGACGCTCACGCTCCTTTGCATTTGAGGCGCACAGCACTTTTCCCGGATGTGCGGGCTTCTCCTTCCCCCGCCTGATTTCCCCGATCCAGAACAGCAGCATACAGGCTGTACACGCGCACAGGACCGGCACGCTCCGCAGATGAACCGTGTACAGGTAAACGGCACTGACGCCCGCCGCCGCAAAACGCCCGATCGACGGGCGCTCCAAATATCGCAGCAGGAGTTCGCACACAAGCAGAAAACAGCATACGAGCAAAATCTCCGTCATGGTCATGTTCACATAGAGCAGCCATACCGGGTAACAGACCGCAATTCCCGCGCTTAATACGCGCTGTACCGGTTCGCTGAGGGGGATCAGCCTTCCGATTATTTTTTTTAGCAGCATAAACGATGCCGCCAGTAAGAGCGCGTTCACGCAAAGCGCGATCCGATATGTCCATACTGCATCCCCGCAGAGCAGAAGGATGGGCGTAAGAATGAGTCCATAGCCAAAAGAGTAATAGGATCCGTACGCCGTTACCTTCGACCAGTCATATCCCGCCGCCTCCGCCGCGGATGACCAATAGCCAAATTCATCGGGGAACAGCGTAAAACCGTATATTCTTGTGATACCGCTCCCAAAAGAAAGCGCAAAAAAAAGAAAAACAGCCGCCGAATAAAAAATAAGCGCTTTTCCGTCTTCTCTTTTCCTCATGCTCTGTTTTCCCCGCCTTGCTCCTCCCCGGATCAGCCGGCGCGCTCCCGCTCTCGGAAGCGCGTCCCGCCGCCGGTCATAGAAATTCCGTCTTTACAGCGTCTATGACCTGCTCATCTATCCGGGAGAATGATGACGATAATCTCATCTGCGCTTCCTTAATACTTTACAAGCGCATAGCAGCCAAGACCGCCCGTCGTACTAAACGTAACCGTCTCTACATTGTCGTCCAGATCCGGAAGCACCGTGATTACACCGCCCGTACGGACAACGACAACCGCATAGTTTGCAGACGCATCCTGAAATTCTTTCGGAATCGCGACCGTCATCATAATCTCCGCGCCGTCCGCCGATAAAGCCGTATACTTACCGTTTTCCCTGAATCCGAGATCAATATTTAAGACCGGTCCCATCGTTGCGCTCAACGCCGCTGCCGCCGCATTCAGGCTTGCCATCGCGTTGTAGCTCTTTGTCTTGTCCGTATCCATGACCATCGCATATAACTTTTGGGATGCAGTGAGACCATATGCACCCTTAATGCTGTCCGCCGGCGTCATGACTGCAATCCCGCTAACCGTCTTTGCTGCATAAACGCCCTGTACGGTTGTCACAATCTTCTGTCCCGCAACCGTTACCTCGCTTGTCGCCGGCACCGCTGCCGCCGTAGTCTCTCCTGCAGCTGCCACAACCTGCTCTGCTGCCGCCGATGCGGATTCTGTGCTGGAAGCTGCCGGAGCCGTTCCCGTTGCACCTGCCGTCATGGTCATACCGACAACAGTCGTTACTGCAAGTGCCGTTGCCAGTGCCTTCTGTAATCTTGTTCTCTTCATGATTTTCTCTCCTCCTTTTTACAATACCGCTGTACCCCCCCCCGGTATTGGTTTGTGCTATTTTTAATAGCCTATTCCGTATTATATGCTATCTATAATAGCTTTTCAAGCATTTTTTGTAAAAATGTTGTAAAATTAGTTTACAGAAGGGCATAATGAGAGCATCCCAATATCTCCTTACATTTCTTTTTCAGCTGTTTTGAGGATTTTTTATGAACCGTAATTTATCTGAATACCTAAAAGAATTGCGCTCTGTCTATGAATACTCACAGGCATACGTGGCAGAGAAGCTGAATATCAGCAGGCAGACCTATTCCCACTATGAGACCGGCCGCATCACGCCGCCTCCGGAATCCCTTTACACGCTTGCTCAGTTGTATCATGTTTCCGTAGACATGCTGCTCTCCGATCGCCCGAATCCTTCCCATAAAACCACAAAACCCGGTACGCCTATGATGTCAGATGCAGAACTGTTGCCAAACTATCTTGATTATGTGTCCAAACCGGACAACAAAAAGCGTCTTTCCAATCTGACGCCTTTTGAAAAAAAAGTATTATTCTATTATTCTCTTTTGGATGAACGCGATCAGGACGACATTTTGACCTTTATGGAGATCAAATATCACAACAGACGGGAGGGGAGGTAAATACCCTCCCCTCCTACGATTCTACCCGCACCTCCACCGGCAATACGATCACGGAACTGCCCGAATCCATCGAGCTGTCCGTTATACTCATTTCCGCAAACCGCGGCGCCATAAACGCTCCCTGTCTGCTCATCGCAAAGTGCAGATGTGCGCCGGTGCTTTTTCCGGTATTGCCGACTGTCGCAATCTGTTGTCCGCGCTCTACAATATCCCCCGCCTGTACATCCACCGTATCACAATGCGCATAGTACGTCAGATCGCCGTTCACATGAATGAGGATCACATAGTTTCCGCATTTCTCGTCAAAGCCGGTCCGATATACGCAGCCTTCGGCGGCCGCACGCACCGGCGCGCCTTTCTCCGCATTCAAATCCAATCCCGAATGAAATGTCGCCTCTCCGGTCGCGGAATGCAGTCTGCTTCCATAAGCCCCGCTTACGATCACACTTCCGTCATCCACTCCATCAAGCGGAAACGAATAGGCAGCCGCTGTTCCGCTCCCCTCCAGATCCGTCTGCGGATTACACAGGAGCGCGCACATGCCGTCTAAACGGATCACCGGAACCGCCTGTTCCGAAAAGCCCGGATACCCTTCGCTTTCTTCAACACGGCTTTCTCCCTCGGTAAGCGCCTCATTTCCTATCCTGACACTCAGTTCCGTCATGATTTCCGCCAATTGAATTTCCGCATTCAATGCGTCAAGTCTTTCCTGCTGACGCAGATACGCTAACCGCTGTTCCATCCCCTCTTGCAGGACGTCCTGCGCGATCAGCAGACTGCCCGCGCTCTGACTGTCCGCCTGCTGTGTCTGCTCATCCGAAGAAAGCGCTTCCTCCTGCACAGGCTTGTGGTTCACCGACAGCAGCATAACCGCCGCGATCACGACCGCCGTTGCCGCCAATGCAACCCACCATCTTGTTTTTTTAGCGGAAAGCGCATTCCGGATGCGCATTTTTGTGTTTTTCCCGCCAAACGTTACCGAATAAAAGGCGTCGGTTCCCCGCCTGCATTCCGCCAATTTCAACAGGGTTTCCGCATACTCCTTGCGCCGCTCATAACCGAGCTTTCTTAGAACCGCCTCGTCGCACGAAGTCTCCATATCCTCCTCAAAGCAGTAAAACGCAAGCCACACGAGCGGATTAAACCAATGCATACAGCGTACCACATAAGCGGTCAGCTTCCACAAATTATCCCGCCTTTGAATATGCATACTTTCATGTGCGATCACCATTTCGCGCTGAAACGGAAACAGACCTTTCGGAATGCAGATGACCGGACGGAATATCCCAACGGTAAACGGCGCCCCGATCCCGGCATCCTCCACGATCCGGACGGGCCGGCGCAGCATTTTTTCCGCCGCATCTGCCATTTCCCCATCCGCGTCTTTTTTCATCAAAAAGACCGATTTTTCTTTTTTCCGTAAGCGGAACATAAGCCGGAAGTACCCTGTGATCCCATATCCCAAAAAGAGGAATGCACCGCACAGCCAGCACAGACAGACAATCTTGCATGCCGCATCCGATACCGGCCATGCGCGCCGCGCAGTATCCGCTGTTTCTCCCGCAGAAGCCGTATGCGCAGATTCTTTCCCATGCTCCCACGCCTGCTGTGCACCCGCCGCAACGCCGACCGCAACGTCCGGTACCACGATCACTTCCTGTTCCACGCTAAGCCATGCCGCATTCTGCCCCTCATTATCCGGCGTCCACAGGTTCCCCTCCGACGGTTCCGTGCCGGACACCTGTTCTCCCGATGCCTGCGCCTTAGACGCTTGTTCTTCCGACACCTGTTCTCCCGATGCCTGCCAATCCTCTATGACCCGTGCCATATCGGGCACCGCGCCAAAATGCATTGCCGGTGCAGTCGGACATACCAAACGGACGAGCACGACCAGCCATAGCACATAGGAATACCGCCTCGGCGCATATCGCAGCAGCATCCGGACAAGGCATACCGCCGCAATGACAAATGATGCTGTCAGACTCATTCTCAAGATCACTTCAAGACATCTTTCCACCCCTGTACCTCCTTACCTGTCGGATAAACTGCTTCACCGCCCCGCCTCTTTACGGGCGTCCTTCTTTGTCGGTGTTTCGCCCTTTATCCGCGCTCTCTACCAGTTATTCGCGCTCTCTGGCAGTTACCCGCACTCTCTGGCAGTTACCCGCACTCTCTGGCAGTTACCCGCACTCTCGTCAATTGTCCGCCTCGTCGATCAGCCGCCGCATTTCCGCCGCCTCCGCCGCAGTCAGTTTTCTCCCGCCGCAGAAGGCTGCCAGAAACCGGGGCAACGAGCCGCCAAACACCTCGTTGACATACTCGCGGCTCTGTTTTCCATAGAAATCTTCTTTTTTTAATATGGAAGTAACCGTCGCGTTTTCATTTCGGAAAACGCCCTTCCCGCACAGGTTTTTCAACATCGTATACGTCGTTGATTTTTTCCAGTCAAACGCTTCCGCGCACAAACGCACGAGCGCCGTTGAAGAAACAGGCTCATGCTCCCAGATCAGTTTTGCAAACTCCGTCTCCGCTTCCGTTAAACGATATTCTTTCTTCATTGTGATTTCCTCCTGTCTTGCGTAAAGAGGTCTATATGTTGTAAACCCTTTTTCATGAGTTTATAACATATAGACCTCTTTGTCAACCGTCTCTATAAATTTTTTATCCGTTCTCACGCCAATTTCTGCCAGTGCATCCGATCGCGGTAAACAGAATATAACTTCCTCTCTACCGCAATATGCCGATCTCAGAACAATAATTGATGAGATCCGAGGTAAAAAGCTCGTCTCCCGGCTCGCAGTCATTCTCAGCCATTCCGCAGAAATAGGTCAGCGTATCTCCTTCTTTTTGAAAAATCAAATAATCACTGTTCGGCGATTCGGGCACGACCCATCCGTCCTCGGACATGGACATTCCGCCTACCAGCAGTACATCCTCCGGTGATTCCGCCAAAAATTCATAGTTGAGCCGATACACATCGCAGGTCATGCCGGCAATCTGATCATACGTGTAGCAATACGCCACATCCTCAATCCGCCAGTCCACATAAGAAGCAATCCAGTCGATACCGCTCTCGCGGCTCTCCCTCGTCCGGTCAAACGCGGCGCTCACATAATGCCGTGCCGCCTCCCATACCACGTCCGGAATTTCCGGCGCGTCGCTCTCCTGCATACCGCTCATGCCGGGGGCTCCGTTCTCTCCGCGATCCGCACCGCCGTCCTGTCCGTCGCTGCCGGTTTCCGTTCCTATGCTGTCTGCTCCGCTCCCTCCTCGATCCGCACCGCCGTCCGCTCCGTCGCTGCCGGTTCCCGTTCCTATGCTGTCTGCTCCGTTCCCTCCTCGATCCGCACCGTCATCCTGTCCGTCGCTGCCGGTTTCCGCACGGCTCCCGTCCCTGTCGCCGACCGTGTCATCCACGCGGAGCATCCCGGAATCGTCCGCGTTGTCCGTTCTCCCCACGTTCCCGCTCTGTCCGCCGGCGCCCTGCTGCGCGTTCACTTCTTTCTGTGGATTCGTCAAAAAGCAGACTGCTACAATAAGACATGCTGCCGCCGCCGTTAATACGATCCAAAAAGCCGGCTTTTTATAATTCATCACATTCTTCACCCTTTCTTTTACACCCACCTCGCCAAACGCCAGCGGACATGCCATGATTTTCTTTTGCCCGGTACTGCACGAAACCAATGCCTCTGCATACGATTTTCGATACGGTTCGTCTTCTCCCCTGATCACACGCTCATCGCACGCCAGCTCAATATCACGGCAGAACAGCCAATAAGACACCCAGCACAGCGGATTAAACCAATGCACCGACAAAATCAAAAAGCCAAGCGGCTTCCACCAATGGTCGCGCCTTTGCAAATGCATCTGTTCATGCGCGATCACATACTTTGCCTGCGCTTCTTCCATGTCTGACGGAAGATAAATATGCGGTCTGACAATCCCCAGAATAAACGGCGTCGCGATCTCGTCGCACTGCCATATCCGACCTTTTAGTCTGACAGACACTGTCGTGCGTTTATGCAGCCTCACATAACTGAATACGCTGTAAAAAAGCAGCGCCGCCACACCGCACAGCCAGATAACGCCGATCGCAGCCGCATAACTTCCCCGCTCCCCGCTATCCGCACCTGCCGGGCGGCTGCCCTGACCGTCGCCGAACGTCATATCGTCCGCTGCCACGGTCACATTTTCATCCGCACTCCCATTCGGCAATGGACCGCTTTCCGGTACGTCGCGCACCGGATTTCGCAGCTCGCGCACCGGCTCCCCGTCCGGCACTAAGCTGAAACTGCTTTCCACTTGAAACGGGCAGATGAGACGGAACGCCACAAACGCCCAAAGCAGACAGGCCATCCATCTCGGCGCCTTTTTTAATAAAAAACGAAGCACGATCACCGCCGCCATCAGCCAGCACGCCGTCATGCTCATATTCAGCACACGCAAAAAAATCTGTCCCATTCCTTATCCTCCCTAATTCCCGTCGATCATCCTGCGGATTTCTGCGATTTCCTCCTCGCTCAACGCTTTTCGCTTCGTAAACGCGGCAATGAACGCGGGCAGCGAACCGTCGAATGTCTCCCGCACAAACCGCTCGCTCTGGGAACCATAGTATTCTTCCCTTGAAATCAGTGCGGTCACGGTCTTATCCTTCATCTGAAAAAAACCATGTTCGCCTAATTTTTTTAATACGGTGTAGGTCGTCGTCCGTTTCCATTGCAGTTCCTCACCGCACAGCGCGACCAGCTCCGCTGTCGATAACGGCGCATGCGACCACACAATTTCTGCAAATTTCGATTCGACCACCCCTAATTGATAATCCGTCATTTCCGTCTCCTGTTCTTTGTTTTTTGCTTTTTGCTTTTTGTTTCAAATGCATTGTCTATTCCTAATAGACATTTTTAGTCTATCACCAATAGACACTATTGTCAATCACTTCTTTTGCTGCTTTTTGGCTTTCCTGCTTTTTGCATTTTGCAGACGATTTTATAAACGACGACTCTGTATTGCCGATAGATATACGCCGTTTCATGAATGTTCCCAGCAAAAAAACAGCCGTCGGACCCATTCGTCCACACGGCTGCCTTACGATCATTTGCCATAAAACCCTTATTATTCAAACAAGTCACTATGTGTTCCCGCACGAGACAATGTCAAAACAAGCACATCATTTTCCAACCGCGCTTCATTGCTAATTTATAGTCTTTTTTGAATTGCGTAGTAGCCTTGACTGTATATTTCGTTTTTCTCATGTCCGCAAATCCGCAAATAATTCGTCCAAATCAGTATATCCTTTTACAGACGGATCTTTTACAATCCTTTCCGCTTCCAGCATGGCTGCCGTTGTCTCCCTGTTGGGTTGGTTCAGAGAAATATCAAACGGAATATGTCCGCCAATGCAACTTTCATCACGCGCAAAACGTCTAATGCTACAGAACCGATAAGCAGATCACTATTTACACCCAAGGAGAAAAGAAACCCATGAGCAAAAGACTGAGTGCACTATTGACCGCCGGATGTATGATCCTTTCCGTATGCGGCTGTGGAAAGGCGGACGCGGAAAAATCCGAAGTTCCCACGATTCCCATTATTATCGAAGACGATGAGGCAAATGCCTTTGATGCGAATATAGGCGGAATCGGCGTGGATGACGTAGACGCCGCGGGCGCTGATGGGGACAATGCGGATGGCGCAGCCCTGTCCTTTGCCGATTTTCATTATTTAACCTTTGACTTTTCAAGCGGCGCGGGTGCCTGGGCAACGGAACTGTCGATCCGTGCGGACGGCACGTTTGCCGGAGAATATCATGACGACGATATGGGCGATACCGGCGACGACCATCCGTATGGCACGGCGTACCATTGCGCGTTTAACGGACAGTTCTCACAGCCGGTAAAGGTGAACGACTACACCTATTCCATGCAGATTTTGTCGATCAGCTATGCAGACGAGCCCGGCACGGAGGCGATTAGGGACGGCGTTTTATATTACTATACCACACCCTACGGTCTGGACGACGCAAAGGACATCCTGGTCTATCTCCCCGGAGCGCCGCTCGCCGAGCTTCCTGAAGGCTATCGTTCATGGGTAGGCTACTACTATTTGGAAAACACGACGGACACGGAACTTCCTTTTTACGGATTGTACAACGAGGCGGCGGCGGAAGGATTTTCCAGCTATGCCGCCGCAGAAGCTTTCGCCTCCTACCTTGCCTCCATTGCAAACATGGCGGCGGCACTCGAAGATGACATCGCGCATGACGCCGCGCTCTCCCAAGCGGATCTGAACGTCAAAGCAGGCGAGCTATATGAAATGTGGGATTTTGCGTTGAACCAGGTCTGGAATGTGCTCAAACGGGTAAACGACGCGGAGACCATGCGCGCGCTCACGGACGAACAGCTTGCATGGATCGCCGAAAAAGAAGCGGCGGTCGAAGCGGCAGGCACCGAATTCGAAGGCGGCTCCCTCTACCCGCTTGTGACGAATACAA
The DNA here is from genome assembly GCA_023667365.1 of bacterium. Lineage (GTDB taxonomy): Bacteria > Bacillota > Clostridia > Lachnospirales > Lachnospiraceae > DLAJ01. The sequence continues at coordinate 5,572 of JAMPAG010000004.1, read as the reverse complement.
AAGCGGCGGAGCTGACCAAAGCCCGCGTCTATGAGCTGCTGGCAATGTTGGATGCATAAAAAAGAGTTTGCGTTCCGCAAACTCTTTCGAAGAATCGCGGAGCGATTCTTCCGGGTTTGAGGAATTTCCTATAAGTTAAAAAAGAGTTCCGCTTGCGCGAAACTCTTTCAAAAAACTGCCTTTGGCAGTTCTTTTGGGTTGCGGGCTTCCTATAGATAAAAAATCTTACCATCCCAGTTCCAATAACCAATTATTTAATAGTCTCTCCCTATCCTTCTCTTTTATCTCTACATCGTTAGGACTCAGATACTCGCCTTTAATATTACCATCTACCATATACAGCACTTTGGAACACTTGGCGGCCACTTTTGCATCATGGGTTACCATCATAACCGTTGTTCCTTCTTTGTTTAGCTTTACCAGTTCCTTCATTACCTCGTTTGACGCAGTTCTGTTCAAAGCCCCCGTGGGTTCGTCCGCAAATAAAACCTTAGGCGCATTGATCATACTTCTACAGATGCAGGCTCTCTGAAGCTGACCTCCCGAAACTTCATTGATGTCGTTATCGGCAATGTCAATAATACCAAGCTTGCGCATCAGATCCTGTCCACGCCCAACCGTTTCCTTACGTGTTTCGATATTCTTATTAGATTGTATTGCAGGAAGAATAATATTGTCGAGAACGGTCAGATTTTTAAGCATATACATCTGCTGAAAAATAAAGCCCATTTCGTCAAGACGTAAGTCTGTAAGCTCCCTTTCCCCCATTTGGGCAATATTCTTTCCACAGAATGTTACTTCGCCTGCGGTAATGGCGTCCATGCCCGAAACGGCGTACAGGAGCGTGGATTTGCCCGATCCTGACGGACCCATAACCGCTACCATTTCGCCTTCGGAAACGGTAAAGTTTACATTTTTCAAAACGTTGTTCTGACGTTTGTTTACGATATATGTTTTGCAGAGGTCTTTTACTTCTAAAATATTCATGATCGTTTCCTTTCTTATTCAATGTTGGCAGTGTCGGAGGACTTGATCTTTCTTGTGTAAAGTGAGATCAGGAACGCACTTACGGTTGTTGTCACAAGAATTACAAGCGGAAAAAGAAAATACATTTCAACGGGGTCGATCTCGTAGTCAACCGCAAGCTCCATACCCATCATCTTAAAGATCGGGTCAATGCAGAGGTGCGTCAGGGGCATTGCAAAAATTTCACCGATCGTTATCGCGATAATTCCCACAAATGCAAATCGCAATGCGTGGTAAACGTAAATTTTTCCGTTCCGCGTGCCAATTGCTTTCATAAGCGCGATCTCTCCCTGCTCCTTTGCAATAAAGGAACGCTCCATCAGCACGGTTATCAGTGCGGCTAAGACGATCGTAAGGATAACGACAAGGGATTTTACTGCGGCAAGGGCATCCGTAACACCTAACAGATCCGCTACTTTTTCGTCGCAGGTTTCTATCTTTTCGTAGTCGGGGAAAATCCTTTGGATTTCTTCCATTCTCCGTTTAATCTCTTTGCTGTCAGGATGATCCGTAAAGGTAATCTGCGTATTGAGACCGCCCGATGCCTGAACGTAATTTATGTACTCGTCGCTGTGAAGTCTGATACCGATGCCCATATTATTCATTCCCTGAAAGAACGCCGAAATGATATATTCCTTATCTCCGTCAACGGTTTTGATCGTAACGGTATCACCAATATTGGCGTTCAGCTTATCCGCAGCAATCCGTGTTATTGCAATTTCATCGGTATTCTGCGGCGATATTCCTGCTGTATATTCGTACATATCCATTGTTGTGCCTGTGCCGTGATAGACACTGATATTGCTCTCGTTTTCTCCGAAAGATACGGGCAGGGAAAATACCACTTCCTGATAGCATTTTGCAGGAATACCGTTTTCTGCAAGAATCTGTTCCATTTCGTCAAGGTGCCTTTCCAGTTTTTCGTGTCCGTCTTCCTGCATACATTCCACATTCATTTTACTGTCAAGATAGATGTCGCAGTCTGCCCACCCGAATGTTGCGGCAAGACTGCCGCTGTTCATAGTGGAAACAGTCGCCGAAAGCATCAGCATCAGGGACAGACACAGGAAAAAGGTAAGGCTTATGATCCCGTAACGCCTGGGGTTGCTTACAATGTCATTCAGTGCAAGGAAAGACGCTGCTGGAAGCTTTGATCTGCCAAAGCTCATAAGACTCTTTTTACGGAAGCGTTCCCCTGTCTGACCGTTTCGGATCGCATCAATAGGGGTCATTTTCCTGACCTTTCCCGTACAGCCATAGCAGAACAGTAAAATTACCGCGATGACAAGAACGGCACAGAGAATGTTTATCAAAATCGGTCTCTGATTCCCGATGATGATTGTCTGCGAGGAAACGCTCATAAGCATGTTACTGAAGGGGAAGCTAAGTGCAAGACCGACTGCCGCACCGATCACGGAAAGCCCCATATACTTTACAAGATATAAGGTCCGGATTTTGAAATTGCCGATACCAATCGCTTTCATTACGCCGATTTCACGGAATTCCTCGGAAAGTGTAAAGGAAATGGTAAAACGTAAAACCACAAATGCTACGATAATAAGGATCATGCTTACCACAAGCAGAATCCCTATCACTATCATATCAAAAATATAGCTTAATTTCATAATGGCTCTGTCCATTGTGAGAGCACTATTCTCTACCAGCGGCTTTATTTGCGGCAGCACCGCCTCCATATCGGAAGAATATAGGTAGACAAGAGTACTGCCGTAATATTCTTCCGCGTTTTCTGCGGAAAGGAAATCATGAAAATCCTCCTCGCTTATGATATAACGTGTAAAAGACACCCCCTTCGAACCCAAAAGCGCATCCTTTATTTTATCTGCAAGAACAAATTCACGACTTACGCCGTTTAATTCTATGGTAAGTTTATCGCCCACATCAACGCCGAGAGCGTCCGCCTCACCCTCCGTCATATAAAACTCGCCCGGTCTGACCATTTCAAGGATACTGCCATCGGAAAGAAAATAATTCATACAAATGTCGCTGTGAACCAGACAACTATTGCTCGTAATAAGAATATCCTCGTCCTCATAGATAAAATTATCATGCGATAAGATCAATACGTTCTCCGCTGCATAACGATCTACTGCACTTGCCGCGCTTACCGTTTCCTCAATCTCAACGGAAAGATTTTTATTCATAACAGCCGCAAAATAATCAGGCACATCCGCCATTTCAAAATAATTGTCCAGTGCCGTGGTAACATTGATAATGTTGTTTACACTCGACGATACAAACATCGTGGCAAGAATCATAAATAATAGAAGGATTATATTCATTGCCCGTTTTCGTTTTAAGTCTTTTTTTAGTATATTCAGATACATTTTGTTGTTCCTTTCTCTTGCTTCTGAATAGATTCTACAAGAGAATTTATGAAATAATCCTTAAATAGGAAAACTTCAGAGTCACTAAATATAACTCCGAAGTTCTCATACCCATTATGCTTTTCTGACTACTATCGTTACGCAAAAAACATCTTCCTTCATTTGTGCAAAGATTTCACCGTCCATTTTACGCATCAGTGTTTTGCAAATATAAAGCCCCAGACCGCTTCCTTTCATACCGGTACTGTTGCTTCCGCGGTAAAAGGAATCAAAAAGATTTGGAAGTTCCTCTTTTTTCAGGCTGCACCCCGAATTCTCGATATGTACTAATTTACAGTCCTCCTCCTCCCCAAACGAAATGCGGATATTCTTACCGTCGCCATATTTTATGGCATTTTCCATAACATTTTGCAGGACCTCGACTATGCGGTCCTTATCCCCTTTCACAAGGCATTCCGACATTTCATCCACTTGAAATCCGGTGTAAATTACAGACAACTTATCTTTATAATAATTTTCTGTAACTTTTATCACTTCTGAAAGATAATACTCTCCCATCCTTACTTCCAAATTCAGAAAATCTTCTCTGGATGCGGTTACGATTTCATCCACGTACCCCTTTATTTCTTTCACATTCCTCGCAATGCCCTGCAAAGCTTCGTCTTTTCTCTCCTGTGTGTCATACAAATCCTCCGACAACGCTTTGGAATATAATTCTATGGAGGAAAGCGGCGTTTTAATATCATGGGATAAAGAAAGAATCAACGTCTTCCGCTCCCTTTGAAATGCAAGCTCTTTATCCCTGTTATCCTCCAGCTTTTCGCGAAGCATGTCCATTCCCCACAGGAAACGCCCAAACAGCTTACTTTTTTCTTCTTTTACGGGCATGGACAAATTTCCTTTCGCCAGCTCATAAGCTAAATTGCTCATATCCCAAAAAGGCTTTAGGACTTTATGATACACATACGCAAGCACAATATTTGTCACGATCATCATGCCAAGCAGCGAGATATTGATATATAACGGTAATCGTGAACTTCTTTCCTGCACATATTCTATCCGATACAGTTTACCGGCTATTTCTTCCACTAAATTATCGTTATCACAGGCTTCTCCGGCAACAAACTCTTTGATTCCTACGATCGTCTTATACTTGCTTAAATTCATTGCTTCGATTTCGGAAGTCTCCAGTTTTTGTTCTTCTATTTCTTTGATCACACGCCTTGCTTCCACAAGATATAATTTTCCGCCGCTGTCATTATTTTGATAAAAATACAATCTATTACATAAAAATGGTTGATTATCTCAAAAAAGCCTTGATTTACGGGCATACAAGCAGGATTTCAAGCTGAATTTACTACCAATTTACTACTTTTGAGGGAAAGAGCCTTGATATGCCGCCCGGAACCCTGCAAGCCCAGACACCAGCACACAGCATTGAGAAAGAATAAATGAAAACTGAATACGACGCAGACGCGGCGTTTCTCTATCCCACAACAGGGAGAACAGGAACGCCGCTTTTTTTATGCCCTCATGTTACGCATTAGGGGCTAAAAGAGCTTTGCTATAAGCGGCTTTTAGGGCGCGTTTTTGACGGGGACGGGGATTTATGCCTACCCCCGGAAAAATGCCGCCCTATCGCGTAACAAATCCATAACCAAAGGAGTGATGAAGCTATGGCAGTTTTCCGAGTGGAGCGCAACAAGGGCTATACCGTTATGAGCAACCACCATTTACGCAACAAGGAGCTGACCTTAAAAGCAAAAGGGCTGTTGTCACAAATGCTGTCACTTCCCGAAGATTGGGACTACACCCTTGCGGGGCTGTCACAGATCAACCGGGAAAGTATCGACGCGATCCGCACCGCCGTATGGGAGCTTGAAAAAGCCGGATATATCAAGCGGAAGCAGGGGCGCGACGAAAAAGGCAAAATGACCGCCATTGAATACACCATTTACGAGCAGCCCCAGCCGCCGGACGACACCCCGCCGGGATTGGATAAACCGATATTGGAAAATCCAACACCGGGCAATCCGATATTGGAAAATCCGACACCGGGTAAACCGACGACGGAAAATCCAATGCAATTAAATAAAGATATACAAAAGACTGATTTACCAAAAAAAGAAAAAATAATTACTGACGGACAAAGTACCCATTCCATTCCTATCCTTTCCCCTGACCCCTCTCCTATGGAGCAG
>JAMPAG010000049.1 GCA_023667365.1 bacterium | reverse complement strand
TAAAATAAAGGGAATAAACAAAATGTCAGATAAAGTTATTGTAGTAGGCTTGTAAAAAGGTTTTCAGAGCGTTAAGACCAACATGGAAATGGTAAGGCGGAGGAAAATACATGGCGTCATGGATGGTGCATCTGCGCATTGCGGACCGGCTGCTGGAAAAGGTTGTGAACGTGAGCGCAGAACATTTTATTATGGGGAATATTGCGCCGGACAGCGGAGAGCCGAACGAGGACTGGAGCAATTATACGCCGGACAAGGCGGCATCGCATTATGAAGAATGCGGCGCCGACGGAAAAAAGGTTATCCGGACAGACCGGTTTATTGCGGAATATTTTACAAAAGAAATGCAGGATGGGTACACGAAGGAACAGTATTCTTTTTATCTCGGCTATCTGACGCATCTGCTGACCGACATTTTGTGGAAGCGCAATGTATATGAAAAGAGTGTGGCAGCGTATCGTGACCGGCCGGCGGAGGAGCTGAATACATTTGTCTGGGAGAAACTGAAGCGCGACTGGTATGATCTGGATTTTTTGTATCTGCAAAAGCATCCTGATTTTCGGGCGTTTCAGATTTATCGCGGACTGGTCGGTTTTGAGAACCGCTATATGGACATGTTTTCGAGACAGGCGTTTGACAACAGGCGGATCTATATCACGGATTTCTATTTGGCGGACAGGGACAATGTCGAGCGGGAATATCAGTATTTAACGCCAAAGCGGGTGGACGCGTTTGTGGAGGAGTGCTGTGCGTGGATTGAGGAGCAGCAAAAAGATGCATTTATAAAAGAATAGAAGTAACAAAAAGTGCGGTCAGATGACGGCACTTTTTTGATGCAAAAATTTTTTTGCTGAGCTGAAATTTTTTTCTGTAATGGAAGTCTGAAATGCGCTTGACAAAGGTAATAAGTAAATGTATCATAATGCATATAAAAATAATAGGAATAATAGAAATGGTAAGAATAAAGAAAGAGAGTGTGTCATATGAATCAACGGATTTATTTAGATAACGCGGCAACAACGCAGATGGATGAGCGTGTATTACAGGAAATGCTTCCGTTTTTCCGGCAGACATACGGAAATCCGTCCGCGGTGTACCAATTTGCCGGGGAGAGCAGGAAAGCCGTGGATCAGGCAAGGGAGCAGGCCGCCGGGCTGATCGGCGCAAGGGCGCAGGAAATCTATTTTACCGGCGGCGGAACAGAGTCTGACAACTGGGCGTTAAAGGCGGCGGCAGAAGCGTATTCCGCAAAAGGAAAACATATGATAACGAGCAGCATAGAGCATCATGCTGTTTTGCATACCTGCCAATATCTGGAGGAATGCGGATATGAGGTAACGTATCTTCCGGTGGATGAAGACGGGAAAATATCTTTGGAAGAACTGCGGGCGGCGATTCGCCCGGATACGATTCTGATCTCCGTGATGGCGGCAAACAATGAGATCGGAACGATCGAACCGATCGCGGAGATCGGAAGGATTGCGCATGAGAACGGCGTGTTGTTTCATACGGATGCGGTACAGGCTTACGGGCATATTCCGATTGATGTGGATGAGATGCAGATCGATCTGCTTTCCGCCAGCGGACATAAATTGAACGGGCCGAAAGGGATCGGCATTCTTTATGTACGAAAAGGGGTAAAACTTCGCGCCTTTCTTCATGGCGGTGCACAGGAGCGGGGCAGGAGAGCGGGAACGCTCAATGTGCCGGGGATCGCAGGGTTTGGAAAAGCCGCCGAGATCGCAGGAGAAACGATGCAGGAGCGGATGAGTGCAGAGGCGGTACTGCGGGATCATCTGATAGAACGGGTGCTGTCCGAGATCCCGTACACGAGGCTGAACGGGCATAGAACGGACAGACTGCCGAACAACGTGAATGTCTGTTTCCGGTTTATTGAGGGAGAGTCCCTGTTAATTCTGCTGGACCAGCAGGGAATATGCGCATCCAGCGGTTCGGCGTGTACTTCCGGTTCCCTTGATCCGTCGCATGTGCTTCTTGCGATCGGACTTCCGCATGAGATCGCGCACGGTTCCCTGAGAATGACTTTATCGGAAAAAACAACCTTGGAGGAACTGGATTTTGTGGTAGACGAGCTGAAAAAAATCGTGGAGAGACTGCGCAGTATGTCTCCGCTGTATGAGGATTTTGTCCGTCAAGAGCAGGGGCAAAGTGCAGGAACCCCGGATTCGGCAGAGATGTAAAGCGCCGCGGACAGACGCTAAACAAAACAGGAAGATACAAGGCAGCATGACGGTACGAGGCAGATTCGGACGAATACCGAACAGGAATTGGAGAAGGTTGTAAAAAGCAGGGAAAGGCAGGAAAAGGAGATCGATATGTATAGCGAAAAAGTAATGGACCATTTTAACCATCCGAGAAATGTGGGAGAAATCGAGAACCCCAGCGGCGTAGGAACGGTCGGAAACGCAAAATGCGGGGACATTATGCGCATGTACTTTGATATTGACGAGCAGGGCGTGATCCGCGACGTCAAATTTAAGACGTTCGGGTGTGGAGCGGCAGTGGCGACGAGCAGCATGGCGACGGAGCTGGTAAAGGGAAAGACAGTCGGAGAGGCATTAGCGGTCACGAATAAAGCCGTCATGGAAGCGCTGGACGGGCTGCCGCCGGTAAAAGTGCATTGTTCGCTTCTGGCGGAGGAGGCGATCCACGCGGCACTGTGGGATTATGCGCAAAAGAATCATATTGTCATCGAAGGACTGGAAAAGCCCGTGGACGACATTGCGGAAAAGGAGGAAGCGGAAGAAACGGAGGAGTGATACCGAAATCCTATTGATAAACGGGAAACGGCGGTTTATACTGAAAGAAAAACAAACCGGGCATCCCCAAGAGCCGGCTTCGTTCAGAGAGGAGAGCAAAATGAGCACGGAGAACAAAAGCGCAGGGATTACCCTGTTAAAAAAAGGACAAAAAGGCATCATCCACGCGGTATTCAGCCGCTTTGGACTGATTCTGCTGCTGCTTGCCATTCATGTTTTTCTTTTATTCGGCGTGTTTGAGTGGTTCGGAAAATTCCTGCCGCATATTTTCGGGGGGACCGTACTGTTTACGTTTATTATGGTGATCTATCTCTTAAACAGTAAGATCAATCCGACAGCAAAGATTACATGGCTGATCGTAATCATGCTCCTGCCGGTGTTCGGCGTGCTTCTTTTCGGATATACGCAGAGCGAGATCGGGCATCGGGCGTTAAAAAAGTATGTCAATGGCATTGTGACGCATACCAAAGAGAGCATTCCGCAGCAGGAGGAAGTCATGGAGCAGTTAAGCGCCGAGAATCCGGGTGTGGCGGCGCTTGCGAAGTATATGCACAGAAGCGGCTGCCATCCGGTATATGCGCATACCGATGTGACGTTTTTTCCGCTGGGCGAGGATAAGTTTGCCGAGATGCTGAAGCAGTTAGAAGCGGCGGAACATTTTATTTTTATGGAATATTTTATCGTGGATGAAGGGCTCATGTGGGGAAAGATCCTGGAAATCCTCGCCAGAAAAGCGAAAGAGGGCGTGGACGTCCGCGTGATGTACGACGGGACCTGTGAATTCGCGCTGCTGCCGCGGGATTATCCGAAGCGCTTAAAAGCGCTGGGGATCAAGTGCAAGGTGTTCGCGCCGGTGTCTCCGTTCGTGTCCACCTGCTATAATTACCGCGATCACAGAAAGATTCTGGTGATCGACGGGCATACGGCGTTTAACGGGGGCGTCAACCTTGCGGACGAGTATATCAATGAAAAAGTAAAATTCGGACATTGGAAAGATACCGCGGTCATGTTAAAAGGGGAAGCGGTCAAAAGCTTTACCCTGATGTTCCTGCAGATGTGGCGGATCGGTGAAAAAAAGGACGAGTACGAGCAGTTTTTATCCTATCCGGCGTTGCCCGCGGAACATGCAAAGGGATACGTTATTCCGTACGGGGACTGCCCGCTGGATGATGATAAGCTGGGCGAGCGAGTCTATATGGATCTGTTGAACCGGGCAGTATCTTTTGTACATATCATGACGCCGTATCTGATTCTGGACGGCGAGATGGAGACCGCCCTGAAATTTGCGGCAGAGCGGGGCGTGGAGGTCGTATTGCTGCTGCCGGGCATACCGGATAAGGCGATCCCGTATGCGCTGGCAAAGACGCATTATGCGTCGCTGTTGGAATCCGGCGTAAAAATCTATGAGTATACGCCGGGATTCGTCCATGCGAAAGTATTTGTCAGCGACGCATCGGAGGCGGTCGTCGGGACGATCAACTTAGATTACCGGAGCCTATACCATCATTTTGAGTGCGCCACCTATTTATATCATACGGCCTGCATTTCGGAAATCGAGGCGGATTTCCAGGCGACGCTCGCAAAATGCCGGCAGGTTACGCCGGAGACCGTCCGTAAGGAAAAACTGCGTGTGAAGCTGACGGGACGGCTGATGAAAGCGGTCGCGCCGCTGTTATGATGCTCAGACGGGAATCCCATGGAAAAGTTCACAGCCTGAAACAATTTCTTACCAGAGAATCCGATAGGCTAAAAGCATCGTGCAACGATTCTTCAAAAAGAGTGCTTCGCACTCTTTTTTTATCTGCAAAGTTGGAGTATACTATATAAGTGGAGCAGAATGTTTTTTGCGTGGCAGATCGTTTCCTGCACCTTCCGGGAACAATGCGGGTGCGGGAGAGAAAGGCGGAAAATGGCATGGAATGTACGGCTGCGGAGCGCAAGATCGGTTCTTTTTTGGCGGGAGAACTGGATGAGCGCGATACGGAAGAATTTGTCGGACATATCGAGCAGTGCGGGGCGTGCATGGAAGAGCTCGCCATTCAGTATCTGATCAGCGAGGGGATGCACCGCTTGGAAGATGGCGGCGCGTTTGACTTAAATAAAGAATTAAAGGAAATGCTGCTCTGGACGAAGCGGCGCGTGCACAGGAGAAAAATCATGGACCGCGTGCTGTTTTGCGCGGAGATTGCCGCGGTGGCAGGTTCTTTTTTGCTGTCTTTTTTTGTGCTGTATTGAGAAGGACGCCGCGCGTGACGATGGAAGAGATCGGTATTTGTTTTCTTTGATTTATTTTGGCGTAAAAAGGCGTCGCAGGTTGGCAACGGAAAGGGTTTTACGGCTGTATGAGCGAAAAACTGGTATTGATAGACGGACATAGTATTTTGAACCGGGCGTTTTACGGCGTGCCGGACTTGACAAACCGGGAGGGACTGCACACGAATGCGGTCTACGGTTTTTTGAATATTATGTTCAAGATTCTGGAGGAAGAAAAGCCGCAGTATCTCACGGTCGCGTTTGACGTGCATGCGCCGACGTTCCGGCATGAGATTTATGCGGCATATAAGGGGACGCGGAAACCGATGCCGGACGAGCTGCGCGAACAGGTGCCGGTGATGAAGGAGCTGCTTTTGGCAATGAATGTCTGCATTGTGGAGCAGGCAGGGTTAGAGGCGGACGATCTGCTTGGCACGATCGCGAACAGGGCGCAGGAGCGGGGCATGGAGGTATCGCTCGTATCGGGCGACCGTGATCTTTTACAGATCGCTTCCGAGCATATCAAGGTGCGGATCCCCAAGACCAAGGGCGTGCGGACAGAGGTAGAAGATTATTATGCGGCGGATGTGGAAGCCGCCTATCAGGTGACGCCGCAGGGCTTCATCGACTTAAAGGCGCTCATGGGCGATACGGCGGATAATATTCCGGGCGTGCCGAAAGTCGGACAGAAGACAGCGACGGAGCTGATGGTGCGCTTCGGTTCGCTTGACAATATTTATGCGCATGTGGATGAGATTGAGAAAAAGAGTATCCGCGAGAGCCTGAAAGAGAACCGTGCGCTTGCAGACTTGAGCAAAACGCTTGCAGCGATCAATGTACATGCGGAGTTCCTGTATGATTTTGAACAGGCGCGGGTCGGGGAGTTTTATAACGAGCAGTCCTACAAGCAGTTTCAGCGGCTTGGCTTTAAGCAGTATCTTGCGCGTTTTGCCAATGCGGGGGGCGCAGGAGAAAGTGCGGAAGAATCATGCGCGGAAACGGTCTGTGAGTTCAAAGAGGTGACGGATATTTCCGAGTTGGACAAGGTGCTTGCTGAGGCGCGCGCACGGGAGGCGGTGGCGGTCGCCTATGCAGGATTTCCGGCGGATGCATCGGGGATGACGAGCGGCGCGGACGGACAGATGACGCTTGATTTCACGGCGCATGAGGAACAGCTTGCGCTTGTGCTGGTAACGGATGCGGCGCATGCGTGGCTTGTACGTACGCCGGTATTTCCGGTATCGCTGATCCGGGAGCGCGTCGGAGCGCTTGCGGACGGGGAAGGTAAGGGAAAGCTCATTGCGTTTGACGCTAAAGCGCTTTATCCGCTGCTTGCGATCGGAAACGGACGAACCTCTGTGGATGTGAGCGGTCATTTTTTTGACACGAAGCTTGCCGCTTATCTCCTAAACCCGTTAAAGAGCGATTACGAGCCGCAGGACGTCGCGGCGGAATACGCGGGCAGGGAGATAAAAGGGTATACGGAGCGGTTCGGAAAGCTGCCGATGCGGGAGGCATTCGAGCGGAAACCCGACGAATACGCGGCGTATCTGCGCGATACGGCGCAGACGGGATTTTTGGCGTATCCAAAGCTGAAGAAGAGGCTTGCGGATACCGGGATGGAAGAATTGTTCCGCAATGTGGAAATGCCGCTTTCCTATGTGCTCTGCGATATGGAGGAGGCGGGAATCCGCATCCGTCCGGAGGAGCTGAAAACGTACGGGGATACGCTGGCGGAGCGCATCGGCGTATTGGAGCAGCAGATCTATGAGCAGGCGGGAGAAACGTTTAACATCAATTCGCCGAAACAGCTCGGTGAGATTTTATTTGATAAGCTGCACATGAAGGGCGGCAAAAAAACCAAAACGGGATATTCCACGGCGGCGGATGTATTGGAGAAGCTTGCCGAAGATCATCCAATTGTGAAAGATGTCCTGGAATACCGCGGTCTTGCCAAATTAAAATCGACTTATGCCGACGGACTTGGCGGCTGTGCGGATGAGAATGACCGCATTCATACGACGTTCAACCAGACGATCACGGCAACAGGGCGTATCAGCTCCACGGAGCCGAATTTACAGAATATTCCGATGCGCACGGAACTTGGCAGGCTGATCCGCAAATGTTTTATTCCGAAGGACGGTTATCTTTTTATGGACGCCGACTATTCCCAGATCGAGCTGCGTATCCTGGCTCATATGTCGGGAGACGATGAGCTGATCGAGGCGTATCATCAGGAGCAGGATATTCACCGCATCACGGCGGCAAAAGTATTCCACACACCGTTTGAAGAGGTCACGGATTTACAGCGGCGCAACGCGAAAGCGGTCAATTTCGGGATTGTGTACGGTATCAGTTCGTTTGGTTTAAGTCAGGATCTGAGTATCAGCAGGCAGGAGGCGTCCGCCTATATTGAGCAGTATTTTGAGACGTATCCGTCCATTAAGGCGTTTCTGGACAACGCCGTTGCGGAGGCAAAAAAGCGGGGCTACAGCACGACGATGTACGGTCGGCGCAGACCGATCCCGGAATTGAAATCCTCCAATTTTATGCAGCGGCAGTTCGGGGAGCGTGTTGCGATGAATGCGCCGATTCAGGGAACGGCGGCGGATATTATGAAACTTGCCATGATTCATGTGTTTGACAGACTGCGGACGGAACAGTTACGCTCCCGGCTGATCTTACAGATTCACGACGAGCTTTTGATCGAGACGGCGCCAGAGGAGGAAGCGCAGGTGCGCGGGATTCTTTCGGGAGAGATGCAGCGTGCGGCGGACTTGTCCGTGGCGCTGGCGGTAGATCTGCATACGGGAACAAACTGGTATGAAACCAAATAAAAGGGAAATCAGGATATGAAGATCATCGGGATCACGGGAGGCGTGGGCGCCGGAAAATCCATGCTTCTTTCTTACATAGAGCGTCATTATCCGTGCAGGGTAGTCTATGCGGATGTCACGGCAAAACAGCTGCAAGAGAAGGGCGGCGCCTGTTATACACAGCTTGTCAGGCTGCTTGGGAGCGAGGTGCTTTCCGAGGACGGCAGGATTGATAAAACAAAGATGGCGCAGAAAATTTTCGCAGACGATACGCTGCTTGCGGCGGTGAACGCGATCGTGCATCCGGCAGTGAAGCAGACGATCTTAGCGGAAATTCAAAAAGAGCGGACGGCGGGGCAGGTGGGTTATTTTTTTATCGAGGCGGCGCTGCTGATCGAGGAGCATTACGATGAGATCTGTGATGAGCTCTGGTATATTTATGCGGATGAGGATGCGCGCGTAAAACGGCTTGCGGATGCGCGCGGCTATGCGGAAGAAAAAACGGAGGCAATTATGAAAAATCAGCTCGCGGAGGAGGCGTTTCGCAGGCATTGCCGGGTAGTGATTGATAACAGCAGGACGCCTGAGGAGGCGTATGCACAGATTGACAGGCAGTTAGGAGGGAGCGCGCGTGGACTTTAGTAAGTATGCCGGACAGACGGTGTTCGGTCTGGACATTGGAACAAGGAGCATTGTCGGCACGGTGGGGTATCGTTCGGGCGAGCAGTTTATCGTGATCGCGCAGAAATCGGTGGAACACGAGACGCGTTCCATGCTGGATGGACAGATTCATGACATCGCGCAGGTCGGCGCGACGATCTCCCTTGTGCGGGAGGAACTGCAAAAAAGCACGGGACTTACGCTGACGGACGTGTGTATTGCGGCCGCAGGGCGCGTTCTGCGCACGGAGAGGGTGCGCGTCGGCATTGATTACGAGGAGGAGCACGACGTCACGGAAGAAGATATTTACGGTCTGGAGGCGCTCGGTGTGGAAAAGGCATACCGACAGTTTTCCGAGACGAACGAGACGCAGCTTCGTTTCTACTGTGTCGGTTCTACGGTCATCAAATATTATCTGAACGACTATCCGATCGGCAATCTGGAAAACCACCGCGCGCGTAAGATCGAGGTGGAGATGATCGCGACGTTCCTTCCGGATGAGGTCGTGGACGGATTGTATAAAGCGGTCGGGATCGCCGGATTGCAAGTTGTCAATCTGACGTTAGAGCCGATCGCGGCGATTCAGGTCGCAATCCCGCAGATGTACCGGATGTTAAATATCGCGCTTGTGGATGTCGGCGCGGGAACGTCCGATATTTCGATCACGAAGGAGGGCAGCATTGTCGCCTACGGCATGATTCCGGTTGCAGGAGACTCGTTGACCGAAGTGGTCGCCGAACACTGTCTTGTGGATTTCAACACGGCAGAGCAGATCAAGCGCGGTATCTGTGAAAAAGAAAGCGTGACGTATCGGGATATTATGGGATTGGAACAGTCGATCACGAGGGCGGATGCGCTTGCAGTCATGCAGGAACGCATTGATACGATGGCGAAGCTGGCGGCGGATAAGATCAAAGAATTAAACGGCGGGAAGTCGGTCAGCGCCGTATTTGTTGTCGGCGGCGGCGGCAAGATCTTGGGTTATGAGGAGGCGCTTGCAAAAGAACTGGATATTGTAAAGGAGCGTGTAGCGCTCCGCGGCGAAGAGGTTATGCAGAAAATTCGTTTTGTGCAGGAGGATGTGAAGAAGGATTCCCTGCTTGTCACGCCGATCGGCATTTGTCTTTGTTTTTATGAGCAGGGCAATCATTTTATTCATGTGACGTTTAATCATAAGCGGGTGAAGCTGTATGATAATTCCCATCTGGCGGTGGTCGATGCGGCGATGCAGGCGGATTTTCCGAACGCCGATATGTTTCCGAAGCGCGGGGAGGAACTGGTCTTTGAACTGGACGGAAAGACAAGGCGTATCCGCGGCGAGGCGGGCGAGGCGGCAGTTATTCATGTCAACGGCGCGCCTGCGGATATTACAACGCCGATTCATGCCAATGATATGATCGACGTGGAGCCGTCCACGGCGGGGGCGCCCGCGTCCTGCATGATCGGAAAACTGCCGGAGTACCATGCGACGCTTCGGATCCGCGTGAACGGAAAAGAAATTGATCTCCCGAAGTATGCGCAGGTCAACGGGACGCTGCAATCGGAGTATTATGAGATCGGTCAGGATGACGTCATTGAGATCAATAATTTTTATATGGTGGAACAGCTCAAACAATTTTTGGAGCTGGAAAACGGAACGCGCCTTCTGGTGAATCATATGCCGGCGGATGAGCGGACGCGCGTATACGAGAATTTTTCCGTTGAGTGGGGCGAAGCGGCGTCGGCTGTCTATGCGGAGGAACTGGAAGAAGAAAGCTGGCTGACGGATGAGGAACGCGCGGAGCGCGGACTTCCGGCGAGAAACGGTCGGGATGCCTATGAGGATGCGCCGCGGACGGCAATGCGGCGGACGGCAATGCCGTCCACATCCATGTTTTCTTCTGCGTCAATGCCGCAAGCGTCATCGGAAGGGCAGAACGCAGGAGCGGAGCAGACGGCGGCAGGGCAGAGTGCAGGCGCGGATCAGGCGGAGGCAGGGCAGAATGCAGGAGCGGAGCAGGCGGCAGCAGGGCAGAACGCAGGCGCGGAGCAGGTGGCAGCAGAGCAGAACGCAGGCGCGGAGCAGGCGGCAGCAGGGCAGAACGCAGGAGCGGGTCAGACGGCGGCAGGGCAGAACGCAGGAGCGGAGCAGACGGCGGCAGGCGCAGACGGACGGAGCGTGGGCGCGGAGCAGACAGCAATCGGGCAGGGAGCGGAAAGTGCACAGGTGACGCTCGGACAAGGCGCAGGAACGCCGCCCTTTGGACAAGCGGGAACAGTACAGTCCGCACAGAACGGAGGAACGCCGCCATTCAGACCGACAGGATCGGCACAGACCGGACAGAATGCAGGCGCGGAGACAAAAACGGTCACGGTCATGGTGAACGGCGATCCCGTGACAATGAGCGGCAAGAAAAGCTACATCTATGTGGATGTGTTTGATTATATTGATTTTGACTTGTCCACGCCGCACGGAAGCTGTGTTGTGACAAAGCGGAACGGCGAAAACGCAGGCTATGTGGATGTGCTTTCGGACGGAGATCAATTGGAGATTTACTGGGAGAAATAGACGAATGAGAATGTGCAGTATTGCCAGCGGAAGCAGCGGGAATTGTATTTATGTGGGTTCGGAGAGCACACACCTGCTTGTGGATGCAGGCATCAGCGGCAAAAAGACGATAGAGGGCGTGGAGTCGCTTGGCGTGTCCATGCAGGATATTGACGGGATTTTGGTTACGCACGAACATAATGATCATGTGAACGGACTAGGAGTGCTGGCAAGAAAATACGGACTGCCGATCTACGCAACGGCGGGCACGATCAGGGCGATCCGGGGGATGGAAAGTCTGGGAGAGATTGACGAGTCCTTGTTTCATGTGATTCGGCAGCAGGAAAAATTTACGTTGAAGGATATTACAGTGAATACGCTGCCGATTTCTCATGACGCGGCGGAACCGATTGCCTATAAATTTGCCTGCGACGGAAAACGGATGGCGGTTGTGACGGACCTTGGTACTTATGATGAGATCACGACGGCGTCCCTGCAGCGGATGGATGCGATCCTGATCGAGGCGAATCACGACATCCGCATGCTGGAAGTCGGTCCGTATCCCTATCCATTGAAACAAAGAATCTTAGGAAACAACGGACATTTGTGCAACGAGGCGTCAGGACAGCTGTTGTGCGCACTGCTGCACGATCACATGAAAACGATCATGCTCGGACATCTGAGCAAAGAGAACAATCTGCCGGAGCTTGCCTATGAGACCGTACGGCTGGAGATTACAAACGGAGATAACCCCTACCGGGCGGATGATTTTCGGATTCTGGTTGCAAAGCGGAGCGAGCCGTCTGAGGTGATCGAAGTATAAAGAAGCAGATGGCGAGGGGCAGTCCGATCGAGGCGAGAGAAACAGATGGCGGGGGACAGTCCGATCGGGGCGAGAGAAACAGATGGCGAGGGGCGGTCCGATCGGGGCGAGAGGGACAAATGGTGTGAGATAGTCTAATCGAGGGATAAAGAAGCAGATCATCGGTGCAGACGGGAGATAAAGGAGGAACAGGAAGATGAAGAGAAAAAGAAGTCACAGGTACACGCGACATACGAAGCGATACGAGATCGCCGGATTTCGCAAGGGATGGGAAGTGAACTATTCCACATCCGTGACGGCGACAAAGGGCGAGAAGATCGCCCTATTGGTGTGTGTGTTATTGGTGATGTGCGCTGTTCTTGCCTCGCTGTTTCTTTTTAAGAGCATGCTGGCGTTTATTCTTTGCACCGTCGGCGGAATCCTGTTTCTGTTTGGCGTGATGATATTTTGTATTTTTCGACCGAAACATAAGGAGGAGCGGATGCAGAATGCAGCTATATCGAGTGGAAAAGTGGATGAGGTCTGGGTCAATCTGCCGGGCTGGAAGCAGCCGCCCGATCATCAATAACGGATTCCGACAGGGCAGAGATCACGCGAAGCGTTTGCCGGAGTCGGTATGAATAGCTCAATGGAAGAAAAGAAGCCGGATTATGAATGCAGATTTGCGGAA
This sequence comes from bacterium, assembly GCA_023667365.1. Taxonomy (GTDB): domain Bacteria; phylum Bacillota; class Clostridia; order Lachnospirales; family Lachnospiraceae; genus DLAJ01. Next base: position 8,230 of record JAMPAG010000049.1, on the reverse strand, counting down.
TGAGAAAGGGGCAGTAATACAAGCATGAAAAAATCAATCATTACGGTGGTAGGAAAAGATACGGTCGGTATTATCGCGAAAGTATGTACCTATCTTGCGGAGCAGGAAATCAACATTCTTGATATTTCCCAGACGATCGTGCAGGATTATTTTAATATGATGATGATCGTGGATATGAGCGGAGCGAAGAAGCCGTTTCAGGAAGTGATCGGCGATCTGAATGTGATCGGCGAACAAATCGGCGTCGTCATCAAATGCCAGCTGGAGGATATTTTCAATCAAATGCATCGCATTTGATTTTCAGATGCATCGCATTTGATTTTCAGATGCAAATATAAAAAAACGGAGCGTTCCTATGATTAACATATTTGAAGTAGCAGAAACCAATAAGATGATCGAGAAAGAAAATCTCGATGTGCGCACAATCACGCTCGGCATCAGTCTGCTGGACTGTATTGACGGCGACCGGAAGCGGACAAACGAGCGGGTATATGAGAAAATCACAAGGCTTGCCGAAAAGCTTGTCAGTACCGGAGAATATATTGAAGCGGAATTTGGTATTCCAATTGTAAACAAACGAATTTCCGTAACGCCAATCTCTCTGATCGGCGGCGCGTCCTGTAAGAACGCGGAGGACTTTGTGACGATCGCAAAAACGCTCGATCGCGCCGGCAGAGCGGTAGGCGTGAATTTTATCGGCGGCTATTCCGCGCTGGTCTCCAAAGGTATGACAAAGGCGGATGAATATCTGATCCGCTCCATCCCTCAGGCGCTTGCCGAGACCGAGATTGTGTGCAGTTCCGTCAATCTCGCGTCAACGAAAACGGGAATGAATATGGATGCGGTCAGACTGATGGGAGAAGTCATAAAGGAGACGGCGGAGCGCACGAAAGAACGGGATTCTTTGGGCTGTGCGAAGCTGGTGGTATTTTGCAATGCGCCGGATGATAACCCGTTTATGGCGGGTGCGTTTCACGGTGTCACGGAGGCGGACGCGGTTATCAATGTCGGCGTCAGCGGACCGGGTGTTGTCAAGACGGCGTTGGAAAAAGTGCGCGGGGAGAATTTTGAAGTGCTCTGCGAAACAATCAAGAAGACGGCGTTTAAGGTGACGCGCGTTGGACAATTAGTGGCGAAAGAGGCATCGCGTCTGTTGCAGGTGCCGTTTGGGATTGTGGATCTGTCGCTGGCGCCGACGCCGGCAGTCGGTGACAGTGTGGCGGATATTCTGCGGGAGATCGGATTAGAACATGCGGGTGCGCCCGGAACGACGGCGGCGCTTGCTCTTTTGAACGATCAGGTAAAGAAGGGCGGCGTGATGGCGTCCTCCTACGTCGGCGGATTGAGCGGCGCGTTTATCCCTGTCAGCGAGGATCAGGGCATGATCGACGCGGTGACGGCCGGAGCGCTCACGCTGGAAAAATTGGAAGCAATGACCTGCGTGTGCTCCGTCGGACTGGATATGATCGCGATTCCGGGGGATACAAAGGCGGCGGCGATTTCCGGCATCATTGCGGACGAGATGGCAATCGGGATGGTGAATCAGAAGACGACGGCGGTCAGACTTATTCCTGTCATCGGAAAGCAGGTCGGCGAGAAAGTGGAATTTGGCGGGCTGCTCGGCTATGCGCCTGTCATGCCGGTCAATTCGTTTTCCTGTGACGCGTTTATCGAGCGGGGCGGCAGGATTCCGGCGCCGATCCACAGTTTTAAGAATTAACGGATGAATAAGAAATACAGATAGGATTGAGAAAGGATGCAGCAGTCACAGGATTCAATAAAAAAGAAATATAATGCAGGCACAAAAGACATGACAACGGGAAATCCGTATTCCATGATGATCGGATTTGCGCTGCCCGTGCTGTTAAGCCAGATTTTTCAACAGCTCTATAACACGGCGGACGCGTTTATCGTGGGAAGATGTCTGGGAACGAACGCGCTGGCGGCGGTCACGTCGTCCGGCACATTGATCTTTTTGCTTGTCAGCTTCTTTATGGGAACGGCAATGGGAGCGGGTGTCGTGATTTCGCGGTATTTCGGGGCGGGAAAAGAGAAAGAGGTGTCCCGTGCGATTCATACGGTGCTAGCGTTCGGCATTGTCAGCGGGATTCTTCTTACTATCGTAGGAGTCGCGTTTACGCCGACGTTTCTAAAGTGGATGCAGACCGATCCGGAGGTGATGCCGGAGGCAGTGGAGTATTTTCGTTATTATTTTCTCGGCTCGCTGGCATTGGTGATGTATAATGTCTGCCGCAGTATTATCAATGCGCTGGGCGACAGCCGCCGGCCGCTGTATTACCTGATTTTTTCTTCCCTGCTGAATATCGTGCTGGATCTGCTGTTTTTGGCGGTCTTTCGCTGGGGCGTCTGGTCGGCGGCGGCAGCGACGGTCATTTCCCAGATGGCGAGCGTGGTGCTCTGTATGGCGTATCTGCTGCGCAAGGGAAATCTGTTTACCGTGGAATGGAGGAAAATCCGTTTTCACCGCGACATGCTTTCGGAAATCGTGCGCTACGGTCTGCCGTCCGGCGTGCAGAATTCCGTGATCGCGTTTGCCAATGTGATCGTGCAGTCGCAGATCAATTCGTTTGGGAAACTGGCAATGGCGGCTTACGGAACCCATGCAAAGATCGAGGGATTTGCGTTCCTCCCCATTACCAGCTTCAATATGGCAAGCACGACGTTCATCAGCCAGAATCTTGGCGCGAAGCAGTACGAACGCGCCAAAAAAGGAGCGCGGTTCAGCATTCTTGCGGCGGTGCTTTTGGCGGAGGCGATCGGAGTGGCATATTTTATTTTTGCGCCGCAGATGGTTGGTCTTTTCGACAAAACGGACGGCGTGATCGCCTTTGGCGTACAGCAGGCGCGTACCGTTGCGCTGTTTTACTGCCTGCTGGCTTTTTCCCATTCGATCGCGGCGGTCTGCCGCGGCGCAGGCAAGGCGTTTGTGCCGATGTGCGTGATGCTGGCGGTGTGGTGCGTGATCCGCATTGCCTATATTATCGCGGTAATGCGCCTGACCGGGGAAATCGGCTATATTTATTGGGCGTACCCGCTCACGTGGGCGATCAGCTCCGTCATCTATCTGATTTACTATCTGCGCTCGGACTGGGTGCATGGGTTTGAGAAATGAGGATGTATTTGAATCATGCAGTTGGCAGGACTGACAAACGCTGATCCTAGCAATTCATTTTGTTATACGATTAAGCGAGAAGTAAATGGAAGAAATTGCGTTTTGGGATATAATCATATATGACGGTGAGAAATTTTAGTATCATAGTTGAAGGAGGAATAACAGCGATGGCGGTAGTAAAAATGGAAATACCTGACGAGATGGTAGCGTTTGCAGTGCCATCTAATAAGGAGGAACAGCTTAAAATAAATGCAATGATCTTGTATCCCTATATCCGGCAGGGAATCATCTCCCATGGCAGAGCCGCCGAGATCCTTGGAATTTACAAGATGGATTTGATTACCTTGTATGGAAATATGGGGTTGTGCTATCTGGAGATGTCAGAGGAGGAGATTGCAGAAGAACTGGAAACTGTCGATTACTTAAAGGAAGCGTTGTCATGATTGTTATTTCAGATACAACTCCAATCCTATCGTTGCTAAAAGCAGGACAATTAGAATTGATGCAAAAATTGTATCAATCGGTTTTGGTACCGAAAGCTGTTTATCGGGAGCTTACAGAAAATCCAATTTATAAAGAAGAGGCAGAGAGGATTAAACGTGTGGAGTTTTTTTCGGTTATAGCTGTGGAGAATATAAAATCAGTTCATATTCTCCGCTCAGTTACGGGCTTAGATGAAGGAGAGAGTGAAGCACTTATTATGTATGATGAACAGAAGGCGGATCTTCTGTTGATGGATGAGCAGAAAGGAAGAAAGGTAGCAAAGCAGATGAATGTCAGACACATTGGAACGGCTGGCATGCTGATGCTTGCCTATGATAAGGGAATGATTGAGGCGGCGAAAGTCAAGGAATGCATCGACACAATGCTTGCGAATGGGATCAGACTGGGAGAGAGTATTTACAATGCAGTTATGGTCCATGTAGGTTTGGATAAGCAATAGGAGCATCGGGGACGAATAAGGGAAAACTTTTAACAAAAAATAAGATCACAATAACCTTGCTCTCCGTTATCGCATCAGCGGCGACCGTGTCAGTTCATGACGGAAAGGCTGACCGGATTTCCCGGAAACGATGCTTTGATAAATATGGGATGCCAGCAGATCCGTCTCATAGAGCATTGCGGCTGCGCCCGCGGGGCGATAGTCCGAGGGCTTTGTGATGAGCGGAATGCGGGCATTTTTTTTGACTGTGGAAAGCAGCGTGCCGCAGGCTTCCCGGCGAAAGCCGAGAATGCGTGCGTGCGTCAAGAACACGGGCACATTTTGATCTGTAAAAACGGCAAGCTGATCTTTGGTCATATCTAATAATAGATGCGTCAGCACCCGGTTGATGCGGGTATAGGTATAGGCTCTTGTTTTGAGCGCATCGATCATATCCGTGACAGGTTTGCCGGGCAGGGACGGCATCAGGGAGCGGATGCGGTTTGCAAGCTCCGGTGTGCAGTCGGCATAGCGTTCCAGTTCGGATGCATGCAATAGTAACTGATAGTGTACCAGATCAGAAAAATCATTCTGCGCCAACAATCGTCGGTTTTGACAGAATTCTGTGAGTAGGTCTGCCGTACCTTGCGGAACGGAAGCGGAGAGAATCGGCGCTGCAAAACGGACTGTTTGTGAAACAGGCGGTTTGCGGCGGCAGGATTCCGCCGCGGGGGCAGAAATGTCCGACGGAGAGAATGACGGTGAGAGGGCGCCGTTGTGCAAGATACCATCGTGAAAGGTAGCGTTGTGGAAGGTACCGTTGTGGAAGGTACCGTTGTGGAGGGGATCATTGTGGAAGGTCCCGTTGCGGAAGGCATCATTGTGGAAGGTCCCGTTGCGGAAGGCATCATTCTGGAGGGCATCGTTTAGGAAAGCGTTGTCTCTGGCAGTGCGCTCCAGCAGATGTGTGCGGATTGCCTCCGCACTGGCATAGGCATCTGTCGTGTCTGTATCATGATAACCGCCGCCAATCCGTTTGATGGCGAACGGCTGAATCGAACTCTGTATGCGCAGGAGCGCCTTGCAGTATTCGATGCCGAGCGTATTGTTGGGCTGGGAGAGCGTAGCGGAGAGTGCGTCCGGCTTGTCCGCTCCGTCAGATGTGCCGCATGCAGTGTTGATTGGCATAGCCGCAACGGATTTCGTCGTTGCGGCGTCGAGCTGTGTCGCCGCGTCGGGGGGCATCGTCATATCGTTATGCCGCATAGCCGCAGTCAGCGCCTCCATGCGCGCCGCGGCGTAGCCGCGGCCGCGCCGTAAAGAATCGGCAAGCGTATCGCGGTAAACTGCGGGCTCTTTTAATAAAATCTCGGCGGCGCGCATGAAAAGCGCGGGCGGTTTCGGACAGGAAGCGTCCGTATCTTCGCTTTCCGATCCAAAAAACAACGCGTCTACGCAGCCGAGACCGTGAAGAACGGATACGGCGCCGGTTGCAAAATATTCTGCGCTGGCGCAGGCATAATAGGCGGGAAGCTCGATCACGAGATCGGCGCCGCCCAAAAGCGCCATCTGTGCGCGCGCATGTTTATCCACAATCGCAGGTTCTCCCCGCTGCGTAAAATCGCCGCTCATGACGACGATGACAAAATCGTATCCGTAATCTTTTTTAATCCGCTGGAGCTGATAAGCGTGTCCATTATGGAACGGATTATATTCGGCAATGACCGCGGCTATTTTCATGACAATTCCTTTCTCATGCAGACCAAATAGAAATTCTCGCAAATCCGTGAAAAATCCGCAAGTCGGATTCTTCGAAAGAACGCTCTGCGTCCTTTTTTATATATACCACAAAAAAACAAGAAAAAAAACTTGTTTCTCAAAAGAATACCGATATAATGGAAGAAAGGGGTAACGTTCTATGGAATGAAGGAGGATAACGTATGGCATTTATTGATTCGATGAAAGAAAAAGCCAGAATGGACAAAAAGACAGTGGTGCTGCCGGAGACAAACGATAAGAGGACGCTGATCGCGGCGGCGCATATCCTGGAGGAGGATATTGCCAATCTCATTCTGGTTGGAAAACGGGAAAAAATATTGGACGGCGCCGGATGGCTGGAACTGGATTTGGACGGTGCGCAGATCGTTGATCCGGATGAATTTGAACGCTTTGACGAGTATGTAGATACGCTGTATGAGCTCCGCAAGGAGAAGGGGATGACGCCGGAAGCGGCGAGGGAAGCGCTGTCAAAGGATTATCTGACGTTCGGCGTCATGATGGTAAAATGCAATGATGCGGACGGCATGGTTGCGGGCGCCTGTCATGCGACGGCGGACACGCTGCGTCCGGCATTACAGATACTGAAAACAGCGCCGGGGGTGAAGCTGGTGTCCGGTTTCTTTATCATGGATGTGCCGAACTGCGATTATGGGGAGCACGGAACGTTTTTATTTGCGGACTGCGGACTCAATCAGGATCCGACGGCGGAGGAGCTTGCAGCGATTGCCGATACGTCTGCAAAAAGTTTCAAGAGTCTGATCGGCGCGAAACCGATCATTGCCATGTTGTCCCATTCTACCAAGGGAAGCGCCAAGCATCCGCTTGTCGATAAGGTTGTGGAGGCGACGAGAATCGCGCATGAGCAGTATCCGGGGCTTTGTATAGACGGCGAATTGCAGGCGGACGCCGCGCTGGTACCCTCGGTTGCAAAATCAAAGTCACCGGGCTCCGAAGTCGGCGGCAAGGCGAATGTACTGATTTTTCCGAACTTAGACTGCGGCAATATCGGATATAAGCTTGTACAGCGGCTTGCAGGGGCGGAGGCATACGGACCGATGCTTCAGGGCATCGCCAAACCGGTCAACGACTTATCCCGCGGCTGTTCCTGGCAGGATATTGTGGGTGTTGTCGCATTGACAGCGGTTCAGGCACAGCTCGTATAAAAGACAGCATGGCAAATGCCCGTGCAAAATATTTGTTGACAAACCATCTGTTGCTATGTATAATTGAAAAAGTGTGGATAGGAGCCTGATATGTTGATCAATCTCTCGGAAAGCTTTTTCACGCCGGGATGTGTCCTGACAGAACAGTTTATGCCGGACATGGAAAGCGTGCGGATCAGTGGACAGACCTACCGTGTGGCGGGCGATACGCCCATGGCGGTGACAGCGGCATATAGGGAAAAAGGAAAAGCGCTGTTGCAGGTAAAGGGTGTGCTGAACGTGGAATTGTTTTGCGACAGATGTTTAACACCGGTTGCGCGGGAGATTTGCATAGACTTTGAACAGGAAGTTTATGCGCCGGAAGCCATACCGCCGGAGCTGAACGCGGACGAGCAGATCTTTATGGATAGATGTCAGCTTGACATACAGACGCTTATCGACAGTGAAATGGTGATGAATTGGCCGCCGAAGATCCTTTGCAGAGAAGACTGTAAGGGAATCTGCACAAGATGCGGCAAGAACCTCAACGAGGGTGAATGCGGATGTGACACATTCGTGCCGGATGTGAGGATGGCGGCGATCAAAGATATTTTTTTGACAAATAAGGAGGTGTAAGAGAATGTCGATCTGTCCTAAAAATAAATCATCGAAGGGAAGACGTGACAAGAGAAGAGCAAATTGGAAAATGAGCGCTCCGACTCTTGTGAAATGCAGCAAATGCGGCGCGCTGATGATGCCGCACAGAGTATGCAAGAAGTGCGGTTCTTATAACAAGAAAGAGATTATCGCGCAGGACTGAAAATAAGAAAAGACCGTCGGTATCGTAAGCCGGCGGTCTTTTCTTATTTCATAACATGTTGAAAAACAACGGCAGGTTTACCTGCCGCTGTTTGACGGGCGTTACGGACATAAAATCCAATCCCCGATCCAGATATTCTTGGAAGCGTTATAAAGTCGCTTATAGCGTTTGCCGTTTTCCACCTTGTAAGCCCATCGCAAATTGTCGGACTGCGGCGCAACGATGTCGCCATACTGCGTTACCGTTGCGGGAAGCGGTTCCGAAGCCAAAACCGTGCCAGCCGGTATCGGGAGGCATGCGGCAAAAGAAGTACCAAGGGCTGCCAAAAATACTTTTGTTTTAAGTCTCATCAATGAGTTCTCCTTCTTTATTATATAATTTCATAGGCGTTTGCGAAACGCCGTAAGCCGCATATTTACGGCATTTTTTGACTA
>JAMPAG010000048.1 GCA_023667365.1 bacterium | reverse complement strand
CGGGATCAGATTTTGTTTCCTGTACTGCAGAACCGTACGGTGCTCGTTGATGACTCTGCCAATTTTTATATATTATTCTTCCGTACCTTTGCAGGATCGACTGACGATTTTTCCTTGGCGCCGGACGAACGCAGTGTCCTGATTTCCATGTGTGATACGCTGTCCTTTTCGACTTCCCTGCGTCTGATCAATCTGATGAATTACGCTTTCCCAGGCTATCAGGAACTCACAAATATACCCACTCTTTACCTGGATGAAGCTGCGCTTTCCGGCGAATACACGCTCATTGCCGTCTCCGACAATCATCAAAATTTATATTTATTTACGCAAAAAACTTACCGGGAGGTGACCGCGCATCATGAATAAACAAGATTCCCGCACAAACGCTTCCATTTCAGGCGATCTCGTCAGAGAAAAAAAACTTTCATCAAAAGCGCCTTATCTTTTTTGCATATTCAGCGTGCTCGTTCTTATCTTCAGCATGTTTGTCAATCATGACTCTTTTCACCGCCTGGTAAACGGCAGCGTCATCTGGTACCAGATCAGACAGGTGCTCTCGCTTCTTCTGCTCTACGCGATCGGCTATGCGTTTCTAAAAGTGATCCAACACCATTTATCCGAACTCTGGGTACATCTGCTCGCATTTCCGACTGCAATCTGCCTTTGGTGCTTTTGCAGCGAATTTCTGCTGCTTGCGGATTTTACCTACCGTTTTTGGCGCGTCTGCTTTTTGATGGGCACCGGCATTCTTGCCTGTTATCTGTTCCGTCGGATTCGGCATATCCCGCTTCTGCCCGTTCTGCGAACGGACGGCAAAACGACTGCAGACGGCGCTCTGCATACCCATGACAGTACGTCTGGCAACGACTACTCTTTCGTTCTCTGCCGGCTGTCCTCCTATGGCAGGATCCCCGCCGTTGTGATCGGTTTCTGCTGCCTCGTCTCAACCGGATGCATCTACGTCATATGTAACTATGACAGTTATTTTTATTTTTCCGATTACGGCAAAGCGCTGACGCTGATGATGAGCTATAAGGATATTGTCAGCGATAACAGCTTTGTCCTCACTAATATCGGACAGTTCCTGCCTCTCGTCAGTTCCTATATGACTTATTGGGGGCTCGATTCGGGTGCGCCGGTTTTAGGCTTTCTCATCATCAACCTGTATGCGGCGTTCGGTGTGGCTGTCCATGAACAATTGCTCCCGCGCTTTTCCGCAAAACGGGCGGCATGTTATGCCGGCATTTCCGTATTGCTGCTTGCGTGCTGTTCCGTCTTCTTTCTATTTACACACTGGATCTTGTCCAATACGTACATCTTGTTTTACCTGTTCTTCCTCTTTTATCTTGGAAAAGAGCATTGGAAAGTGCCATCCGTTGACCGTGCTCTCCTGATTGGTCTTTATGCGCTTGCTATAACGATGCTTAGAAAAGACGGGCTGATCATCGTCTGCTTTGTCTTTATCTGCTACAGTATGCGGAAACTGTATTCCTCATTTATCTTAGCGCTGCTGTTTCTGCCCTCGGCGGCATACCAGCTCTTTTACATTTACTGGCTGCGCCACATCATTTATGCACAGACAACTCTCGCTTTTGGCACCTCCCTGCTCAGCGATAATTTCATGAAGCTGCTGCTGCTCGGTGTCGTAGGGACATTTTTCTACCTGCTCTTCCTGCATTTTCTCGCGGAGCGGATTTTGAAACACTATCTACCCCATGTGATGACACTGTTTCTGATCGCGGTGTTCGGCTATTTTATGATGGAAAACGTAACCACCTCCATAGACTATATTGACGCATGGCTGCGCAATTTCGGCGGTGTCGGTTTTGGATTCTGTATGCTTCAGATTTTGCTGCTCACCACGTTGGTGCTGCTCGCACCGCAGTTTTCCACAGTGGACAAACCTCTCCGCTACGGATACACCTGGTTTTTTGTGCTCGGCAACATACTTGTTACACTGATCATCTATCGACAAAAAGGTAACACAGAGGTTGGCATTGACAACTCCGGCCTGCGCGCGCTCTATCAGATTATCCCCGTATTCTATTACGCCGCGTTGACAACGATCGCGCCGTTATTTGAGAAACCGTTGAACAGCAATCATACGGAAGTTCCTGCGCAGAAAAAATGACACAGAAAGCAATTACGACCGTATGTATCCTTGCAGCAGATCACTGCGAAACGCATCAATCATTATGCAGCACAGAATAACGTATCCATGATCACAGCATAGAAAGGAGTCCGTATAAAATATGAAGAAGCTTCGTATTCTCATCGTGCATAATACCTACAAAATTCCCGGCGGCGAGGACTCCGTCGTATCAAACGAGATGCAGCTTCTCCGCGATGCGGGACACGAGGTCTTTTTTTATCAAAAAAACAATACGGAACTGGACTCCTACTCTTTGTTCCAAAAGCTGCTCCTTCCGTTTCGCGCGGTCTACTCCCGCAAAACGTATCGGGAAGTGCGGGGACTGATCAAAACGCATCGGATCGACCTCGTGCATGTGCATAATACACTTCTCATCATCAGCCCGTCTGTTTATGACGCGGCGCGCTCTCTCGGCGTTCCCGTTATACAGACGATTCACAATTACCGCCTGCTGTGCCCAAACGCGCTGTTTTTGCGAAACGGACATATCTGTCAGGACTGTCTGTCGAACGGTCTTAGCCAAGCGGTGAAACATGCCTGCTACCGCGGCTCCCGTGCACAGACGCTCATTGTCAGCCTCATGCTCGCCTATCACAGACGGCGCGGAACATACAACCGCCTGACTTATGTCTGTCTGACAGAATTTAATAAGAACATGCTGTTGCGGCTGTCGCTGCGTGGCAAATCCCTGCTCTCCCCACAGCAGATTGATATAAAACCAAACTTTACGCCCGATCCCGGCTGCCCGGTTCCTTATGCCAAGCGACAGCCTTATTTTCTTTTCGCCAGCCGTATGGACGTTTCCAAAGGTATTTTCGTTCTATTACAGGCATGGGAACTTTATGAAAAAAGCAACATACATCCAAAAGAGCTGTTCTTATGCAGCAGCGGTCCCGCGGAAGATGCTGTGCACAGCTATATCCAGACGCATGGGCTTTCGCATGTAACTCCACTCGGCCAGCTTTCCCACGACGAGGTTCTTGCAAAAATGAAGTACGCGCTTGCCGTCTGTCTGCCGACACAGTGGTATGAGGGCTTTCCTGTTGTCATTGCAGAGAGCTTTGCCTGCGGCACGCCTGTCATTGGCAGCAAGATCGGGAATGTCGGCACGCTTGTAAGGCACGGAGAAACCGGACTTACCCATGCGCCCGCCGACGCAGAGACGCTGGCAGATTTCTTTTTGCACTGGGGCGAAAATTCAGAGGCTGCTCAGGCAATGTCCATCAATGCGCGGAAAACCTATGAAGCCTGCTATACGCCGGATAAGAATCTGGAAATGCTCACGGGCATCTATAAAAAAGTACTGGAACAGAATGCTATGGAGGAATCGCTATGAAAATCGGGATTATTGCATTGAGTCTCAATCCAAACGCCGTACCGGGCTTTTATAATTCACAGGAACTCGGTATGGGAAAAGCGCTTGCGGCTGCAGGGCATACCGTAATCGTCTATAAGCTTTTTTCCCGCTCGCTCCTGCCATCGCCCAACATCGGGCAGGTGCGCGATCACCTCACGTTTGCGCAAATTCCCGCGCGTTCGCTGGGGATCAACGGCTTTTTTAATAAACACCTGCTTGATTCCTCCATAGATACGCTCATCTGCTTTAGCGATACGCAGCTTTACACAAAAAGCGTCGCAAAATGGTGCAAATTGAACAACGTTCAGTTTTATCCATATATTGGTGTGATTGAAAGCGCGAGCACCAGCGCACTCAAAAAATGCCTGATGAATACGCTCACGAAGCGTCTTATCCGTTTTTACCGCGGGCAATCCGACGTCTGGGGAAAAACGCCTGCCGTCTGCGAAAAACTTTCCGCGCTCGGCATTGCGCAAGCCCGTCTCGTACCGATCGGGCTCGATCAGGAACTACTGTATGAAGATTACCGCCACGCAGACGCCGCCGCATTAAGGCAGGCGCACGACTTCCCTGCGGACGCACAGATTCTTCTTTTTATCGGAAGGCTTGTTCCCGAAAAGGAACCGCTTGCATTGGTATCGCTCTTTGCGAAACTGCATGCGCAAAATCCGCAGTTTCATCTCTGCATGATCGGAACAGGCGAGCTGGAAAACGCCGTGAGAAAGGCAGTCACAGAAGCGGGGCTGGCCGATGCCGTCACGCTTCTGCCGCGCGTTCCGAATAAAGAGATGTGGGAATTTTACTGCATGAGTTACTGTTATGTAAACTTGAATCATCACGAAATCTACGGCATGGCAATTTTGGAAGCGATGTACTACGAATGCCCTGTCGTGGCATTCCGCGCGCCCGGTCCTGATTTTATCCTGGACGGCGGGCGCTTCGGACGACTCTGCGAATCGGATGACGATCTGGTTTCGGCGATTTTGGCAGGCGTGACAACTTCAACGGATTCGGTTGTTTCAATCGCCCCGACGTTTTCGCCAGCCTCAATGGATTCCAGCTGCCCGGATTCGCCCACCTCCATAACCGCTATAGCAAGGGAACGCGTATTGTCAAACTTCTTGTGGGAGAGCTGTCTGCCGGAGCTTTGATAAAAATGCGGCGTATTCTTTTTATGCTGATGTATCCCTCTTAGCGCTGATTCTTATTTACTCACTAATAAAATGTAACGCCGACAATATCAATACCGGACTGCTTAACCAGTTCATCGACATCCTCCGGCTTCGTTGCGGGTCCGATCCGGATACACGGTTTATTTCTCCCTGGATAAAGATTCGCCGCTTCATAGACTCTCTTCGCCTTTCCCGGGCGTTCCCTTTCCCTCACTGTCTTCCGAAAGACCCTGTCCACCTTCACGGAATAGTTAATGCTCAACAAAAAATCCTGACCGTCTTTTTCCAACATACGCTTGTAGCGGATGATAAAGTCCCCGTCCGTCTCCGTTTTCTCGTCAAAAACAATTCCGCACCGTTTCAACAGATGCATTTTTGCGTTTTTGGCGCTCTTTCCCCTGATCTGGTTCATTTCCTGCACCAGATAATCCCCCGCCGTCCGCAGCAGATCCCCAAGCAGCGTTCGCAGGATCGGCTGTAGTTGTTCCAATACATAAAGCGCCTGCTCCTTTCCTTTTACCCCTGATGCAAATGCGGACGCCCTTGGAATCGCTCTCGGTCCTTCCACGCGCGCGCGCAAATCCTCATCTGAGATTTCAATATGCCTGCTGACCATATGCCCCCGTTCTCCGCCATAGCGCAGATCCAGTTCCGCCTGCTTCTCCTGCTCCATCGTCTCCGCAAGCCGCGCTCCCGTCCCCGCCTGATTCCAGTTCGCAATCGCGATTTTTTGCAATATTTCATCGTTGGTGAACGAATAACTGCTTTGCCTAATCATGCGGTAAAAATCCTCGATCGGTTTCCTGTAGGCATCCTTATAGGCTTTCTTCATACGCCCTTTTACCGCCCCGATCAGAGCGCCATTATCCCATGCCTCTTTTGGCGGATCGATCTTCCTTTGTACCGCGGCGTCATGAACGCCCTCTGTCAATCCGCCCTTCCTTCCACCGTGCAGCGCACCGATCTCATCCGCCTCCCGCTCAAGCCGTCTGTCCGTATTCATCGGCACGCCGCTTTCATGCCGCGCATTCGCATACACCTTTCCCTGCTTCTGCTGTACCACATGCCCCAGCTCGTGCGGCAGATGCCGCTCCTGTCCAGGACCAATATAGACCTGATTTCCCTGCGTATACGCAAGCGCATCCAATCGTTTCGGCATCTCGGAATGATAATGTACCCGCACGTCGTCCAAGGACAGCCCCGTATGCCGTTCCATACGCTCCTTGAGCGGCGTCGGGATGCCGGTCCTGTTTTCTTTTTTTTGCAGATATTCATGCATCCTGGTCCCTCCCTGTTATGCTGATTGCATTCAGTCTTGCTCCTGCTCCATCAAATATCCATACTCTCCCCAAAAACCGGGCGTCATGTTCCGCTCCATCTTTTCGTATTCCATGCGGATCGATCGCAGCACATGCTCCATGCAAAGCGGCCGATTCTCATAAACGGCGCAGATACAGGCGTTCTGGATGACATTCTTAATCACGCCTCCGCTGAAGGCAAACTGCTCCGCCAGATAATCCGTGTCGATCTCCTCCCGCGGCAGCGACGGCGTAAGCACGCTTTCCCACATCCGTTTCCGCATCGCAGCATCCGGCTCCCGATAATTCAGAACATACTTGATCCGGCGCAAAAATGCCTTATCAATATGTTGGTAAAAATTCGTCGCCAGGATCACAACGCCGTCAAACTGCTCCATTTTTTGAAGCAGATAGGAGACTTCCATATTCGCATAGCGGTCTTTCCCCTCCGTGACCTCGCCCCTTTTCGCAAACAATGCGTCCGCTTCGTCAAAAAACAATACCATGTTTGTTTTTGCGGCAAAATCAAAAACCTGTTCCAGATGTTTTTCCGTCTCTCCGATATATTTGTCCATGATATGGGACAAATCGACCTGATAGAGCGGCATCCCGATTTCATGCGCCAACCCATGCGCCGTCATCGTCTTTCCGGTACCGGGCGGCCCCGCGAGCAGGAGTGATAAACTCCTGCCATACGGATACTGACGGGCAAGTCCCCATTCCTCATAAATCCGATACCTCTGCAGCGCACCGCAGCAGATTTCCTCCAGTCTTCTTTTCATCTGCTCCGATACGATCAGATCGGAGAGTTCCACAGACGGTCTGATCACGGTTCCCAGCTTCTGCGTTTCCCCGGCGCAGAGCATCCGGCAGCAAATATCGGTAAGGCGCTCTGCACAGTTGACCGGCAGCCGGTCGGCTTCGTTCCCTGCATCCATACCCCCGTCTTCCTGTACAACAGGAACCTTCCCGCTTCGTCCGCTCTCCCACTCTTCGACTGCACGCGCGATTTCGGCCGCGTTGAGTCTATATAGAACTGAACACTGTTCAATATCCTCTTCTATCCTGTATTGCTCTGCAAATCCGCTCCATACGCGCATCCGCTGTTCTCTGGAGAGCGGCGTCAGTTCGATTCGGGCAATCCTGACGTGCAAAGGTCCGATCCGATCCGTACCTGCTGCGACCGACGGGTGCGCCATGATGCCATCCCGGTCATTCGCGGCAGAAAACTCCAACGCATCCTCCGTACAGAGGATCACGGTAATTCCCGCCTCCCAAAAAGTACGCGCCGCACGCAGCAGCTCCTCCGCCGTCCCCTCCTGCTTTGACGCTCCTTGCTCCTGTTCCGGCGCCCCTTGTTCCTCTTTTCGGATACAGACCATGCAATCATGCAAAAAAGCCCTGCGGAGCATCCGCATCCGCCGATATTCCTCATCTTCTCCGTCCCCGCAGATTTGATCCGCCTGCACAAAAAGCACATCGTTTCCCATCCGTTTTGCGATATGCTTTACCAGAAAGCGCTTCCCGCCCCTGCCGCAAATATGCAGGATCGCATTTCCCTCTCCGAGCAGCTCCGCCCCCCGCCTGGCAGTTTCCTCCCTGATATACATTGGATGCAGACTGCTTTCATGACAAAACCGCTCTGCCTCCCATCCCCAGACACCATTCCATGTCTGATCGCCGGCAAGATAAAAGATCAGTTCATGATCCGCCTCAATATTGGCATAGCCGATCGGATTCTTTTTTTCCACGCAAAAAGCACACCGCAGCCGCTCCCAGTTCTTCCTGACCTCTGCATAATCCGGACAGAACTCCCCGCAGATCTCAAAAGCAAGCTGGATTGTCGCACGGTTCCCGGTATAATAATTCAGATATGCCGCAAACTCCGTCACCAGCGCCGCGGCAAGCGCTAAATCGACCACGGTTTTTAAGACGGCATCCTCTTTTTTTCCCGACAACTTATAGAGAAATGCTTCATAACGCGCTTCCTCTTCCCGACTCTGAACCTCACAAAACGCTGTCTCCTGCGCGGACAGATCAGCCTTTGATGATTTCCGTTCTGCGCCTGATTCGGTTTCCAAGACATTTCCGCTCTGCACGAACGTTTCCAGATAGGGAAAGCGCGCAAAGCTGTCCTGCCTGCCTGTCTTTTCCATATAATCATAAACCCGCAGGACTGCCTGCCGGATCCTTTTTTCCAGATAGCGCATCCGCCCCTCCGTTCTTAACTTAAACCAAACTGTATGCCGCCGTTGTCTCGGCGCCGCGGCAAACCATTCTCAGCTTAGCTCTTCAAACCAGACCCGTTCTTCCCGTTCCTCTCCCGCCAGAATTTGATCACAGAGGCTTAAATACGCCCGCGCCGCAGCATCTCCGCGGCACTGTCTCAGCACATCAATAAACGCCTCGCGTGATTCCCGGTAATGCTGCTTTGTAAAAAGAAGAACCCCCCGCTCAAAATCCGCCTTTGTGCGCTGCTTGTCCCTGCGTCCGGAATCCTCATCCCCGTCAAAGACGTCATAAACGCCTTCCAGACGCTCTGACGCGGAAATCCTCAAATATCCGAGAAAACGGACATGATAACGCCCTGTAAAATCCCCGATCTGCGCCGCGGCGCTCCTTCCGACCAGAACAGACGCCTGATATTTCTTTCCGACCCGCATCAAAAACGCCGCGATCCTGCTCTGCTCGGAAATGCTGATGACGTCCATGCGCGCCTCATGTCCCGCGACCCCGACCATCACCTGCCCTTTTACGATTCCCGCCGCGATCCGTTCTCCCTGCCCGTTAAGCCTTCTCCCCGCCAAAAGCGCCGCCTCCAGCGCATCCTGCGCAGACTCCCGAAAAAAAGAATACACACCCGCCTGCGCAAAACTCCACGCCGCGCCGCCCTGTTTTGCCACGGCAGGAACCGTCTGCGCGAGCATATCATTGATATAGCAAAACGTCTGTTTCGACGATAATTCCGGCAAAATACGCCCCGCCCCCTCCGGCTCCATCGCAAGCACCGTCAGATCGACATCCGCCTGGTCGCCAAGCCGGAAATCCACAATGCTTTTTTTATGCAATATCTCAAAAATACCGGGCGGGATCAGCTTCTGATAGGCGCAGTTCAACTCCTCCATCTCCCCCAAATGCCGTCCGATACTGTCCGCCATCCGGTTAAAGGCGCGCGCGATCTCCCCCAGCTCGTCCCGCCTGCCGTCGGAAACCCGCACCCCGGATTCTCCCTCACCGAGCTTCTGCACGCCGCGCTTCAAATGCCGGATCGCGCGTACCATATCCGTCTGCACAAACAGGAGCACGAGCGCCGTTGATACCGCCACAATAAGCAGGATCATACGCGCGACTTCACTCAGGCTGTGCCGGATCTTCGCCCGCATATCGTCCTCCGTCTTGTCCGCTCCGACGACGGCAACGCTGTTTCCCTGTGCATCCTTGATCGGATAATATGCGGAGATCACATACCATTCCTTCCGCGCAGGTTCGTCCGCGCTCCCGTCACTCCTGTTCTCTCCGCTCCCGCTTCCGTCATGTTCCTGCCTGTCATCCGCTCCTCTGTCGTCTCCGCTCTCCTCTGCTTCGTTCCCGTCCTTGCCGTTCCTGCTCTCTTCCGCTTCGTTCCCGTCCCTGCCGTCTCCGCTCTCCTCCGCATCGTTCCCGTCCTTGCCGTTCCCGCTCTCTTCCGCTTCGTTTCCGTCCCTGCCGCCTCCGCTCTCTTCCGCTTCGTTTCCGTCCCTGCCGTTCCCGCTCTCCTCTGCATCGTTCCCGTCCTTGCCGTTCCCGCTCTCCCCGTCTTCCTCCGCCGCCGTCATCCTTGTCCAGTCCATCTCCCTGCTTCTTTCGCCCGACTCATAAGTCTCGCGGACGTGCCGTGACGCGTAATCCGCATAGTCCTCCACTTCCATACCGAGACTTTTCACGTCCTCTACGGACGCATCGACAAACCAGACTGCCGTTTCCATTCCCATCTCATCCAATCCCGTCGGATAAATGATATAGAGCGACTCCAGTTCAAAGCGTTCCCGCATTTCCTGCATTCCCGTCAGCGCATGTTGATAGCGTTCATCCGGGATGCCGCTTTGCACATAGCCGTGAATTTCCTCCGCGCCGACGCCGAGCGCCTCTAAATACTCCGCCGCCATTTCCGCAATGTCCGCCAGATTCTCATTATAATACTCCGTGTAAATCTCATTGATGATGCCTTTCATACTGACGACCGCCGCACCTGCTATCACGCTCCCGAACAAAATAAAAATACATGTCAGCTTTGCGCGAAGCCCGAACCGGAAGTGAATCTCCTTTTTCATCGACATGCTCCTCCTACGGCACCAACACAGTCCCATTGCCCGGATTTGTGATCTGAATGATGCCTCCCCACATACAGACTGCCTTACCGTCTGCGTTCAGCACCGGCTTATTTGCCGCAAGCACCGTCGGCGCCCCCGGCATCCACGGCGCCATGACCGCAGGCACACACGGCATCGGCGTCAATACGCCGAGCGCTGCCGCCGTTGCCGCCGCAACCTGCGGATTCGCGATTGAACTGCACATACCGAACGGCAGAATATTTTTAAGCGGAATATAGTCCATGATCGTCGCCAGCGGCACCCCGCCTGCAAGCACTCTGTTTTCCGGGGTGACAATCAGCGCCGATGGCGCCGCGCCGAAGCTGCACGCGCACATCGCCCCCGCACATACACAAAATCCCATGTTGATCCCTCACCGATCCTGATACGCCGTCATCCATACGACACGTCAAAAATCCATCTTTTTCGTCTCTCCGCACGCCGCAAAGAAACGATGCTCTTTTATGCCGTCCGCCGTCTCCACGCGGCAGAGTATGTCACATCCCGTCTGCACAGGCGTTTTCCCACCGGGATCGAGAGCTCTATCCTCCGCAGCGTTGCAGCATCCATCCGTCTGCGCAGGCGTTTTCCCGCCGGAATCGAGAGCTCTATCCTCCGCAGCGTTGCAGCATCCATCCGTCTGTGCAGGCGCTTTCCCGCCGAGATCGAGAGCCTTATCTCCCGCAGCGCGGTAATGTCCGCCTGCCGCGACGCCGCTTGCCGCGCCCTTGTCCGTGCGGAATGCAAAAAAATAACTTTCCTCCCGCTCTCCCGTCTTTTGCATCCGCGCCGGATACAGCCGCGCCGTTCTCCTGTCATAGTTCCCGGTCATGGGTGCGGACAGGCGGTAACGCCCCGTCTCCCCGCTCTCCGCTTCGCTAAACAGCACAAACTCCCCACACCCGCCGCAGACTGCGCCTGCCTCTATGTAGAACAGTCCGCCCGCCGGGCTGGTCTGTTCCCCCCGATACACGCAGAGCCACTCCTCTCCCGCATGATAATCCTCCGCGAGCCGTAAGCTGCTTTTCTTTTGCAAAAGCGCCGCGCGCAGGCAGCAATGTTCGGAAAGCCGCCCTGCCATGCATATCGTCTGCGCCGGAAACGGATAGGATGCGTCTGGATTCATGCGGACCGTGATCACGGGACTTTCCGAGGCGCTGAACCCGACAGGCACATGCAGTACCGCCTCCTGATACCCGCGCCCCTTAAGCCGCACGATTAGCGCGTCCTCTTTTTCCGGCGGCGGACTTTCCTGCCCCGGACAGGAATGCCTTCCCTGCAAAAAAACAAAAAAACCGTCCCGCTTCCTTACCGGCGGACGCGCCCCGTCAATCTCCACGATAAAATCCCGCGCAGGGATCGGTTTTCCCGTAAACGCATCCAGCGGCAGCACGGCGAGCAAGCAGCAGATCCGTCCGACGCTTCGTATTCCTGTGCAGTTGTCCGTTCCGCCTTCTTTTTTCTCTTTTGCATTGCTTTCTTCATATTCTTTCACGGTATCTTCCACGCACTGGTTCCCGGCATTCCCCGCATATCCGCTCACGCCTGCCGCCCCGCTTTCTCATCAATCTCATAGGATATTTCCGTGACGCGCCGCACCGCTCGCTCCTTTTCGGACGCGATCTCGATCGGTCCGATCTCATAAAATAACGACGTTTTATAACAACCGTCCGGCACATGGCAGATCCGCTGTTTTTCCTCCATCATCAAATTCTGCAGGACGATCTGACAGACCGGCTCTCCCCCATCCGCCCCCTCCAAGCCGGAAAAATCAAGAACCGCCGCATCTCTCATCGTCTGCATGATCTTTCCGAGCATCAGCGCCTCCTCTTTTGCCCGATATTTCAGGTCGCCCGTGGAACGCGCCGTGATCATGTAATAAAGATTTACATAGGCGGACGGATATTTCTGTCTCCTGTCGTCGATCGTCACCATCTCATGCCGATTCATCTGCATACATTCCCGTATGTCGTAAAGCCACACACTGACCCTGAAATCCCCTGTTTCCTGCGGTTCACACAATCCGATCTGCGCAGGATGCCCGACGATCTCCGGCACCATACCGGACTGTAAGAGCGCGACCAGCAGTTCCCCTGTCTGTGCGATCCCCGTATATCTCATGCACTTTTCCTCCCCGATCTTTCCATCGTTTCCCGCTCTGTCTGCTGTCCTTCCGGCTGCTCCGCCTGCTGCCCTTTTGGCTGCTCCGCCTGCTGCCCTTTTGGCTGCTCCGCCTGCTGCCCTTTTGGCGTACACAATACCCCGTCTCTGAATATGCCTTCCTCCACAACCGCACCTGTGTCTCCATTGTAAAGCGTACCTTCGCCGTTCATGTTGCCGCGCAGGAACATCCCCTCATACAACAGATTTCCATCCCTGTTATACAATTTTCCCCATCCGTCGTATTGATCCATCCGGAAACCGCCTTCATACAGCAGAAATCCCGTAACGGGATGATAAAGCGCTCCCTGACCCGACCTACTTCCTGCACGAAAACCCCCCTCATAATAGACAGCCCCGTCCGCATAAAGCGTACCCTCACCCTCATAGAGTCCGTTTACAAAGCCTCCTTTATATAGCAGCGTGTCGTCCGCTCCGTACAGTTCTCCTTCTCCTTCATAGACTCCGGATACAAAGCCTCCTTCATATAACAGCGTGCCGTCCGCTCCGTACAGTTCTCCTTCTCCTTCGTAGACCCCGTTTGCAAAGCCTCCTTTATATAATAAGGAACCGTCTTCTTCGCGATAGCATATCCCCCCGCCGTCATAGAGTCCGTTCACAAAAGTTCCCTCGTATAACAGCGTACCGTTTTCGCTATACAACTTCCCATATCCCTGTGCCAGCCCTTCATAAAGCGCGCCCTCATAGTGTCTGTCCGTCCCCTCGATCACAAGAACGCCGTTTCCCTGCACCATCGCTCCGTCTATAAAAACTCCCTCGCAGAGAACCGCTCCGCTGCTGTCATACAGCTTCCCTTCCCCCGCATACTTCCCTGACACAAAGTCCCCTTCGTAGATCAGCCTCCCGTATTCGTCATATTGCTTTCCGGCTCCCTCATATTTCCCCGACGCAAAGCCTCCCTCGTAAATCAATGTCCCTCTCTCTCCGTACTGCACTCCCTTTCCCTCATACGCTCCCGACACAAAATCCCCTTCGTAAATCAATGTCCCGCTCTCTCCGTACTGCACTCCCTTTCCCTCATACGCTCCCGACACAAAATCCCCTTCGTAAATCAGCCTCCCGTATTCGTCGTACTGCTTTCCGGCTCCCTCATATTTCCCCGACGCAAAGCCTCCCTCGTAGATCAGGTATCCACGCTCGTCGTACAGCATTCCAAACCCCTGATAACGGTTTTGCGCAAAGCCGCCCCGGTACGCCAATCCTCCGTTCCCGTAATAACACTGCCCTTCCCCCTCATACCTCTCCGACACAAAATCACCCTCATAGACAAGCCTGCCTTCCTCGTCATAAAGCCTGCCCCGACCCGTGATCCTGCCGTCCGCGATCCGTCCCTCAAACAGTACGCGTCCGCTGTCTGGAAAAAGCAGACGCACTTTCCCCGAATATTGATACATCGCAGGCGCATTGATTTCCATTGTCTTTGTAAAAAAATGAGATTCTATAAACGGAACAAGCCATACTGCAATCACGATCGCAAGCAAGGGCAGTAACAGCCCGGCGGCATAGAGTCCTCTTTTGGCGATCATATAAGAACCAAACGCCGCATAATCCGAAGCGGACCGCTGTTTTGCCGACAGTGCCTCCTTCCTGTCTTTTAATTCCTTCGCCGCCTGTTCCTTAAAATCTGCCGGAACAAGACTGCGCTTCATGGTGAGACACCCTTTTCTGACAGGGGTAATACAGCCGCGCTCCCATCGTCTAATCCAATATTGAAGCGTCTTTGCCGTCCTCATCCTTTTTCCTGTCTTACTTTTCATCACATTTCCCGCCATTCCGCTCTGCTTCCGTTCCACTTTCCGTTCTTCCGCCGCATTTTGTTTTGGTTTCCAGCACGCCTTCGTTTCACTCCGGTTTTTCTTCACTCCGCCGCGTCCTGCTCCGGCTCCCCGACCTCCACCGTCCCGATCACCATAATCCGCTCCCTTTCTTCCGGCGCCGTCTGCGGACGGGTACACAGCCAAAAAAATACTCCCCACAATACCAGCATAACGATCCGGCAGGCGCACTTCACTGCCGCCCCCGCATGTTCAAGCGCAAACCGCCATACCCGCAGTAATACCACGCTTTCCTTCTTTCCGCCTTCCTCCTCCCCAAAGGTCAGCGCCCGCAGCCTGCAGGATTCCCGGTATAACGCCGTCTCATTTCCAAAGCCTCCCCCTGCCAGCTTTTTGGCATAACACGCCATGCCGTCCGCTCCGTCTGGCCCAAAAAGCCGACAAAAACTTTCATACAGCCGTCCCTGCAGCCCACAGAACGGATCGTCATGCAGCCGGTCCGTATCATACAACTCATAATTCACCCACACCGCCGACTCCGCATCCACGACGATGTTCGCCGGATTCGCCGCCTCATAACGCAGATACGGGGGGATTTTCTGCAAAAAAAGACGCTCCAAAAGTCCCTCCCACAGCAGTATCCTCTCCTCATGCGACGATGCCCGCGCCGCCGCTTCCGAAAAAGGAATCCCCTCATGATAGCGAAACGCCGCCCACACTGCTTTTTCCTTTACAAAACAATCCACAAAATCGGGAAACAGACTGCCTTCCCCGTCCCGCTCTCCACTCACGCTTCCCCATGCCGCCTCGCGCATTTCCAGAAATACCGGCATCATATCCCTGACAAGCGCCGGATTGATCATTTCCAAAAGAAGAATCCGCCGCCCATCGTCCCGCCCGTTGTCCGTTTCTTTTCCGCACTCCGCATCTCTGGCAAGATAAGAACAGAGCGAAAGCTCTTTTTTTAATACGCGGATTACATGATATGTTCCGCCCGCCGTTTCAATCCGCATGGAAAACACCCTCTTTGCATTCCAATATTCGAACACTGTTCAATATCAAGTTCTCTACTCATCACCGCATATTGCACTCCCCTGCCCCAATCCGGACGGACGTCAAAAGCCCTGCCCATCAACTTCACTTGGCAGATTGCGCAAAAGAAATCAGGGCAAACGACTTTGCACAATGGAGATGAGACTCTAACATCGTGGAAGCCTCTGCTGAACACGATGTTTGCTTTGAGGCTCATCGGAATTCCCTGTGCAATGGAGTGCGCACAGATTTCTTTTGCGCAATCTTCCGGCACCAATTTTGGCGCAGGGCTTTTGACACCCGAACCTCTATCCTTTTTTAATATCGCGCACCACCGCATACGCCGCCGCGGAAAGCTTCGGACAGGCGGCGCTCTTTACCACAATCTCATAGATTCCCGGCACCGAAGGCGCCGTATACATTCCGTTTTCGTCGATACTGCCGCCCTCTTTCTCCGTGACAGACCAGAGGAACTCCCTGTCATCCACTCCGCGGAGCACCGGCTCAAAATAGTAGTCCTCCCGAAGCGCTAAATAGACCATGTCCGGTTTCAGAAACAGCGAACGTTCCTCCTGCTCCCCGTACGCCTCCCCGCAGTCACAAAACGCCGTCCAGTGAACCTTGATCCGCTCCGCGGTCGTCGGCTCTGTCAACACGACACCGATCACAAACGTTCCGCCCACCGTATCGACCTTTACCGCCGTCCTTGCAGATACTTCACGCTCCGCATCCGCAAACACCTCCGGCGCACCGTAATAAACGGCGGATGACTTTGCCGCGCTTCCCGCGATCCCGCATACGACGGACACATTTCCCGGTCCAAATCCATGGTTGACCGGTGCCGAAAAAAATTTCTGCCCTTTTAATCCGCCGATCCCAAGCTCAATGACCGCCGTGCCGGACACACTGACCGCAGCGTCCCTGCGCGGCTCCGCCGCTTTCTCTGTTCCCTGTGCCGCCGCGCCCGATGCGATCCGCCGTTCCAGCGCTCTCTGCTCCTGCCCGGCGGCAAGCTCGCGGATACCGGACAGCACATCGCTGCATATATACTGCCCGAAGGGCATCTCCTCCACATCGTCAATAACAACCGTATTTCCCACACCAAACAGACTGATCTTCGCAAGATAAAGACTTTGGTGATACGTCTCGTTCCGGACCTGCCGCATCGCCTGCGCAAAATAGCGCCGCCGTATGACCTCTCCGACCGGCTCGTCCGTGATCTCCACCGTGTTTTCCACAGACACCTGCGCATCCACTGCATGACCGCCGATCTTTAATGCAAAACTTCCCTCTTTGAGCGCCGCCCATCCGCACAGACCTTTTCCGTTTCCCGCTTCCAATGTGAACGGAATCTCATAGCGCTTCGCCCTCTCATGCTCGTTCTCATCAAACGCCGCGCGGAAGTACTGTTTCCCGTCCTTTTTCATGCAGTCAAAAACCAATTCATAATGAAAGGAGACCGGCTGCTTCTGCCCCATATTTTCCACGACGATCCGCGCCTCAAACTCGCTGCCGCTCTTTGCATAACGCGGGAATACCTGACTGATGCGGATCCCGTTTCCCCAATAAAGCGTCTTCCACGCCTCATAATACGCGCGGCTCCCGCTGTTTCCCTGTTCCGGCTCCTGTTCTGTTACATAAATATGATAGCCCTCAGCGATCCGGTTGCATTGCACATCCTCCCCTGCCCCGCCGTCCGCCACACTATAAACCGGATTTTTTTCGTACTCCTCATATTCAATACAAAGATATAGATAGCCGCCCGCTTCCATGCTTGCAGCATAATCGGAAAATCCCTCCAGTTCCTGCAGTTTCCTTGTGACCGGCTCGTCCAAAACGATCTCCCGTCCGGCAAAATCAAGCGCCATCCCAGGCTCCACCGATATGGCGTCATCCCCGATTTGAACAACGTTCATTCCGCAGACAACCCCGCATCCGTGCATAAAGCGGTTGATTAGTCTGCGCTTATCGTTCATATACTTCTGCTCCGCTTCAAAGTCATCCACGCCGAGCAGCTTCCCATAAAAGTACCGGTTTCTTTCATACGGAAAATATTTCAGATTTTTCATGATCCGCCTTCCTTTCCTGTCAGGACCGAAAACGGCATCGCACATCTGCCATCCAGACAAAGCCCCCGGAAACGGCTGAGCACACTGTTGATGCCAAGATAGGAATGCTGTCCCAAAAATAAGTAAGGCGTCAGCGCGACGATCCGACATGCCATGTATGCCGGTTTTGCCATTTCCACGATCTTTCCGATCCGATAAAGCTCATTTTCCTCCTGCCGCTCCGTATCGACGAGGACGGCAAACTCATAGGGACCGGCGGTGTAGAGACGCTTTAAGCGCTCCTCCTCCTTTCCCCCGTCAAAATATGGTATGAGCTGCCCGTATTCCACGATATAGACCGTTTTTCCCGTTCCCAGAAAAAGCAGTTCCCTCACGTATTCCGCCGTCCCCCGGATGCGAAGGAGGCGCGGCGCATGCAAAATGAGATAGCGCTTCTGCTCCTCGTTCCAAACTCCCTCATCCCCGATGGCAAACCATTCCGAAAGCTCCCGGAGCGCCTCGCCGCTCACCGTAAAAGGGGAAAGCCGCTGAGGAATGCGTGCGATCCGCTCCGTCCGATCTTCATAAAGCGCCTGAAAAATACCAAGGTAACGCTCTAAAAAAGAATCTTCCCGCACATGCGCCTGATACAGCTCCGGCAGATAGGAAAGCCACGTCTGTCCCGGAAAACAGATTTTCATGCGCGTAATCCTGATATGTACGTCGTTTTTTTTCTCTAACTGAATCCTCAGCCGGAGGAAACGCCCGCTCACACCGGTCAGCAGTACATCCTCCGCTTCCCGGAAGCTTGCTTTTGAGGGATTTTCCACGGAAACATGCGTCTCCTCATCCGCCGCATAGACCGTGACCGAAACGTTTCCGCGCAGATGACTGCCATATAACAGCAGTCTGTGCCACTGTGTTCCCCGCTCCCCGCAGTCGAACACGCGCGTATCGTAAATTCCCGTATCGCATCCGTCCGCAAGCGAGATTCCCTCATTGTCGATGACAACGCCGGCGCCGCTGCCCCGCGCAAAGTCTTCTTTTTTATTCAACAAAAAGTAATTTCCACGACGTGCCATCTTACTTCCTCCTTCGATCCGGTCTGCCTTTCCCGGCATACAGCCGCCTGCGCACTGCCCGTTCCCCGGCATACCGTCATCTGCGTGCCTGCCCGTTCCCTGACGACATGCTGAGAACGCACTCTCTTAAATAGGGCAGTCCGTTGGCGGGCAGGATCAGATCCCCGTTCCTGCTGCGTCTGATCCCCTTCCCCTGCGCGTCAAGTGTCAGCGACACGACCTCCGCCACCGCATCCAATACATGAAGCATCCCATAGACGGCGCTGACGCGCACCGCCGCACCGAACGCCGCCCGCATCTTTTCAAAGAATTTCCCGGCTGCCGCCGTAATCTCCTTTCTCGCACGCTGCTCCTGTCCGGCTGAGACGATCTCCGCATAGACCGAGATACCGATGTACTCCGGTGAGAGCACGACGATCCTTGTGCCGAGCAGCCGCTTTTTCTCCAACGCGCGGAGAATGTTTTTCCGATACGCTTCGCTCAAAGGCGCTATGGCGTCCATTTGAACAGGCTTCACGGCGAGCGTGACACATGCCTCCCCCGCAGTGCCGTCACGGTCCCTTTCCCCCTGCGCCGAAAGAACGCGGACATTCTCGATCATCAGCCCCGGCGTCTTACGCGCGAAATATTCATAATCCTCGTCCGTCACGGCGCGCGTCTTATGCGCCAGATAGTCTTTCAGCCGTTCTTCGCCCTGCGAAACGGTTTCCGCATCCCTCCCGCCTTCCGCGGGATACCTGTTTTCCACAACGATCCCACGCGCTCCGTCCTCCAGCCGGAGGATGCTCCCCTCTTTTACGTTTCCGCCAACGCCGAGACTGCTGCGCGCCGCCGCGATCCGGATACTTCCCTCCGGCGCAATGCCGTGGTCGCAGTCTCCAAAACGGATACTGCCGCTCTCCTCCTCATAGCAGAATACCGCATCCGACGCGCCCGCCTGCAGCAGATCATCGCAGGGCGCAGCGCTCACATAGCGTCCGCTTCCTTTTATCGTCTCCATCATGAGGCACATCCCCTCTGCACACAGGTCCGCCATCCCCACGCTGTATTCCTGATCTGGAAGCCCGCTCCCCTCCGCGATGAGCAGTTCCTCCTTTTTTCCCCTCTCACAGCAGATCAGCCGATACGCCATTTCTTCCTGCCCGTGCTCCGGTAAAAAAAAGAATGCCGCCTCGTCGCTGATCTTTTTTTCCACCTTCCCGTCATACGGGAAAAACCATTCGCCCTCCTGCCGGAACAAAAGAAACTCTCCCGTCATCGCCAAATAAGTACAAAGGCGGATCGGTCCGCTGCCGCGCAGCCGCCCGTCATGATATTCCGCAACCGTCCTTTGCTGCACGAGCGCCCGCTCGTGGAACGTGATCCCGGCAAGCATGGGAGGAATGTCATACTCGCACCGCTCCAAAACAAGCCACAACGCATACGATCCGTTTTCCTGTGACATTTCCTGCTCCAGACAAAAGCGCAGCATTCCGTTTTGCAGCAATCCCTTTGTTGTATCCTCCACAAGACGCGCCGTGCATTCCTCCTTTTCGCCGCGGTAGCGGACGGACAGCTCCGAAAGCGGATAAAACGCATCCTCCTCCCCGATAGGGTTGCGCCTGCCCGCCCCGCATTCGGACAGCCGGATGCTGAGGCAGTGCGTTACCTGCGGTTCCAGCGCGCCGCTTAACTCCATCCGCAGCGCGCTCCCTTTTTCGGGGCGCTCCCCAAATGCCGGGAACCGGATGTCCCCTGCCGCGCCCGCAGGCGCGTCATACGTTGCAGACGCCTCCCGCGATACACGGACGCGCCTGCCGCTCCCTATCCGCATAGCGCCCGCTTCTCCCGTTTCCCCGTTCTGGCATGGGCGGACTTCGGGCCGCGCCGCGTTTCCGCCGCCGGCATAGGCGGAGATCCGCGTGATCTCCTCCGCGCCGATCCGGATCGGCTCCGCCGCTTCAAAACAGACGTCTCCCGCATAAAACCGGCTGCCCTGCGGAAAAAAAGCGGGATACGCCGCGCCATCTAAGCGAACGACCGCCTTTGCCGCTTTCTTTTTTAACAGGGAAAGCCCCATGAGACGCAGATATGCCAAAGTATGCGCTTTGCCGATCTGATCCATGTGAAATTGCTGCATCTCTTTCATCCACGCGAAAAGCTCAAGAATGGTCATGCCCGGATCGTGGACATTATGATCCGTCCAAAATGGAGCAATGTCCGCAATCTGCGCCCTTGCCCGCTCCGCGATTTCAACAAACCGCTCATCATCCAGCACCGTTTCAAACAGCATTTCATCCCCTCCTTTCGCGCTCATGGGATGATGTTGGGGTCAAATAAGAATTATCCCTGATAGTACCTTGAAAATTTCAC
>JAMPAG010000047.1 GCA_023667365.1 bacterium | reverse complement strand
GGACTGTCCCGGCAGCACGATAATGTACTTCTACAATATTCCCGGTTAATAATATTGATGATGATCGCGCCGTTCTGTCTGAAATGCTTCATGCCGTAATGATGAGAAATTTCAACCTCAAAATCGTTTCCGAGCGTGATCCCTGCCTCGTAAAGCATACCTTTCGCGTCATGTACCGCGCTCCGGACGACGCCGACTCCCGTCAGCATCGGCGTTTCCACAAGCTTCTCATTTTCCGCATAATCACGGCTTGCCACCATGCCGTCCTTAAATTCGCCGCTCGTCAGCTGCTTCTCCTGGCAGGGCATGGCATAAAAGACATCCGCCTCCGTCATCACGTCGCCTTCCTTGATCGGATGCTTCGCATAGACGCCGCGCATCAACGAACGCAGGGAATCCAGCTCCGGCTGGCTGACATACTTGTCGTTTTTCTTTTTCATGGTGCACATTTTCTTTGCAAGCAGCGCCGACTCCACCCACTTGTCCGCCTGTTCGGGATTCATGGAATAGGCGTTTAATTTGATCGTTTCCGTCGGCAGTCCGACATGGCGTTCCAGAATCTTCGCGCCCTTTGCAATCGCAAGCATCGGCACCGTATTATTATCCGGATCTTCATGCCCGGAATACCCGATCGTAATGTCCCGGTATCTGCGGTTCATCCTGTCGATGAAGTCTAACTGTAAGTTTTCGACGGGCGCCGGATACTCCGCGATACAATGCATAAACGCAAAGGTGCACCCTTTATGAGAAAAGAAATTATACAGCTTATCAATATCCGAAAGCGTCTTGCCTCCTGTAGAAAGAATGATCGGCTTGTGCGCATAAGCTGCTTTTGTCAAAAGCGGCCAGTCCAGCGCCGAACAGCTTGCGATCTTGATGATGTCCAGACCCTGATCCGTGCACCACTCCACGCCCTTCTCATCAAACGGCGTGCTCATGGTCAGCATTCCCTCCGCTCTGACCGCATCCACAAGCTGACAGAACTGATCGTAAGTCAGTCTCGTGCTCATGAACCGTTCCACATGCGGAACATCCTTTCTGTCCCTAAACTCCGGATGAATGAACGTATCCATATCACGGTACTGGAGTTTTACCGCCGCTTTCACGTTATATTTTCGCGCGACCTTCCCCATCGCCCGGATAATGTCGATCCCGTGCTCCACGCTTCCCTGATGACTGTTCGCCATCTCAAAAATGAATAAATCCTGAAAAATGTCCTGTCCTGCCATAGTCATGCCCCCTGCGCATTTTGATGAAATATCACATATATTTTATCGGCATCATGTGTAAAAAGATAAAGCCCCGCCATCAAAAGAATCCTTCTCTCTGCTCCGCTTCCGCCAAAATGTGCTCCATCGCCGCTCTTCCGTCCAACAGCACCTGCGATCTCTGATACGCTTTCTCCGCCATTTCGCGGTAAACCTCCGGCCGCTCTTTATAAAGCCGGATCTTTTCAGCCATTTCCGGCAGACTTTCCACGCAGAATCCGCTCCCCATGACGGTCGCGACATCCCCATAAGAAAGCGAAACGCCGGGTTTTCTCTTATAAAACGCCTCCACAGCGGAAAACCCTCCTCCGCTCCGCGGCGGGTTCACATACAGGTCACAGAGCTCCAGAAACGCAAGAATATCCTCCTGATACCCTACATATCTGCTATGTTTTTCCAAAAAAGCAAACCGGCCGCACAACGCTTCGTAGCCATCCATTGTTCCGGCAAACGCAAGAAAGATTCCCTCCGATAAAAGCGGTTCCATCGCCCTGAGGAACTCCTCACCGACCTCTTGATCCAGCCTTGTCCCCACCACAGCCAGAATAAACTGATCATCCGGCAGTCCAAGCTCCTCCCGGCGCAGTGTTTTCTTCTGTGCGATCAACTGGAAAGTAAACACACTCTCGATATACTGCTCTTTTTGATTGCCCGCCTGCTCGATCGCGCGGTAATCGTCCGGCGTCAGCGTTCTTCCCACGGCAATGAACTGATTTTTTCTCATCGGCAGAGAAGTAAACACGACAGGAATACAGATCGTCGGGATCATCTGCGCACAAAGATCCCCCAGCAGACAATGATCTCCGATGACGACCACCACATACGGCTTCATCGTCCGTATCGTCAAAAGAATCCGCTGCATCTCCTCATAATCCGGCATCGCGCACGCCGGCTGATACAAAGAGAACTCACAATCCCGGTACTCCAGACTATGCATACCGTTCAGACTCTCATCCATATTTCCATATAGGGAATGCCAAAAAGGAATCCTGCCCTTCCGCGTCAGAAACTCCCCGGAATGAAAGCAGGTCACTTCCTTTCCCATTGCCTTACAGAGAATATGGATCCGCTCTAACGCCGAGCGCGTCGGCGCGTGGTGCAGGCTGATAAACTGCCTGGCAATCACCACAATCTTGCTTTGGCTGCGCTCTTCCTTCCGGATCGGTCCCAGCAGCCCCGCACAGGCTTCTCTCCATGCTGCAAAAATCATATCATACAAGGTTTCCACACCGGCATTTCCCATCCGGTTTTCAAATCCGAAACGGTTTAACTGTTGATAAATATAAAACATCCTGTCCACGGAGCTGTCAGGCGGCTGCATCGCTTCCCGGCACAGCGCTTCCACATATACCGCATTTTTCTTTTCCGCCAGCAGCGCCGATAACACAAATATCTTAAATTCCCATTCGTCCTCCTGCGTGATCTCGATATATTCCTCCAAAAAGCGCCGGTAACAGTCTTTCCACGCCACAGATACCTGTCCGCCATCCCCGTTCCCGCAAAGAGCGGCAAACCGGTCGTTGACCTCCCGATAATATGCATTCTCCCGCGCCGCCGCATCGGTGCCATGATTTCCGCTTACACCACCGTTTCCACCGGCGCCATCATTTCCGCTTACACCATCATTTCCGCTGGCGTCATCACCCCCGTGCGTCTGCACTTTCATAAAACGCTTGAGCGCCTGCGTCCCCTTGACCGCCTGCCGGATCTCGTCACAGGACGCGTCCTTAGCGGAAATCATCGCTTCATACTCCGGCACCGCATAGTTTTCTCTACATCTGTCATTCGCTAAGAGAACTTTCTGAAACTCCCTTCCCAGGAAATAAGAAACATACCGATGCAGACCTTCCACATCCGTATAAAAAAGAAACTCTTCCTCTTGATTATTTTTAAGCTGTTCCAGAATCACAAGGGTTTTGCCGAGCGTGATCCCGCCCGACAGCACCCCGTCAAACAGATGGATCGGGATTCCCTGTCTGTCATACTCCTGCAGTTCCCGCTCCTTTTTTGATGTAAACTCCTGACCGATCAAACATAACATCTGCATCCGCGTTTCCTCTGCTTTACGGAAGAATCTCCGAAAGCTTACCCATATACAGCTCCATATCCGGAAGACATTTCTGAATCGTCTCCGTGACAACCTTCAGATAATCCCGTCCAAGCGTCGCCGTATCAATCAATTCCTCGATCACACTTTCCTTTGCCTCATACACTTTCGACAAATATTCATGCGTCGTCTGCTGCATTTCGTTCTGAATATAGTACATGACCGGCGCCTTCTCCACCAGCTCGCTGACCTCTTTTGTCCGCGCGAGCAGCCTTTTTAATTCGCCCTGCTTCAGCTTCCTGCTGTAAGCGATCTCCAGAATCTTCTCATAATCCCGAATCGAATTTTTTACCTGATGGTCGATTTCACGCAGCTCCTCCGGCGCCTTCTGCAAATAAGCGATCAGTTCCCTCTTGGTATCGCCGTCAAATGCATCCTCGATTGATGCAATGATCCCGTCCACATCATACTCTTTGGTACAATACTTCGCCACCGCCTCCGAGAGCGGCATATTCTCCGCGCCATGAATCATCGCCCCGCCCTCTGTCGCGTTGATCGTATGGGAATCCGGATACATCGGAATCTGGTCTTCAAACCACCGCCTGTAAAGCTGAAACTCCGTCGAGGTCTTTACCTTATCCCCGTAATAGCCCTCCACTTCCTGAGTGACAAACCCGCTGACGTCCACTTTCCACTCCCCGCGGACCGATTCCGCCGAATGCGTCTTATTATCCGTGTAGGCAAGATCCTGCCCGACCAGAATGATCGTGTGAAAACCCATACTGGTCGCCAGCGCATACCCCGTATTGGCAACCGAACCGCCGGAAGTAAAATACGGCAGTAAAATCTCATGCTCCGTCAAAAACTGATTGACATGCGGGTTCATATCGTTAAAAAAGAACTTCGGCGCTCTTACTTTCAGCAAGGTATTGTAATTACTGGTTGCCTCTGTCAGAAAAGGAATATCCGCCACCCGCGGATCAAGAAAATGATTTTGATTCTTTACGGCGTCAATCGAAACAAACATATCCGGTATAATATCATGCTTTAAGAGAACGCGCACCGCGGAATCCGCCGCCATCATAAACGCCTTCCCCTTTAACCCCTTCAAATATTCAATATTCTTATCAAGCGACGGACCGGAGGACACCATGATAAACGGCAGATCCTTCGGCATCTTCTTGTACATGTCCAAAAGCGATTTCGTGCGCACCAAATCCGCCATATTCCGCGTCAGGTTCAGGAAATACCATGTCCCGTAACGTGCCATGACGTCCTGCGTCGCCCAGACGGCATTGTGAAACATCTGCACCTCAAAACGCGTATCCTGCTGTTCCTGTGTAAACAGATTGCGATAATTCGGATACGGCTGATAAAAAAGTTTTTCCAAATCACGGTAATCCGCGAAATGATACAGATGCTCCTTAAAAAAATAAGGAATGTTTTCTACGATCCACTCCACCCGTTCATCCAGAAACAGATCGCTGTAATCGCACAATCCCACTAGCTCCTTAAAAAACAAAATGGACGGCTCATAGACCAGCACCCGGATCGTCTCATCACAGCGTTCCAAAATTCTTCTCACCAGCATCCCGTTGCCGATCCCGAAAAAAATGTACTTTGCCATATAGTCCTGCCGCTTTAAGCCGAACTGTTCCTCCCAAATCTGCAGCGTCGTCTGTCTGTCATACAGACTGTCAAGCTGGTAAACCGTCTCCTCGCCGCGCGCCGCGATCAGCGCCGTTCCCGATCCCGTATCGTACAGCTCCGCGTGAACGTCGCAGGGATTGTGCCGGTAACTGCCCGTCCCCGCCCAGATCACCGCCTGCTTGATCTCGTCATACCGCTTCCCAAGAGCTTCCAAATTCTTTTCATAAACTGTATTCATGCGTCCAGTCCTCCATCCTGCCCCTGTAAAATTGCGATATGCTCTATCAGATTCGGTCTTAAAACCGAGTATATCATATCAACCTTTGCAAAGGTATCCCGCCCCTCCAAAGTCTGTGTGATCCCCGAAAGCAGCTGTACCCATGTCGAAATCTCATCCTGCCTGTCCGCAAATGCCGGCAGCGCATAATCACGGATCACCATGGGAAAGATCAGATTCATCACCTGAACCAGACGCGGCATAATAATGGATAACTTTGTCTCGTCCTCCGAGATCAACGGCTTCGCATACTCCTCCAGAAGCAGGACCATGCTCTGTAACTGTTCCGCCGGGCTGATTTCCTGCTCCGCCGCCGTCTGATCCGCCACGCTCTCTGCGGCGTCCATACTCTGTCCTGCCCGATCCGCTCCGCTCTCTGCGGCGTCCATGCTCCGGCCTGCCCGATCCGCTCCGCTCTCCGCGGCGTTCATGCTCCGGCCTGCCCGATCCGCTCCGCTCTCCGCGGCGTTCATGCTCCGGCCTGTTATGTCCACTCCACTTTCGGTCATATCCGTTCCATGCCCCGCCATGCCTGTCCCGTTCTCCGCCATATATACCTCGCGCTCCATTCGCCGCGTTCCCCTCTCTGTTTATGTATGATTGAACAATTACAAAACGCAATCAATTACATTGATGATTAACCGTGTACCCTGCTTGAAAAAAAAGAGACCGGTAAAACCGGTCTCCTTTTTTTATGATAGTGTTGATTAGCCGAGTAAGGACAATACACCCTGGTTGCTCTGGTTCGCCTGTGCCAGCATAGACTGTCCTGCCTGAGCAAGGATGCTGTTGTTGCTGTAACGAACCATCGTCTCTGCCATATCGGTGTCGCGGATTGCAGACTCTGCTGATGTCGTGTTCTCTACGACGTTGTCCAAGTTCGCAATGGTGTGCTCCAAACGGTTCTGAACGGCACCAAGGGAAGATCTCTGTGCGGAAACCTTTGCGATTGCCTGTGTAATGATGGAGATCGCGTTTCTTGCACCCTTCTGGGTTACAAGTGCGCCGTCAGCCGTTGCATTACCAGCTGTCTTCGTGCAGGTTCTCAGACCAGTAGAATCAACCGTAACCTTTGCATACTGATGAGCAGATGCCGCATCACCACCTGCGGATAATGCAACGTTCTTCAGCTTATCGATGCCAAGTCCGTTTGCGTTCATTGCCGTGATGACAAGCTTGATTCTCTGCTCTGCCTTGTTTGCAGCACCAACCTGAAGTGCACGGCTAGCCTGCGTGCCGAACGTACCATCTAACAGGTTCAACGTGTTGAACTGCGTAGACTGTGCTACACGGTCGATCTCGGATACAAGTGCGTTGATCTCTTTCTGGATCGCAACACGGTCTGCCGTGGTGTTCGTGCCGTTTGCACTCTTGACAGCCAGCTCATTCATACGCTGTAACATATCATGTACTTCTGCCAGCGCACCTTCTGCTGTCTGTACGCAGGAGATACCGTCCTGAGCGTTTGCAGATGCCTGTGTAAGACCACGGATCTGGCTTCTCATCTTCTCGCTGATCGTTAAGCCTGCTGCATCATCTGCTGCACGGTTGATCTTGTAACCGGAAGATAACTGCTCTGTCAGTCTGCTCTGATTGCTTGTGGTAACGCCCAACATTCTGTTGGAGTTCATTGCTGTTAAATTGTGCTGTACTACCATAATCTTTTCCTCCTTGAATTTACGGTGGCTTCCCTGCCACTCGTTTGATTGGTTGTAGTAACGAAACGCCAACCGTACGTATTTTTGTTTCGTTACCGGTGAAGTAATTCCTTTACTCACTATATATATCGGTAGCCGTTTTCAAAACTTTATACCGCTATATAACTTTTTTTACAACTTTTTGAAAAGTTTTTACATCACTGTTTTAAGTTGATCATCTGCGGATCGACATACTGCCCGTTCGTCATACTCTTATAATAGCTGCTCGCCACGTTCACGCTCTTGTGCGACTCATGCAGCTCTTTGCGGGCATTGGCGAAATAACGCTCGATCGCCTGCTTATTCCGGTTCTCCGTCGCCTCTACCTTCACGGAACGGTCTGTCAGCTCCGTGATCAGCGACTGAATCTGCCTGATCTGTTCCCTATGCTGTTCCGGATGCCCGGTCAGCTCCGGACGCACATGCCGGTAAATCGTGTCAAAACCCGTGTCAAGCTTATTTAACAGTTCGATCTGTGCCGTTTTCTGATCGACAAGCGCATCAAACGCGTCAAAACTGTCTTCCGTCTGGATCACTTCTGCCTGCTTTGCATTCAAAGCAAGCAGTGTATCCAATATCTCAATCTTCTTTTTCAGACTCTCAATAAGAATCTGGATATAACGTTCCGTCTCCGCACTCGTCATAGAACACCCTGTCTTTCACTTTATGCCCGAAGCTGTGCCTGGGGATCGTTCGCCTCACCCGATTTACACATACGCATCACTTCTTTCCAGGTATCGCGCATACTCCTTAAGTGTTTGTTCACTTCTTCGAGAATCGCTTTATCCTTGGCGATATTCGCTTCGTGAAGCCGTCTGATCAGATAATTATACACGTTTTCAAAGTCCTTCGCAACCGGATATTTATGGTTCAGCGTGAGGCGCAGTTCCCGGACGATCGCCTCCGCCTTCATAATATTATCATGCGACTTCTGAATATTCTGCTCTTCGATCGCAATGACCGCAATATTACAGAACTTGATCGCCCCTTCATAGAGCATCAGCGTCAGTTCGCCCGGAGACGCTGTTGCGATCCGATTGTTCGTATATTGTGCATATGGGTTATTTAACATCATGTTAATCTCCCTTCTTACTCAGCCTGCGGGTTTCATGCAGACAGTGTCCCGCTGTACGTAAGCGCAAATCCCGCGCGTGAAACATTCAGCCTTCACATGATGACTTTTTAACCAAACATGCTGGTGATGTAGCTGGACGTCGAATTGATCTTCGCCATCGCGGTCTCCATGCTGGAG
The DNA here is from genome assembly GCA_023667365.1 of bacterium. Lineage (GTDB taxonomy): Bacteria > Bacillota > Clostridia > Lachnospirales > Lachnospiraceae > DLAJ01. The sequence continues at coordinate 12,755 of JAMPAG010000047.1, read as the reverse complement.
AACATCTTATAATACTTATCCTCCAGTTTCGCCACCTTATCTTCCTGCTTTTTGATCTTGGTCTTGTAATCATCATACTGTGTGGTAAGCGTCTTGTCGGAATAGAAACTACCGTAGCTGCGGACGCCCGTCAAGGTCGTTGACGCCGCGCGCATCTTGTCATACAGGCTGTTCGCAAACTGGTTAAAGAACTTGCTCACCGTATCCGGATCCGACGCAAGCATCTTTTTCAGCAGATCTTTATTGCCGGAAGACACATCGTCCTCGGAATCGCCGTCGATATGCAGCATACTCCGCTCATTATCATCCGCCGAGAAATAATCCTGCGTGAAAATACCAAAGTCCGCAAGCGAGAACTTCTTCCCGCCGATCATAAAGCTCGTCGATACCGATTCCTTTAACATGGTCCGGACGGAACCAAGCTCCGAATCATGACGAAGCAGGGCGCTCTTGATTTTTTCCTCCCACTTCTCCACTTCATCATCGGACATTGCCGCTTTCTCCTCGGAAGTCAGCGGCTCGTAATCCTTCGCCGATTCCGCATTGTAAAGCGTATCGATCTCTTTGATCAGTTCATTATATTCTTTGATGACGTTTTTGATCATCTTATAGATGCCGTCGATGTCATCCTGCGTTGTAATCTGTGCCTGCTCGTAGATCGTATTGCCGTTTTCATCCTTGCCAAGCACATTGCTTTCCGCTTTTGCCGTGATCGTCAGACCGTTGATAGAGAAGGTATTGCTGCTCGACGTAAACTCCGCGCCGTTCAGTTCAATGACTCCATCCTGCCCTTCTATACGCTTTGCAGATGCAGAAAGATACTTGCTGGCTTCTCCGTCCAGCTCTTTTAATACCTCATACGCGCCTTTTGCATCTTCGGCAAGCTCTCTTTCGGCACGTTTATCCGGGCTCTCAGGTGCTCCTGCGGTAAGGTCTACGCCGGTGAGGTCTGATATTTTCTTGTTATCCTCATTTGCTATGATGCCGCCGAGCTCTTCGTTTGCCGCCATCTTCGTGAGCAGCGACTTCATTGCGTCCAGCTCTGTGGTATCGCTGCCGCTCGCGGTCGCAGCCGTAATCTCCGCCTCTACGCGCTCCAGCTTTTTGCTATAGGTATCGTCTTCCGCCCGGAAGATTCCCTCGTCCGCAAATTTCTGAAGCATATCGGCATTCGCCTGCTCATAATAAGTATTCAGAACTCCTGCGGTTTTTGCCGCCAAAGTGATCGCATCTTCGTGCACCTTGATCGCCGCCTGCAGGCTGTCGTAGCTCTTGAACGCGCTCTCATCGGCCATGATCTCGCCCTGCTTGTCGGCGATTCTTGTCGCTTCGGCATCAAGATCGTCCTGGGTAAAGGGCGGCTCGTCTTTGAATTTCTCGTTCAGCTCATCCAAACGCTGCTGCTCCGCCTCGGAAAGCGTCTCGCCCTCCGCCAGACTTGCTTTCTTTCCCGTCAGATTCAGATATTCCGTCTTCTCCGCCCAGACCGCACGATCCGCGTCAAGCTTCTCTTTTTCTTCATTTAATTTTGCTTTTGCTGCATCCAGATCCTGACTGCCGGCACCTGCATACTTCTCCAGCGCCGCCTCATAGGAGTTCTTCATCGGATCTATGTCCCATGCATGCTGCAGCGTCTCGATCTTATCAAAATATCCCTGTACCGCCGAAGCGCTTGCCAGAGACTTCTGCATGGACGCCGCATAGGCATCTGCACGCTTCTCAAGTTCTTCTGCTGCGCTCGCATTCAGTCCCTCTGCATCCGGATCCCAATAACCCGCAAGCTTTTCCTGCGCGGACTTGTTATTCTTAACTTCTTCCTCTGTGAGCAGGCCAAGCGCAGACAATGCCTTTAAGCCGTCTACGTTGTTGGCGGTCATCTGGAAGTCGCCTTCCGCGCCGCTTGTTTTTGCGCTGATAAAGAATCTCTGATTGGTGGTGTCGAAGCTTGCCGTGACGCCCGCGTCGTTCAGCTTCATCACCACTTCGTCAATCGTAGATTCTCCCGTCAGTTCAATATATGTGGTCGTTCCGCCGACCTTTACGCCAAAGCTCGCCTTGTCATCCTTGCCGAGCTCCATATCGGTGCCCTTCGTCAGCTCGCTTAACTTTGTGCTTCCCTTTATGCTCTTATTTTTGCTCAGCTGACCGCCCGTCAAGTAGCCCGTCTTTGCAAGCTGCTTTACCGCCAGAGTCTGGGAGCCGTTTACCGCGTTGTCGCCCGTCACGATCGACGCAAGGCTGCTGTTGGAAATCGACGTCGTCTTTTTCTTGAATGCATCAGAAAAACGAAGATTGCTGATCGTCGCCTGAAAGCTCTTGATCTTCTTATTCAAGCCCTTCCACGCATCCTGCTTCCACTCCAGTTTCGTCTGTGCTTTTTCTAATGTTTCCTTTTTGGTGCTTGCGGCAGATACAAGTTCTCTGACGATCGCATCCGTATCCAGACCGGAGTTCATACCTGTAATCTTTATCGACATAATTATCCTCCATTCTTATTTCGTTCATGTGTGTTGACTGTTTCCCGCCTGCGCTATCCGCATTCATGCGCAACAATTACCGTCCCCCTGCACGTCATCCGGGGGCGGTATGCGCTTACGCATTCCGCCTGCGTACGCTTACCGCTTCTCGTCTACGAGCAGTCCGGCAAGCTCCCACGCTTTCGCGATCATATCAAGTGTCTTCTCCGCCGGGAATTCCTTGATCGTCTCCTTGGTCTCCTTGTCAACGATCTTCAACGTGATACGATTCGTATCCTCATGAACGCCAAACTGAACCTGAGAATTGTGTGAATTCTTATTCAGCTCCGCAATCGCCTTCTTGAGCTGTTCCTTTCCTTCTCTCGCATCTGCGGACTGCTGTCTCCCGCCATCCGAGCCGTTGGAATCATACTCCTGCGTTTTGGCGACTGCCGCCGTCGTCTGGTCAACATTGACCGAAATATCCTGAACTGCACCCTCCATGGTGCCTGCCTCTGAGCCGACTGCCGGCTTTGGTGGTACATAAGTCTGTGCCTGGTAGGATATTGCTCCATTGATTGCCTCAATTGCCATGATAATCACCTCCGTGTGATTGCTATATGTGTAGGATTTCGTTACGGCCGAATCGATTTTTTCGGCTCTCTGTATGCTATATCGGTGAAAAACAAAAAAATGTTTATAGAGATATAAACATTTTTTTGTCTGTCGCCGTCAATATTGCGATTTCTGTTCCTATCGCCGTTATTGTCTTTTACTGCCGCGGTCAACGCCTACTGAAAAAGCTGGGAGAGCGCATCGGCATCTACGCTCATCGCGTTCTTGTTGGACTCCTGAATCTGGAGATAAACCTCCTTGCGGTATACCGGAACTTCCTTCGGCGCGCTGATGCCCAATTTTACCTGCTCGCCCTTGATCTCAAGGATCGTGATCTCTACATTATTGTTAATGACGATTGCCTCATTCTTTTTACGGGATAATGCCAGCATAATCACTCACCCGCTTTCTTTGACGCCTGCAGAATGTCATAAATCGGATATTTTACGACATACTCATCGCCTTCTGCAATGATCTGACATGCCTTTCTCTGCGCAACATTCACAACAATCGGCGCTTTTAAGTTCACCGTCATTTTGGTCAGATCGCGCGGCACCGTCATCGTTACCAGTACCAGAAGCTGGTCGTCATCCAGACTGCCGACCGGTTTTAGGAGTTCGTCCTCCACCTGCGGATTGTAATCCGGCATTACCAGAAGCGGATCAATGACCGGCATGGCAAAGCCTTCCTCCTGCATGGATTGCAGCCATCTTACCGCGGTCTGGCTGCCTTTCTCCTCGTCGTGGATCAGCGCAAACTCTGTCAGGTTCGGGAATCCGATGATACCGTTCACGAAATGAATGAGCTTGCTCTCGTCAATATCCACCTCTCCAAAAATTCTCGTTTTCATTTTCATAGCGTCATGCCTCTCTTTCCTAAGGTTATTCATTAACCTTATTTTTTCTTTTATCAGATATAATTTATCAGGCTCGTCTCCAAAATCTTTGCTGTCGCGGAAAGCGCTGCGTCATAGGTCAGCCTCGCGCTTGCAAGCTCCGTCGTCGAGTCCTCGATCTCTTTGTGGTTATTGTTAATGTAAAGCTCCTTAAAGGTCTCCTGCTGCGTCGTCAGACGGTTCGCGATCAAATCCAGGCGCGCGCCGCGTGTACCGACGTTCGTTCCGGCAAGGTTTACCTTGTCCTGATAGCTCTTCATGCTCGTCATTGTCGAACCGAACAGTTTCTGCACCTGATCCTTGACAAGGCTCTGCGCCTTCTTTGCCGCATCCAGCTGGAGATTGGCGTCCTTTAACGCCGTCCCCTCGCTCAGCGACGCGACCTTTTCCTCAAGACTGTTCACGATCTCGTCAAGCTTTGCCAGCTGGTTGATTACGATCTCTAAGTCTTCCACGTCGCGTCCGACGCCGTGAACATATACCTCGCCCGCGGTCGTGTTCACCTGGAGGGATTGATTCGCGCCTAAGTCATACGCCATACGCTGATCGCTGCCGGACTTATACGCAAGCGTCATGTCCTTTCCATCCGGTCCCTGCTTTGTTACGGAGCAGTCAAAATAGTGTTCCGGTCTCAAATCGCCTTTTACCCACTGGTTCTTTTCGTAGGTGATGGAAAAGTTTGTCGTATTGGGAAGGGACGACATGCTGTTCAATGCATTCTCCCCAAAAATAATTTCTCCCGTATCGACCAAAATATATGCATCGTTTCCACCCGGCGTATAAGCGCCCGCATCTGTCGAATTCATTTTCGTAAGTTTGATCGTCGCCTGAACCATTCCCGTTTCAGGATCCGCTGCCGCATTGGTCGTATCATAATATTCATATTTAACCGCTATGTCTGTATCCTGTTCGGCTTTCAGATCGTTATAGGCAAGCCGGAACCGCGTATACTCTTCCGGTACAACCATGGTCTCATCCACATCAAACCCTTTTGCTTCCGTGTAGCCGTAAACATCGCCGTCCGGATCATTCGCCTTCGCCGGATTCGTCGTGTTGATATGGGTGCGGGTCTGCAGATTGCTCAGCGTAAAGTTCTCCGTAATCTTGTATTCCAGCGTTTCTCCAGCCTGGAACTGCAGTTTGGATTCTGTCCGATAGCCCGTAAATAGATTTCGTCCCGCATAATCCGCATCGCCGGTATCATAGAACTCCTGCATACTCTCCTTTAATGACAAAAGCGACGCCTGATAGTTTGCCGTATTCTTATCGTCGCTGGTAGAAAGATTGCAGGTCTTATACATCGCCTCGATCAATTCCTCACCCGCATAGATCGCATCCTCCGTCGCCTTTAACCAGCTCTTCGCATCTTCCGCATTCTTCTCATTGTACTGCGTCAGCTTTGTCAGGTTTGCTGAAAGACGTAAGGAACGGATCGCAACAACCGGATCGTCGGACGGTCTCGTCAGCTTATTGCCTGTCTGCATCTGAATGCTCAACTGGCTTTGCAGTTCCTTGTTCGTATTGATATTCCGCAGAGAGTTGTTCTGCATAATCTTATTTGTAATCCGCATAGCCGCCTTCCTTTCTTACCGTTATACGCCGGTCTGCAATATCAATCTGTCATAAATCTCCGTAAAGCAATTGATCATTTTCGAAGCAAGCGTGTAGGCATTCTGGAATTTTACCAGATCGACGCCCTCTTCGTCTTTATCCACGCCCGACACGGAAAGACGAAGATTGTCAATGTTGTTTCCAAGATCGTCATACTTATCGTAAAGCGTTTCCGCCGCATTCTTATTCAATGTGACGTCCGATAAAATACACTGTAAAAATTCCTCCGCCGAACATCCCCGGAAACTCATCTTTTCCTTATTGGTATGCAGGTCGATCAACTGCATCACAATGTCATCCTTATCCTGCCCTGCCGTGTCCTCGTTATTGACCGCCGAAGGACTCGTATGCGAGGCGAGCAGTGCGGCATCCCGGTCGATCGCTCTGTCGATGCCCGCGCTTCCTGCCGTAAGTTTGTAATAGGTATTATCCGTACTTTTGATCTTGTAGCTTTTCAGATTTCCGTCGGCGTCCACCTTATCCGGCGTGCCTGTGCAGTCATACTGCGTCTCATCCGTCCAATTGTTCGCCACAAAGAGATTTTTCACAGCGCTGCTGCCGTAGCCGTCAACCGCGCCTTCCTGTGTCAGGATCGTATTGAACGCCTCGGCATAATCTCTCAGCCACTCGCTCATCTGCTGCATATAGTAAGGAATCCCCTGATAGCCGTTTGCCACGCCGACGGTCGCTTCTTTTCCGATTTTGCTGCTGTTTAACGCCGTGTTCGAATCCCGCATTTCAAACGTGTAGGAATAGGTATCCTTGGCCGCATCATAGGAAAAAGTAAAATTATCGTAGAGGACTTCTTGATCAAACAGGCGGATCTTTCCGTATTCCGCCAGATTGGATTTATTTAAGTCCTTTAAGTAGTCCGCGCTCACATCCACCGTGACGGTCTGGTACGATTTTCCGTCATCATGCGTTACCTGCCCGATCGAGCTGATGATGCCGTGGAAATACTCTCCGTTATTGCCGTCGCGCATATCAATGATGCCCTTTAACGTACCGCCGATGCTCGCGTTGTGCAGATCAAACCGGTTCCCGTTGCTCCATGTAATATCATAGAGACCGTCAATGTCCGACTGGTTCTGCCTTTCGGTGTTGGAACGCGCAGTGCATAGTAACGTATTATAATTTGTGCCGGATACGAGGTTCTGCCCGCCCGCGATCTTCACGATATATTTGGTCGCGCCCGTATCCCTGTCCGGATTGTTCGGATCATTGACGTCAAATTCCTGCGTCTCCACGCTGACGAGCCGGGACAGTTTATCCACGATCTTGCCTCTCTGGTCGCGAAGCTCGTTGGCATTGGTGCCGCTCAACTCGATCACGTTGATCTGTTTATTTAAGGAAGCGATCTCCTCCGCGTACGAATTGATCTGATCGACTGTCGCCTTCATTTCGGCATTTAAGTCTTTCTGCGTCTTCTGCATTCCCGCGTACATCGCGTTAAAGTAATCTGTCAGGCTCGTCGCGTTCATCGAGACCGCCTGCTTAAAGGTCGCGTCACCCGCATGTTTGGAGAATTCCTCTAAAGAATCATACAGACTGCCAAAGATCGTATTAAATCCGACCGCCGTGCTGTCATCCCTGAAATAATCCTCCACAACCCGCATGTAGTCGTCTTTTACCTCAAATTCACCGACATTCGAGTTGTTCTTCCAAAATCTGACGTCGTAATATTCGTTGCGAAGCCGCTCAACCGCCAGCGTGTCAACGCCCGCGCCCGCGCAGCCGTATTTGGCAAACGTACGGAGCGCGTCGCTCGCCTGTGTGACGACGACCTGCTTGCTGTAGCCCGGCGTCTCCTCGTTTGCGATATTGTTCGCCGTCGTGTTCAATGCGGCGTTCGATGACAGCAGCGCCGAATATGCGATATTTAATCCGAAAAATTGTGAAGGCATCTTATTCCCTCCGTTCCCGCCGCAGCTCAAAATTCAGAGCGCAGGCGCAGATCCTGTTTGAAGCATTTCTATCGTTCCTGTGACATTCTATTTTTTGAAAGCGTTTTTATTTTCAGGCAAGCGCATTGATCAGATGTTCCAGCAGCTCATCCACCGCATTGATGTAGCGGCTGCTCGCATTGTATGCGTTTTGGAATTTTATCATGTTGGTCAATTCCTCGTCCGTTGACACGCCGATGATCTGTTCCCTTGCCGCGCTTGCCGCACCCACGGTTCCCTGCTGATCTTCGCTCAGCTTCTTGTACGCCGAACCGGAGTTTGCGATCTGGTTCGTCAGGTTAATATAATAATCGGAAAAATTCGCCAATGTCTTAACGTTTGGATTCAGGGCGTGCGTTTCTTCCTCAAACAACTGATACAGTTTTTGCGCCGTCTCATAATCCACCGAGTCCTCGCCTTTGATAAATCCGAGCAGTGTCGGCTGTTTGATCAGATCGTCATTCACCCGGATATTTCCAACCGTATACAGGGTCTCTACCTGATCCGGATCTTCTTTTGTCTTAAGATTTCCGTCCGCATCCGTGGTAAATTCCGTATCCGTCGCAGACTTGAGGAACAGCAGAAGCGGCGTTCCGTCGTCGTTGCAAAGATAACCGGTCGTCGGATCGGAGGCATTGGCGAGAATCTCATTGATCCCCGTCGTGATGTCATGGATCAGCCGGTCAAATTCCGCCTGCACGTTCATGATCAGCGATCTTGAAATTTTATCGTACTTTTCCTCCGTCTCAAGTTCTGTATAGTTCGCGCGGTGATCGCCCCTCGCATACAGAAGCGATTCCAGCTTTCCGATGTCGGTGTTCTGGGCTGTGGAGATCGCCTTGTTCGTATCGACCACCTTCGCATGGGAAATATCCAGCGTCTCCCTCCCGTAACGGTCAATGGTCTTTTCCGCCAAATGCGTCCAATACGGCGTATAGAAACCGTTCTCCTCCATAAACGCGCCGATCTCGTATACCTGCCCTCTTGTGACAAAACTCTCTCCGTCGATCTTAACATTATAGTTGCCGAATACGTCCACCGAATAGGTCATATTCGTCATCTTGGCAAGTTCATCAAGGTAATAGTTGCGCTGATCGCGCAGATCGTTGGCGTGCTCTACCCCTCCCGCTTCGATTCTGCTGATCTTTTCATTTAATTCATAAATGGCTTTGCCGTACTTATTGATCGTCTTTATATTGTCGAAAACCTGCTGGTTTAAGTTGTCCTGATAGGAACGCAGTTCCTTATAGACAATGTTCGCCTCGTCGATAAACTGACTGGCGCGCTGTACCAGCAGTCCCTGGCAGACGGCGCTCTCAGGCTCTTTGGAAAGCTCTTCTATCGCCTCCCACAGCCTGTCAACCGACGCCTGAAACGGATTCTCGCCCGGCTCACCCATGATATTTTCAATTTGATACAGGGCATCATAAGAAACTTCATAGAAAGCACTCCGACCGGACTCCTTGCGATAGAGCTTATCGAGAAAGTCATCGCGTACCTGTCTGGTCTGAGTGTACATAACGCCCAGTCCGACCTGCTGACTGGACACACCAGAAAAATTATATTTGATCGTTTGATATACATTGTCTCCAAGCTGCACCTGCTGCCTGGTATAGCCCGTCGTATCCGCATTCGATACGTTATGCGCTACTGTATTCAATGCATTCTGACTTGTCTGTAAACCTAACCGGCCTACGGATAATGCGCTCATCAATGACATAAAAATTCCCGCCTTCGCTCTGAACTACTGCTTGGCATCAAAGGATGCACTCACCCTGCCGCCGTACGCCATGCCCGCGTTCTGGGCATCACTGGTGTAATCCGCAGTCTCAGGCGCTGACCGCATGGACTGTAGCAGATGCAGATCAAAGTCCACCATTTCCAGGGAATCCATGATGAGATCCCTGTTATGCTCATTGATCCGTACCATCTCATGCACCGTCCGCTGCAGGCGGTCATAAATACCTGCGAGCTTATTCTGCTCCGCCGGTCTTTTTTCAAGCAGTTCTATTATGTTGGTTAATTTCAAGCTGGCAACATCCTTGTTCATGACGTTGGCGATGTCCGCAGTCACCTCCGCCCGCTTCTTATCGAGCCGGTTAATGCGTTCTACCACGTTTTGTTCCTCATCCGTGATCTTTTCTAACTCCTCCAGATTACCTGCCACAATAACCGGAGTCTTCCTTCTGGACAATTCCAGTAACATTTCGTATTCTGCATTCTCGCTGTCTAAGACAGCCATCAGATTCTCCATCAGGCTAGCCACTGAAATCCTCCTCATCGCGCATACGCGCTCCGCTTACATACCCTGGTATGCCTTTATCAATTTATCCGCAAAGTCCCCGCCGTTCACTTCGTAGGTTCCGTTCTGAATCCGCTCCTTTAAGGACGCGACCAGTTCTTCCCGGACGTCAGGACTGTTTGCGACCGCCGTTTTCGCAGTCTGGTAATCCTTTCCCAAACTGGAAATCTGCACCTGATCAGAAAAACCCGCACCTGCCTTTTTGTGTACGCCGGGCTTCTTCTGTGTGCTGTATAACTGCTGTACCTGTGTTAATCCTCCGATACGCATTGCCGTTCTCCTCCTTCCATGGATCATTCGCTCTCATAACATTTATCGACGCTTTTTGAATTTACTTTAGAGCTATTTGCATTTTTGACAGAAAAAGGAGTTGGGATACATACAGGGCGTTATGCGGGGGTATCGCAAAAGAATCCGCTTCAAAGCGGATTCTTTTTACGATAAATTACATTAAGATGGGTTGTCTGTGCGATCTCCGTGCGCAGCGCGCATGCTTTACTCGACCGGACGGTAGCGTTTGAACACTTTATCCGCGCCGCAGACATGTTTTGTTCCGTCTTTATCATAGATCAGATAGTCGCCCTCTCCGATAAAGATACGTCCTCTGCGGTTCTTGATATAGGGACATACGATAGCGCCGTCCTCGCGTGTAATCTTGACAAGCGCATCCGTCACAATCCAGCCCTTTGTCACTACATCCGCCCAGAGCTCGCATCCGTCCTCCATGTCCTTGCCCGGCTCATATTGTACGACATCGGCTTCCATTTCCATTCTGATACATTTCATATACGGCACCTCCCTTTGACTCTATGTGCATTTCGGTTCTCTTAATTTTCTGTCTCTGCGCTTCTTGTCGCTTCGTACAAGCTCATCCACGCTTTCCGCTCTACCTTTCCCAAAATCTGCGCCATAACTACAACCTTATCCTCGTTTGTCTCGCACTCGTCTAATACTCTTAACAGTAAATCACTCTGTTCTGATCGTTGTGAAAATGCAGAACTGATGATGAAAAACGCCTTTTTTATCAAAGCTTTATTTTTATTTCCACATGCACTAAAGCTTTCATTCGTCATCATCATCCCTTTTTCTAAATGAAAGTACGGAATTCTACTGTCCTGCCAAATCCTGCAAAACGCGTATATTTTTTCCCGGTCACTCTGCAAAAATGTATTTCCGCAAATTCCCTCCGTCCAAAGCCGATCATAAAATTCCTGCTCCTGATCGTTTTCCAACAGGATTTTTTTCAAAATCCCATCGATTAACTCGTCGCACTTTCTTCGCAGCTGCTGAACCTCCGTAGCGGTGAAGACCTGCTCCACCTCCTCCTCTTTTGTAGACTCAATCTCATCTGCATTTTCCAAGAAATATCGAAACGCCCTCTGCGGATTTGTCTCCTTCTGAATCCTGTCATAGACCTGCGCCGCCACATCGATTTTCTCTCCGCTTACTTTGCCAAGCGTATCTCTAAGCCATTCTTCAAATACCCTTTGCTCTGCGTGCTCCTGAAACTCTGTTGCGATTCCCATACATTCTCTCCTATTAGTCCTTTTTCCATAAAACTGTCATCAGCACAAGATAAGTTCAAATATCCATCCAAGAAATTGACGCTTCGAGTCATCAAATTATCCCACGGTTCTTCAAACGGCATTACTTTTTCAGATGACAGCTGATTGTCAACCAGCCCTCGATCTTTTTTTACTTCAATGAGCCCGCCGTACCCTATGCGGCTTCCTGTCGTTTTTCTTGTTTCCTTTTTTAATCTGTCAAGCAATTCTTCGCCTTTCGGCTTTAGAAAATAGTATTTTTCCCTTCCCGACGTACGGAAGAAAACGAGCTCCTTTATATCGGGATCATCGTTCATGATCTGGGACAATCTAGGAGAACCAATTCTTCCCTTTTGCGCAAGTTCTTTATGCAAAATGCCCGGCTGCGTCTTAATTGCCCGAAGCAGCCACACTTTATCCTTGTACTTTTGTACAAAGACTTTCATCTGATCAGCATCCATCATTTCTTGGTATCTGCATTCAAAAAATTTCACGATCCCCCACAGGCTGCCATAAAGAAACGCTTGATCCGGCTGCATCTTTTCCCATTCGCGATATTGCCACACTTCCCCTATTGCGGAGCACATCTTCTTATAATTCATCCCCGCTGTTCTCAGTTCGGCAGGCTCCCTTGCAGACAATTCCTCCATCAGTGAAAACACTTGATCCTCCGTGATTTTTCCAGCTGAGGCTAACTCCTCCATAAGGATTCCGCAAACATTTTCCAAAAATGAACGTTTTTCCATAAGCGTCCTCCTAAACAGTTCCTAAACAATTTCATTATAGCTAATCCGCCGTCCCATATCAAGCATTTTCTGAAAAAATTACTAGCTTCTTTGCATGACCGATTTTACGATCCTTCCATCTTCTACATCTTGTTTTTCGAAAGAAAGTGTCACACAAAATCTGCACCCCGCACAACTGTCACATCTTTTGCTCTCCCCCTCAATCGTTTTTATTTCGGCTTCTATCACGCTACCCCTTTTGCACGGCGTCACAATAAGACCTCGCTCATATCTCTCCTGTTCGACAGCCCCGCAGCCGTTACACACTAAAGAACTCGTAGTCACATTTGACTCCGTAATGGCGCTTAGCTGCCTTTCAAAGCCTCCATGCAAGGACTTGCTCCACGCCGGCACCATAATAAAATCCGGTCGAAAAACGTTTGCCAGTTCTTCTGTTTTATCCCAATTTGACACATCACGGCATATCGCCATCATTATCATTCCTATAGCCGGAATCCGCACAATCACGGATCTTTTCCCCGGATTACTCAGTTTTTCCGTCCATCTTTCCCCGCATTTGTCTTCTCCGTCATAAGGCGCGTATTTATATTCTTGAGTTTCCGCAGTTTTATCCACAGGAACCCATTTTCACCAACACCACTAT
>JAMPAG010000046.1 GCA_023667365.1 bacterium | reverse complement strand
GATTTTATTTTGCAGGCTTCGGAGGAGGCGCGCATGAAGCGGCGCACGATGAACATGCTCAATATCGGCACGGGCGATTTGAGCGACGCCGACCCAGCGGATTTTTAATACGGCGTGCCGGCACGATTAGTTATTTATAGAAGTCACGATTTTTTCGCGTCAACGTGTCAGCGTTGTGGCGCCGTAATAACAGTTTTTCCATCAAAAGAGAAAAGCCGAACCAGCAGGGGGCATAGTCTAAGCGGATCACGCCGCGGACATGGTAGGGCGAGCGATAATAATTCCAAGGGCAGCGTTTGCGTTTGGAAAGCATACTGCCGCTTAGAAATTCGATCATAAAAATGCACAGAGTGTAGAGCAGTCCGCGTACGGACGTCCGAACTCTGTGTTTTTTTAAGAATGCGGCGATCGGATAAAGGCATGCGCTCAGACCGTAAATCGGAAACATCCAGAGCGACGTGATCCCTTTTAAGGAATAATCACGCCGCTTCAGGGTGTTGCACGCCGTAAAGAGAATTTCTGTGATCCATCCGAGAAATCCGCAGTATAAGAAATCATCAAAAAATGAGAAATTTTGTGTGTTGGCATGGAGAGATTTTTTTTTCATAAAATCAGTCTGCGCCAATTTGGGGTAAAGTATACAGCTGCGTATCGGTTTTCAGGCGAAAATCGGAAACCGGACGATCGCGGCGCCCTTTGGCGCAAGGGAAAGCGTATCGCCGCATGCAAGCTGTTTTTGGGATAACAGTTCCGCGCCGCTTACTTCCATGCAGACGGACGTTTCGGCGTCGTTGTGGTTTAAGAAAAACAGGAAACCGGCGTCGTCCTTTTTTCGCAGGGAAACCTCTACGCCGTCCGGAGAGGCATGTACGGGGCGGATGGAGAGCCCTTCGCACAGTTCCGTGAGGAAGGCGCGGTAAAAACGCGCGTCGGAGCGGGCGGCGACATAGTAAGCCTGTCCATTGCCAAAGTGATTTTTGGTGAGGACGGGCATGCCTTGATAAAAGTCGCTCTGGTATTCGGCAAGGGACTCCGCGCCCTCAAGGTGCAGCAGATCGCATAAAAGTGTGGCGGGATAGCGCTGTCCGCGGTAAAGAAATGCATTTTCTTCCTCCGGCGGGAGCGCATCGGATTCCTCCACCCAGATGCCGAGAATATCGCGCAGTCTGCCGGGATAGCCGCCGGTCACCACGAGGTCGTGATCCTCCACATAGCCGCTGAAATAGGTCGTAAGGAACGTGCCGCCGTCTGACACGAAACGGCGGATTTTTTCATCGAATCCGTCCTTGCACATGTATAAAAGCGGCGCAAGGACAAGGCGGTATCCCGAAAGATCGTCCGCCACGCTGACGAAATCGACGGAAATGTTTGCCTCATGGAGCGCGCGGTAATACTGGAACACCTCTTCGGGATAGCGGATCAGCGTGCTCGGACCGGCGGAATATTCCGCAGCCCACCAGTTATCCCAGTCAAATACGATCGCGGCTTTTGCGTCCGTGCGCGCGCCGAGCGTCTGCGCCCCCAGTGCGTCAAGCTCCCCGCCGAGTGCGGCAATCTCGCGGAATACGCGGGTATTTTCATTGCCAACGTGGTCGATGACGGCGCCGTGATATTTTTCACAGGCGCCGATGCTCCTGCGCATCTGGAAAAACATGACGGTATCCGCCCCGTGCGCGACCGCCTGATAACTCCATAAACGCATCACGCCGGGACGTTTCAGCTTACAATAGAAATGCCAGTTGCTCACGCTCGGCGTCTGCTCCATCAGGGCGAACGGTTTTCCCTGCTTTAAGCCGCGCATCAGATCGTGGCGCATGGCAGTCCATGAGAAGGTGTCGTCATAGGAAGGATAATTGTCCCAGGAAACAAAATCCATTTCACGCGCCCATTTCTGATAATCCAGCTGTTTGTAGGTGCCCATCAGATTCGTTGTGACCGGAATGGAAGGCGTGTACTGCCGGATAATGTCGCGTTCCATACAATAGCAGGCAAGCATACTGTCGGACTGGAAGCGCATGTAATCGAGGGAGATTCCCTGAAAATTCGTGCGGACGTGATCCCACAGAAATTCCTCGGAGCGCATGTCGGGAACCACGACGTCCTCCCAGTCATAGAAGGTATGTCCCCAGAAAGAAGTATTCCAGACGCGGTTCAGTTCCTGAATCGTGCCGTATTTTTCTTTTAACCAAAGACGAAAAGCGCGCTCGCAGTTGTCACAGTAGCAGGCGCCGCCAAATTCGTTGGAGACATGCCAGCTGACAATGCAGTCACGGGCGCCGTAGCGCTCAGCCAGCCTTTTTGTGAGCGCGGCGGCGTATTTGCGGTAAGTGGGAGAATTCGGGCAGGAGTTGTGGCGGCTGCCGAATTTGCGGCGGATGCCGTTGTGCTCCGTGCGCAGGATGTCGGGGTATTTCCGCGCCATCCATGCGGGGTGCGCCGCTGTGGAGGTTGCGAGGCAGACCTTGAGCCCGTTTCGCTGGACCAGTTCAAAAATGCGGTCAAGCTTCTCGAAATCATAGGTATCCTCATTTGGCTGGAGCGCCGCCCAGCTAAAGACGTTTAAGGTAACGACGTCAATGTGCGCAAGCTGAAACAGGCGCATATCCTCCTCCCAAATGTCTTCCGGCCACTGTTCCGGGTTGTAGTCGCCCCCGTAAAGAATTTTTTGTACCCGTTCGTTTTCGATCATAAAACCTCCGTTTCTGCCGCACGGATGCAGCGTATGCGATTTTTTTCTATCGACATTGTAGCATGTTCTGCGGACAGAATAAACCCTGTCCTGTCGGAAAATCTTCAGCAAAGTAATATTGAGCAGAATTTAATGGAGATATGAAAACATATATGATAGAATAAAGCAATATAAAATTTCGATGAATCTGTGGAGGGCTTGATATGGATATAAGAGAAATGATTGATTGTAATTTTAGAGGAAATATATATGTGGTTCAAGGTGACAAAGTTTTGCTTGAAAGTGTAACTGGATATGCTGATTTGCCAAATAAAATCAGTAATACATTGGAAACAAAGTTTGCCAGTGCATCGGCAGGAAAAGTTTTTGTTGCGGTAGGAATATTGCAACTGATTGAACAAGAACGAATAAAATTTGATGATACATTAGGTGTATTACTTGATATTCCATTTCATGATATTGATAAAGATGTTACGGTTAGACAGTTATTAAATCATACATCAGGTGTTCCTGATTATTTTGATGAAAGTATAATGGACGAGTATGAAGAATTATGGATAAATTATCCTAATTATAAAATCAGGCATAACAGTGATTTGCTTCCCTTGTTTATAAATAAACCTATGATGTATCCAAAAGGTGAAAAATTCCAATATAATAATTCCGGGTATGTATTGCTTGCGATGATTATAGAAAAAATTACAGGAATGTATTTTGACCAATATCTTAAAGAGAATATTTTTGATATATGCGGTATGAAATCAACAGGATATTATGAATTGGATAAGTTACCGTCTAAATGCGCCAATAGTTATATTTATTGCGCTGATACGAATGATTACCGCACAAATATTTTTTCTGTTGATGTAAAAGGGAACGGGGCGGGTGGAGCATTTATTACTGTAAAGGATATTATTCGTTTTTGGACTAATTTACTGAAGGGAGATTTAATCTCACGGGAGTATGTAGCAGATATGATTAGGAAACAGAGTGGAGACGGCGTTGATGTAGAAGAAGGATATTATGGCTATGGTATGTGGATAATTGATAATCCAAATGGTAGAGATTTTGCGTATTTTCAAGGTTGTGATCCGGGAGTAAGTTTTATTTCAGAGTATAATCCCAATAATGGTATTATTTCAGTATTGGTAAGTAATTATGGTGATAATGTTTGGAAAGCAATGAGAAAAATAAGAGAAAAAATGTATTAAAAATGAAATTTGAATTTTGCTTACCTATGGCAGCGGTTTATCTTAACAGATAATCAGCTGCCTTTTTTATTTTCAGCAACTATCAGCGCATTACAGGCATTGCCATTTGCTTTAACAATAATACTTATGTATAATACATAGTAATGATGAAGAAAGATTTTTAACAGTAGTTGTTTTTTTTAGAATAGTAGGGTAGAATGAATATATAATGATAAAATTAAGATAAAGTTTTGATAGGGAGTGAACGTATATGTTACAGATTAGACCAGTTTCAGATTTAAGAAATAAGTTTCCTGATATTGAGAAAATTGTAAATGCGGGTGAACCAGTATACTTGACAAAAAATGGATATGGAGCAATGGTGGTACTTAGTCTTGAAGAGTATTCAAAGTTGACGGATGGCGTGGAAGCTGCTTTAGATAAAGCAGATAGGTTTGCGGCGGAAAATGACATACGAATGAGTCACGAGGAAGTTTTTGAAGGACTACGGGGGAAGATAAATGTTCAGTAAAAAGTACAGATTGCGTTATCTGCCGCTTTTTTATGAGGATCTTGATGAGAAAATAACCTATATTGCGGAGAAATTGAAGAATCCAAAGGCAGCAAATGACTTATTGGATGAGGTAGAAACTGCTATTATGGAGAGACTTCCGGCAGCAGAATCATTTGAACCATATTATTCTGTCCGAGAACGTAGGTATGCTTATTACCGTATTTATGTAGATAATTATATTATTTACTATGTGATAATAGATGATAATCCGAATGATTTGGTTATGGAAGTTAGAAGGTTTCTTTATAATGGGCAGAACCGGAATAATATGGTGTGAAGAAAATCGGTTTGAAGTTTTCTAAGCCAGCTATTCCAACGAACCGGCAGAAGCCGGGGCAGAGGACATCTTGCAATGGATTTTGGAGCATCAAAGCTAATCGTTTGAAAAGATCTTGAAGAGCGAAATACACCCATGGCACAAAATTCTATTTTATGCCGCCGGTATATTTTTTGTATGCAAAGGATTCCGTTTGTTGATATTTTAAGTATCTTCAGATAAAGGAAGACAAACTCGGAGGTGTTTTGGTGAAAGAAGGATTGTTTGCGGGATTCAAAGGTAAAAATAATACGTCACAACAGCTCGTATCGCTGCTCCCAACACCACATAAAAAATGCTGACGAACTCATTTTCAGGACTGTATAAGGATATAGAACGCATCCAGACAGAAAAATACGCGAACAAACAGCTAATTCTATTTTTATACATATACCGTCATTACGTGGAATGACTCCTGTTTTGATGCGGCAATTGCAGGATGTTTTTTCCTGCCTTTGTTTTTGCTCTTATGAAAAAATGACGGCGCATCTTGATGCGGTTTCGCAGGAATGGTATGATAAAAAAATAATTCAGACAAATACGATATGAATGCCGGTATGAATAGTATGGCGTGCGATGGGAGAAGTACCTATAAAGCCGCACGAAGAAAAGATTACAACAAAGAGATTTCATCTAGGATACGATCAGAGACGGAGGATTGCCATGAAATTATCTATGAAAAAGAAACAGGCGCTTGCGGGCGAAATCATAGCGCGGTTAAAAGAGGAATATCCGGAGGCGGCGTGTTCCTTAGATTACGATCAGGCGTGGAAGCTCTTAGTCAGCGTCCGGCTTGCGGCACAGTGCACGGATGAGCGCGTGAATGTGGTTGTGCAGGAGTTATATGCAAAGTTTCCCGATGTGAACGCGCTTGCCGATGCGCCGGTCGGGGAGATCGAACGAATTGTCCGGCCGTGCGGACTTGGAAACAGTAAAGCGCGCGACATCAGCGCATGTATGAAAGTCTTGCGCGATACCTATAACGGCAGGGTGCCGGACAGCTTTGACGAACTGCTGGCATTGCCGGGCGTCGGCAGGAAAAGTGCCAATCTGATCATGGGTGATGTGTTCGGAAAGCCGGCGATCGTGACGGATACGCACTGCATCCGTTTAGTCAACCGCATGGGTTTGGTGGATGGAATCAAAGAACCCAAAAAGGTGGAAATGGAGCTGTGGAAGCTGATTCCCGGCGAGGAAGGCAGCGATTTCTGTCACAGACTGGTATGGCACGGGAGAGAAATATGCACCGCAAGAACCAATCCACATTGCGATCACTGCTGTCTTTCGGACATTTGTGCGAAGAGCGGGGTGAAGTAGGAGAATCCTGAGGAAATTAGAATCCTGACGCGGACGTTCAAGCCTGAAAAGGGAATAACGGAGGTACCTGATTGAGAAATTTAGTGGATTTACGAAGTCTTCATAAAGAGGATATTTTCGAAATCTTTCATATCGCAGATGATATTCAGAAAGGGAAATTTGAAAATTTTTTTAAGGGAAAAAGCATCGTTTTATTTTTTCCAAATACAAGCATAAGAACCCGCGTCACATTTGAAAGGGGAATCTATCTGCTTGGAGGAC
This sequence comes from bacterium, assembly GCA_023667365.1. Classification (GTDB taxonomy): domain Bacteria; phylum Bacillota; class Clostridia; order Lachnospirales; family Lachnospiraceae; genus DLAJ01. The sequence goes on along the minus strand of JAMPAG010000046.1, from coordinate 15,794 downwards.
AGTCGATTCTGTTTCCGACAGAAGCCTTGGACAAAAAAGAAAAATTAGAAGATGTTTGCGGATATTTGAATCAATGGACAGATGAGATCATCGTCAGACACAGAAATATGGATGTGGTTAAGGAACTTGCACATGACTCTGCTGTTCCTGTTATCAATGCGATGACGGATGAGAATCACCCGTGCGAGGTGATTTCAGATTTGTATTCCTTATCGAAGATCAGAGGAGATTTTACAAAAGACAAATATCTTTTTTGCGGGAAATCCGGCAATATCGGTCTTACATGGAAGGACGCGGCGGATATTTTAGGGTTCGAATTGTCGCAATGCTGTCCCAAGGGATACGAAATGGAAGGGGTGCATGTGTTTAGAGACATCAAGGAAGCCGTGAAAGGCAAGGATGTCATCTGCACAGACTCAATACCGGCGGACATGCGCGGAGATTTCGAACACTATCAGATCACGAAAGAAATGATGCACATGGCAAATGAAAATGCCGTTTTGAATCCTTGTCCGCCATTCTATCGTGGAGAGGAAGTGTCTAAAGAGGTCATTGCTTCTGATTATTTTGTCGGCTATCGGTTTAAGAAATATTTATCAGAGATACAGCAGGCAATTATGATTTATTGTCAGTGCGCGAAGGAGAAAGGGATCGCAAAACAATGAGTCAAAAACCAATTCTTTTTGTGAGTGTGAATGACCGCTGTTATGCTTCTTACCGCTTTTTTGCGGCAAGGCTTGCGGAGGCAGTGAAACGTCAGGGAATGGAGACGGCGTGGTGCTACCTGCCGGAGGGAAGCGGTAAAAATGAGGAATCATGGGATCGGGTATTGCAGGAGGTGTTGGGAAAACCGTATCTTGCAGTAGTCGATTTCAATTCTTTTCTGCCCAAGCTTGCGGCGGATGGGACGAATCTGATCGAGCTGTTTGGCGCGCCGTTTTATCATATTGTGTTGGACCATCCGCTTTATCATCACGCGGCGCTTTCGGCGGATACCGGTTTCCAGCGCGTCGTTTGCGTGGATGAGCGCCATGCCGATTACGTGCGGGCGAATTATCCCCGTATCAGGCAGGTGTGGGTGCATTCGATTCCCGGAACGGCGGGCGTTCTGGCGGATCAGCCGTTTGGAGCGCGAAAAAATGAGATCCTGTTTTGCGGAACCTATGAGGATCCTGCGCAGTATTGGGAACTGATGAACGAGCTGCCCGCAGGATTAAAAAAAGAATGCCGCCTGTTAGCGGAGCGGATGCTCGCACAGCCGGAGCGGACGATGGAGGAACTGCTCGCGGAAATTTTGGGGGAAATGCCCGGTCATCCGAAAGCGGAAACGGCGCTTGGACCGCGTTTCGCGGCGCGTATGCAGGCGGATTTTCTGGCGGATGCCTATGTCAGGAATCAGCGCAGAAAGCAGGTTGTGGAGGCGCTTTTACATGCGGGACTGCCGCTTGCGCTATACGGTCAGGGATGGGAACAGATCGGAGCGCAGGTGGGAGGCGCGCTTTCTTATGAGAGTTATGTAAACTTGATCGGTGACTATCGCTTCGCTTTACACTGTATGCCGGGATTTGTGTGCGGCGGGCATGACCGGATCGGCAACGCCATGCAAAACGGAGCGGTATGCATTTCGGACCGTACCCAATATACGCGCCGCCGTTACGAGCCGCAGAACGGGAGACAGTTCGGGAAAACAAGCGTGCAGGCGGAAACGGAGCGGTCCGGACAGGGGAACGTGCAGGCGGAAGCGGAGCGGTCCGGACAGGAGAACGCGCAGGCAGCCACAGCTCCGACCGGGCAGGAGGATATGCAGCCGCAGGCGGACAGGAGGATGCTCGGCTATGAGACCGGACAGATGGACACGTTGATCGCGCAATGTGAGTATGCGCTTTCCCATGAGCGGGAGGCGGAGGAGATCGCCGCGGCGGGAAAGCGTTACGCCGAGTCGCAGGATACATGGGATCATTTTGCAAAAAGACTGATTGGCTGGATAGAAAGCGAGACGAAGAGGTAATGGAAGAGTGAACCGGGAAGCAAAGCGGAAAGGCGATTTGAAAACGGAGCGAAGCGTGGAATGCGGCAAAAAGTGAACCGGAATCAAAAAGTGAAACGGAATCAAGAAGAAGGAACAAACGGAAATGGTGCAGGGTACAGAGTGAAGAGCTCAGAGTGAAGGACAAAGCCGGAATGAGGATCAAAACGAGGCGGAAAACAGAGATGGAAACGGAGCAGGAAACACAAGAAACACAGGAAAATCAGACAACACAGGAAAACCAAGAAACACAGGAAAATCAGACAACACAGGAAAACCAAGAAACACAGGAAAATCAGACAACACAGGAAAACCCAAAAACACATCAGAATCAGAACCCACATCAAAGTCAGAAAGCGCAGGGGCGGCGTCCGCACAGCCATGAGATTGACATGGTGCACGGTCCGCTGTTTGGAAAACTGCTGCTGTTTGCACTGCCGCTCATGCTGTCCGGTATTTTACAACTGCTGTTTAACGCGGCGGATATTATTGTGGTCGGAAGATTTGCAGGGGATGAGTCGCTTGCGGCGGTCGGTTCGACAGGCTCGCTCATCAATCTGCTGACGAATCTGTTTATTGGCGCATCGGTCGGCGCGAACGTCGTCGCGGCGCAGTTTTACGGTTCCGGTCAGCGGGATAAGATTTCCGATACGGTTCATACGAGCGTGTTTTTAAGCCTGATCTGCGGCGCGGTGATGACGGTGGTTGGCGTTTTTCTTTCGGGCAGGATGCTTGTGTGGATGTCCTCGCCCGATGATGTGATCGGGCTTGCCACGATTTATCTGCGCATTTATTTTTTGGGAATGCCGGCGGTGATGGTATACAATTTCGGCAGCGCCATTCTGCGGGCGGCGGGAGACACCAGAAGACCGCTCTATTTTCTGATGCTCGCGGGTATTGTCAATGTGCTGCTCAATCTTTTGCTTGTGATCGTTTTTCATTTGGATGTTGTCGGGGTTGCCGCGGCGACGGTCATTTCCCAATATATCTCTGCAGCGCTTGTATTATGGTGCATGGTAACGGATGAGGAACTGCATTTTTCGTTCCGCGGACTGCACTGTACCAAAGAAATTCTGGTGCGCATCATCCGCATCGGGATTCCGGCGGGGATCCAGGGAACGGTATTCTCTTTATCCAACGTCGTCATTCAGTCTGCGATCAATTCCTTTGGAAAGACCGTTGTGGCGGGAAACTCTGCTGCGGCCAATATTGAGGGATTTGTCTATGTCGCCATGAATTCCATGTATCAGACGGCATTGACGTTTATCGGACAGAATTACGGCGCGGGGGAGAAAAAAAGAATCCTGCGTGTGCTTTTTTATTGCGAGGGAATTGTGATTGTGGTAGGAACGCTGCTCGGCAATCTGGCGGTTGTATTCGGAAGGGAGCTGCTTTCGATCTATTCCGGTACGAAGGAGGTCGTGGAAGCGGGACTGATACGAATGCAGTATATCTGCCGCTTTTATGCGCTCTGCGGCGTGATGGACGTGATGGTCGGCGCTCTGCGCGGCATCGGGTATTCCGTTATGCCGATGATCGTATCGTTAGTCGGTGCGTGCGGTCTGCGCCTTTTATGGATTGCGACGGTCTTTCGGATGGACAGAACCACGGGGACGTTGTATCTTTCTTATATCGTGACATGGGCGGTGACGGCGGCGGCACATGTGATCTGCTTTGTGATCGCATACAGGCGGAAACCGAAGCATCACGCGGTTTCCGTCTGAGGCTTATTTTCCTAAGCAGCGTTCGATAAAAGCGGATGCCGCCCGGCGGTCGATCCGGTCTTAGAGAGCTGCTTTCAGCAAGGGTCGGTACACCTCTCCGTATCCGCTTCGCGGTGTACCTCAAACAGTGCGCGCAGCTGTTCCTCGCTCATGGTATAGAGCGGACTCGACGCATCCTCTTTCCATGAGTCCGCATAGCGGGACAGGCTTTCGAGCAGGTATGCCGCCTCGGGGCGTCCGTCCGCAGCAAGGCGCGGCAGCGGACTTGCGCAGATGATGAGCGGGACATCGGTACCGATTAGCTGCACTTCATAAATCAGACCGAGCCGGTGATTGCGTTCAAAGTTATCCATGGTCTGTACGATCGGCACGATCGCGGTGTCGTCAAGGATCGTGGACGCAGAGTTCATGACAATCTCCCACCACTGCGGCGTGGAATAGCTGTGTGTCGGGAATCCGGCAAGCGCGGGGTGTTCTTTGCGGATGAGGAGCCCCATGGTTCCGACCGGAACTTCTTTTTTCATGCCCTCGGAAATACTGCGGAACATCGGATAGCACCAGAAATCCGTACAATAAGTGCCTGCGACCGCGTTTGGATTCTGTTCCGGAGAAAGGCAGAGCACCGTGGGTTTTCCTTTCTGCACGCGGGCAATGGCGTCGGAGAGGGAGATTGCACCGTCAATGCTTTCTATGCCCGATACGGTATCGGCATAGTCCGGATAACTCCATAATTCATAGTGATTCTCTACATCCGTGTCTGCAAGCCGGATCTGAAGGAAGTAATGTTCCGGATGTCCGGATGCGGGAACCGCAATGCGGAACGGGCAGAGTCTGGTATAGCCGTTTTCGGATATGCCTGCGGGGACGTCCAAAAGCTGTCGGAAAATCAGATTGCCGTCCGAGGCATCCGTGAACAAAAGTTCCACGGAAACGGACTCCGGCAGTTCTTTGCGGTACCATGTTAAGGAGAGCATACCCGTAAACGCGGAGCCGTTTGAAAGGACATAGGAGGGAAATTCCGCCTGGATCACGGCATCGGAGCAGAAGCGTCGAAATTCTTTTGCACTGAGGATGCCTTTGTTTTCCATGAACGCGTCAAGCATGCCGACAAGCGCGGTTCCCTGTCCGGAGAAGTCTTGAATGTCCAAAATCTGAAAGCCCGCCATGTCTTTCGTGCGGAACGCAGTTTCTAATTCATCCTTATAACATGCCGCGGCGAGTGCGCCGGAATTTTTGAAATAATCCTTTGCCATCGGCAGCAGTCCTTTTTCTTCGAGACGGCGGCGGAAAATCTCAAAATTGCGTGCCTGCAACACACCGGTGTATTTCTTGATCTCGTCAAAATCGGGATAGGTCTCATACTGACCGATTTCATGAGAGACGACCGGAATATGGGGGATCAGCTCTTTTGCGGCTTCCGTCAGCTTTACGCGTTTGATGCCGGTGCCGTACTGAATTTCGATTGTGCCGTCTTCACCGACTGCCGCGCTGTTTCCCTGATAATCGGGGAAGATCGCGGATTCATAGCTAAAATTCGTACAGGGGCGGTCGGTCTGCACATGACCGAGCGGCTTGTCGCACATAGCATAGGAGCCGCGAATCTGCCGATCGACGGTAAAACGCACGCCGCAGAAAAAGTCGTCGTTGGGCTGAATGTTGGGAATCCACTGGAAATTATTGGAGCCCTGCGTGTAGAGGTGCCGCCCGTCGTAAGCCCGATAGCGGCCGACCAGTTCATTGACAGCCTCCGGGCTGCCCCAGAGCTCGTTTCCCATGGACATCATGCAGAAAGAAGGATGATTGCCAAACTCATCCAGAATGCGGAAACCTTCTTCCGTCAGATAACGCTGTCCTGTCTCGTCATAGCCATCGTCTCCCTCGGCGGCAAATGTGCCCCAGAATGGGAGTTCGGGTTCGTAGTAAATACCGAGCAGATCGGCGGCGAGAAACGCAGCCTCCGGCGGGCAGCAGGTATGACAGCGATAGTGGTTGATGCCGAATTCTTTTGCCGCCTGCATGACTTTCAGCCAGCCGGAAAGATTCATCGGCGCATAGCCCGTCAACGGAAAGATCATGCCGTCATGCTTGCCGCGCAGGAACGTTTTGCGGTCGTTGCTGTAAAAATGCTTGCCGCGCGCCTCAAATTTGCGGATGCCGCACCATACGGCATGGCAGTCGCCGGCCTCGTCTTCAATTGTCAGGGAAACGGCAAGGCGCAGGACGACAGGTTCATATTCGTCCCACACAGGGAGCGTGTCTGGGAGCGGCGCATGGAAGCGCAGCCTGCTCCGAAACATATGCGGATCGGAGGATTGCGCATCTTCAGCCGGTAAAGAATCGGCGGAGGAAGCCTTGAAGGAACGCGGACTGCTGCAAACTCCCTGCGTCCGGTACGCTGGCTCGGCCTCCGGTATCCGGGATGCAGGAACCGCCGCCTGCGTTTGGCAAACAGACCACGTTGTCTGCGCGCGGGGGACTGTGTCTGTTTTGGATGTAGAAAACACTGCCGTCTCCTGCAGAAGCGTGACTGCGGAAGGATCCGCAAGTACCTGCCCGGCGGGAAGAAGCGTGTCAAGGCCGCAGGCGTCTGATCCGCAGTCCGGCACAGACAAATTCTCCAACGTGACAGGAAGCGCTTTTATGGTCAAAGTGGCATTGCTCAATTTACAATAATTGTCAACTTCAACCACACCACACAAGACTCTTTGATCATAATCCGGATCAATCCGGACATGGCGGATGCGTATCGTATCATAAAAGGTCAGCGTCATGGAGCCGACAATCCCGTTCCAGTTCGTCTGGGTGTCGGGGGAGGTCATATGACCGCCGCGCGTCGGGTAGTCCACATTCGAAGTCATGATCGTCAAGACAGGATGTTCCTGTTTGATGAGCGCCGTTAAATCGTAACGGTGCGGCGTGCACAGGCTGTTTTCGGTTCCGGCATAAACGCCGTCCACCCAGACGTGGGAAATTCGTGTCCGTTCCAGCGTGAGAACGGCATGTTGCCCGACCGCGCCGGGTGCGATGGCAAGCGTCCGCTGATACCATGCGTAACCCTCCGTCAGATAGGCGGCAGTCAGGCAGCCGGTTTCGGCAGCCGGATTCGGCATGCCTTTTTTTTGTTCCGACGTTGTAGACGGAAGCCGGATCGTGTCGGAATAAGCGCCGGTTTCATAATGTGCATCCATTCCTTTTTTTTCATTATCAAGCCGGAAATTCCAAAGTCCGGACAGATCATATTGATACGTCATACTGGGTGTCTCCATTTCTGATGTGGGTGTAAGATATAAGGTTTTAAGGCTTTACCGTGCAAAAGATAGAGAAACGGAAGCCTCTGCGGCGGGCTGCCTTTGGAGATAAGCATAGCATAATCGCGGGAGAAAAGCGAGTGGGCGGCGGATAAATATAGAAATAAAAAATGGAAAACAGTTGGATTCGGCGTAAAGATTTGATAAAATAAAAAACAACGGGCAAAGCAACGGCAAAAGACCGGGCAGCAGACAAAGATTAAAATGGTAAAGAAGAGTAGAAAGCCCGGAAACCCAAAACAGTAAAGAAAGCAAAGAGAGAAAAAGAATGATCTATAAGTGTCATAATTGTGGTGGAAATGTGATTTATGATCCGCAGCGCAAGCGGATGTACTGCGCGCACTGCGAGGGGATGGACAGCGAGGAGCCGGTTTCGGGCGGCAGTGTGGCGCAGTGTGCAAACTGCGGCGCGCCGCTTACCGTGCGTGCGTTCCAGTCGGCGGGGAAATGCGAGCACTGCGGCTGTTATCAGATTTTTGAGGAGCGGGTGAGCGGGCAGTTTACGCCGCATCTGATCCTGCCGTTTACCGTAAGCAGGCAGGAGACGGAAAGAAAATTGCAGTCAGAGTTCGGCAAGCGGACATTTGCACCGTCCTCGTTTCTGTCAAGAGCAACCTTAAAGAAGATGGAAGGCATGTATGTTCCTTTTTTCATGTATGATTACCATGTGAACTATGACTGGTCGGGAAAAGGAACAAAAGTGAGAGTATGGACGTCGGGAGACACGGAATATACGGAAACGTCCCATTATCATATCAGAAGGAGCATGGAGGCGGACTTTTCGCGTGTGCCCGTGGACGCTTCGGATCAGATGGATGATCAGAAGATGGATTTGGTGGAACCCTATGATTATGGGGCGCTTACAAACTTTCAGATGAAATATATGTCCGGCTTTTTCGCAGAGATGTATAATCAGGGCGCGGCGCAGTTAGAGCCGCGCGCGCACAGGAAAGCGGAGCGGGACGCCGAGGAGCTGATGCGGCAGACGATCGTGGGTTATTCGACAGTGACTCCTGAATACCGCAACCTGAGTGTGAACCAGAGGGCAGTGGATTATGCGCTGATGCCGGTGTGGGTGTATGAATATACGTACGGCGGCGAAAGTTTTCCGTTTTATGTAAACGGACAGACGGGAAAGGTCATTGGGAAAATGCCGGTTTCCAAACCGAAGATGATCGGATATACCGCGTCTGTTTTCGGATTTGTGCTGATGATCGGGCAGCTTGTCCGGATGATCATGAGTTTGGTGTGACGGAGGTTTGTTATGAGGAAATACATAAAAAGCATGGCGTTTTTTCTGATCGCGATCGCAGTACTGCTTGCCGTTTATCTGGTACTGTGGGGGATGAGGGGCGCGGTCGGGGATAAATATGTGCGGAATAACAGTACCGCGCCGGCGCAGAGAGTTTATGATTATGCCGGCGCGCTGACGGATTCGGAGGAAGAAAAGTTAGAGAAGCTGATCGCGAAACGGGAATCGCAGATCGGCTGTGATATTGTGCTTGTGATCATCAATGAGCCTCTCAGGGAATATGCGAAAGCGTACGAGGATGTCCTTGGTCCTCTTTCCGAGGAGGAATATGTGATGGTGTATGCCGATAATTTTTATGATGAATACGGATTCGGATATAATAAGCCGTACGGGGACGGATGCATTTTTGTGGACAACTGGGATCGGAGCGACAGTATTCACGGGTGGGCATATAACTGGCTGTCCACATCGGGCAGGGTGGAGGATCGTTTTTCCAACGGCATGATCGAACGGGTGGTGGACGGCGTCAACAGCAGAGTCAATGACGATCCGTATGAAGCATATGAGAGTTATGTAAACAATATTTACTATTATATGACAGGGGACGGGACACCGCAGGTTGTCATTCCGTTTTATGCGGTTGTCGGGATCGGCGCGGTCGTAGCGGTGATTTACCTGATCGCCAATCTGACAAGGAACGTCGGCACCAAAACGACGATGGGAAATACTTATGTAAACGGCGGGAAACCGAAGATGCACGTCATGGCAGACCAGTTCGTCGGTAAGAATGTGACAAAACGCCGCATCCAGACGAGCAGCGGCGGTGGCGGCGGTGGCGGCGGAGGCGGTCATCACACATCCGCGGGCGGTCACTCCCATGGCGGAGGTGGCGGTCATCACTGAGAGCAGGCGGCGGCATAGAATGGCGGTCCGCACGGAAGGCAGCAAGCGGTATGCTGCAGGAGACAGGAACCGTCAGCGCATCATAGAATGGCGGTCCGTGTGAAGGGCAGCGGCCCGGAAAAAGGAGGAACGTTATGAAAAAAAGAACATGGAGAAGTTTACTTGGCGTACTGTTCCTTACGGTATCGCTGGTATGCACTGCCTGCGGCGGCAATGCGGGCGGCAATGGGGACAGCGATGACGCCCGTACGGAAGAGCGGGAAAACGGTGGAGAAGTATCGGACGGGAGCGATGCCACGGGCGGCACGGCAGACGATACGGGCAGCGGCGCGGACGGGGCAGCAGGTGCGGCAGGCGACGCGGACGGGAGCATAGCGGGTGATGGCGCGGATCCGGCGGACGGCAGTACGGACGGCGCAGTTGATGTTTCCGCATTACAGGCGCAGATGGGATTCCGCGTGGACGGGCGGACGCTTTTGGATGCGAACGGGAATCCGTTCGTGATGCGCGGCGTCAATCATGCGCATACATGGTTTGCCGATCAGCTTGGCACGGCGTTAAAGGCGATTCAGGGAACCGGTTCGAATGCGGTGCGCATTGTACTTTCGGACGGCGTACAGTGGACAAAGACGGATGCGCAGACCGTTGCGAATATTCTGGCAATCTGTAAAAATCTCGGTATGGTCGCGATCTTTGAGGTACATGACGCCACAGGCTACAATGATGTGGATTCCCTGCTGCAGGCGGCGGAATATTTTGTCGGGATCAAGGATGTGCTCATCGGCGAGGAAGATTACTGTATCATTAACATTGCAAACGAGTGGGGCGGCGACTGGAACAGCACCCGATGGTGCGAGGGCTACACACAGGCGATCCCGATGCTGCGCGAGGCGGGACTCGCGCACACGATCATGGTCGATGCCTGCGGCTGGGGGCAGTACGGAAAATGTATCGGCGATCACGGCAGGGAAGTATTGGAGTCGGATATACTTGGCAATACGATGTTCTCCGTTCACATGTATGGGACGGCGGGCGGCACCGAGGAGTCCATTGACGAGAATATGGGGTATGCGCTCGATCAGGATCTGTGTCTGGTGATCGGCGAGTTTGGTTATAATCATTCGGACGGCGACGTACAGGAGGATTATATCATGGCGCGCTGTGTGGAACTGAATGTCGGGTATCTTGCATGGTCGTGGAAAGGAAACGGCGGCGGTGTGGAATACCTGGATCTGGCGGATGACTGGAACGGCAATTCTCTTTCCGAGGAGTGGGGAGAAGTTGCGGTGAACGGTCCGAACGGAATCCGCGAGACGGCCGTGCCGTGTACGGTATTTGCGCAGGAATAAAAAATCCGGGAACCTTTTTGCGATTTTGAGTATCCATTAAATGAGGAGTTTTGTCATTTTTTGGAACAGAAAAGCAAAAATAAATAAAAAGAGGTTACGGACGATGAAACAGTCTGAATTTTGTGAACGTATCAGCCAGTATAGAAAACAATTATACATAACCGCCTATGCCATTTTGAAAAATGAGACGGATGCGGAGGATGCGGTATGCGGTGCTATTTTGAACGGATACGAGCATCTTTCCCAGTTAAAAAATCCATATAAATTCAAAGCATGGATGATCAGCATTACCAGAAATGAGGCGTTGAAGATCCAGCAGAAGCGTCTTGAACTTCCCGGAAATGAGCATGTGGAGCAGCTTTTACAGCCGTCCTATGACGACCATCATGAATTGTGGGATATTGTGCAGACGCTCAGCGAACCCTATCGTATGGTAGTGATATTGTTTTATTATGGCGATCTTTCGATCAGCGATATTGCCCGTGTGCTGCATATCTCGACAGGAACCGTGAAGTCGCGTCTGAACCGCGGAAGAACACTATTGAAAGAGGCATTGAAAAAAACAGGTGGCATGTCATGAATAAATTCGATAAAAAGATAAAAGAAATGGCAGAAGATATACAGCCGCCGGCTTCTTATGATCAAAAAGTGGACGGGCTGCTGCAATCTTTGGCGCAAAAAGAGGAGTCTCATCAAAAAGGCAAAGGCAGAAAAGGCGTTTTCCGGCTGGCAGTCTGTCTGGTCTGCATCGTTTTGATCCTGTCCGTTTATACGGTTGGCGTCAGGGCGGACTTCTTTACCTCCTTCAAACAGACGATCCTTGATTTTTTGACGGACAGTTCCGGAGAGGATCCGGATGAAAGCGGCGTCGGAAGTGATCATGGCTATGCGGAAAGCAAGCCGGATCTGGTCATGGAGTTGTCCGAGGAAGTCATTGACAGCCATAGTATCTATCTGCTGATCAAAATAACGGCGCCCGGCAATGTCAGGTTTTCAGATCATATTTCCTTTGATTATTTTTGCTTTTGTAAAGGGAAAAACTACAGCACGGACCAACTGATCGGCGGTTCCATTTCCTGCGAATTTCTGGAGGTCAGCGACGAGATGCCCAACAGGGCGACCTATGTGGTCAGCCTGGTGTTTGATGAGGAGCTGGAGGAAGGCAGTGATGTGACCGTCTGCTTTCGGGATTTGACCGCTGATCCGAATTCGGAAGAGCCGACGCTGCTGGTCAGCGGGGTGTGGAGCGTCACGTTCCCTTTTTTCCGCACCGTGACGGACCAGATTACGGTTGAGGGAAATTCCGATATGTCTTTTTCTTTTATCGACACGACGGCCGTGGTAGAGCGCGTGGAATTAACGCCGCTTGCGATGGTACTGGTTTCGGATGTCTCCAATTTTCCGTATGATGAGCTGGGCGTTTCGGATACCAGAATCGCCGTTCGTTTAAGAATGATTGACGGGGAAGAGCTGACGGTTGTGAGCCATGACTGGGAGGAGCCTGCGATGGCGGACGGCGGAAGTACTTCTTACGCGGAGGCGGACGGCAAAACGTATCAGCGGGATACCTTAGAGTTTACCCGGGTCATTCCGGTCAGTCAGGTGATCGGGATCTATGTGGAGGATTTATATATTCCTTTGAAATAGGACAGAATATTTTGGGGAAAAATAAAAACGCGGGAACCTTTTTTTGCCCTGACTAATCTATTCTATATAGGGCCCGGACCGAACGGCGAAATAAGCTTCGTCATGACGGGACCTCGCAGAACAGTAGAAAACAGGAGGACAAAAAATGAAGAGAAGTGGAAAATGGTTCACCGCGCTGGCGGTGGCGGCGGTATCCGTATCGGCGTGTTCGATGAGCGTCTCCGCGGCGGAGGTAAAGGATGTCTTTGACGCATCCTATTATGCAGATTCCTATGCAGACTTAAAAGAGGCGTTCGGCTATGACGAGGGTGCATTGCTGCAGCATTACATGACGTATGGACTGAACGAGGGGAGAGTGGCAAGTACGGTGCTCAACGTTGCGGAGTACCGCGCGGCATACGCCGATCTGGAAGAAGCGTTCGGGGATGACTGGAATGCCTATGTGAACCATTATTATACCTATGGGATCACAGAGGGAAGAACAGCAGGCGTTTACGGGGAGAACAATCCGGCTCCCTCCGGTCCGGCTCCGGCGGACAATACGGCTAATCAGCCGCCGGCAGTTCAGCCGCCGACAGATCAGCCGCAGGCAGATCAGCAGACCGCGAACCAGCAGGCTGCAAATCAACAAGCTGGTTCGGAGATTTGGGTGCCGGCATCCGGAACCGAGGGCGTTTTTGCCAAATACGAGGGCGTTTTTGATAACAATGGAACGCCGGTCAATGTCACGATCAATTATTCAGGGGTCAGTGTAGCTGATTATATGCAGGAATATGAGGATATTCCGGCGGGATGCGAATATCAGGATTTTAATGTGGAAGTGGATGTGCACGACGCGGATGTAGCGGCGTTACAGGAGGCGTTGGTGAGGGCGATCGGTTTTGATCAGGCAAGCGTACAGAATCTGGCAGTCGCGTATGACGGCGGCGACGGCGACAAGGCATGGACGTGTACCATCAACTATAACGGCAAAACCTATGAATCGCGGATTTCGGTTGAATGGTACCGGTATACAGGTTCGAGCGAAGGCATCGGCATGCAGTACTTTATCAGGGTGCCGCAGGGTTATCGTCTGACCACAACCGTCCAGCTCGATGCGAATACGGTCGTAAAGCACAAACATCAATAAAAAATAAAATTCCAGTATAGGAAAAATATGTTTCAGAAAAAAGAACTCCGCCGATTGAAGCGGAGTTCTTTTTGTGCTATGCTGAAAAGGAACAGACGCATGGCAGATTTTGTCCGCATGAAACGTGCAGGCTTGTTATGGGATAGGGAAATAGCGGGGAGGATTCCTATGAAAAAAATATTCTTATCGGTGATGCGTAACCGCATGGCGCTGTTATGCCGTGCCGCGCTCGTATGCAGCGTGGTACTGTTGTGCGGCTGCGGAAAGCAGGAGACGGAAAACGCCATGCAGCAGGAACAGCAGGCGGCTGCCGGGAACAGGCAGGAGAACGACGCGGAGGCGGACGGTAAAGCGGATGCGGATGCAGCGCCCGGCGGTGCGGAAGAGGAACGCGCGGACGCTGAGACAGAGACCGGGGATCACGGACAGGAAGATGCGGATGGCGCCGACGACGCAGAATCCGGCGCGCAGGAAGGCAGTCTGGCGGTGCCGGTGGCGTTGAACGAAAGAGAGCTGCGTTTTTTTTCGGATCTGATCCGGGAAATAGGGAATTACGGTTTTCTTCTTTCCTCCTATGATACGCCGGAGGATGTGAACCTTGGCGAGGTATTTTACAACGGCGCCGGGATCGCGGAAGAAATGTCGGACGAGGAGATCGCGGTATATCTTGCCGCGTGCCAACAGGAGGAACTGTATACGGACTGCATAAAGATTCCAAAGCAGGGGGCGGATGCGTTTTTGCGCAAAAAATTGGGAATCGGACTGGATGCGTTTCCGGAAACGTCCACATGGACCTATCTTGCGGAATTTGATTCTTTTTACCATGAAGTGGGAGACACCAATTATGTGTCCTATGTCTGCGTGGAGGGAATCAGGGAGGGTGATCTTTATACGCTGCGCTTTCACACGGATGATCTGATCTGGGATGACCGGCTTTCCGACTGCGAGACTGTCATCCGGAAGGATGGGGAGAACTATCAGTTTGTCTCCAATCATTATCTGGCGGACCTCGACGGCGGTTATGGCGCGGGTGTTGGAACGTTTGGGGATGAGAGTGCAGGCGGCAGCGAGGCGAGGGCGGCGGAGCTGCGTGCGGCGTATGCCGATGCGCTGCAGCGGCTGATGGACGAACTGGTCCTGCCGGACGGAGCGCTTGCGTCGGAGCCGCTCGGATTTTCGGATCTCAGCGACAATCAGTTCTGCGTGGCAGATGTGGACGCGGATGATGTGGAGGAGCTGATAATCGCGTGGACGGAGACGTACGTGGCAGGAATGCTGGAGGCGGTGTACGAGTACGATCCCGTTACAGGGGAAATGAGAAGGGAGCTGGTGGAATATCCGCTTATTACGTTTTTCGATAACGGCATGATTCTTGCGGAATGTTCGCATAATCAGACGCACGGACCGGAGTTCTGGCCCTATAATATTTATCGCTACAATATGGCGACCGACCGTTATTTTCATGTCGGAAGCGTGGAGGGCTGGCAGAAAGAGTTCTGGCCGGACGGATTTCCCGATGAAGCGGATGTGTCGGGTACCGGCACGGTCTATGCGATCGAGTACGGCGAGGAATATACGGGAGAATACCGCTACGATCAGTCGCAGTACGACGCGTTTTATGAAATGATCTTTGGCGGGGCGGATGTCATGGAGTTTGACTGGCGTCCGCTGACGGAGCAGGAAGTGGAGGCGCTGCGCACGAATCCGTGACCGTGAGAAAGCAGAAAAACCATCATCGCCAGCCGAACGATGATGGTTTTATTCATGACGATAGAATTTTCGCAAGGCGTGAATTCTATTGTTTTTTGAGGGATTTATAAAATAGAAATTTTGTAATTCCATAAGAATCCGCTGGGCGGATTCTTTGAAAGCGTGCGAAGCACGATTTTTTACATTTTATTGACTGCAAGATTCAGGCGGGAAATTTTGCGGGAAGCATAATTCTTATGATATACGCCCTTGCTGGTCGCCTTATCAATTGCGCTTGTCGCCGCCAATACGGCAGAAGCGGCAGCCTCCTTATCGTTTGCGTCGATCGCAGCATATACCTTTTTGACTGCGGTTCTCACGCCGGAACGAATCGCTTTATTTCTGTCTGCCTTCTTCTGGCTCACTAAAATTCTCTTCTTCGCGGATTTGATATTTGCCATGATAACACCTCCATCTCTGATTGTTGTTAATGCCGGTGTTTCATTATAGCCGGACACGGACGAACTAATGTAAACACACATGGAATATAATAGTGAATTTCCGCTGTTCTGTCAATACATAAATTTCTTTTTTTCAGTCAAAATAAGAAAAAAACGTTACCGATGGAAAAGAGGGATGTGGAAAATGGCATTTCAGATCAGAACGGACCTTGCGCTGGAGGCGCGCGAAAGTGCGGAGGAAGCGTCCGGGGATTTAAGAGGAGTGCGCGTGGATGAATATGACCTGGAAGCGTCAGATATTCATGT
>JAMPAG010000045.1 GCA_023667365.1 bacterium | reverse complement strand
GTCCACCTTGCCGAGCTCCGCGGTCTGCAAATTTACTTTTTCCCGCTCAAAAATCTCGCGGATATGCGCAATATATTCCGCATTCGCGTCGTTGGAACCGGACTTTCCTCTGGAACCGGTAAATTTATTAAACACCATGCCGTCGCCGAGGCAGGCAACATTCTTTTTATCAAAACTGCCCGCATAAGTCGGATCGTACGCGCTCGACACATCGGAGGAAAGCATATCGCAATGCGCCAGACATCTGCGGAGCGCCAGTTCCGAATACGTCCCGCACAGCTGCATCAGTTCCGCAACGGAGTTTTCAAAAAAGCGGGACTGCATACCGGTCGCGCCGACGCTGCCGATCTCCTCTTTATCGACCAGAATACAGCATGCCGTACGTTTTACTTTGGACAGCTCCAGCATCGCGCGGTAGGACGCGAACGCGCACACGCGGTCATCCTGTCCGTACGCCATAATCATACTGCGGTCGATGCCCGCCTCGCGCGCTTTGCCTGCCGGAACGATTTCCAGTTCCGCGGAGATAAAGTCCTCCTCTTCCATGTCATAGTATTCTTTTAATAAGGCAAGCACGCTCTTTTTCACCGCATCCTTTTCTTTTGCGTCTTCCTTGTCCGCCTCCTTGCCATCTTCCTTTTCTGCATCCTTCTTTTTATCCTTCTCTTCATGATACGGACGATTGCCGATGATTAAATCGAGCGCCTCTCCCTCTATCACCTTTGCCGCCTTCTTTTCAAGCTGCTCCTGGGAAAGATGAATGAGCAGATCGGAAATAAAAAGCACGGGATCGTCCTCTCTGTCACCGATATTGACCATGACGGTCGTTCCGTCTTTTTTTACCACGACGCCGTGCAGGGCAAGCGGAAGCGCCACCCACTGATACTTTTTGATGCCGCCGTAATAGTGCGTATCCAGATACGCAAAACCGCCGTCCTCATAGAGCGGATTCTGCTTCACATCCAGCCGGGGCGAATCAATATGCGCGCCCAAAATGTTCATGCCCTGTTCCATTGGGTTCTCCCCAACCTGATACAGAACAATGGACTTATTCATCCATACGGAATACACTCTGTCTCCGCTTTTCAGCTTCTTTCCTTCCGCCGCAAGCTTTTCCATTTCCACGTAGCCGTGCTTTTCAATCTCGTTGACAATCGTGTCCACGCACTCGCGCTCCGTCTTTCCGTTGTCCAAAAAATCACGGTACTCCTGCGCAAACTGCTCGCACTCCTTTACTTGTTTCTTATTATACGTTGTCCATGTGTTTGTGTGTTCCATGTTCGATATTCCTCTCTTTCTATTGCTTGTTATGATTCTTTACCAAATGAACCGCATCTAATCAATCATCAGGCTTTCCGCAGTTCCACGCCCATATTCTGCAATCCGTTCAAAATCTTTTTCATGGCGCCGTTCACGTCGTTTTCCTCCAGCGTCCGATCCTTTGCGCGGAACGTGAGCGAGTAGGCGACGGACTTGAAGCCTTCCCCGATCTGTTCCCCCTCATAGAGATCGAACAGTTCACAGCTCTCCAGAATCTTGCCGCCGCGCTGTAAAATCAAATCCTCAAGCTGACCGACCCGGATTTCCCCCGGCACCACCATGCTGAGGTCCCTTGTCACCGCCGGGAACCGGGTAAGCCCCTCGTATTTACGTTCAAATGTTGCAAGCGGAATGATCTGCGTCATATCCAGCACCGCGACATACACTCTCGCACCGATGCGATATGTGTCCGCTGCCTGCGGATGCAGCTCGCCGAGATAACCAAGTTCTTTTCCCTGATAGCGGATGAGCGCCTGACGTCCCGGATGCAGATAGGGTTTTCCCGCCTCCGGATCATATTCCACCCGTTCCCGCATACCAATATACGCAAACAACTCTTCCACCACGCCCTTCATGGTAAAGAAATCGCCGTCCCCGTACATACCAAGCGTGAACATCATGCGCTCGTCGGGAAGCTCCGTCACCGGCACCTGTTTCGGCAGATAGACATTTCCCATTTCATAGAGACGCACATCTTTATTGCGCCGGTTATAATTGGTCGCGAGCGACGTCAGCATACCGTTCAGCGGCAGCGTTCTCATAATGGAGAAATCTTCGCCGAGCGGGTTTGCAATCGTCACGGTCTGACGAAGCGGGCTGTCCTCCGGAAGCAGCAGCTTATCAAACACTTTCGGACTCTCAAACGAGTAGCACATGCACTGTGAGAATCCGCAGAACTCGGCAACCTCCCTTGCTTTTTCCATGATTCTTTGGGAAAAAGAATGTTTTCCCGCCGTCGCTTCGCCGTTCGGCAGCGTTACGGGAATCTTATCATACCCGTAGAATCTGGCGACTTCCTCTGCAATATCCGCAAAACTAAGCAGATCCTGACGGAATACCGGACAGATCAGCTCATTTGTCTTTTCGTCATAAACAATTTCAATGCGTTCAAAGATTTGCAGCATTTCCTCCCGTGAGATTGCTGTTCCAAGGAATGCATTAATCCTTTCCGGCTCAAAAAGCACCCTGACCGGCTCCTGAAACGGCGCTTTCACATCTACGATGCCGCCGACCACTTCCCCGCAGCCAAGCTCCTCGATCAGCGCGCAGGCACGGTCAATCGCCGCCTGCGCATTGCGCGGCTCAAGTCCCTTCTCAAAGATACCGGAAGCATCCGTGCGGAGCCCGATGCGCTTTGCCGACTTTCTGATGTTTGCGCCGTTGAAGGTCGCCGCCTCGAACAAAACGGTTGTCACATCATCCGTGATCTTGGAATTTTCACCGCCCATAATCCCTGCGATGCCGATCTCTTTTTCGGCGTCACAGATCATCAGCACGTCTTTATCTAATGTACGCATCTGCCCGTCCAGCGTCTGGAACGTATCCCCGTCCGCCGCGCGGCGCACAATGATCTTTCTGCCCGCGATCGTATCAAGATCATACGCATGCATCGGCTGTCCGTATTCTTCCATCACGTAATTGGTAATATCAACCAGGTTATTGATCGGACGAATGCCGCTCGCCGCAAGCCGCCTCTGCATCCATTTCGGCGACGGCGCAATCTGAATGTTTTTGACAACGCGCGCACAGTACCGCGTGCAGAGCTCCATGTCCTTGATTTCGACAGAAATATAATCCGCCGCATTTTCCGCATTCCCCGTCTCCTTGACAACGGGCGGCACAAACGGCTTCCTGAAGGTTGCCGCCGCCTCGCGCGCGATTCCCAAAATGCTGTAGCAGTCCACACGGTTCGAGGTGATCTCATACTCGAACACGGTATCGTGCAGTCCGAGCGCTTCAATGGCGTCCGCGCCGACCTCCGCGTCGTCCCCGAAAATATAAATCCCGTTTTCCGGCGCCTCCGGATAGAAATTGCGGTCGGAACCGAGCTCCTCAATCGAGCACATCATCCCGTTTGACGGTACGCCGCGCAGCTGTCCCGCCTTGATTTCGATGCCGTTTTCCGGCAGCGGTCCGCCGTCATGTCCGCCCGCCACTTTTCCGCCGTCCAGAACAACGGGCACTTTGTCGCCCTCCCTGACATTGGACGCTCCCGTGACGATCTGGATCGTTTTACTGCCGATATTGACCTGACAAACGATCAGTTTGTCGGCATCGGGATGCTTTTCAATGTTTGTGATCTGACCGACCACGATGCTTTGCAAATTCTTGTCCGTGCGCTCGTAACCTTCTACTTTGGTTCCCGATAAGGTCATGGCGTCGCAGTATTCCTTATCCGTGCAGTCCAAATCGGGCACATATGCTTTCACCCATGATAATGCTGTATTCATTGCATGTTTTCCTTTCTTTCCCTTTCAAATTTTCTAAGCCGTCATGTTTTCATAATTCCGGAAGGGCTGTTGCAATAAGCGCAATGTCTACAATATATAGGTGCTTTACAGAACTTGATCCGCTACATATTGCCCGGTATAAACTTAATGCGACAGCTCCTTCGAACGGGTTTCTTGTAAGCGAAACTCGTTTCTAAAACTGTTTCAGAAATCTCACGTCATTTTCATATAACAATCTCATATCGTCGATTTCATATTTTAACAGGGTAATGCGTTCCAAGCCGATTCCGAACGCAAAACCGGAATACACATCCGGATCAATGCCGCTCATCTTTAATACCTTCGGATGCACCATACCGCATCCTAAAATTTCGATCCAGCCGCTTCCCTTGCAGAAACGGCATCCTTCTCCGCCGCACTTAAAACAGGAAACATCGACCTCCGCGGACGGCTCTGTGAAGGGAAAGTGGTGCGGCCGGAACTTGACCTTTGTTTTTTCCCCGAACAGCTCCCTTGCAAACTGTGCCAGCGTTCCTTTCAGGTCTGCAAACGTGATGCCTTTATCCACGATCATTCCCTCGATCTGATGGAACGACGGCGAATGCGTTGCGTCCACCTCGTCGGAACGGAACACCCTGCCCGGCGCGATCATGCGGATCGGCAGCTTTCCCTTTTCCATCGTCCGTACCTGCACGGGGGACGTCTGCGTGCGCAGGAGAATGTCGTCTGTTACATAGAACGTGTCCTGCTCGTCCTTTGCCGGATGATCCGCCGGAATATTCAGCGCCTCAAAATTGTAATAATCATATTCCACTTCCGGTCCTTCGACCACTTCATATCCCATGCCGATGAAGATGCGTTCCACCTCGTCTAAAACAATGCGGTTCGGATGACGGTGCCCGACGAGATTCTTTTTGGCGGGAAGCGTCACGTCGATCACCTCGCGCTTCATTGCCGCCTCGCGCGCCTTTGCCTCCATCTGCGTCTTCGCCTGTTCCAAAACGCGCTCGATCTCGTCCCGGATCTCGTTCACCATCTGACCGACCTTCGGGCGGTCCTCCGGCGCGACGTCCTTCATGGATTTTAGAACGGTTGTCAACTCTCCTTTTTTGCCAAGGAAGTTCACTCTTACCTCGTTGAGTTTTTCCAGCGCGTCGCTGCCCGCGATCTGCTGTAACGCCTCCTCCTTGATCTTTGCCAGTTTTTCTTTCATATCTGCTGTTTGCTCCTTTCCAAGCTTTGATGTTTCACTTCGCTTCTTAAGCTTATCGCGCAAAAAAATATCCCCTGCATGATTATGCAAGGGACGAATTTGCTCCGCGGTACCACCCTGATTCCTGCCTGTAGATGATGGATTTTATCAAAGGCAGACTCTCATTCAGCTTAACGCGCTGTCACGTCCCGTCCTACTTTCGGTGCAGATAAACCGTTTCAAACGGGCGGCTCACATGGGAATATCATACAGGACACTTCCTAAGGATGCTTTCAGCCGGTGACATCCTCTCTCTGAAGGGTTATCGGGTACTTTTACATGCTCCTCGCCTTTTTCACATCAGAATTTTCACGATTATTTCCGGAAACTTCTTTCCGCATTTTTATATTGCCTATTGTAATCACTGCATTTTCAAATGTCAAGTCCAAGAAATGAAAAAAGTCTTTTTCAAAAAATCTTTTTACGTTTCTTCTGCCCCTCTCAAGAGCCGGATCGTTCTTTCGTCTTCCGCTCTTCGCTTTTTTCCCTCCGCTCCCGCCTGTTCACACGAACAAGCTCCAAAAGCGGCTGTATGTAATGATTCAGCTCGTCGCCGAGCAACAGGATATACATACAAAAATACAGCCACAGCATGATGATCACGATTGTCGTCAGACTGCCGTACATATTGAAAGACCCGTATCGTTCGACATACATCGAAAACGCCCAGGAAAATACCGTCCAGCCGAAGCTTGCGAAAATGGCTCCCGGCATTTTATCAAAAATCTTATTTTTTCTATTCGGAATGAGCGCATACATCAGCGCAAACACAAGCGCCAGCGCGATAATGACGACCAGATAGCGGAACGGCATCAAAATAATTGCCATATACCGAATGCTCGGCAAATGAGAAAGCAGGTTGTTGATAATCGGGTTGCCGAACACGAGCACGATCAGCGAAAAAACAATGAGCACAAGCAGGATGACCGTATAAATGCAGGACCAGAAACGCAGCACAAAATAATTGCGCGTCTCATCCACCTCCTGCACGGCATTTAAGCCTCTTACCAGCGCCAGAATTCCCTTCGCCGCAGACCATATGATAAAGACTGCGGATACGGAAATAACCGCTACCGACTGATCGTAGAGCTCGCCGATCACGCTGACTGCCAGCGGATCAATACTCGACGGAAGCAGATCGGTCACAACCCGCAGCAGATCCGCCTCGGATATGTGCGTATACGGCAGCACCGAGCAAAGAAGCATTAAAATCGGAAAAATAGAAAGAAACATAAAGAACGCCGCGGACGCCGCATGAGCCCCCACGTCATCCCGTTTCATCTTTGCCATAAATTCGTTGATAAAGCGAACCATTTTCATCTCCGTATCATCCATGTCATCCACAACCGATTCCCGTTACCGGAATCCGGCCGCTCTGCCTCTGCCGATTGACCTTCCTCATTTTGGTATCTTCAATTCGGTTCCTACGTAATAATAAGCCAAAATATCACGATACCCTGTCCCCGATGCGGCGAGCATATCCGCTCCGTTCTGCGACATCCCCACACCGTGTCCGTAGCCGCCGCCTATAATAGAATACCCTATAAATTCCTCTTTGTCCAGTAATGGTGTTAAAATCAGGTACGCACTCGGCAGGATCGTTCTCATAACGGTCGTGCTCCCGTCCTGTCTCGTCACGGTCGTCTCACCGTCGCAAAGCAGATAACGGACATTATATTCTCCATAAATGCGATAGCTGTGCTCTTCTCCTTCGATCAGCAGACAGGTCGCACAGCCGGAAGTGCTTCTCTCCGCGACCGACAGCCCCACAATACGCCCCGGATGCGGAAGGCGCTCCTCTTCCGTCTGCCCGCTGCTCCCCGTCTGCCCGCTACTCCCCGTCTGCCCGCTGCTCCCCGTCTGCCCGCTGCTGCTCTCTGCCTGCCCGCTGTCCGCCTTCTGTCCGTCACGCGCCTCCTGCCCGCCGCTCTCCGCTTCCGTCTGTATGCCTGCTCCCACCAGCTCCACGCTTTCCGGTTTGACCAGATAGCGCTCCTTTATCTTTTCATACATCTGATCGGCATTTACACCGGACACCTGACAACTCCACCGATACCACGGATAGGCGCGCTCCGTATCCGCATGCTCCGCCGCCAAATATGCCGCAAACTCCGTGTCATCCGCCAGGTTCAGTTCCTCATGCGCCGCATTGAAACTGCGATTCGTAAGATAGGGATACTCTTCGACCGGAAATCCCTGCCACACGCTGATGTCGCTGCCGATCCCGCACGAGGTCGAATAATAATAGGTGCTGACCGGTCGTTCCTGATAGAGCAGGATCTCGCCCCTCGTCTGCTCCACGGCAGCCGTCGTATTCTCATGTTCCGCCAGATTTCCGTACACCTGGCATGAGGTGCTGTCGTCCAGCTGCGCGTCAAACTCAGGATAACGCGGATTCTCCATGACCGCACAGGCATATGTCCTCGCACAGACAGCCTGCGCTTTGAGCGCCTCCTCATGATAAGACGCAGGCATTTCACTCGGCAGAACGCTGTATAAATACTCCTCCAAAGAAAGCTCATTGACCAATACGAGCCGGTCGTCTCTCACATACAAATATAATTTTCCACGGTAGGACGGCGTTCCGCACGCGCGGCTGAGGGAAAGAATCTGCAGCCGCTCCTCTTCCTGCGGCATCAACACATAACGCTCCCCCTCCTGTTCCAATATCAGCCCTTCCTGCAAAAACTGTTCTTTCCATTCTTCAAAGTTCCCGCGCAGTCCGTCCGCCGTGACCGCCACCTCCGCCGTATCCCCCGCCAGCACAAGCTGATCGTGATAGATATTAGAAAAATCACGATTCATAAGAAGTACGCGTACCGTCTCCGGCACCTCATAAGGTACCGGCGTCTGTCCGCTCTGGTCCGCTTTCTCGTCCGTCCCGGCTTTTTTCTCCGTTGATTGTTCTTCTCCGCCCTGATCCTCCTTAGACCGATCCCCTACCGATACATAAAACGATGCTTTTTGACCGGTATGGCTCCAAAAAACCAATCCGCCGCACAGCAGGACCGCAAGAAGCAGACAGACCATCCCCCTTTTCCCCGCCGTCCTGCGGCCTCCCCCGCGGCGGCGCTCCCCCATTCCGGACGACCCGCGCATGGCACGGCTTAACGCCGCTCTTCGATCCGCATTATTTTGTATATCCATCCCATTCCCTCTTTACCTGTCCACTCTTGACAGCAAAAGAAAAAGCAGCCATCTATTGGCTGCTTTTTCTTTTGTATCCATGACAATAGAAAGTCCGCAAAGCGTCCTTTCTATTGCTTGCCGAAATGCCGTTTCCTATCTTTTGACTCCTAGCAAACGCCAGGTGGGTAACCGCAATCATAACTTCTGCCTTCCCCTGCATAGATTTTCATCCGGAGGCCTGACATCCATCAGACAATATAGGAATCCCTTTTCAAGTAACTGTAGGTTCAAAATAATAGGAATGATCGAGCATTTCAGGTTATTCTTATTATACGCAAAATTGCGCGTCAAATCAACTGAAAATTGCAAATTTATATTACAATTTATGTATCGTAAGATTTTTTACACACTTTCCTTATTCAGACTGTAAATCGTCTCCGTTACCCTGTTCAAGGATGAGGTGATCTCTACGCTTGCCTGTGACATCCCCTGCGCAAGCTTCTGTACCTCATTCGCAACAACGGCAAAACCTTTGCCCGCGTCCCCGGCACGCGCCGCCTCAATGGATGCGTTTAATGCGAGGATACGCTGTCTGCTGCTGAATCCGACGATCTTCTTTGTGCTCTCGTTCGCAATATCGATCTCTTTGACCGCTTCATTGATCCCGTCTTTGAGCTCGTCTAAAATCCGCATGTTGACCTTCGTCACATAGCTGGTGCGCACAAACATGTTGATCACATCGCCCAGCAAATTCGCCGCCGCCTCGATCTGCGATCTGGACCGCACATTGACCTTGTGGAGCGCGTCAATATAAACCTCTTCGTCAACGCCGATTTCCCTTGCCGTCTGACGGAACTTATCTTCATCAGGGTTTTCCGGAAGAACCTGACCACCGATAACGCTTCCTAACACGGTCCCATCCTCTAACGTGATCGGAATTCCAAAATCAACCAGCCCTGCATGACAGGAATAAACGCCCTTTCCCTCCCTGTCACATTTCTCACATCTGCGGCAGCCCTCAGCGCTCCCGCGCGTCAGCTTAATACAAAAATCCGTGAAATTATAACACTCACTGATGTACTGCCCGTCTGCTCCGACCGCCACCGTCGCAAGTCCCGTACTCTTTGCCCAGTTGTCCATAATCTCCTCAAATCTGTTCATGTCACAAAAATCCTGAATCTTCATCATTGCCGTGTTCCCCTTCCCTCATTTTATCTTTTTTCGCGGCTTTCTCCTTGCTCCCGCCCCATAATAATTGTTCTTATCAAAAAGTATAACATATCTTACTTATAAAAAACAATCCTTGTATCAAAAAAGCGCCTATGATAAAATGAGCATCAGCAAAATCAAACGCATTCGCCGCTCCATCATACGCGATCGGGCATTTCGGGAGGGAAACAGCAATGGGAAGTGACATAACGGTCCCCTGCGATCAGGGACTCATCAATATCCGCGCCGGCGCGGTCATTTTAAGAGACGGCAGATTTCTTATGGTTGGAAATGAACGGGAGGATTGTCTCTATTCGGTCGGCGGACGCGTCAAATTCGGCGAAACTGCGCAGGAGACGGTCGTTCGTGAGGTTTTCGAAGAGACCGGCGTAAAAATGGAGATCGACCGGCTGGGATTTATCCATGAAAATTATTTTTGGGGAAATACGCCGGAAAAGGAAAGCCGTCTGATCTATGAGATTTCTTTTTTCTTTTATATGAAAGTTCCGAAGGACTTTCGTCCGGTCAGCGGCAGCTTTACGGAAGATGGCGCAAAAGAATACCTGACATGGTGTCCGCCGGACGATCCGCGGCGCATGTATCCCGCATTTTTCCGAACGGAACTCATACATCCGACGGACGGCGTGAAGCATTTCGTGACGGACGAGCGCTGAAAGCGTTGCATCCCGCTCTGCCGCCTTTTCTTCAAAAAAGAGCACCTGCGCGCATCCTGTCATGAATCTGCGATTCCTGACCGACATTTGCGCCCGCCGAAACGGAACGTCCTGCGCATCAGACCGGCACTCATGACGCCGGAATCATTGCATCACGAACCCGATCACCAAAATCAGGGTAAGCGCCAAGCGGATGATGTGGTGCTGAATATGGAAATTGCCGCTGCGCCTTCCGTTCAAAAATGCTGCCGCGCAGATCATCGCACCTCCGATAACCGCCAATATCCAGTCCGCTTTCTGAATCAGCGCGGCTGCGATCAGC
Source organism: bacterium (assembly GCA_023667365.1). Taxonomy (GTDB): domain Bacteria; phylum Bacillota; class Clostridia; order Lachnospirales; family Lachnospiraceae; genus DLAJ01. Next base: position 12,413 of record JAMPAG010000045.1, on the reverse strand, counting down.
AGAATCCCTCCGCCCAGCATCATAAGCGGCGTATCCTTACGCGGCTGCGTCCTCATCTGGACAATGGCGGCAAACATGGACAATGCCGCATACAAAATAGAAATGCCTCCTATCACATATCTCATCTTTTTCCCTTTCTGTCATGACTGTGTCTTCCATCATGATTTTGTATCCAGTCATGACTTTTCCTTTTGTTATGCCTTTGGCTTCCGTTATGACGTTGGCTTCCGACACGGTTTTATTTTACCCCCCCCCCCAATTTTATTTGTCAACATCTTATATCACAGCAAGTCCTTGGAGCAAAATTTCCTATCGGTTAAGCTTATCGCGCAAAAAGGGACTCCGCATACGCGAAGCCCCTTTCTCTCTTTATTCCTGCTGGTCTGTGCGCTTTTGCTCCCGCGCACGAAGCCGCTTTCTTTTTAGAGCGACTCGATCTCTTTTACGAGCTTCTCAAGCGCTGCAAGCGCCTCGTCAGGAAGCTTGTCGAAACCGCCGGCCTTCTCGCCGAAGTCCTTTACGGACTTTACGCGCGTCTCCATAGCGCTCTTCAACTGCGCTACATAATCCTTGTCCTGAAGATTCGGAGTGAAATCGCCCGTCTTGCCGGACCAGTCGTTCATGATCTCGATGTCCTCAAACGGTCCCCACTTCTCAAAGTTTGCCTTGCCCTCAACGATGGTCTCCAAAATGCCGAGCGTATCTTCTTTCTGGCACTTCTTACCCATGAAATCACCGGTGTTGATGATATAGCATGCCACATTCTTCTCCTCAACCAGCTTCTTGAACTTCGTATAGTCGTTCACAAGCGGATAGGTTCTGAACGGATTTGCATACGGCACGATACGGATCGCATTTAAGTCCGTACCTGCGGCAACACGCTCTGCGGTAGAAGTCTTGGTTGCAAGCGTCGCACCCATAACGGAAGCAAGCGCCGCGCCCTTTAATCTTACGACAGGCGGGATGGTCGGATCCTTCATGATCCAGAAAATCGCATTAACCGGGCTGTCGATCTTATCCACACGGTTCGGAGACCATAATTTGGACTTGATCGCACGGCCGTTGCCGTTCCGGATGTCCTCGGTAACGAGCTGGATCTTGCCGTCCTCATCCATCGTTGCGGAGCAGTTCTGCGCTGTTAATAAGTACTTGTTATCCGGGCATCCTGTCGGATAATCAGCCGTCTTATCGAAATAAGTAGGCTCTAACGCGATCGATGCACAGGTGTCCGAATTGATGATGAACGCATCATCATGAAGCACCTTGATTGCCGGATACTTGTCGCCATGCTTTGCATGGGTCAGTGTGGACTTACCGGAACCGGACAAGCCGTATACGGAAGCCACGAACTTGGAACCGTCTGCGAGCGTGTACTCTTTCTGTCCGCCATGGCAGGATGCATAACCGTTTCTGTTCGCGATCGCCCATGCCATCGTCAGCGTGCCCTTCTTGTGCTCGCCGAAATACTTCATGCCAAGGATACATGCGCAGTTCTCGTCCGTATCAAAATAGCACAGCGTGAGCGGATCGCTCAGGCAGCTGTAATCCACGTCCGGACGCTCCTGCGGTGTCCACTGGGGATCGGAGAAGATATAAATATCCGGCTCCTTCCCGCCGCCGACCGGCTGGGAATTCTTATACATCTTGACATACTCATCCGACATATACTGGAAGTTGAGCATCCAGTTATACAGCAGGTTCTCCTCGCCTTCCGGAATCAGCAGATGCGCCTTTACCATAAACTCCGGATCCAAACCTACGAATACCTGTGCATGATACATGGTCTTCCAGCGCGTCTCATAGACCGCATCCATCGCAACCTTATCCAGCTTTACGGAATCTACACCCGCCTGACCCTTAATACGACGTGCTGCTGCATAACGTCCGGTTACAGCTCCATCGTTAAAAAGAAGAACTTTTGCGTCGCTCTCGAGTCCGAATTCCTCGCCTCTGTACACAGGCATATCGGTCACGATCGTTCCCGGAGAATTCTTTGCAAGCTCATAAGCCTCCTTTAAGGTATTGACTTTCACTACATTATTGCCGTAGAAAGCGGCCTCAATGATGGAACGCGTCTTGGAAAAACCGGGCTTTCCCGCGCCAATCTCATTGATCGGATAATAAGCTTTTGTTGACATGTTTGTCCTCCTTTGATATGAAATTTTGCTTTACGCTAAGCCCAATTATCGCACAAAAAATGAGGAAAATCAATCATTTTCCAAACAAATTCCGGTCTACTTTCTTAAATGTTTCTAAAACCGCGATATTTTTGTTGAACAGAAGCCGCAGAACATGATATTATGTAAAGGAAGTGATACTATACCGCATGAGAACGTCGCGCGCAGAAGCGGCTGTAATTCACGCGGGATCCGTTCCATTTACCATTTATGACATCTGAACGAAACGTATGCTTTTCCTGACACTTCTTCGTCATCCATACTTTTCGTTTATTCGTGGTATTTCCCACAACAATTTTAAGAAAGGTGGACACGATATGGAAGAACAAAAATTTTCTGAAATTACGCCGGAATTACTGCGCCTTTCGGAACTTTCAAGAGCCGCAGGTCAGATTGATACAGAACTTTTTACAAAATACGACGTGAAAAGAGGACTGCGCGACATCAACGGAAAAGGTGTGCTTGCCGGTCTGACGAATATTTCCGAGGTGCGCGCCTCCAAGATCGTGGACGGCGTCTCCGTTCCGGCGCCCGGCGAGCTGATTTACCGCGGTTATAATATTAAGGATCTCGTCAGGGGCTTTACGTCCGAGAACCGCTTCGGCTTTGAGGAGGTTACCTATCTTCTCCTTTTCGGCAGACTGCCGATGCCGGATGAGCTTTCTTCTTTTTGCAGGATGCTCTCGGAATACCGCACGCTGCCAACCGGATTCGTCCGCGATATTATCATGAAAGCGCCGAGCCGCGATATGATGAACACGCTGGCGCGCAGCATTTTAACGCTGTATTCCTACGACGACCGCGCGGACGATACGTCCCTGCCGAATGTGCTGCGCCAGTGCTTACAGCTTATCAGCCTGTTTCCTCTTTTATCCATCTACGGGTATCAGGCGTACAGCCATTATCACGACGGGAACAGCCTCTATATCCACCGCCCCGATCCCGAATTATCCGCGGCGGAAAATATTCTGCGCGTCCTGCGCCCAGACAGCAGCTATACGCCGTTGGAAGCGCGGCTTTTAGACGTTGCGCTCGTCTTACATATGGAACACGGCGGCGGTAACAATTCCACGTTTACCACACATGTCGTCTCCTCCTCCCTGACCGATACCTATTCGGTCATGGCGGCGGCGATCGGTTCCCTGAAAGGACCGCGGCACGGCGGCGCCAATATCAAAGTCGTCAAAATGTTTGCCGACATGAAACAGAACGTCAGCGATTGGGCGGACGACGACGAGATTTCCGATTATCTGCGGAAGCTGTTACATAAAGATGCGTTCGATCACTCAGGACTGATCTACGGACTCGGTCACGCGGTTTATTCTAAATCCGACCCGCGTGCCGAGATCATGGGCGAGTTTGCCAAAAAGCTTGCCAATGAGAAGGGGATGCAGAAAGAATTTGGTCTCTACTGCGCCGTAGAACGGCTCGCGCCGAAGATCATCGCAGAGGAGCGCCAGATTTACAAGGGCGTCAGCATCAACGTGGACTTCTATTCCGGTTTTGTCTACAACATGCTGAACCTGCCGCCGGAGCTGTTCACGCCGATGTTCGCGATCGGTCGTATTTCCGGCTGGAGCGCGCACCTGTTAGAAGAGCTTGCCAATAACGGCAAGATCATCCGTCCCGCCTACAAGGCGATCGGACCCGATCAGGATTATGTGCCGATGGGAAGGCGATAAAAAGAGTTCCGCTTGACGCGGAACTCTTTTTTATCCTGTTCATAAGCCTTATTCCAATCCGAGGATCTCTGTCACGACCGCTTTCATTTCCTCTTTTTCACAAACGCGGTCGTGTCTGACAGGCGCGGTGCGGATCTCCTCGATCGCCGCCGGGATCTTCACATTGCCCAGCTTCGATAACGCGTCCGCCAACGCAAAATCCTCCTCTGCGGCATACTTCCCGTCAATCGCCCACATCACGGCTCTCGTAAACTTAAACGGGCTTGCCGTGGACGCGATCACCGCCTTTGCCGTATCGCCCGTCTCCGCCCGATATTTCTCGTATACCTTCGCGGCAACCGCCGTATGGGTGTCAATGATATAACCGGTCTTTCGATAGAGTGATGCGATCATTTCCGCCGTTTCCTGCTCGGACGCATAATTGCCATAGAAATCCGCAAGCTGCTCCGCCATCTCTTTTGTCACCTGATAGCTGCCCTTCGTGGATAACTGCTTCATCAGCGCCGCGTTTTGGTCCGCATCCTCTCCTGCAATCCGATAAATCAGCCGCTCTAAATTGCTGGAGATCAAAATATCCATGGACGGGGAACTTGTCAACACAAACGCACGGTTTTTATCGTAGGTTCCCGTCTGAAAGAAATCATATAACACCTTATTCTCATTGGACGCGCAAATAAGCTTTCCGATCGGCAGTCCCATGTTTTTTGCATAGAACGCCGCCAGAATATTTCCGAAATTGCCCGTCGGAACGACCACGTTGACCGCCTCGCCCTCTTTCACGACTCCCTGCGCATACAGCTTCGCATACGCATACACATAGTAGACGATCTGCGGAACGAGCCTCCCGATATTGATCGAATTTGCCGACGAGAACTGAAAGCCCTTTTCATTCATCCGCGCCGCGAGCTCCTTGTCTGAAAAAAGCATTTTTACGCCGGTCTGCGCATCGTCGAAATTGCCGTGGATGCCGACGACATAGGTGTTATCGCCCTTCTGCGTCACCATCTGCTTCTCCTGCACGGGGCTGACGCCGTTTTTCGGATAAAAAACAATAATCCTTGTCCCCTTCACATCGGCGAACCCTGCAAGCGCCGCTTTCCCGGTATCGCCCGAAGTCGCGGTCAAAATGACGATCTCGTTTGTCACCTGATTTTTTCTTGCGGCGGTCAGCATCAGATGCGGTAAAATAGAAAGCGCCATATCCTTAAACGCGATCGTCTTCCCATGGAACAGCTCTAAATAATACGCGCCGTCCGCTTCCCGTAACGGAGCGATCTGCTCCGTGTCAAATTTGGAATCGTACGCATGGGCAATGCAGGTTTTTAACTCCTCCTTGGTAAAATCCGTCAAAAACAGCTTCATCACCTCATATGCCGTCTCCTGATAGCTCATTCCGGAGAGCGCGTCCACCGCCACGTCAAGCTTCGGAAGCCGCTCCGGCACAAACAGTCCGCCGTCCTCCGCAAGTCCTTTCAAAATCGCCATCGACGCCGTCACCGGTTTCGAATTACTCCTTGTGCTTTTGTATAATACTTCCATCTTATTTCTCCTGTTCTTCTCTCACTATAACCGTAAAATCACGGGCATCTGCCCTGCCGATCATCATCCAATCCATGCCTAGTGTAACACAAAAGAGAATCCGGCACAATGTTCTATTTTCAAAATTGCAAGTAAATCATTGCAGGCAAACAGCCAACTTGCCATGATTTACTTGCAAAAAGCCGCCTGCAAAACGCTTTCCAGAACCAAGTCTCCCCGGCAGGAAGAAGCGTTTTCAGGAAGTAAAAAACTCATGTCCGCCATAGCTGAACAGCTTCGTCAGGCATTCGTCAAACCAGCGCATCTGACTGCTTCCCGCATAGCGGCGCGCCGCAAAATACAATGCGCCCTCGGAATAATCCTCTCCCGCAAGCGCCCGCTCAACCGCCTCGATCGTGTCCTGTGAAACGACGACCTTATAATAGCTGCCGCTCGCGATCGGCGAAAACTGCGCCTTCCCGCCTGCGCGCTGGAACACAACCTCATAAACGCTGTTCGGGAAGCGCTCGTCCGCGACGCGGTTCAACACAACGTTCGCGACAAGAATCTTCCCTTTTGTATCCTCGTTTCCCGCCTCCGCCTGCACAATGCGCAGAAGCGCCTCATAATCCTCATCCGAGACAGCGATGACACGCCCGCCGGTCTGTTCCGCTGCCGCCGCGACGTCTTCACCGTTACCGACCGCCGCTTGTCCGTCTACGCCGGTGTCCGCATTGACAGCTCCGTCTGCGCCGCCATTCGCGCCGGCGTCCGCCTGTAGCGCCGTCCCTGTCTCTCCTCCGGACTGTCCTGCTGGCGCCGCATTGGCGGCACTGCCCGTACCGGCATTCCCTGCGCCTCCTGCGTTGGCGGCGCTGCCTGCACCGGCATTCGCGCCGTTTTCCGCACCGACGACGCTGCCTCCCGCAATGTCCCCGTCCACATCAGCCGCCGCTCCCGCCACGGCATGTCCGTCCGCATTCCCATCTGCATACGCCGCATCACCCACGCTTGCCGCCGCTTGTCCGTCTGCGCCAATACCCGGATTCTCCGCAGCATATCCCTGCGCATCACCCGTTCCCGCCGCAGTCTGCCCGCCTGCACCGTCATCCGTCTCCACAGCGGCATGTCCGCCCGGCGTTTCCTGCGCCTGCACGGCCGCCTGTCCAGATTCCGCATTTTGATCCTCCTGCATCTGCGCCGTATCCGGATTCCCGCCGTACGCAAGCAGTTCCACCTCGATCACGCGCTGCTCAGACGCCGTATACGCAGCATAGCGCTCGTCCGATTCGCCGACTGCCCATGCAAGCTCCGCCCCCTTACGCCGAAGCTCTCCGTTTTGACAGCATGACGCTCCATAGCAGACGCCGCCGCATACGACAAGCACCATCACACTCAGCAGAAAATGAATCACATATTTTTGTTCTGTCCATCTTTTATTCATACTTAAATTGTATTCTGCCTGTCCAAATGATATACTTAAAATAATGATTTTTTCGCAAAGGAGCAAAAGCGGTCCATGGAAAAAGGCGTTTTTCAGGCAAAAAAAAAGGACGGCAGCACATACTACCGCGCTTCCGTTACCCATCATCAAAAACATATTTCTCTTGGGAGCTTTGCGACGGAGCAGTCTGCCGGCGCCGCCTATCGCGAGGCGCGGAAGCTGCTTTCCTCTCCCTCCCTTTCCTTTCGCGCGGACTATACGCCCCGCGCCCTCTCGTTTGAAAAATATGTCACGCTCATGAACTTCCGTGACAATCATTATTATTTTGCCAGCCCGATCTACGCCTACCCGCGCTATTTCCTGTACTTCCTATCGCGCGAGATCGTGTTCAAATTCGATACGGACGATCTTTTTTACTACGCTTCCCACAAGATTATGAAGCGGGGCGGACATTATTTTGTCGCCGATTACGGTATGCAGGTAAGTCTTCCCGGCAGATACGGCATCAAACCTTACGCCGTCGCCGGGCGCGACTACCGTTTTATCAACGACGATCCCTACGATTTCCGCTATGAAAACATCCGCATCATCAACCGCTACCACGGCGTGCGACTCACTAAGAAGGCAGGACGTTCCCTGTACCGCGCCGTGATCCACATCCGCAGCAACTATATCGTCGGCGATTTCGCCACGGAGGCGGAAGCCGCCATCGCCTACAACAAAGCGGCGGACGTCCTTATAAAAAACGGATTTACGCGCAATTTTATGCAAAATTATGTCGAGAATGTCACCCCCTCCGAATATGCCGCGATCTATGAGGCGGTTGCGATCCCGGAAAAATTGATGCGGCTTGCGCCATGATCCGTAAAAGTCGATTGCCCGCCGCGTTTTCCCTGCACCGGTATCATTCTATTTTCTGTTCCAATGCCAGCCCAATCAACCGATCCGCCTGGTCTGCCATGAATAGCGGAACATTCAGAACGTCATGATCTAATTTCAAATTATCCAGCGAGAACCGCACACGAAGTTTGACCTGATCTGGAAACAACTCCTTGAATTTCTTTAGGCTCTTGCTGGTGGTGTTGGCTTCGGACTTGACCTCTACAGGAAAAATCGTATTCTCCCTCTGGATAAGGAAATCTACCTCATAAGGCGGATTAGTCCGGCTCCAGTAACGGGGAACCACTTCGAACTGCGTAATCAACGCTTGCAGCACAAAGTTCTCAGTCAGTGCACCTTTGAACTCGGTGAACAAACGATTGCCTTCACCGAAAGCCGTAGGCGCCAGCTGCGCCAAGCGGCGGAGCAGCCCCACGTCCACCAGATAAATCTTAAATGCAGACAAGTCATCATAGGCCGCTACCGGCAGACCGGGAGCGGTGCTGCGGTAAATTTTATGCACCAGCCGGGCATCCACCAACCACTGCAAAGCATCCTCATATTCCCGTGCCCGTGCACCTTCTTTAACCACCTTGTAGATAAATTTCTTATTCTCCCTTGCCAGTTGGGATGGTATGGATTTCCAGATCATAGAAATCTTCGGGAACTCGCTGATGTTAGGGTGCTTGGCAAAGTCACGCTCATAAGCACCGATGATCCCGGACAGGGCTTCCTGCATAGCAGAAACGTCTCGCGCTTCCGTCCACATGAGTACCGGTTCCGGCATACCGCCTGTGACATAGTACATCTTCAATTTCTCATGGAGCGGATTAAAAAAGGCATCAGGAATCGGCTCAATAGCATCCACGCTCTCCAGATACTCGGCGAGATTTTCGTCGCCGTTGGCGAGCAGAAATTCTGTAAATGTCATAGGATCAATCTGCATGAAGTTGACTTTGCCTACCGGGAAAGAGGATGGCTTCGCCAAGGCAATCCCCAACAAAGAACCGGCACAGGCAATGTGATACTGCGGAGCATTCTCACAGAAATACTTCATGGAGTTGATCACTTTGGGACAATCCTGTACCTCGTCAAAAATAATGAGTGTCTTTTCCGGCACAATCTTCTGACCACTGGCAAGCATTAGATTCTGCAGAATGCGCTCTACATCCTTGGTGGTCTCAAAAAACTGCTTATATTCCTCATTTTCGTCAAAGTTAAAATAGGCTGTATTTTCATAATAACGCCTGCCGAATTCTTTGAGGACCCAGGTCTTGCCTACCTGACGCACGCCCTTTAAGATCAGCGGTTTACGATAGGGTGAATTCTTCCAATCCAACAGCTTATTCAAAATCAACCTTTCCATAGATGCGCTCCTTCACACTTTTATTTGGTTTTTTGTGTGTCATAATCACATTTTTATTATATGCCAAATACAGGAATATTACAACCGGTATCACAAAATTATTGCTGTTTTCGTGAAGGATAATCACATTTTTATTTTAATCAGCAGACACAACATGTTCTAAGCAGGGGGATCCACTTTATACCTGATCAAGGATGACTTCCATATGTATCTTTTGGGGTTTCAGTCCGCAAGCCTCATAAAATTTCATCGCCGCCTCGTTACAGCTCCACACATTCAGCGTTACATTATAACAGCCATTCTTTTTTGCATAATCAATAACGTACTCATAGAGTTTCTTCCCGACATGCCGACCTCTTACTTTCTCATCAACACATAAGTCATCAATATAAAGCGTTTTTACATCTGTTAATATCGTATCCTCTGTGTGCCGTTCAAAAATGCAGAACGCATATCCCATTACCTGCCCGTTCTCATCCTCTGCCACAAATATCGGCCGCGTGTCATCACCGATCATTTCGGAAAGCTGGCTGTCGGAATACTTTGTTCCCTTTTTGAATAAATCCGGTCTGCCATTGTAATGCACAAGATTTACCTGCCTTAACAAATCCTCCATTTTCGGAATATCCCTGTTCCCTGCCCTGCGTATCATTTTGATCCACCTTCCTTATCGGACAACACTCTAAGCACCAATTTATCTATCTCATTATGCCATAGAAATAGAAAAGCCTCAAGAGTTATGCAGATCCGCATTCCCTTGAGACCCTCCTCTTTTTACTCCGCTCCCATCATGATCTCCTTTATGGAAATATGCCTCATTTTTTCGGAATAAACAAACATTAAGATTTCGTACAGCACTGCAAAGCACGCGAGCGAAACAAGCATACGCGGCACGGAAAAAGCATATGCGGGTACGCCCTCCATATCGCGGAACACCAGATCGACCATCATGCGCAGGAGCCCGTATTGATACGCCGTGCCGATCGCAAATCCGATATACGCCGCCGGGCGGTACACGCCGAGCAACGCGTGACAGCACGATCTCTGCGAATAGCCGAATGCGCGCATGACCGCAATCGTTTTACTGTTGCCGCGCACAACGGTCGTCACTGCCAAAAACAGCGTCGTCACCGCTAAAACCAATCCGATCACCATCATCATCGCGCCCATCATTTCGCTTGCAAGTTCTTTCATACTAAAGGACATCTGCGTCATGGCGGAAAAGCAAAAAGACGAAAAAACGATGAAAAACAAGAGAATTTTCTTTTCCCACAGCGTCGTGTGTTTTAACTCACGCAGGAAACCGGGCTCGTCCCTTTTTCCTGCCCGCGTTTTGTCCTCCGTTTTGTTCTCCGTTTTGTTCTCCGTTATCGTCCCCTTCTCCGCTATCGTCCCCTTCTCCGCTACTATTTCCTCTTCTGCCAGTGTTTCCTCTCCATCTAATGTTTCCTTTTCTTCTTCATATCCATAAAGTTGAAGTTTCTTTTCAGCAAAAGTCTTTGTATTTCTTCCTATCGCTCTCCGCTCTTTCCTGCGCGACAGACTTTCCTCTTTTAACAGGCGAAGCGGCGGCACCCGCAGGCGGATACGCGCATACAGGATGGCAAGCAGGGAAAACAGCGCCGTCGGCAGAATCACCATCCAAAGAATAAGCGAGAAATGATAGCGCACCGCCATATCGGGCAAGAGCGCGTCCTTGTTCTGCACACGGTAGAGCGCGGGCATCATCCCGCACGCCGCAAGAAATCCAAGTCCCGCTCCCGCAAAAACACTGCTCCCGAACACCCAGAAACTTGCCGCGATCCGCCCGTTTCCGTAACCGAGCGCTTTCAAAATACCAAGTTCTTTTTTATGCGTATCAATATAATGCTTGATGTAAAAACACAGCGTAACGGCGGACGTTAAGAGCAGACAGCCGCCCGTTACGAGGCAGACGATCACCGACGTCGCTTCCTGCGCGTCGTACACGATTTTTTCCTGTTCTGTCACAAGGAGTTCCTCGATCGTCAGAAGATCCATTCTGTAATTGAGAAACAGCGTGCAGACGAAAACGGCGCAAAAGGAAATCACCGAAATGCCGATCAGTTTCACCGCATCTTTCATTCCCACGATCATACGCTCACCATCCGATCTCATAGGCGTTTTTTACCGCCTCATTGGCGCGGGTTTCCACGATACGTCCGCTGTTCATCACGATAACCTTACGCGCCATTTCCGCAATATTCTGATTATGCGTCACCATCACGATCGTAAATCCATACGCCTCGTGCAGACAGCAGATATAATCAAGCGCGCTTCTTCCGGTCTGTTCATCCAGCGCTCCCGTCGGTTCATCCAAAAACAACACCTTCGGTTTTTTGGCAAGCGCTCTGGCGATCGAGACCCGCTGCTGTTCGCCGCCCGACAACTGATCCGGGTATTTATGCCGTTTGTCTTTCAGTCCGACCGCCTCGATCATCTCTTCATACGCCGCATTTCCCGCCAGATCGGCGCCCATTTTTACATTTTTATCCACGGTCATGTTCGGTAACAGATAATATTGCTGAAAAATAAATCCGACGTTTTCTTTTCGAAAATTCGTCAGTTGATTGTCGGAAAACTGCGCGATGTCCTGTCCGTCATAAAAGATCGTTCCCCCGTCGGGCTTTTCTAAGCCGGACATGACATGCAGGAGTGTGGATTTCCCCGAGCCCGACGCTCCTAAGATCACCACAAAATCGTGTTCCTCCGTGCAGAGACTGATCCCTTTTAGTACCTGGACGCGGCTCTCCCCGCTTCCGTATGTCTTTGTGACATTCTGCAATTCGATCATGGTTTTTTGTTTTCCTCCCTCTTTTTCTCCCTCTGTTCCCGCACAAGATTCCTGGCTTCCGCAGGCACGAGCAGGATCATGCGGCGCGGGCATTTCATCTTCTTTTGCAATCCGCATCATGGCTTCCGCTTTCATCGCGGCAAAACAGGATCGGGGCGCGGATTTGTCACCTCACCCTGTCATGCGGTTTCCGCTTTCATCCGTCCGCTCTGCGGCATTTCACTTCCTTTCGCAGTCCGACAAACACTTCCGTCATCATGCCGCCGATCTGCTTCGGCGTAAAAGAGCACATTTTGGTCGCCAAAAGCGCTGCGATCCCGTGCGAATAGATCCATAAATGCTGATACAATTTCTGCGCATCCGTATCGGAAACGCCGTAACTGTCCACGATGGATCGCAGGATGTCCCCGTAATTTTCGTCGATCACGGGAAGAACGCCCTCAATTCCCGGATGCTCCTCCTGCTCTCTCATAAATAGTAGTAGGCGTTTGCGAAACGCCGTAAGCCGCATATTTACGGCATTTTTTGACTATAA
>JAMPAG010000044.1:7464-23746 GCA_023667365.1 bacterium | reverse complement strand
CTCTTTTCGTTCAAGATTGCAAACGAACGGAGTGAGTTTCGCAATTACCTATTTTCAAGGTACATAATGATTATCGGTTTCCCGGTCGTCATTATGAAGATATATAAACGAAAAAATCCGTAGATTTTTCATTTATAACAAGGTTATGAGATCATGAAAAACGTTCGCTGCTTTCTCATTTACGGTTCTTCATGCCGCCTAAGCGTCCGGATCCATCATGCGCGTCAGCCTTCCCGCAAATTCGGGCGTCATCGCCGCCATAATCGCGCCGCGGTCATCCGAGCCCATCTCCGCTAAAATTCTCGTCACAAGATCTAAGTCATCCATCGCCTCAAAGATCGCGGCGGCATTCTTCGGCTTCATTGCCGCATAAGCGCTCGCATATTCGCTCATTTTCAGATCCTGTTCCTGTTCCGCGATCACGCGGGCGTAAATCGCCTCCGCCGTCGTCGGGTCCATGGATTCATAATATTTGATATACGCGTCCACACCCGGTCCGTTCGCCGCATAGACGACTTCCTGGTAAAATTCATTTTTGATCCGCTCAAAATCGAGCTGATTGTCCTCAAAGCTCTGCAGGCGCTCCACTTCCGCGCGCAGGCGCTCTAACTCCTCCGCATCCGCGCCGGTCACGGTCTGAAGCTGTTCTAACTGTTGTTCCAACACTAAGATCTGATCGACCGCCTCGCGCAGGCTTGTATAGCCGCCGTACGCCTCCTCGTCCGTCGTCTCCGTCTCATGATCCGTCGGCAGGATCCACGAAATGACCGGCACGTCTTTTAAGATCGGGCGCAGCACGTTAGAGCCGAAACCGCCCACATCCAGCTTGATCAGCAGGCACAGGATCGCGATCCAGATCAGAATGATAAAAAATGTGACCAGAATCGCAGAACCGGTCCCGCTGTCCGAGTCGTCGTCATCCAGCTCCGATTCCTGCTTGGAAAGCTCCTTCGCGCGCGCCTTCGCCTCTTTTTTCTGTGCGCGGCTCTCCTCTTTGAGCTTCTTGCGTTCTTCTTTTAGTTTCTTTTTTTCCGCGGTAACGTCCACTACCGGTATTTCTTCAGGTGCCTGTGCTCTCGCCATTTCCTGTCTCCCTCAGTCTCTGCCCATAGGTATAGCTGACCAGCTCGTCTATTTCCTTACTTTCCTGATGTTTCTCTTCCATCAGGAATTCGTCAAACGCTTTCTCCCGCAGTCTCTCGTGCGTCTTGCGGTCCTGCATGACCTCCGTCATCTTCTGGCGCGCTCTCTCGACCGCCCTCATCGCCAGCTGCACTTCCCTGCGCTGTTCCTTAATGAAATCATCCATGCGCGCGATCGCTTCGTTGTTGGTCGTGATGTCGCGGACATTCAGTTCGTCCGCCAAAAGCTGCCGCGCCGTCTGCTCGTATTCAAACTTGCGCCTGAGCAGGACGTTCAGCTTTTCTTCTTCTTCCCGCAGCTTTGCGTTCGCCTCGGCGTATTGCTGTTTTGCCTGCCGCTCCATGCTGAGTTTGATATTCAGCACGTTCTGCATCCGATACCGAAATTTCGCCACAGATCGTATCCCCTTTTTCTACGCATTACGCTGCGTTCTGCATCCTGCGCCGCACTCTGCATCCTGCGCTGCGTTTTGCATCCCGCGCCGCACTCTACATCCTGCGCCGCGTTCCGCGCATTACGCGAACAGCGCCTGCAGCGCCGCGACCGTCTCATCAAACGTCGTCTTTTCGTCCGTCTCCTGCATCAAAAACTCATTGACTGCCTTGTTCTTATCAATCGCATAATCAATTTCGGGATTGCTGCCTTTTTTGTAGGCGCCGATATTGATCAGATCTTCGGCGTCCTTGTAGGTCGCCAGAACGTTTTTCAGCTTTCCCGCCGCCTGTTTATGTTCCCTTGCATCAATCGCGCTCATGCATCGCGAAATGCTCTGCAATACATCAATGGCAGGATAATGATTTTTATGCGCCAGCTTACGGTCCAAGATAATGTGACCGTCCAATATGCTTCTCGCCGTGTCCGTGATCGGCTCGTTAAAATCGTCGCCGTCCACGAGCACCGTATACAGCCCCGTGATAGAACCTTTATCCGAGCAGCCCGCCCGTTCCAGCAGCTTCGGCATCTCGGAATACACGCTGGGCGGGTACCCTCTTGTCACCGGGGGCTCGCCGCTCGCAAGCCCGATCTCCCGCTGCGCCATGGAAAAACGTGTCAGAGAATCCATCATCAAAAGAACATCCCTGCCCTGATCCCTAAAATATTCCGCGATCGACGTTGCCGCCATCGCCGCTTTCTTGCGCTCCAGCGCGGGTCTGTCCGACGTCGCCACCACAACAACCGAGCGCGCCATTCCTTCCTGTCCCAGGTCATGCTCAATAAACTCGCGCACTTCCCTGCCGCGCTCTCCGATCAACGCGATCACATTGATGTCCGCCTGCGTATTGCGTGCAAACATGCCCATCAGCGTTGATTTGCCGACTCCTGAGCCGGCGAAAATACCGATACGCTGCCCTTTTCCAAGCGTGATCAGTCCGTCCACCGCACGCACGCCGAGCGGCAGCACCTCGTCAATAATCTTCCGCTTCATCGGATCCGGCGGCGCCGCATCCACGGGATAGCGTTTACTCTCTTTGGGAACTCCCTCCGGATCGATCGGTTCCCCCATTCCGTTTAGCGTCTTGCCGAGCAGATAATCTCCCACCGCAACGCTTAACGGATAGCCTTGATTTTCTACAATACAGCCAAGACCGACCCCCTCCGTCGCCTCATAGGGCATTAGGAGTGTTTTTTTATCCTTAAAGCCCACGACCTCGGCGCGGATCGGTCTGCTGTCCCCTCCGGGATAAATGCAGCAGAGATCGCCCAGCTTTGCGTCCGGTCCCGCGGATTCGATCGTCAATCCGACAATGTTGACGACCTTCCCCATTTTTTTGTAAAAGGATTGATTTTCCAGTGAATTGTATTTATCAAAATTGATCGTACTCATAGTGTCTCATTCTCAACCCAATCATCCATGCTGCCGCAAACCTGCGGGTTTGGGCGCAAGCGCAAATTCCGCGATTAAAAAATCAGGGATTTCTTAATCTAAGCCTAAACGCCCGAATATGCCAGCAGCAAAAGCTGTTTTTTGAGCTCTGCAAGCTGTGTTCCCAGACCGCAGTCAAAAATACCGCCGTCCGTTTCGATCATGCACTCGCCCTCCGAGAGCGTCGTATCCTGCACGACCTCAACGGACGTATTGACGCCTGCCGCCGCTTCTTCAAGCTGTTTTTTCTGCATATTCACCGCCGCATAATCTTCCTTGGATACATGAACGAAAAATTCTTTGTTTCCTTCCACGTTACGGATAACGTTTTCCGCAAGATACAAAAGAACCTGCTTATCCGACGTCATATTGACCTTGAAAATATGTTCATAGATGCCGGTGAGTTTCTCGATAAAGAGCGGCTCCAGTTCGTCTATTTTTTGTTCATAGGCTGCCGCCATCTGCCGCTCGGACTCCGCCAGTTCCGCCTTGATCTGCTCTACCTGATGCATCCCCTCGGCATAGCCCGCGTCGTATCCTTCGCGCTTCGCCTCGGCAAGCGCGGTCTCCCGCTGCTGCTCGATCTGTCTTACCGCATCCTGCTGCATCTGCGCGATCTCCTCGCGCGCCTGCGCAAGAAGCTCCTCCGGAGACGGCCCCTCCTTGATCAGTTCGATGGTCTCCGCCTGGATTCCCGGCGTAAACCCGTTTCCACCGTCCGGCGGCGTTTCTCCAAACAACTCGGAAAGTCCGTCATCCTCTGCCCCCGCCATTCCCTGATCTGCAAATTCATTCGCTTCCAATACAGCCGCACCGGATGCCGTGCCCGATAATGCTTTCAACTTCTGCGCGATTAGTTCATTCGTATCAATAACGATCTTTTCCTCTTCCTGCACAACGGTCAGATTTGATTTGATCAGACTTTTATACAATGATCTCGTCACCTCCGCCTCTGGAGATTACGATTTCAGCCGAATCTTCAAGCTTTCTGATAATATTGACGATCTTCTGCTGCGCTTCTTCCACGTCCTTCATACGGACAGGTCCCATGAACTCCATGTCCTCTTTGATCATTGCTGCCAGACGCTTGGAGAGGTTGTTGAAGATCGCATTCTGCACTTCCTCGTTCGCTCCTTTCAGAGCGACGGCAAGGTCGCTGTTCTCCACCTCACGCAGCACACGCTGGATCGCGCGGTCATCAAGCAGCAGAATATCCTCGAATACGAACATCTTCTTTCTGATCTCGTCCGCCAGTTCCGGCTCCTCGATCTCCAAGGTTTCCATGATATGCTTTTCTGTTCCACGGTCCACCGTATTTAAGATCTCTACGACTGCATCGACGCCGCCGATGATCGTGTAATCCTGATTTACCAGACTCGCCAGCTTTGACTCCAATACTTTTTCCACTTCCTTGATGACGTCGGGACTTGTTCTGTCCATCAACGCAATACGTTTCGCGACATCGGATTGTCTGTCCGGCGGCAGCGCCGATACGATCAATGCCGCCTGCTGCGCCGACAAATAAGATAAAATCAGCGCAATCGTCTGTGGATGTTCGTCCTGAATAAAGTTCAGCAGCTGGGAAGCATCCGTTTTGCGCACAAACTCGAACGGCTTTACCTGTAACGACGCCGTCAGTTTTCCGATCACGTCCATCGCCTTGTCGGTGCCAAGCGCCTTTTCCAGCAGTTCCTTTGCGTAGTTGATACCGCCCTCCGCAATATACTGCTGCGCCAAACAGAGGTCGTAAAATTCCGTAACGACCTCCTCCTTGACCTGCGGCGTAATGCTTCGCGTGTTTGCGATCTCTAACGTCAATTCTTCGATTTCTTCTTCTTTTAGATGTTTGAAAATATTAGCCGACTTTTCAGGGCCCAGGGCGATCAGAAGGATCGCCGCTTTTTGCAGCCCGGTTATCGAATCTTTCGTTGCCACAAAGGTCTACCCCCAGTCCTCATTGAGCCAATTCCGCAAAAGATTTGCCGCCGCTTCCGGATTATCATCGACAAATTTATCAATCAGTCTGCGGACCTCGGATTTTTCCTCTACTTCAATATCTTCCAGTTCTTCCGCCGGAGTGGACTGCAGCAGTGATTCCACTGACAGCTCTTCCTCCTCGTCCTGACGCTTCTCGCCGCGCATACTCCGCAGGACGACAAACGCCAGAAGCGCAAGAATAATAATGATCAATATTACCGTCAACACATCTGATGCATGAATGGAGGAACCCTCTGCATCAATGAACATATTCTCACTATACATGACAAACGCAATATTCGCCGCCGGAATACCGGACGCTCCTGCCGCCATGGCGATCCAGTCCTCATCAACCTCCAGCTTGGTACGCTCGGAATTCTGATTTTTGTACTCGTTCCATGAAATTCCGTCGAGCAGTCCCTGATCACGCGCATCCTCTTCCCGGATCACGTTATATCTGACCGTGGAAATCGCAATCGTGGAAGAGTCGTAACGGATCGTGCCCGCCGGCGTCGTCTGCGTTCCGATCTCCTCATCCAGCACATACTGTCTGTCGTATTCCTCAATCTCACTCGAACTCGTACCGTCCGTATCGAGTTCATACGTTACGGTCTCGTCATTCGACGTCGTCCCCGGAACGCCGCCCCCGCCGCTGGTGGTCGTCTCGTTATACTGCCGTTCGCTTGAATAGTAGCCCTGGCTCATGCCGTCGGGCGCCCCGTAATTATGCCATGTAAGCTCCGTGCTGGAAAAGTCAAGATCCAGACTCGGTGCAACGGAGATCATGTCAAATTCTCCCGTCCCGCTCAAAACGTTCCGCACCTGCGCCGTTATATTGTTTTCCATCTCCTGTTTCAGCGTGAGCTGATTGTTTGCCGTGCCAATAGCCGAGGTATCTTCACCGCCTACAAAATAGGTGTTACCCTCGTTATCCATGATGATGATATGATCCGTTGTGGCGTTTCCAAGCGCCGTCGCGACAAAACGTGCCAACCCCCGCGCCATATCCATTGTCATTTCCGACTTTAATTCCAGCCAGACAGCCGCAGTCGTCTCCGCCCCTGTCGAAATCAGCGTCCCGTCATCCCTTGGTATCGTGATGTTCACGGTCGCATTCTTGACAAAGTCATATCCTTCCAGATCTTCTTCCAGTTCGCTCTGTGCGTACTCCTGATAGCGCTTCTCTTTGTCCGATTCCGTTGTGCTCAGGCCGCCGCTTAACGCCTCGCTTAAGGTATAAGTCGTGCTCGGTATCCCGTTCTCACCGAGCAGGAGCCGCGCGTTGGAAATCTGATCCTTCAAAATCTCGATCTTTAACGCATCATCATCCACACGGTAAGTCAGCCCCGCATCGTCTAAAAGCCCCGTTACCTCCGACGCCTGCTTGGTCGAATCACAGGTGATCAGCTCCACATATTTCGGTTTGTTCAGCACAAGGATCATCACGATCAGCCCCGCCAGCACCGCCGCCGTTGCTCCCATGATAATAAAGCGCTGCTTGACCGTAAACTTGTTCCACCACTCCAAAAAGCACTTTGGAAATTGTTTTATGCTTTCTATCATTTTATGTATCTCCCCTTAAGAAACTATACGTTAATCTGCATAATCTCTTTATACGCATCAAGAAAACGATCCCTGACCGCGACCGTATATTGCAGCGCCGTAGACGCCTTAGACAGCGCGATCGTCAGATCGTGCGTATTTTCCGTCTGTCCAAGCGCAAGCTTTATCTTCTCATTTTCTGCATCGGAAAGATAGCCGTTCGTCACATTAATGCTGTTGATGGCAGAATTGAGAATATTCTGGAACATATTGCCGTTCTCACTGCCGTCCCCTAAAATGCTCAGTTCGCCCTTTTCATCAAGCTGTTTGATCATATGGGTGTTCTGGGTGGACAGCACCCTTGTGTCCCCAACATTATATAATGATTGTACGTCCATGCTTATGACTCCCTTTTATGTAATTCTTATGCTGTCTGTTTATTGTCCGCCGATCTCAAGCGCTTTCATCGCCATGCTCTTGCTCGCCTGAAATGCTGTCGCGTTCGCTTCATAGGAGCGGCTCGCGTCGATCAGGTCCGTCATTTCCTGGACGGTCTTTACATTCGGATACGTCACATACCCGTTCTCGTCCGCATCGGGATGGGAAGGATCATACGCCATGATCATATCCGACCAGGTATCTTCATAGACGCCGTCCACCCGCACGCCAAGACCGACATAATTCTTGGCCGCTCTGCTGAGCGCATGACCGAACGATGTTCCCTGCGAACCGCCGCGCTCCTCAAACGTCACGACCTTCCTGCGGTACGGCGTACCGTCCTGCGTCCTTGTCGTGTCCACATTTGCCAGATTTTCCGCAATAATATCCATGCGATAGCGCTGCGCCGTCAAACCGGAACCGCTGATCGCAAACGCATCAAACATTCCCATGCTTATCCCTCCTATTTGATCACGGTCTTTAAGTCGCTGAATTCCTGCTTAATGCTCGTCATCAAGGCATTATACGTAATCTGATTCTCCGCGAGATAGGTATTCTCCGCATCAATGTCCACATTGTTCCCGTCATAACGGTAGGAGTAATTGCTCCCATCCGTATAAATCCGCCCCGCCAGCTCGCTTGATCTTAAATTTCTCACTTTGGCATCCATCGTCTGATACCGTGAATTCCCCAGCGCGCGCTGAAGCTCTCTCTCAAAATTGATGTCCTGCCGCTTATAGCCCGGCGTATCGTCATTCGCAATATTGTGAGAGATCAATTCCTGTCTGGTCCAGGAAGCGTCCGCCGCCCTGTCCAGCACATTGATATAATCAAATACGTCACTCTTAAACATTCCTTCACCCTCACGCCCTTCCCGTGCTGTCTGATCATCTGCACATCCGCCATACCATCCGGCGGACAGAGTAAGTTCACACTACCTATTATAGGTCTTTTATTCAAAAAGACAAGTATTTTTTGCATAAAAACCTCAAAAAAGGATATTTGAAACGAGAGAGAGTCAGAACCTCTGCCCGTCAAAAAAATCCTTTTTGCCCCCTGTCACCGCCTTGTGACCGATATGAAATTCCCAAATCTGCTGCTGCACCGCTGTCATGCCGCTGCTATGTGTCCATTATATCGAAAAAAAGAACCGGCTGCAACAAAATTCTTACGTTTTCCAAAACATTTCCAGCAAATTGTCGGCTGTGCAGGCGTCCATACCCGCGTCGGCGATAAGCCTCTGCCTGACGGTTTTTCTATCCATGCCCTGCTGGCGGTAATTCGCGATCAAAAGCCGGGATAGATTGCGTTCGCTCTGCTTGGCTTTTTCTTCTGCCTCCTCAGCTCTCTTCTCAGCCTCCTCCGCGCGCTGTCTCTGTTCCGCGGTGTTGCGCCGCTCTAGCTGGATGTCCATCTTTTCCATGTTCTCCCATAGGTATCCCATATTGCCACCCCTCACTTCCTTGATGAAACCGCTCGTTTCCTCCTGTCCGTACAGGAGAAAATCTGTCCTGCTTTCCGCCTGTACTTTTTCTTGTTTTTGATTGGATTTTTCCGGCGAAAAGCCTAAGAAAGGTGCGCGGGGTAGTTTCCCGCGCGAAGTGCGCTGCTTTCACAGCATTTTCATTTCTTTATGGTATGACTATAGCACCTGTCGGCTGTCTGCGCAAGTGCTTTTTTGCTGTTCCGCTTTCTGTTTTCACGTTCAGAGTAATTCGGGCGTAAAAAAGCGCATGGTTGACATTTTACCGGTTTCATGCGCCTTTACGATGTTAATAGATTATTCAATTTCTCATTATGCCATAACCGGCGTTGCTAACTCCTTAACTTCCTCCAGCGATAACCCAGAATATAATGCAATTTTTTCTAATGACAATTCTCCGTCTTTAATCATACAAAGGGCATTATCTATTCTGACTTCTTTCGCTTTTTCATTCCTCATGTCCTCCATCATTTTGCACATAACCGCCACTCCTTTCTCCTCCTGCTTAAAGTACCGCGCTCTCCCTGCAAGCTCCTCAAAATTCATTTCGTCGGGATCGGTACATGAAAAATCGTGCATCAGCTTGCCAATATCGTCATCGCCTCTGTATTTACCATTGACATATATTATGTGTGACCCGTCACCAAACAATACTTTCTTTTCTCCGATGGTAACATATCTCTCTACCGGATAAACTGGCTGGTTTCCTTTCATTACATCATTTTCGGTAATGAAAATAACATAGCTGTCGGGAATGTCCTCCGTTTCTTCGCCACTCTTTAATATATGTGCGTCCAAAAGGCTGCTGTTATGCCTTGCCCTTTTTGCACCTGCTCCTAAGTCTTTCCTCTGAATTTCAACGTCAAACTCCTTACCCGCACTGTCCACCGCATGGACATCCAGCGTAGCGGAACGCCCAAACAAATTCTTCAATACTTCTTGCGTCCGAAGCGATTTCAGACGCTCTAAATCTAACTGATGCATCTGTTCGCAATACATCAGTTTTGGGTGTGTCTGCTTTGTCATATTCAAAAATGTCACCCTCTTCTATCCCTTTTATTATATATCGAACAACGAATTTTGAAAACTGAATTTTTCGTGAAATTTCTTAGTTCAATTCCTCCAACATTAAAGAAGCAAGCTCCGATGCTTCTTTTAATCCCATTCGATGGCATCATGCGGCACAGTTCCTTCTTTCATGATACTCCTATTTGCTTCTTCTATTGCCTCGATCTCGTCCGGAAGCGGTGCATCTTCCGATACAAAACATTATCTTTATATGCCTGTACTTTTTCTTGTTTTTGATTGGATTTTTCCGGCGAAACGCCTAAGAAAAGTGTTTTTTGATAAACCTCAAAACTCCGGAGAAGCACATTTCCTGCTTCTCCGGAGTCTGATTTTTGTTCTTTTAGAATCAATCAAGCGAGAACATCTTTAACTTGGCGATCGTCAGCTTATCGACGTCAGACGCCGCAAGCCGCTCTTCCAACGTCCGATCATCTGTCACCGTCAGATCCACCTCGACATAGAAGTCAAACGACTCACTGCCAAGCAGCCGGTTTAACGGCACGTCAACGTAATAGCTGTAACCGCTTCGCACCTGATCATAACGCACCGGCAGTCCGGTATCCGCGCTGTAAGTGATCAGTCCGCCGTCATCCTCTGTTATCCGATTCGGAAGCAGTGTCGCAGGAATACCGCTCTCTGTCCGATAATTAACAGAGCTGGCAGTGCTATTCGCCATATCACCTTCCACCGGTTCTCCGCCGATATAATACTTCACGCTCAGGTTTCTCGTTCCCTGCGTGATGTTGTTATCCTTTACCTGATAATATACGCGGTAGGTTCCCGCCGTCGCCGCGTCCACGCCGTTAAACGGAATGCTCGCATTCTCTAAATCCGGCGCGTTCACGGAACCGTCCTCCACGATCCGCACGGACGGATTGCGGATACCTGCATTGTAAGCCGCGACGAACGTGTTGATAAACAGTTTCTTTTCATCCAGCGTGATCTTCTGGGTGGAATGACCAACTCCGGTATAGGTAATATTTCCCTTATTGTAGATGTAATAATTATTCCTTACATCATTCGGCGAAAAGTCATAAATGTCATTCCAATCCCCCGGATCCAAACTGGCAATCGCATACCAGCACACGACATCGCCTCTTTCGTCCCCGTCCCAATCGGTATCCAGATCCAGCTGATAATACTGTGCGTGGGTCGTTCCTACATAGATTCTCGGACTGATCTCATACGGGTACTGCGTAATGATGCCGCTGTTCACCTGCGTTACTTCCGTAAGGGCATTCGCATCAGGATTATGTCTATTTTTGTTCGGCGTTATTGTTCCGCCGCGCCCATGCCAGTTAAACATCCGCTTAAATTCATCCGCTGTCAAACTCCACGTCAGTCCCTGCGTCTGCGCCGCCATCATCGTCTGATTCGTCCCCGGTGCGTACGCCACGTCACGACTGGTACCGCCCGGATGGGACGCATACCACTGATATGCGGCACTCGATGCATTATAAGCGCTTGCCTGTGCACCCGGCGTACGGATCGGGCTTCCGCTGCGGTTATCCTGCGCTCTTCCCTCTGCATCATAACTGTACCAGTCAACCGATACACCGTACCGATCCATGCCGCACAGATCACGGATGTTCATACTAAAGGACTGTCCAAGTCCTCCCGTATATGTAAAATTGCTGGGACCGTTGCCAAATCCGCCCGAATATGTGGTATCATGCGTAAAGAGCATACTCTTACCCGTATCCGCATAGCGCTGAAGCGCTTCCACCGCTTTCTGGGACGGAATTGCCGGAACACAATCCTGAAATCCGACAATAACCATGTCATACTGATACAGATTCAAATAATCCGTTCTGCCATTCAATCCGGTCAGTTTTCCGTCCACACCGCCGTTATCATATTCCGACTTATAGCCGGTTTCGCCCGGACGCAAAAAGCTCCACGCAAAAGCCTCATAATAAATCGCATCAAAATCAATCTCAAAATCCGGCAGATTCGTCAGCAGTTCATACCATTCCTCGTCAAAGTTCCCGTTTCCTTCCGCCGCTTTTGATAAATCCGTCTGAATTTCCAGATCCATTTTATTTCCATAATCATTCGGCGTAATCTGCAATACATGAATAATCTTCTTTCCTGTCGCCGGATTCACCTCATCACTGTACCCCGGCTGAACCGCCACTGCCGTCAAACCCGTTACCGAATCATGAATATGCTCGTTGCCGTTCTGCGTTACCATCAGTTTCCAGCCGAT
Organism: bacterium; assembly: GCA_023667365.1. GTDB lineage: Bacteria > Bacillota > Clostridia > Lachnospirales > Lachnospiraceae > DLAJ01. The sequence goes on along the minus strand of JAMPAG010000044.1, from coordinate 12,022 downwards.
ACAGCCGACATATCCGTCCGGCAGTTCCCTGCGCACACGGTAAGGCACATTCATCTGGAGCTGATACCTGCCGTTCACCCGCTCCAACACTTCCCCGGTCTGTGCATTGATCACCGTGATGTCGCTTAGCTCTTCCGACGCCGTATTGTAAATACCGTCGCTGTTTGAATCTAAGAAAAGCTGCACATGATACCGCGTTGTCAATGGCGCAACCGCACTTAGGTTCCCGATCATAAACTCATAATTCAGATAATATCTTCCGTCGGACTCCGCTTGCAGCATGGAACGGGTATCCTCGTCAATCCGGGTAACCGCATGATCATAATCCCGGTTGTAGGTCTCGTTCTGACCATTCCATTTGTTCACGATGGTTCCCGACGTACTGGAAACCGCACATTCCTCATAACCGTACGGCGTCGGCATCGCATACAGGTTCAGCGTTACTTTCTGCTGATTGAGCGCCTCCACAAACGCCTCTGTATCCTTTAACTCTCCGTTTCCATAATCTTCCACGATCAGATTCGCGTAGCGCGGCACATCACTGCCGTCTGCCTCCCGCTCAAAGCATGACCGCACAAACTGATAGACATAGGAAGACGTGTCTAAGATACCGTGACCCGCACCATGCGCCGTCGGATAGGTCATATCAGAACTGTTAATCACGTCCTTTCCATTCTCATTCTGCGTCATAAAGTCGGAAGAAAGAATGACCAGACTGCCTCCCTTTAAGTAATCGATCAGTTCCTCCACCTGCGTATCCAGAATATCATTGCCGGAGCTACGGAATCCGTAAGCCGACTCATTCTCAAGGTGCCCTGTATAATCCGAGGCATATATCCCGGACATCTTATCTCCCACATGGGTATACAGCATACCGTCCATATTCGAATCCGCGTAGACCGTATAAGTGACCGCAGGCGCGTATACCTTATGATACCATCCCGCCTCATGCGTCAAATATTGACCATTGATCCAGTCGCCGCCTGCGACTCTCCACCGCCATGTGGAATCATCCGCATTGTTTCCATCCAGAAAAAATTCCTCTGGAATTCCGTTTGGCAGAAGTACCTCCTCACCGAAATCATAACGTTTCTCATACCATTTCCCCGTCTGAGGATTATAATGATAATTTCCGCCCCATACATCCCATGTCGGAGCATCTCCATCCCAAGTAGTCAGCTTTGTCCACGTTCTGGTGTTGGAATCCCATTTCCAGCACCAACCATCGCTAATATCGATCGTCGGTCCATTTTCAAGAAGATATTCCTGCTGTTCCGCACTGACCGCTTTTGATTCATACCAGTTCCCATCATGATAAGTATACAGGGTTCTCTCATCATTTTGCTTTCTTCTGGAAACCGTTCCGCTGTAAGTACCCGGCATCCATCTTAACGCGCCTTCATCGGTCTGCTGTTTTAAGAGTCTATTATTCGAACCGATGTAAATAACATCGTATTCCTCATAAATGTCCATGATCTTTCCGCAGAACTCCGACGTCGTCATTCCGTCAATCGTGATCGCATTCGGATCTGCATCCAATTTAGCAAGAAAATCCTGTGCCCAATCGGTCGCAAATGCCTTCTTTTTGGCTAACTCCTCCTCCGCTGACGGATGATCCAGCTCATCGTAATAATACCGGTAATCCCTGCACGGCTCCAGCTCTAATACACGAATCTGGTCTTTATAAATGATCGGATCATAATCCCGGTAATTCAATATGTAGGCAACCGCAGTCGCCGGCATGACATACTCGTCCAGCGACGCCTGCCCGCCGTTACGCGCACGCTCATAATTCTCCTTCTGGATTGCCTGATAAACCTCCGCAAAGCCCGCATCTGTCACATTGTCCGTAAACCGGTTTTCAAAATCGGCATTTGCCAGCGCCGGCATCAGCTCCTTATTGACGGCAGAAAAACGCTCATCCGAATAGGTTGTGTTACGGAAATCCGCTCTCCTGTCACTGACACAATAAATATTGTCATGCACGAAATTGCCATTATTCTTGACGGCATCATCTACCTGCGCCGCAAGAATCTGCCACCCCGTTGCCGTGTATGCAGAATCATAGGTGATCGTATCGCCATCCAGCGACTGATACGCTTCGCCAATATCCTCCTGAAGCAGAATGGTTCTTACTTTTTTCACATTATCATCGACGGTATTATTCCGCACACTGCCATCCAGAATGACCGCCAGGCGCGATTTTCTTTCCGCGTTGCACGCCCGTGCAAGCAGTGCTTTGGCATTATCCGCAGAAAGCCGCCCGCTAAAGGATTCTACGCTTCCTTCCTCGTTCGTATATACGCCGTCCGTATTCAGATATACCAGATCCGCTTTTTGAATTGCATCCGCCAGCGTCGGGCAGTCCTCTTCCGCTTTGTAACCGTACGCACGCTTAGCGGAGCCGTCCGCCAGATAGGTCACAACTCTGATGTTGACTTTGCTATATTCGTCTTCATCCAATCCCAGAACATAGTAACGGAACCAGTCATTATTATGAATGGTGTCATTCACATAGACATAAGCGCGTCCGGTTCCGGCGATCACATCGGCGGTCGCTTCTGGCTGGTACTCCCATATGCCGTAAATATTCACTGTCCCTCCCGGTAATCGGATACCGTTTTGCAACTCATCGGGGGTCAACTCCTGTGCATTTTCAATGCTTCCCGTAGCTCCTTTCTCGATCTTCCATCCCCGGAAAATATAGGTGCCGACCAGCTCGTTCTTATTATCGTCACTGTCTAAAACATAAACCTTCGTTCCCTCTGTAAAGGTCGTATCCAGCGGATAGTCCGCCCCTTGATACCATTTGCTATCCACCGTCGGCTTTTCGATATTTCCCTCATAATAGCCTCCCGCAAGCTCAACGCCATTGGGGAGCGTTACCGCATTGTCGCCCAAATAAATCAAATTACTATTTTCATCAGGGTTAACGTTGTTTTCAAATACGGTATTTCCATATATGGCTTCTCCATTTTCATCTTCTTCATAAAGCCGCCACTCATATTGAATTTTACACTCTTGGGCACCGGTAAACGTCCATTCTCCCGTTATGGTAACGTCATCGTTCGGCATCAGCATCGTTAGGTCATCGCTCTCGAATGGGATTTGCGTCATCAAATTGAACCACCCGGAAAAGGTCAATGTTCCAACAGGGACATAAACATCCCCTCTGCCAATCGTTTGCTTTGCCGCCACGATGACTATATCGCCTTTTTTATACGTTCCATCTATGGTACAAGTGTCACTCTCATGATAGGCGTTATTATCAGTAGGCACAGAAAGATCCCTATAGCCAACATTGCTCGTATAATTTCCAACACTTCCAAAAAGCAAACAGCCCCCTCTAGCCAGCGTTATGGTAGTGGGCGTGTTGTCCGCAGTCACGCCGCTCAATGTAGTATTTGCAGGTATTGTTACTCCATCATCCTTTCCTTCACTACCCATGAAATACTGTGCATTCCCGTCCGTTCCTGTTATCGCATTCCACGGGAAAATAAATTGATAGCTAAGCGTATGAGTATTCGCCGTAAACAGCATCACGCCAACGAATGTAGTGTCATTATATAACTCGATCTCTCCTTTCCGCACATCCCCCTCATTATCAATCTTCCATCCCAGGAACGTACAGGTTCCGATCTCGTGTCCCTCCTCATCAAGGGCAACAAACTCTGCTCCTTCTTCAAAATCCTCATCTACGGTATAATAGGCAGGCTCTTCACCCGTAACTAAAACTTCTTCCCCTTCCGGACAGGAAATCTCTTCCTCTGACTCCCCGGACAAGTCAAATGCCTGAATCCCGCCTTTCAGCACAATATTCGAGATCGTTACGCCGGACGGCAGCGTCCCTTCTTCTTTTTCCTCCAATATCCACTCATAGGTAATGGTAATACTGCGTTCTTCCTTTGGCTCATAAGTCCACTCGCCTGTCAGCTCCAGATTTTCCGTATCTTCTGTGATCTTTATTTCCGTCACAACTTCACCGGAAAGATGCCAGCCGGAGAATGTATAAGTTCCCAGCACCTGATCGCCGGCACACAAATCAAGCGTCATGCCCTCTCCATACTTCGAGTTTACCGTATAGAAACAGGAGTCTTCTGACTCTTCTGAGTCTTCTGAGTCTTCTGACGCTTCCAGCGTCACGCTCGTATTCCAATCTTCCGGATTTGCTAATGCGTGCGTGTTTCCGTCGCTGTCTTTTAATGTCTCATCATCGCCACAGGTAGGCGCACCTTCCCAATGATAGGTGATGGAGACTTCGGTTTTGGTTTCGCCATCGGGGTTTTCCGGATTGTCGTTATCCGCTTTATCCGGATCGTCATCATCTACTTTATCCGGATCGTCGTCATCCGTTTTTTCTGGATCGTCATCATCCGTTTTATCAGGATCCGGATTGTCGTCCTCCGAGTTATTTTCGCCGCCTACGTCGTTTCCATTGCCTGCACCACTATTTTCACCGCCTGTGCCGCTATTTCCACTGTCAGTGCCGCTATTTCCGCCGCCTGCGCCGCTATTTCCACCATCTGTGCCGCTATTTCCACCATCTGTGCCGCTATTT
>JAMPAG010000044.1:0-7364 GCA_023667365.1 bacterium | reverse complement strand
TGCGCCGCTATTTCCACCATCTGTGCCGCTATTTCCACCATCTGTGCCGCTATTTCCACCATCTGTGCCGCTATTTTCGCCGCCTGCGCCGCTGTTTCCACTGTCTGTACCGCTATTTCCGCTGCTTTCGCCGTCAACCACAACGTCACCGTCCTGCGATGCCGGTTCTGATTCCAATGCCGAAAATCCTGCCATATCGCTGGTAGATGCCACTAAAACGCTATTCTTCTCGTCAAATTCTACATAGATGACCATGGACGAGACTTCTGTCCCATCCCCGCCAATATCTTCACTGCCAATATCTTCGCCGTCTATATCTTCATTCTTTGGGTTATTACCGTCTGTATTATTACCGTCTGCATTATTACTGCTTACATTTTCTGTATTAGCCGACGGCGTACTGCCATTTTCCGGCGTATCATCATTAGCCGGCGGCGTACTGCCATTTTCCGGCGTATCATCATCAGCCGACGGTGTAATGCCATTCTCCGACGGATTCACTTCCCCGTCCACGGGCTTCCCGTCCGACTCTTCAACACCGCTTTCGTCCGACGCATCACCCTCATCATCCGTGCCGCCCGCAGGCATGGTTCTGCCTGTACTGCTCTGCGGCACTGCCGCGTCTTTCGGATCACCTACGATAAACTGGAAATACTGATAGCCATCACCGGCTTTTATCTCATAACCATCCGGAAGAGCATCCTCCCCTTCCAGCTCCGGTGCATAAGATTCCCTGATCTGATCCGCCGCTGCCCTTAACGCTGCCGGCGTCATAGTCTGCATCTTCTTATAGTCGTCTTCGCTACAGCGATAAAACGCTCTTTCGCCCGCTGCATCCGTACTGTCGATCGGCACATAATACCCGCTCAGCGTCGCCGCCTCTTCGCCCTGCTGACGATAATCTTCATTCTGCATAATATCCCGGTCGTTCGCATAATCAGAATATAAGGTATCAATGATCTCGTAACGCAGCGGATAGGAATTCCAGTCGTCCGTATCTCCCGTCGTAAGCAGACCTTTCGTGAGAAGCTCGTCGATCAGATCGTCCATTTCCCCGTTCCGCTTCGCCTCTCGCACATTATAGGGTTCCACGCCGCTAAAAAGATACCCCATCGAGGACTCGCTAAAATCATCCACGATCTCCACGATGGTCAGCTGCTGGTTATTATCAAGCATGGTCTGGAGACCGCTGAACGTTTCCCTCGCCATCAGCCTCTCGTCATTATGCAGTACGGTCGTTACCGCTACCACCACAGCCAAAGCGGCTGCGACCACTTTCATCACATTCTGATTTTTCTTTTTCATGGCTGTCTCCCCTTTCAAGGAAATCCCCGACTGACCCGTTACCTACTCTGACACATCCCGCCATCATACGGCGGGCTTTACCCAATCTGACACATCCCCGCCATCGCACGACGGGCTTTACCCAATCTGACACATCCCGCCATCGCATGGCGGCTTTCCTTAATCTTAGCTCAATCCGTCACCTGCACGTTGATTGTGCTGCGCACGGTCGCATTGTCGATCAGACTCACCGTTACCGCAAGTTCCTGCGCGCTCATGCCGTTTCCTGCAATGATTACCAGCTCCGAACCGGTGCAGTACATAAACGTACCCGACTGGCTCGAAAACGAAGGCGTACAGGACACGGAAAGGTCCCCTGTATTTTTCAGTCCCTCTAAGGTATACGGTATCCTGCAGATTCCTCCGCGCGGTACGATGTAAGGCCCCGTCTGTTCAAGCGGCTGTGAGCTTCCCGGCAGTGTGACCGTATAGTTCTGATCATAGGTAAGCGAAACTCTCGGCAACGTGATTGTCTGAACGATTGCCTCTGACAACGTTCCTCCCACCGGGACCGCCCTTACCTTGATCGTGTATTCCTGTGTGAAATCAATGTCCTGCGCGGCAGATACCACGCCCGACGCCGAAACACTGACCTTATTTCCCAATCCGCCGTCATCCACGATGGACCATACCACGTTCCGGCTCTCCCCGCTGACATTCAGCTGTAATCCGCCGTTTCTTGTTAAATGATAATCCCCTGTATTCGTTGTGATGTGCGGTCCGCCCGTCCCCACTTCGCTGATCGTCACCACGCAGGTCCCCGATACGGGAGACGCGTCAGCCGCCGTTACACGCGCCGTCGCGCGCACGGTAATGACCGTCCCCGGCGTTACGCCGGAAGCGATGGTCAGCACGCCGCTGCCGCTGATCGAAACCCCTGTCACGACAGGCTCCACTGACCAGAGTACTTCGCGCGCCTCACTATTTAAGTTTAATCCGACAACCTGCGCCGAAAAATATCCTCTTCCGCCAGCCGGCAGCACGGTATCGCCTGTCGTTACCACTACGCCGCTGATCATCGGGATCGCGACGCTCGTCTGCCCGTAAACATCCGTCCCCTTCGCGGTCGCCGTCACGGTAAGTACCGCCGCGCTCTCATCCGCCGCCACGCTCAGCTTACCGCTGCTGTCAATGGTCGTCCCGGAAGAAAGATTACCGGTCACTTTCCATTCTACCTCCTGCGATGCCGCCGCACTGCCGCCGCTCTTTACCAATGCCTGAAACTCCACGGAAGAACCGCGGTTGACGGCAGGCGCCTGCGGTGATATTTGCACCGCCGTGACCGTCTCTCCCCGCTCCACTTCCTCGTCCTGATAAATCTCCCCTAGATCGTTGGATTCCAGCACGTTATTGCGCAGGGAGATATTCTGGATGGTCTCATAGTTTACCTGACCCTTTTTCACCCGGATCGTTACCGTGACGAGCCGCTGCTTCTCCGCGATATGGGAGGAATCCGGCGAAAACCCGACAATGCCCTCGCCCATCAGATACCAGTCCCCAAAACCGCCCTTTTCTGCTTCGGTCAATTCCTCCACACTGCCATCCGTTACTTTTTTCTCTAAATAGTAAACCTTTTCGTCCGCTCTGTCCCACGCAATATAATAAGCAAGCGATTGATTAAACACTTTAATATAGGCGTCTGCGGAAAAACCGCTTGCCGTATCCGTCACCGGCGCAGCGGGATCCGCGCTCTCACAGGCATACACAGAATACTCCGCATCCACGATCAGGTTATTGAGCTGACTCTCCAAAAGCTGCGCCTCCGTCTGCGCGTCCACGCTCTCGTTTGTCTTTGTGAACATCTTCGTTCCGCTCAAGACCATCTGGAGCGCCACGGTCAGCACGATGGACATGATGGCGAGCGCAATGATGACCTCTATCAGGCTCAAGCCCTCGTTACCGCACACTATGAAATTTTTCTTTTTACGCATTCTTTTTTGTTCCAATGTCAATTCCTCGTCAAAGAAAACTTACCTGTGACCGGTACCAGTTCCAACACATATTCCACACTGCCCTGTGAAAAAATGATCCGTTTCCAATATACATTGTCTTCTTTTGCGACGCTTCCGCCCGCCAGGCTCGCCGTCTCATTAAAGGCGCCGTTCGCCCTGTTAAATGCGATAATGATCTCATTTGTGCCGTCAAGCGTCACCGTCGTATCGGCCGCTTCCGTGCCGAGTCTTCCTTTCACGGCTCTGACCGTCACCTTGGTATTTCCGACTTTTTCGGTCGTCTGAAATTCTTCCGCCGTGCCGCGCCCCGTTACACTGTCTATGTAGATCGAACCGCCGGCGTCTTCATAAATACGGATATAAACATCATAGAGCGCCGCGCCCTTCGACTTGCTCATCGCGGCAACCTTCGTCTGGGAAAGCGCCGCCTGCGTCTTTGTCGCGCTCTCTTTCGCATATTTGCCGCTTATCATTCCAAGCATACTGTATGCGCCGCCCCCAATGATGGAAATGATGGCAATGACAACGATCAGCTCCACCAGTGAGAACCCTCTCTCATCTTTCATAACCGTCATTCCTTCCTAATCTTTCTTCCAATTGCGGTAAACAACCAGCTCGTCTGCCGCGACCACATCGGGTTCTTCCGCCCCCGGCGTCGGCGTGGCGCTCGGCGTCCCTGCAATGGCTCTTCCCTCCCAGAAGCAATTCAGCAGCCGCCCGTTATCCGCCTGCAGGGCAAGACTGACTGCATCGGGATCCGGTTCGATCCGCGAACCGCCCGTCACAAAGATCCGCCCGCCGGAAAGGATCATCCCTTTATAGTTATGGCTAACCCGCACATCCCCCGTCGCAATGACCGCCTTGATCGTGGGATCATCCGGAATCACATAAACGGTGTCCGCAGCATTGTCAATCAGTATCGCTTTCTGTCCGCCTGCTGCGATCACTTCCTTGAAATCCGCTCCCATATAGCCGCGCAGCTCATCCACATCCACGATGTTTTGGAACACGGACGCTCTGGCGATCTGCTCATCCGTCAGCGCCGCATAATTCATCGTCAGATTGGTGTTGAGCGCCTTATAATTATTCGAATATCCCTCATACTCCGACAAAAGCGCCAGCACATCCCCGATCTCATCCGTCGCACTTGCAGGCTGAAGAATGTATTTATCTGCCTCCGCATCATAGTAAACCGCATTTCCGGCAAGGTTCAGCTTTTCAATGGACGCCGGCACCGAATAAGAACTTAAATAATTCTTCAGATAGTCGTTGATCCATTCATCCTGATACCGGGTGTAATAGTCGGCAAAAAACGCATTTGCCTGCGACGCGGAATCAAAGGTCAGATAGTAATACACCCATGCGTTGTTTCCTGTTCCCGCCGCCTGATAGAACACCTTCTGCCACCCTGCGCCGTAATCGCTCAGCGTCATCGGCGCAATGTCTTCGCCCGGCTCCATCTTTGACAGATCGACATCCGGAACATTATCCGGTATTCCTTTCACCGCGCGCTGTGCCCAATAGTCCTGATACCGGCTTAAACTTACCGGGTTCGAACCGAGTACGCACTCGTCTCCGATATAACCGATACATTCGGGCGGAACCAGATACGCGATCTGATTGCTCTTTACAGAGATTGACTCGCCCATACGCACATCCGTATTATCCTTCCGGTCATAGGGCGTCCCGTCCGGCCTCACAAAAACCGTTCCGTCTTCCGCCGTCAGTCCTCCCTCATCCTGCACGCCGTCCTCGTCCACATCCGTTGTCCCGATGTATGCCTGCCCCGCAAGATCAAGCGTAGTCAGACCCGAAAAATTTAACGCAACACCCGCCCCGTTGACCAGAATAGAACTGCTGTCCTCCGGCGTGCGCACTGCCGTTGACACGCTCTGATAACCGAATCCGTAATAGGCGCCGCTTAACGTAATACTGCTGTTTCGCCCGTTGATGGTCAGATCATCCTGCACATGGCTTTCCCCTGTCAGATTCAATTCACTCGAATTTATGATGATTCCGTCCGCCCACAGGGACGCATCGTTTGCCGTAAATACCGCGTCATGGGTTCCGTCCGGATTCTGACCGCCATACACTTCAATGTTCCCGCCGGTCACGACCACATAGGATCCGCCGGCTTCCGCCGCCTCAAAGCTCGCCAGACTGTTTCTCACCAAAATTCCCTGTGCACCGCCATACACGCTGCCTTTGATCGTATAGGTGCCGCCTTCCAGACTACCTCCTTCATCTTCGCCAATATACAGCTTTTCATCCGCGATCAGCGAATAAGCAAGCACGCCCGGCAGGCTGCTCTGCTCTTCAAAGGTCATGTTTGGCATTCTTAGGGCAATATCCGTCGTGATGACCGCGACATACCCTTTCGCATCCGTGTAGGTGAGCCGCAGTCCCTTGATCCAGACGCTGTCCGAATAAGCGACCAGCGACTTGCCGTCCTCCGATACAAGCTCCAGCTTTGCCCTCGAGCCGTCCGCGGCAAATACCGCCTCTCCATCCGTCAGCGTATGCGCCTCCGATAAATAAGCAAACAGCATTTCGGGATCCAGATTTTCATTCCCGTCAGGATCAAATTTATTTTTCAGATAGTTGATGTAAACCCTCTGAAAGTCCGCGGTCCGCATCACTTCCCCCACAGAACCGTCGGTATCGCCGGGATCGCTGTAGTGCTGCATGACATATAAATACGCGTTCGTATAGGCGTTGGAAACCTCCAGCTCTAATCCCGCCTTGATCTCATCCATCACGGACTCGGCGGTGTAGAAGTTATCTGTCGAGTGCAGCTCCGTCGTCTTGATCGTATAATTGACATAGGTGGTGTACAAGATGATGGTAGCCAGCACGCAGAGCAGCAGCATTGCCACGACCACAACGACCAGGGTAGAGCCTCTGTCATCCTTATGTAATTGTCTCTTATCGGATCTGCTCCTGTCTTTTTTTGACATGATACTCCTCCTGCCCACAGGAATTTACTCGTGTTATTGATTGGATAAGACTGCCACGCGCGATTTGGTACTGCCGTCAAATCCCTCCGCATAGGCGCCTGCCTCATAGACTTCCACCGTCACCAGAAACATGCGGAACTTCTTTTCCGTGCGTACCGCTGAGCTGCCGATCCGTAAGTCCTGTGCGACCGCAGAATCCGCTCCCCCGTGCACATCGTTGGAGAGTCCGCTCTCAGCCTCTTTATAAATATAATGATACTCTGCCGCCTGATGCGCCGGCTCGATCGATGAATGCGTATCATCCGCCGCTAAATTCGTCCCGAAATTGTGATAGATCCCAACATAGGAACTCTGGTCCTCCTGTTCCCATCTGCCTTCCTTCAAGGTAATCTCCGGCGCATACCGCCGCTCCCGCTGATCATAGTCGGAGGGTTCTGTCGTCTCCGAGTAGCTTTGTTTGACCAGATAAAGATCGAATACCACGTTATCCTCATTGATGATCTCAATCTGATCCTTCCCCGTTCCCAAGCCGGGACACGCCGCATAATTCGGTATATAGCATAAATAAATACTCCTTAACGCGTCCTCTCCCGCAAAGCGCTGTGCGCCGTACGGCTCTAATGAGATCGAATCCGGATCCAGGGAATATCCGATCGCCATGCTGACGATCACGCCCTCATCGTCTCCCGTTCCCTCTTTTGTTACCGTGATCTGAATCTTGCGGCACACCTGATCGCGGACGGTTTCATAAGCCAATCCGAACGCACTCTGCAAGGTATTTTCCGGCAGCACATACAAATAATCCTTTGCACTGTCATAGCCCGACATGGCGACCAGCTCATAGTCATTGACTTTGGGATCGTCAGCATCGTTTGCACGCGCATAAACGGAAGGATCGATCGTCACCTTCGCATCAAAGTGATAAACGTCCTCGCCAATATTTTCTAATGCATAAACAACCCTGCCATCCTCATCCATGCTGACATATTCATGGCGCGCGCCCGCGTTCTGGCAGATCAAAAACTCCCCGTCCGGCGTCACTGCCGGATCAAACTGCCGTATCACATCCTCATAGGAAAACGCATTGATACCTTCCATCGTGTTTTCGGCA
>JAMPAG010000043.1 GCA_023667365.1 bacterium | reverse complement strand
AAACGGCGCCGCTGAGAGAACCGCCGCCGCGTACATCGCCGGTTCAAACGAAGCCTGACTCCACAAAACCGTCCATACATCCATGACCAAAGAATAAAAAGCCCCAGCAAATATTCCATAAATAACAAGCGCCGCCCTGCCTGCTTTCAGCGGTTTCTGCAGGACGCCCGCCAACATTCCGATCAGCCCAAAGGACACCATCTGAAACGGCGTCCACGGTCCTTGTCCGAAATAAAAATTAGAGAGCACGGCAGTAAACGCCCCGCATAAGAATCCCGCCTCCACGCCAAAATACATCCCCGTCATGACGATCACAGCCGTCATCGGCTTAAACGCCGGGATTACGGCAAACAAAAATCTCCCCCCTGTGGAAAGCGCCGTCATGACCGAGACAAATACGATACGCCGGATATGGGTATGCCGCCTGTCCAAGCTGCCAAACATCACCACGCAGGCCAGGACAGCGATACCGAAAGAAATCCACGCGTATCGCTTCTCCCGAAACAGGACTGCGCCGATCACAAGAAGCAGAATGCTTCCGGTCAAAAGCGCCGCTATGGAAATAATCTGCCGTACCCGTGTCCGCTCCACGCTTCCTTTGTTTTGTCTCATTTCTTTCTTTCCTTCATTAAGAAGCCGCTGCTTCGATCATCGCTTCCTTAGCGTTCCCGGCGGATGCGCACAGATTTGCATCGAGCCGTCAGTTCTTCCTCCGTCAGCACGTCCGGAAACAGATCCTGTGCGATTCTCGCCGCCGCCGTCGTATAAAACCTGTTCCCACGAAAAAAAGCACGCGTTTCGTCAAGCGCCAAAAGCGCGCCTCGAAACAGCAGTCCGCACCGGTCGCTGACCGCCGCCGCAAGTTCAATATCATGTGTTACCATAAGGATCGACGTTCCTTCGCCCACAAGCTCCCGCAGTCTGATCCCGATGTCCCTCCGCGCCGCTGCATCCAATCCCTTTGTCGGTTCATCCAAAAGAAGCAGTTCCGGTTTGCCGGCAAGCACCTTTTCCCATGCAAGAAGCTGTTTTTCTCCGCCGCTCAAGTCATAGGGATGAACTTTCCGATATGGCGCAAGCCGTCCGGAAGGTTCTGCTCCGACAAGACGAAGCTCCTCCTCCACCGTATCCGCAGCAAATAAGGTCTCCATATTCTGCGGCAGATAACCAATCCGCTCGGCGTTGACCAAAACCTTCCCGTCCGCCGCCCGAAAGATACCGGCGATCACATGCAGCAATGTCGTTTTCCCGGAGCCGTTGCTGCCGAGCAGGCTGACAATCTCACCCCTATGCATTTCCAGTTGAACACCGCATAAAATATCATGTGATTTCTTATAGTGGAACCATACCTGTCTGCATGTTAAAACCGGCTTTTCCTTTCGGGGCTCCTGCATGAATGCCTTCGGTCCGTGCGCATACTTTTCCTTTTCAGACGTCCGCTCTCCTGCTTCGGAAGTATTCCGGTCTGCATCCGCTTTTTGCGTGATTTCGCATCGTTCTCTCAGCCATGCGCGCCCCTGTGTGACAGTAAGTGGAATAACATCTGTTTCTATTTCATCTTCTATCCTATCGGATGAAATTTTATTCTCCATCTGATCCGAAAGTGCACGGTAAAGTCTTACCGAGCACGGCAGCGCCATATAAATGCGTTCCTCCCGATCGATGGCACATGCGATCTGCTGCGGCGTCCCCTCATGCAAAAGTACGCCGTCCTGCAATACCATCACCCGGTCCGATACCGCAAGCGCATCCTCCAGACGGTGCTCCGCCAACAGGATCGTCATGCCAAGCTCCCGGTTTAAGCGCACGATCATATCCATAAAATTCTGCGCCGCGATCGGATCAAGCTGCGCGGTCGGCTCATCAAGCAGAAGTACCTTTGGACGCATGACCATGACTGCCGCTAAGTTCAAAATCTGTTTTTGTCCGCCCGAAAGCTCTTCAACCGCTTTTTCATACCATTCGTCGATCCCGAAATACGCCGATATTTCCGCTACGCGCCGCCTGATCTCCTCCGATGGCACTCCCATATTTTCCAGTCCGAACGCAAGCTCGTGCCAGACACGATCCATAACAGGCTGATCATCGGGATTCTGCATGACAAAACCGATCTCAGCGGCCGTTTCTCCATAATCGTAACCGGCAAGCTCCCTGCCCCGGTAACAGACCGCCCCCGTACGCTTTCCTACAGGCTGCAATTCTTTTTTCAGCAGGCGCAGCAGCGTCGTCTTTCCACTGCCCGTCCCGCCGCACAATGTCACAAAACTGCCTTCTTCCACTTGAAAAGAACAATCATGCAAGACCGTTTTTTCCCCGCTTCCGCACTGTATGTCATTGATCTCGCAGCCGGGATACGCGAACGTGAGGTGTTCGATCCGATACAGTTCCATTCCTGTTTTCTTCCTCTCATTTTCCTGCAATGTGCTTGAAATCATACTATCACAGGTGAAATTTAATGTGTTTTTCAGTCGCCGGACACATATCAGGGTTCGTCCGTCAACGTTTCTTACGCCTCAGCCGTGAAATACAAAGCACCGCCGGCAGGGACAGGCAGATTGCGGCATAGCAGACATAGGTAATGATACTTCCCGCATGAAGCGGGATCGCATCAGTCACAGGATAAAAACGCATGGTGACACTTCCGCGCCCCATTTCAATAACAATCGTTATCAGCAAAAGAGACACCCAGCCGCACAGCGCTGCATCCATCCAGCCAAAGCGCCACCGCCGATATTGCGTCCTTTTCCATGCCCCATACCCCCGCGCCTGCATGGAGTCCGCCGTGTGCATGGAATGCTCCAGCGCCCATGTCGTCACCGCAGCAAACACTTTCAGGCTTCCCCTGATCCGGTCGATCAGCGTATTCTCCCGATATAGACCGAGAATCCTCTGCTGCGCCTTTGTTTTTTCCATCTGACGCACATACATTGGCAGGAAACGGAGCGTCATGGAGCAGACAAGCGCCGCTTTCGGTGAAACGCCTCCGAGCAGGCATAAGATTCTGTCGCTGCTGAATAACTGCGACAAACCACGGCACCACAAAAACACGCCGCAGAGCATCCACGCCGTACAAAGCCCGTACCGCAGCGCTTCCATCGTGATCCGGTTTCCGTTCAGATAAAAAAGTACCGTCACGCCATTATGATAAAACAGCGGATTGATAAGTGCAGCTGCCGCAAAAAAGAGTATCAGGACCGGAACGCGCCGCCACACAATACGCACGGACAGCATCCTCAGCAGAATCCACGCAGCTATCACGGAAATGCCCTGTACGACCGGATTCACGCAGAACATGGCAATTCCCGACGCCGCCGCCAGATAACAGAATATTGTGACCGGGTGCAGTCTCATGAGCAGACGCTGGTTTTCCGACATCCCGCGTTCCTCCTATCGTCATTTTTGATGGACAATTGCACCATCGCACAACCTATATGATGCATTTCGCAATCGTCTGTTATTTTTTAAGGAAGATCCGGCTGCACATCCCTGCCGAGTTCCCGCGTATAATACCAAAGAATCTCATCGCCGTCCGCAACCTGATACGCGCCGCAGCCGACATTCGGCGTTTCCCCGTTTACCAGAAAAATCCACCCCGACAATTCTCCAAAATCATATTCATAAAGATAGGCGATCCCCTCAATGTAGGCAAATTCCTTACCTGCCGCCGTCCCTTCATACTCCACGGGAATATCATACGCTCTTGCCGTTTCGCACAGCACGTCAAACGCGCTCTCTCCCTCGCCCGCCGGCACCGATGTCTGGGAAAGGATCACGCCGTCCTGCGGCAGATATTCCTCCGCTCCCGCAACGGTATCGCAGCGGATCTCCATCGAAACGATCATCGTTTTTTCAATATCAGCGCCGCTGTTCTGACGAAGATATTCGTCCCGCGACTGAATCCGGATGAAGCAGACCGCCGCCATCAGCGCCGCCGAAACAAGCAAACTGCCATAAAGCCGTCTGCGGTTATATCTTCCGGCGAAACAAAGAAGTGCGAGGTAACCGCAGACTGCCGCCGTGATCAAGACAATGAGCGCCGCCCGCATATCCATGCCGTGATCCGGTGTCCGTGCACGATCGGACGCCCCCTGTGTCTGCCCGCCCGCCGCATCGCCATCCCGCTTTGTCGGATTCCGCTCTCCGCCACTGCTGTCGCGTTCATATCCATTAAAATCAAACAGAAAGCATTCTCCCCGCATGGACCGGTTGAGCGCAGACAACGCGGTAAACGCCTGCGACGACGCCATATCGTTCGACGTGGTCTGCACCGTATGAGAAAAACCGCCGTCCGCGTTTTGATACCGAAAGAGTCCGTCCAACAGGGTAACGCCTTCCTTGATAAATGCCGTATCCGTCCATACATCCCGCTCTAATGCGCAGAGCGCCAAGATCACCTGCGCCGTGCTCTCCGCGTTAGGCGTTCCGCTGTTCGCGAAATCGCCGCCCGCAAGCTGCCGCGCTGATAAAAAAATAAGCGCATCCTCCACCGCCTGCACGATCCTGACATCGCCCGCCGCTTCGGTCTGCGCCGTTAAATAATACGGTGCGAGCGCCTGTAACGCCATTGCGGTGACATCAACGTCCCCTTCCTCTCCCGCAATTGCAAAACCGCCGTCGGAAAGCTGTCTTGACAGAATCTCCTGTACGAGCGCATCCCTTGTCCATTCAGCCTCCTCCGCCGCCATGCCGTCCAGCATAAGCAGTCCATAAAGATAGGACATGATTCCCTGTTCTCCGATCGTTCCCTCCAATAAATTCAGGGAAACCGGCTGATCTGCCTGCAATGCCGAAAGCACCATCGCAGACTTTTGCAGCGACATGGCGCTTACTTCTTCTTCCTTGAGCGCATTCTGCACACATACTGCATAACCAGTGTAATCATATCCTTGTTGATAACCGTACAGACCAAGCACATAGGTCTGTACGGTTCCGTTGATCGCGCGTTCCGCATAGGCGGTATCTAAAAGCGCCTGCACATCAGGAGCGCCATACACCGTACACTGCCAGAAAAGAATCCCGTCCATTGCCCGTGCAATAGAATCCGGCGTAATGCCTTCCTCGTTTTCCGTTTCCTTCCACGGCGAACTATCCCGCCGCGCGCCGTCCACGGGAACAGTCTCCGTATCCATCCGCCCGCTCCGCCTGCCCTGCACAGTTCCCCATATGCCTGCGGCGCAAAGCAAAATGCAGACCGCCATAAGGATGCCGCCCGCTATGATTCTTTTCTGATCCGAACGCATTTTCATGCCTATTTCCTCTGTCTGGGAAGATCCGCCTCAACAATTCGTAATCCGTAAAGAACTGCCAAAGGCAGTTCTTTGAAAGCGTGCGAAGCACGATTTTTCATTCCGCTACATAAACCTCATATGCCAGGCGATAGGTGTCCCCGTCCGCAACCGGCTGGGATTCCACACCGTAAGAACCATACTCGCCGTTCACATAGATCGACCAATACGCGCCGTCCGCGTCATAATCCGCCGTAAGTCCGTTCACGCCGGTGATATAAAATCCGTAATCACTCTCATATCCGTCCAGCGTCAGTCCGTCAATCTCTAACAGCGCGTCATACAGCACTTCCGCGTCGGTGGATGACTCATAACTTTTCGTCTCACCCTGATCGTCCACAACTTCGACCGTAATCTTATACTTTCCTTCATCCTTGCCGCCGCATGCGATCAGTCCGCTCATTAAGACCGTCATAACGAGCATCGCTGCCGTCTTTCTTACCCATGCTTTCCAGCCCGCCTCTCTTGTTCCTGCTTTTTTCATTTCTTTCTCCTCCTATGATGTATGATGAAAAAATCGCTTTTCCGGCACCAGCCTCTGCCGAAAACGCGATTTTGACTATACACCAAAAGAAACCACGTCCGCCCCTCGTTTGCGGGCACACGAAGAAAGCGCTGATAAAAGCGTCTCCCCAGACCTGCCCACGTCCGACTGCGGACCTGATCGAAAATACGTCGTTTTCGGTTCCGGCAAAAACAACGGTATATGTCCATGTATCTGACTCAACCGCCGCCTGTTCGTCTGGCGCGGTATCACAGTGACCGACTCGCCGGGCTTCTCACCCGATTCCATGTTTCTTTCATGCGCTCCACGATAAACCGGCAGAGCCTTCGCTGCCAAAATCTGATAAAAATCTCCGCTTAAAGCCTCCTGCCTGTTCCGGCGCATGTCGGATACATATACCTTATTTTATTTTGAATGCTGTAAAAGCAGATACAGAATAGCACAGATTCTTCCAATTGACAAGCACTTCACATCCCCAATTCTTTTAACACATCCAAACTATTAAAATGCCTGTCTATGTACCGTCTCCTATATCCGTCCATGATCGCGCCGTATTCCTCCAGAATTTCCTCTTTTAACGCGAATGTGTAAAGCTTTTCAATGCTGCTTGCCGTCACATACTCTACCGTGTAGGCGGTCGCTTCCTGATAAGCCCTGCCATCCTGCGGCATTCCCGGAAACTCGCCGTTTACTACCATCGCTTTCTGCTCAAAAACATAGCGCACGAGCCTGCGCGAAAGCGTATCTTTCGAAAGCGCCCGAAGCGACTGGAACAATAACTTCAGCATTTCCCGCTCGTCGTTGTTTTCTCTTGTATAATAATCCGCCATTTCCAAAAAATACATGCCATAATAAGCACCTTCGACATCCATGCGCAGCTCTTCAAAATAATGACTGATCGAAGCCTCCGACAGATTGTAGGAGTTCCTTGACGCATAAAGCTTAAACTCCCCGAAGCAGAACGGATTTGTCGCCGCCATCAGCCGGTTGTTCTGCCTCCTCGCGCCTCTGGCATACGCCGTGATCTTGCCGCGCTCCTTCGTCAAGAGACACACATGTCTGTCATACTCCCCCACAGGAATTGTCTTTAACACCATCCCCGTGACTGTCAGAAAATCCTGCATATTCCGTACTTCTCCCATCCTCGGATAACGCCCGCTCCCGCTCTCTCACATCACAAAACCCCAAATAATCCTGCACGCTCCCGCTCTCCATAAACCGATTCCAGTATTCATCCTGTTTCATCCCTGCGCCCCCTGTTTTCCCCGTTTATGACCGCTTTTCTGTCATGGTTTTAGATTGCGCAGTTTTACTTTTTCTATGCGGGTATAAAAAACACGCCTGCAAACAGGAAGTCTTTTCATTCACGACAATTCTCCAAACGAGTTCCGCGTCAGCATCCATCGTTTTCATCCTGTCGGTAGCCGAAATTCTTTAACAGATAATCGCTGTCCCTCCAGTCTTTTTTGACCTTTACCCAAAGCTTTAAGTTCACCTGACAGCCTAACAGCTCCTCCATACCGATGCGCGCCTGCGTGCCGATGCGCTTTAACATCGCGCCGCCCTTTCCGATGATCATACCCTTATGGGAATCTCTCTCGCACACGATCGTCGCCTGAATCTCCGTGAGCTTTTTTTGCTTTTTCATGCTCTCGATCGTCACGGCAATGCCGTGCGGAAGCTCTTCCTCTAACATGCGGAGCGCCTGCTCTCTGATCAGCTCCGACACGATCTGCCGCTCCGGCTGATCCGTCACGGTATCCTCATCATAAAATGCAGGTCCGTACGGCAGATATTGGATGATACAATTCAACAGTTCCTCCGTGTTCGTATTCTTAAATGCCGATACCGGTACGATCTCCGCGAAGTTCATCTGCCTGCGGTAGGCGTCAATGACTGCAAACAGATCGTTCTTTTTGACGGTATCAATCTTGTTGACGACCAGAATCACGGGCGTACGCGTCTGCTTTAACTGGTCGATGATATGCTGCTCGCCCGCGCCGATATAGACGTCCGGTTCCACCAGAAACAGAACCACATCCGCATCCGAGATCGTCTGCTGCGCCGTGCGCACCATATAATTACCCAGCTTATTTTTTGCCTTATGAATACCCGGCGTATCCAAAAAGACGATCTGCGCCTTTTCACTGGTATACACAGTCCGTATCCGGTTGCGCGTCGTCTGCGGTTTATTTGACGTGATTGCGATCTTTTGTCCGATCAATGTGTTCATCAATGTGGATTTACCCACGTTCGGTCTCCCGATCAGCGCTGCAAATCCGGATCTGTACTGTGTCTCCATTTTTATCTCCCATTTTGAAAGAAAGATGGAACACGCACTGAATGCCCCATCTTCCTTTCGTTTCCTGTCTGTTATTTCTTGTCTGCCAGCGTTTTTCCTGTCAGCGTTCCGTTCGTCCTATTTTCGCCCGCCCGACGCTTACTGAACCAGATTTCCCATGTTCATAAAGAGCGTATCGTTCTTGCGGATCTCGTCCTCATTGCCGACCACGCAGATACTGCCGTCATTCAGCATCGCCTGAATATAATCCGCGAGTGCGCGAATATCTTCCACGGTCACATGAAGCACCTCATCGCGCTCCTTCTGGAGTTCCTCGTCTCCGTAGCCGCTCAAATATGCCGTCAGCGAACGCGAGCCCTTTGCCGAAGGCGTCAGCGGTATATCCAGATCGGACATCGTACCGATCACATACTTTGTCATTTCTCTTTCATCCGCACTGAATTCTTTTAGGTATGCAACAGCACCCTCATAGGTCTCGACCGTCTTTTGCAGATTCGGATCCCGATAGGAAACAAAGCAGGCATTTCCGTTTCTGCTCACGAGCGTCATGCATCCGTACGCGCCGCCCTTAACACGCACGTTAAACCATAAATAATCGTAGCTCATGATTGTCCGCAGCACAAGAAGTGCTCCCGTATAAGGCAGCCCTGCCGCACGGAAATTTCCGGCGCGGCATACATACTGTACCTTTCCTGCGGTAAAGAACCCTTCGTTCTTTTTTACTGGCTCACAGTCAAACGCCCTCTGCTCCACAGGCTCCGTATAAAGCTCCTGCACCACTCCCGCTAAAAGCTGCGGAAGGAGCTGATACCCCTTTTCCTCCGCCGTATAATCCAGCATCAGGTTTTCGGGACGGAATACGGACTTCATCACTTGCACCAGCTTCTCCACGATCTCATCCTTCCGCTCCTCAAAATGGTCGCTCAATTCCTTGGCTTCACAATAGAACGCATAACCGTTTGTCATATCCGACGCAAGCTCCGCCTTGGAAAAATAAGACATGGCGCGTCCCGCCGCAAGCGCATGTCCGGCGCTCATCGCGTAGGACTCCATCTGCGAGCATGTCTCGTCAAGAATTTCCTTTAAGCGTTTGCTGTCGTCCAGTTTGGAGCGCAGCATCATTTCCGCCATCAACGTAAACGCTTCCGGCAGACTGTTATAAAACGCCTTGATGCGCAGATCAAAAACGCTCTTAAATTCTCCCGGCTTTCGTAAATTGGAATAAACTCCGACCCCTGTCTGGAATCCGCCGGTATTCATGCCGATCTCGTTATTTAAGTCGTTATAGGAATAGTGCTCCGTATCAATATTGCCAAGTACCGCTTTTAACAGTCCCGCATACGGGTACAGTTCAGACGGCAGTCTGCTCATATCAAACACAAAGCGCACATAACCGATGCCGTTCGTAAAGACATTGTGATACAGCACCTTTGTCCCGTTTTCATCGCGCTCCTCATTGACCAGCTTTGCCGTTTTCGGCGCTATATCCTGCCTTGTTAAAAGAGGAATCTTTTCCAGATCTTCCTTGCTGTCCTCAGCCTCCTGGAATTCGCGGAGCGCTTTCGTGCGCGCGACTAATGCCTCTTTTTCCTCTTCGCTGAGCGACGCCTTATGCGCCGCAAGCTTCTCTGCAAGCTCTTTATCCTTTTTTGCCGTTAAACCTTTCTCCGGTTTTAAGGTGACGGTGGACGCGTGTGCGCTGTCAAGCAGATAATTCCGCACAAGCTCCGTATAGTAATCGGTTCCGATCTGTTCCCGCAGATATGCGAATGCATCGCTGATCTCCACGTACATGAACGGTTCATTGTCATCATACAGCCAGCTTCCCAGCATTTGCAGTCCGTAGATCAATCCTTTCGGGAAACTTCCAAAATCCGCTTCCCGGTACTTAAACTCCATCATGTTGACGGCGGCGCGGAGCGCTTTTTCCTCAATCCCGTTCTTGGCAAGACCGCCGAGCACCTCGCGGATTGTCGCAAGAAACTCTTCCTTGCGCCCAATATCCGCTTTCTTTGCCGCGATCGTGTAATACGGCTGCAACAGTTCGTTATCAAGCGCGCTGGAAATCTCCTGCCCGATGCCTTTCTCGATCAGCGCCTGTTTTAACGGTGCGCCCGGCGCCGAACACAGCGCATAGTCGAGGATCTGGAACGCCAGCTGCTTCTTTTGATCCAAGCTTGTACCCAATGCGCAGTTATAGGTCAGATAGCCTGCGCCTTCCTCCGATTCCGCATCCGTGATCGGATAACTCTTTTCCACTTCACGGACCGATCCTTTTCCAAATTCCTTTTGCATCGCAACGGCGGAATCCACATCCAGATGATCATAGTGAGAAAGATACTGTTCATCTAACCATACAAGCTTCTCCGCCATATCCATATTACCGTACAGATAAATATAGCTGTTGCTCGGATGATAATACGTGCGGTGGAAATTCAGATAATTCTCATACGTCAGCGTCGGAATCACATCCGGATCGCCGCCGGACTCCACGCCATAAGTCGTGTCCGGGAAAAGAGAACTGAATACCTCTCTGGAAAGCACGCCGTCCGGTGAAGAGAACGCGCCTTTCATCTCACTGTAGACAACGCCGTTTAATTTTAATTCGCTGTCCACATCCTCCAGCTCATAATGCCAGCCCTCCTGTGCAAAGATCATATCGGTCTTATAAATATTCGGATGCAGAACCGCATCCATATAAACGTCGCAAAGATTCTGGAAATCCTTATCGTTACAGCTTGCGACCGGATACACGGTCTTATCGGGATACGTCATCGCGTTCAGGAACGTGTTGAGCGATCCCTTGACAAGCTCTACAAACGGATCCTTGATCGGATACTTTTCCGAGCCGCACAGTACCGTGTGCTCAATAATATGCGCAACGCCGGTCGAGTCGGTCGGCGGCGTCCGGAATCCGATATAAAACACCTTATTTTCATCATCATTGCTCAACAGCACGACACGCGCGCCGGTCTTTTTGTGCCGCAGCAGATACCCCTGCGAATTTAGGTCTTTGATCTCCTTGTCCTGCAAAATCTCGTACGCTTTGACGTCCTCTACTCTCATTTTGTTGTCCATGCTCCTTTCCTGCATCTATACCTGATTACAAATCCGTCTGGCACTGCAGCCGCCCTCTTTATATCCGGACGATGCCTGCCAAAATCTGCCTTCGCCTATTATAACACACTTTCTGCAATTACTAAAGCATGGATTTTGTGTTTTATGATCTTTGCATCCGAAAAACAACCGAAAACTGCCGCGTTCTACGCCGATGCAGATTCCACCGTTCCTGCCGTTTAGACTGATCGTCCCATAAAGGGCTGCCGGGAGCCGCCAACAAAAGAATCCGGTTGTCATCCGACCGCACGATTTTTTCAGTCTCCTCTAAAAAATTACGGAATCAAGCAAGAATCACAGAGACGTAAAAGAATCCCTCCAGATAATCTTAGAAAAGCACGTATCCCGCCTCAATACTACCCATCGTAAGAAATATCACACTGGTCGATCGGATTTTTTCACACACGAATGAAAAAGATTTG
The DNA here is from genome assembly GCA_023667365.1 of bacterium. Classification (GTDB taxonomy): domain Bacteria; phylum Bacillota; class Clostridia; order Lachnospirales; family Lachnospiraceae; genus DLAJ01. The sequence continues at coordinate 12,355 of JAMPAG010000043.1, read as the reverse complement.
TCTTTCAGATAAGGTTAAGACCTGATTGACAAAAGCCCCCGGCAGATCACACCGGATATAAAGTATTGATTACTTTACAACGATTAGAATATCAGACTATCCGCGTCATTTCAAGTACTTTTTTGTCAAAAAAATAATTATTCACATTTTGTTCATATTTTAGGATGCGGAAAGTCCCGCTTTTGCCAGCCTGCTTCTGATCATGGCCCCGACGGAAAACGCCAGGATAACAGAGATCACATCCTTGATCAGATAGGGAACAGATACCAGAAGAACCGCATACCAAAAATCAACCTGAGCGACCAGCGCATATTGCAGGGAACCAAGTACATGACAGATCAGCAGCCCCAAAAAACCGATTTCCAGTCCGAACGGCTTATTCTTCATTGCCGAACCGATTCCGCAGAGCGCTGCCATAAAGAAAAAGCCCCATATAAATCCGCCCGTATATCCTGCCAAAACCCGGACACCGCCTCCAAAATTCGAGAATACCGGTACGCCCGCTGCCCCAAGCAATACCCAGACCGCCGTACTCGCCAAAGAAAGACGCCATCCGAGCACCGCCCCTGTCAGGGCAACCGCAAACGTCTGCAGCGTCAGCGGCATACCGGTCGGCATCGGGATCGCAATCTGGGATAACACCGCGAGCACAGCCGCAAACATACCGATATACACAAGCCTGCGCGTTGACAGCCTGCCCTCCTGCTTTTTCCCGTTGCACTCCTGCGCCGGACGCGGATTTTTCGCATTTGTCATTCCCGTATTCATGTGCCGTTCCCGCCTTTCTTCTGCATGAAAGCTCTTTTCTATCAGACTCTTTTTGCATCATAACAGAGTGCGGGTAAATTGTCAACCATTTTATTTTTATGGTTTACATTTTATTGTTTCAGTTTCCGTTTTGTCGTTTCGGTTCCCACTTTATTATTTCAGTTTCCGCTTTATTGTTTCCGTTCCCCCATGATCATTTTTCCAGGCGGTACACCGTTGTCTCCGTCAGAAAGTTTGGCAGATTATAGAGAATGAGGACATCCGTATAAGAATATTCTTCCTCCAGCGCGCGCAGACTCCCGTTATAATAGCGCGGATCAATGACCGTAATCTCATCATAGATACCGGTCAGATACGGCACAAAGCAATTGGCGTAGGAATCCTTGATCACAAGAATACTCTGCCTGCGCGCCTCTGCTCCCAGACCGCTCTCCTGCGCGTGCTCCCTTGTCACAAAAATTTCCGTCATGGCATGATTTCCGTCAAGATAAACACTGTACGGATCATCCCCGTAAACATGCTTCCGCTCATAAAGTGAATCCGATTCCGATACGCCTCCGTCATAGCGCACGCGATACCATTCCGCCATTCCCTCCGGCGGTGCAACGAGCACAAGCTCGTCATGGACATTGTATAATCCGCATTTTGCCGCCGTCGTACCGTGAAAATCCGTGCGGACAACCTCTGTCCTGTAATCGGACCACTCAGGTATTCCGCTTTGATCACCGGACAGCGACGCCGCATATGCCGCATATCCGAGATAAGCCCCCCTCATCGTCCAGTGGTGGTCGGTCTTATAATAAATCTGCTCGCCGGCATGCGCCGCAAGCTGCTCCCACACATCCACATAACACCCGGAAAGCCCCTGCTCTGATAACGTTTCATAGAAACGCGCCAAATATGCCTGCTGGTCAAACGGATCCGCATAGGGAGACAGCTTTTCCCTCCAGATCCCGTCCGCCGTCGGTACGAGCATCACGCGCACATGCTCTACGCCCGCCGCCTCCATATCCCGCAGAAAACCGATCAGGCACTCCTCATTGCGCCCTGCCGTCTCCTCCCCGGCAATCTTACGCATATGCAGCTCGATCAGGCTGTTGTCACGCGCGATATAAACGCCGCCCGACTCCCGCCTTCCTAAGAGCATTCCGCAATAAGTCTTCATCGTGATCCACTGATCGCGCATCGGAAACTGATCCGTCAGATACTCCTCATAGGCATTCATATAAGAAGCGTCAAGCAGACTTTCTTTTGTCAGAACCGGCTTTCCCGCGAGCAGTCTCCGCTCTGAGACGGAATACGTACGCTTCTTTGCCGCGATCTGCCAGATGCTGAAAAAAACAAGCATTCCGAGCAGCACAATGAACGGTAACGCCTGATACGCGCTATAACGCCGTGATCGCTTTTCCTTCGTTTTCCTCTCCTCCATACGTTCCCTCTGATCTTTCCGGTTAAAAACGAAAATACAAAAACGGATTGTAACTCGCATCCACCAGATCGGCGATGCATAACAACAGCAAAATTGCAATAAAAATTGCAGAAATCCAATTTTTTCCAGTTAATTTGAGCTTTTTTGCAAGAAAAACAGGCAAATTTGTCGCCCCAAGCGCCCCGATCAACAGCAATCCGCCATACTGAAACAGATAATACCACGTCCGCGCGCCGGATATGCCGGCGTTTACAGTCGTCCTTGCGGCGCAGGCGGCATCCCCGAAGATGCCGGCAGCTTCGCGCATGGTATCTGCGCCGTCTGCAGCCATCCGCAGCGGGATTGCCAGCATCCGCGCCATATACCGCCCCGCTTCCAGCAGGTCCGTATGCGTAAACAGCACCCAGCCGAACGCCACCGCGATCAGCGTATACAAATGTCCGCATATACGCGGCGCGCGCGCAAGCGCTTTCTGCAGAAACACTTTTTCCAGAATGAGCCAGAACGCAAAGTACAATCCCCATGCGAGAAAATTGCCGCCCGCGCCATGCCAGATCCCCGTCAGCGCCCACACGATCACAATGTTTAGAATCTGCCGTTTTAAGCCTTTTCGGTTTCCGCCGAGCGGATAATACACATACGACGCGAACCATTTTTGCAGCGTCATATGCCATCTGCGGAAAAACTCGGAAACGCTACGCGATTCATACGGGTGATCAAAGTTTTCGGGAAAACGGAAACCAAAGACTGCCCCTAAGCCGATCGCCATGTCCGAATACCCGGAAAAATCATAATAAATCTGAAGCCCATAGGCAACAATGCCAAGCCAGCTCATCAGCACCGGCATTTCCGCCGCCGGCATCGCCGCGATTGTCTCCCACAAGACGCCGAACTGGTTGGCGAGCAATACTTTTTTGGCAAGTCCGACCGCAAAGCGCTGCGCGCCCGCGCTCATCCGTTCCGCGCAAAGCGGGCGTTCCCTGATCCGCCCCTCTATATCCGCATAGCGCACGATCGGCCCTGCGATGAGCTGCGGAAACAGGGAGACAAACATGCCGAAATCAATGATATTTTTCTGCACTTTCGCATCCCCGCGGTAAACGTCGATACTGTACGACATCGTCTGAAAGGTATAAAAAGAAATACCAAGCGGCAGGGGCAGCATGAGCAGCGGAACAGAACTTCCCGTCACGCTGTTCCACATGCCGATCATCCAGTCGGCGTATTTGAAAAAACCAAGCAGGGCAAGATTGATTCCAATGGAGGAGATTAAAAATCCTCTGGCGGCTTTCCGCTTTCCCGCGCGGATCATGGCGTCGATCCGCCTGCCGTGCCAGTAGTCCGACACGGTGGAAAACAGCATCAAAAGCACATAGACCGGTTCGCCCCATGCATAAAAAACAAGCGACGCCAAAAAAAGCAATCCATTTCTGAATTGCTTTGGGCACAGCATATATGCGATCCACACGATCGGTAAAAACCGAAAGAGAAACGTAAAGCCTGCGAAAATCATAAAAACCCCGTTTTATTATTTTATTAAGATTCCTTCGATCACATCGATTGCTTTTTGATTAAGCTCCTCATAGGCTGCGATCTGCACATCGTCCGCCTCGTCATCCATCTCCATCGGAAGATAACCAAGCATGATATAGAACACATAATTTCCCATTGTGACAACGGAAGAAGCCGCGATCTTGTTGATATTCATCGGATATTGCATGGTGTCACTCTTGAGATTCGTCACATAGGCATTGACGGCATCCGATACATCCGCAAGATGCTCCGGCTTCGCCTTGACCGCAAGGAACGTATCGACATGGGCGCTCATCATCGGAACCTCCACCAAAATTTCCTCGCACCATTCCGACTCGATCCCATAGAGTATCCGAATCTCATCTTCCGAAAGAAGCATGTCCGGCAGATAATCCTCTCCGTATGCCTCTTTCACCGCCTCATGAACCGCGTCGATCGAGACGGTATCGTCAATCGTCCCGCCGCCCGCCGCGTTCTCCCCAGCGCCGCTGTTCTCATCCCCGTTCCCGTCGGCGGACAGATCCGCGTCCGCTCCGCCCGATGCATTTCCGCCCCCGGTATTCTGTACGGAACCGCCCGTCGCGGCGCCGCCCTGCGTGCCGTCTTCCTTTCCGCATGCCGACATACCGAACAACAGCGCTGCCGAAAGTACGCACGCAATTACTTTTTTCGCCGATCCTGTATTCTTTCTTCTCATTCTGACACCTGTTCCTTTCCTGCTCCTGCGGCTTTTCAACTTTCCAAAACAGACGTGAGTGCCCGCAGGCTTCTGATCTGTTATTTCTGTTATTCCTATCTTTTCCTAATTTTAGCAGTTTATACCACGGCGCCCATACATGCCATACATGCGGCGCCGATACAGCGTCATTTCTGCCTGCCGGGCATTCTGACTCACAGAGAAAACATCATGAGCGGCAGTTTTTTGATGATCAGCTCCGTCACGATCGCATGCTCCGGATATTGATGATAGGATTCCTCGCCGACATACTCCTCCACGCCGACGATCTCGTCGATCAGCCATTTTTCTTTTGTCCGCCCGCGCCGGTCCGTCACCTGTGAATAAATGTTCATCTTCAGCGATACTTTCAGGTGATGCATCGTCTGATAGGAAAGCGAGTCCTTCGTCATCGCAAGAAGATGTTCCCTGAGCGTCATATCGGGCGGCGCCTCTTTATAGAAATACTGCTCGATGACCGCGATGAACTTAAACGGCGCAAAATCATGCGCGCAGATTTCCGCATAGGACATTTCTGCGCCAAAGTAAATCTTCGACACATCGCTCATAATATACTTAAAATCCTGATATTCCATCTGTCTGCTCTGCTCCTGTATAACGTACGCATCCTCTATCCGAGTCCTGCGTCAAAGCTTTCTATCCGCATGCTGTTCTTTGTCGAAGTCCTGCGCCGCTCTACGATATGCTGCTCTCTTCAATTTCTTCGATCCCGCCTGCCGAAATCCGGATGGCGTCGCGGATTTCCTTTTCGCTTAAGCCGCTCTCCTGCATGAGCTCTTCGACCGTGACTTTTCTTCGAAGCTCCTGTGCAAGCGCTTTTGCCTGTTCCGCTGTCTTTTGGACGCGCGACAGCACCTTTTGGTTGACCTTTTGGGCGTCCATATTCTCACCGATGTACTCCTCCATGGCGTCCATGATCATTTTACCGAGCATGCCGGGAACCTCATCCGGCTGTTCGAGCGCGCCGAGCATTTCCACGCCGAGCGCGAGCGCCACGTTGCCCTCCCCGATCAGATCTTCCAGATAAACGCCCTGCCCCGCATATAACTTGGAGATTTCCACAACCTCCGGCAGATACGCCTCCACCAATTTTTTCTTTGCCGCCGTCCCGCCTGCCATCGCCTCCATGGAAAGCGCCCGGCGTTCCCCGCCGCTTACCGCAGGAAGCGCCTTCAACTCCTCCAGATACAATTCTAAGTAACTCTGCTCCTCTTTACTTAAATAATCTTCCTCATCGACCGGCTGACCGACGCCGATATGATTCTGCTTAAAATAATCATAGAGAAGCTGCTCCTTCCCGAAATCCAGATGCAACTCCTCCCGAAATTCCCTGACCTGCTCCTCGGACAGCACATGCCCCTGCAGGCGCGCCGTCTCCTTTAATTCGGTCAGCTTTTTCAAAAAACGTTCTTCTTCTTCGCTCATCCTTCTGCTCTCCGTCCGCGCATATGCTGTGCCTTCCGCTTCCATCTGGCGGCTTCTCATGTTTACACGCTGCCTTTCGCCTGTCCGCCGTCCATGCCTTCCGTTTCTCATTTCTTACTGCCCGCACACATGCATCCGTTTCTCACTTCTTACTGCCCGCACACATGCATCCGTCTCTCACTGTCTACTGCCTGCGCACATGCATCCGTCTCTCACTGTCTACTGCCTGCGCACATGCTCATGCGTAAAAAGATGATACTGGCAATACTCGTAATTTCCCTCGCATTTCGAGCAGAAACGGAACTCCAGCGTCGGATCGTCCTCCTCCGTCCTGCCGCAGATCGCGCATTTATGCCTTGTAATGCCGCCATGCGACGCCTGCTTTGCGGCGTTCCGGTATTCCATCTGCCGCTTCATCTGTTTCACGGTCCTGTGCGGTTTTCTTCTGCGCGTCATCAAAAAGAAGATCAGGAAATTTAAGAGGGACGCGCCGATCGTAAATCCGACCAGCCAGCCCATCTGTAAGATGTCAATGACAAGCAGCACCGCATATACAATGCCAAGGTATTTCACTTTCATCGGTATGATAAAGAAGATCAGCACCTGCATATCCGGATAGGTTGCCGCAAACGCAAGAAAAATCGACATATTGATATAGTAGGTGCTGAACAGGCTGCGGAACACATTCTGGTACCCCGCCTGTAACTGCGCGAGCGTACTCATCCCATACGGATCAATGCCTGCCGCCATCAGCTGAAAATCGTTTAAGTTTCTGAATTCAAACAAATAAAGCCAGCCCGCAAGCAGGAAACTGGCGATCACCGTGAACAGAATGCCGCCGAAAATATAGACATTATAATAGAACGTTCCCCACGTCCGCTCCAGATTCGTCCCGATCGAGTAATAAAACATGAGCATAATCAGCAAAAAGAAAATATTATTGGAGCCGGGCGGAATGAGCACCCAGCTCACAAGCCGCCAGACCTGTCCCCGCAGAATCGCATACGGATTTAAGGTAAGATAACTCACAAAGCTGCTGTTCATCAACTGGATCAGATACCCCGCCGCATAACACAGAATTAAGTACAGCGACAGATTCGGAATGGCATACTTCCCGATTTTTCTTTCCAATTTATCCAAAAATTTCATAGATTCTCTCCTCTTTTCTTTTCCATCGGCATTTTTTGCCGCTTCCGTAACACATCTTACCATTCCTTCCAGTAAAAGTAAACAAAACGGTCGTGTTCTTTATTCTTTTTTCATTGAACTTTTTTATCGCGTAGCGTATAATGCCAATGTAAATGAAATCTTACCATGAAAGAAAGACGGTGTCTGACATGAACACTTTATCGACCGCAAACGCAGCCGAACGGTATACACTTGGAATCGACATCGGTTCCACAACCGTAAAAATCGCAATTCTTAATGCTTCGCATCAGATTCTTTTTTCCGATTACCGCAGGCATTACGCCAATATCCGCGAGACTTTGCAGGGACTCTTATCGGACGCATACGAAAAGCTTGGCAATCTCACGCTGCATCCGATGATTACCGGCTCCGGCGGCTTAACGCTTGCCAATCACTTAGGCGTTCCCTTTAATCAGGAAGTCATCGCCGTCGCGACCGCCTTGACGGAGCTGGCGCCGAAAACCGACGTCGCCATCGAGTTGGGCGGCGAGGACGCCAAGATCATTTATTTTGAGGGCGGCAACGTCGAACAGCGCATGAACGGAATCTGTGCCGGGGGTACAGGTTCTTTTATCGACCAGATGGCTTCCCTCTTGCAGACGGATGCTCCCGGCTTAAACGAATATGCAAAGAGCTATCACTCTCTTTATACGATCGCCGCGCGCTGCGGCGTGTTTGCAAAGTCCGATATTCAGCCGCTCATCAACGAAGGCGCGACCAAAGAAGATCTTGCCGCCTCCATTTTTCAGGCGGTCGTCAATCAGACGATCTCCGGCCTTGCCTGCGGGAAACCGATCCGCGGGCATGTCGCGTTTCTCGGCGGACCGCTTCATTTTTTAAGCGAATTAAAGGAAGCGTTTATCCGTACGTTAAAACTCGATGAGGAACACATCATCGACACGGACAATTCCCATCTCTTCGCCGCGATCGGCTCCGCCATGAACGCGAAGGATGAGGTTTCTTTTTCTATGGAAGAAATGGTCGCAAAACTCTCCTCCGATATTAAGATGGAGTTTGAAGTCGAGCGCATGGAGCCGCTGTTCGCCTCCGAAGCGGATTACGACGCGTTCCGCGCGCGCCATGACAGCCACTGCGTCAAGACCGCGGAATTAAAGCAGTACCGCGGCAACTGCTTCCTCGGCATCGACGCGGGATCGACGACCACAAAGGTCGCGCTGATCGGCGAATCCGGCGACCTGTTGTATTCCTTTTACAGCAATAATAACGGCAGTCCCTTAAAGACTGCGATCTCCTCCATCCGGGAGATTTATTCGCTCCTGCCGAAAGGCGCGCGCATCGTCCGCTCCTGCTCCACCGGTTACGGCGAAGCGCTCATCAAAGCGGCTTTCCTGTTGGACGACGGCGAGGTGGAGACCGTTGCGCATTACTATGCCGCCGCGTTTTTTGATCCGCAGGTGGACTGCATCTTAGACATCGGCGGGCAGGATATGAAATGCATCAAGATCAAAAACCAGACCGTGGACAGCGTGCAGTTAAACGAGGCATGTTCCTCCGGCTGCGGCTCGTTCATTGAAACATTTGCCAAGTCCTTAAATTACAGCGTGCAGGATTTTGCGAAAGCGGCGCTGTTTGCCGAGCATCCGATCGACCTCGGCACGCGCTGTACCGTATTCATGAACTCCAAGGTCAAGCAGGCGCAGAAAGAGGGGGCGTCCGTCTCCGACATTTCCGCCGGACTTGCCTATTCTGTCATTAAAAACGCCTTGTTCAAGGTCATCAAGGTGTCCGACGCGTCCGAACTCGGCAGCCATATCGTTGTCCAGGGCGGTACGTTTTATAACGACGCCGTTCTGCGCAGTTTTGAAAGCATCGCCGGATGCGAGGCGATCCGCCCCGACATCGCGGGGATCATGGGCGCGTTTGGCGCGGCGCTCGTCGCGAGGGAACGTTTTCTGGCATCCTGCGGGTATCAGACGACCATGCTCTCCATCGACCAGATCAACGCGCTGGAATTTACGACCAGCATGGCGAAATGTAAGGGCTGTACGAACAGCTGCCGCTTGACGATTAACCGCTTTTCCGGCGGCAGACAATTTATTTCCGGCAACCGCTGTGAGCGTGGGCTCGGCAAACAGAAAAACGAGCACAACGTACCGAATCTGTACGAATATAAGCTTTCGCGCATTTTCGGCTATGAGCCGCTTGCACCCGAAGCCGCCGCGCGCGGCACGGTCGGGATCCCGCGCGTATTGAATATGTACGAGAATTATCCGTTCTGGTATACGTTTTTTACCAAATTAGGGTATCGGGTTGTTCTCTCTCCGAACTCGAACCGCAAGATTTACGAGCTGGGAATCGAATCCATTCCGAGCGAATCCGAATGCTACCCTGCAAAGCTCGTACACGGTCATATCATGTGGCTCATTCATCAGGATGTGGATTTTATTTTTTATCCCGCCCTGTTCTATGAGCGCAATGAGTTTGCGGACGCCAACAATCACTATAACTGTCCGATCGTGACCTCCTACTCCGAAAATATCAAGAACAATGTGGAGGAGATTGGGCGCGGGGAAGTCGTGTTCCGCAACCCGTTTATGGCGTTTACGAGCGAGGAGACGATCTCCTCCCAGCTCATTAAGGAGTTTGGCGAACTTTCCCCCGCCGAGATCAAAAGCGCCGTCCATGACGCATGGCTGGAGCAGGAAGCGGCAAGAACCGACGTACAGAAAAAGGGCGAGGAAACGCTCGTCTGGTTAAAAGAGAATCACAAACGCGGCATCGTGCTTGCGGGGCGCCCTTATCATATTGATCCGGAAATCAACCACGGCATCCCGGAACTCATCAACTCCTACGACATTGCCGTTTTGACGGAAGATTCCATTTCCCACCTGGCAAAACCGGAGCGCCCGCTCATCGTCTCCGACCAGTGGATGTATCATTCCCGCCTGTACGCGGCGGCAAGCTACGTCAAAGCGGTGGACAATTTAGACCTCATTCAGTTGAATTCCTTCGGCTGCGGCTTGGACGCCGTGACGACCGATCAGGTAAATGACATTTTATCCGGTTCCGGCAAGATTTATACCTGCCTGAAGATCGACGAAGTCAACAACCTCGGCGCGGCAAGGATCCGCATCCGCTCTCTGCTCTCGGCGATCCGCGTCCGGGAGGCAAAGCAACAGAAACGCGAGATCCATTCCTCCGCCATGAACCGTGTTCTTTTCACGGAAGAAATGCGGAAAGAGTATACGATCCTGTGCCCGCAGATGTCGCCGATCCATTTTGGGCTTTTGCAGGCGGCGTTTAATAAGTGCGGCTATCATCTGGAAGTCATGGATAACGACGGAAAGCAGGCGGTCAACGTCGGCTTAAAGTATGTGAACAACGACGCGTGCTACCCCTCCCTGATGGTCGTCGGACAGATCATGTCCGCGGTTCTTTCGGGAAAATATGATACGCATAAGCTTGCTTTCGTGATGTCGCAGACGGGCGGCGGCTGCCGCGCGACCAACTATATCGGTTTTATCCGCCGCGCGCTTGCCAAGGCAGGCTACGGCTATATCCCGGTCATTTCCATCAACCTCTCCAAGTTGGAGAGCAATCCGGGATTCAAGATCAATGCGGAAATGCTGCTGCGCGCGGTCTATGCGGTCACGCTCGGCGACCTGTTCATGCGCTGTGTTTATCGGATGCGCCCTTATGAGGCGGTGCCGGGTTCGGTCAACAAGCTTCATCGGGAATGGGAGGCGCGCTGTGAGGCGCTTGTCACGGCAAACCGTATTTCCTACGGCAAATTCAAAAAAATGTGCCGTGAGATCGTTCACGATTTTGACAATATTCCGATCACGAATGTTAAGAAGCCGCGTGTCGGCGTCGTCGGCGAAATCCTTGTCAAGTTTATGCCTGCCGCCAACAATCATCTGGTGGAGCTGTTGGAGTCGGAAGGCGCGGAAGCGGTCGTTCCCGATCTGATGGACTTTATGCTCTACTGCTTTTACAATCAGATTTACAAATCGGAGAACCTCGGCACGAGCAGACGTTCCGCAAAGTTAGCAAAGCTCGGTATCTGGGCGATCCAGCATTTCAGAGGCGCCGCCGCGAAAGCGCTGGCGGAGAGCGAACATTTTACGCCGCCCGCCAATATTTATGACACGGTGAACAACGCGCAGACCATCGTTTCCATCGGCAATCAGACCGGAGAAGGCTGGTTTTTGACCGGAGAAATGTTAGAATTGATTCACGATAATACGCCGAACATTGTCTGCACGCAGCCGTTTGCCTGTCTGCCGAATCATGTGGTCGGTAAAGGCGTCATTAAGGAGATCCGCCGCCGCTATCCCGAATCCAATATCGTCGCGATCGACTACGATCCGGGCGCAAGCGAGGTCAATCAGTTAAACCGCATCAAGCTGATGCTCTCGACCGCACAGAAGAATCTGTCGAAAAATCTGTCGAAGAATCTGACGGAAAATCTGACGGAAAATACCGCGCAGGAAGCGGATTTGGAGGAGAAACGGGAAATTTCATAAGCTTAAAAAAAGAGTTTCGCGCAAGCGAAACTTTTTTTTAATGTTTTTATGTCTGCATTTTCGGAAGAAGTGTTCTATCGTAAAGCATCCTCAAGTTCATTTTCAGAATATCCAAAAGTATAGTCCTCATCTTTTCCATTAGAAGCCCAAATTAATGCTGCATCATACAAGCTAAGGCGTTCGCCATCGTCCTCGTCTTCACCAAACTCATCCTCATTTTCAAAATCCTCATCGGTTTCATTCATGTATTCGTCTAGTGCGCAAGCAAGACACAAAAATCTTTCAAACATATTTAGTTGAACCCCATAATCACCTGTCTGCTCCTGTAATTCAATTTCATCCACAAACGGATCAAATCGAGAGCCACAATTTTCACACACCTCATAATAAATTCCACTTTCCATATTATTTATTGCCTCAATTGCGCATTCAGCACACAAACACTTAGTAAGGTAATCATAATTTTTTAATGTTTCTATCTCAAAATCATCACGTGCATCTTCTATGTCAAACTTTTTCCCACAATAATCACATTTTTTAGTCATAATCTATCCCCACTAAAATTCATTTTAACATTCATTTTTCTCATCTTCTTTAACACTAAAGTTTGCTTACTATATGCCAATAACTTTAATTTGCATTTTACCATATTTTTCTGTATATTTCAATGCGGAAAATTTTTTGAGTTTCACCCTCAAAAGTGAGAAACTAAAACGCAAGCGCAAATGATGTTTCTTGAGTTTCCGCAAACTGTAATCAAAAAACGGGTATATCAGTCCAAAGTGCCAA
>JAMPAG010000042.1 GCA_023667365.1 bacterium | reverse complement strand
AGAAAATGCGGGATAAATTGTGCGGTTTGCGAATAAAATGCGCTTTGTCGCGCCGGTGGAGAGAGTTTGGCGAGAAAATGAATGCCATTCGGCGCGAAAAGACAGTGCTATTTTGCACAAATATGAAATGACTTGGGGAGGTCAAAACGAAAGGGAAACCGATCCGGTCTTCCTGGGAAGACCGGATCGGTTTCGGATAGTAGATGCAGCACAATGCATCATGTAGAAACATACAAACCGAATGAAACGGTTTAACCGAGCAGGGACAATACGCCCTGATTGGACTGGTTCGCCTGTGCGAGCATGGACTGACCTGCCTGCTGTAAAATGCTGTTGTTCGAGTAGCGAACCATTTCTTCCGCCATATCCGTATCGCGGATCGCAGATTCTGCGGCAGTCGTGTTCTCCACAACGTTGTCCAGGTTGTTGATCGTGTGCTCCAAGCGGTTCTGAATCGCACCGAGAGCGGAACGCTGTTTGGATACCTGTGCGATTGCATCCTTGATAGTAGTAACCGCTTCGTCAGCGTTTGTAGAATCCTCACCGGTTACGGATACCTTGTTGATACCAAGACTCTTTGCGCTCATAGATTGGATATCCACGTTGATCTTATTTTCATCGGTGGTGTCTGCGCCTACCTGAAGGCTGAATTTCAGTACATCAGATGCTTTTTCGGCTACGGCCGTTTCTGTAATGCGCAGCTCGACCCTGATGTTCTCGTAATTTGTGGCCTGATCCGCAGAATCATTTGTATGGGCGGCACCCTTCAAGAAATTGGAAGCAGCGAAATCGGCGTCAGTGAGTTTTCCTAACGCTGTTGTACCAGTACTGGTAGCTAAAATACTTTGGGAATAGTCGGATTTCTCGGTTGCAGTTACGGCATTCGAGGCATCATAATCCTTAACCACCTGCGTAGCCGTCACGGCAACATTTGCCTTATAGCCGTCAGCCTCCAGCAGTTTATTCAGATCATCCAGTGTCTTGAAAGAATTTGTATCTTTCGAAGTGGCAGCTTTATTTGCGTCATAAGTATAAGTTTTGCCATTGACAGTGATGGACTCGCCGTCCTGCAGGATGCCTTTACCGGTCCCAGTGTCCAATGTTACCGCAGTTCCGGCGGTAGAATCGTCTGCGCCGCCAATAGATAAGGCATAGGACTCGCCGATAGCTGCTGTGCGAAGCGCCGCATAGTTGGCATCAGTGGTATGAGGCTCGTTAAACTTATTGATTCTTGTCGTGACGCCTTTCGTTTCTGAAGCAAACTTGATGGTCTGAACTGCATTTTTGGTAGCGTCCGTTTTGTTGCCGTCGAGCTTCGACTCCACACTGATTTTGCCGGATTTATCGGAGGACGCCTTGAAAATGTGCTTTAACACATCGTCATTGTTAACGGCCTCAGCAAAGTTTGCCGCGGTCGCGCTCGCGTCTTTTCCGGCTTTGAAGATGACGTCTTTTGTCTTCTTATCACCGTTTTCATCGAGGTATTCAATGGTGGCGGTGTCCTCGGTTCCGGCAGCCATCTTCGTGGCGTCGGTGTCGTCAAAGGTGGCGGCAAAGATGTTACCTTTAGCATTTGTTACAACAGCATCCTGAATCTTGCCGTCAACGAGACCGTATACGGAATCGGCGCCGCTGTCCTTGCCTGATCCCTTTAACAGATAGGTCTCGTTAAACTTGGTTGTTTCGGAGACACGGTCAATTTCTGTGATAAGCTGGTCGATCTCATCCTGTACGGACTGCTTATCGGATTCCGACATCGTGCCGTTTGCCGCCTTGATGGCAAGCTCGTTCATTCTCTGTAACATGTCGTGCACTTCTGTGAGCGCACCCTCAGCCGTCTGCACTGCGGAAATACCGTCCTGCGCATTCGCGGAAGCCTGCGTTAAGCCTCTTACCTGACTTCTCATTTTTTCGCTGATCGCCAGTCCTGCCGCGTCGTCCGCCGCGCGGTTGATCTTGTAACCGGATGAGAGCTTTTCCGTGGACTTTGCCTGTGAGCTCGTCGTCAGACCGAGCATTCTGTTGGAATTCATTGCAGTAAGATTGTGTTGTACGACCATAATTGTTTTCCTCCTTGATTTTTGCGTGCCGCAAATCCGTTTGCGGCAGTTGTTTTGGTTTGCTTGTTGCTTTTTATGACAATAGAAAGTCCTAAAAAACGACGTTCCTATTGCTGAATAATCCGGAAGCCCCCAGGATAGCTCCGGGTTATTACCGATATTAGGGAATTTCGCAGCCTGTGAAGAATCGCGTCAGCGATTCTTCGAAAGAGTTTCTGCAGGAAACTCTTTTTTTGCGGAGTCATTCATCACGATCCGCTTTTTGCGGAAGCGTTCCGGCAGATCGGGTACCGCGTAGTAATGCGGCAGTTTTTCTTTTTCCGCCGGATCGGTGATCTTGGCTTCCAGAACCTTGTTCCGCACGACGTTGAGCTCCTTCGGCGCGTCGATCATAATCCGGAGATGATTTTTGCTGCCTCCAAGAAACACGATCTTCACGTTGTCGCCGATCATCAGATATTCTTCTGCGCTTACCGTAAGTCTTAACATATGAAAACCTCCCTGCTGTTTTTTGGGGGACCCGCGGATTCGCACCGTTTCGCAGATCCGCCGTGTCTGCCTCCATGCTTTTTTGCCTCCATGCCATGCAACATTTGTATCAAAATGTTGCATGGACAGGGAATTGCAGTATAGTAAAAAAGAATCATGCAGACAAAAGGAAAAGGGTTAAAGGAGGACTGAATATGAGCACAACATACCCGATCAGAAATGAAGAAAAACTGGAGCGGTTCAAAGATTATTTCTTAAAGGAAAAACCGGTTTACCGCAATTATGCGATGATCGTTATCGGATTGAACACCGCTTTTCGGATTGGTGATCTGCTGAATTTGAAATGGGAGGATGTATTTAATAGGAAGACAGGGCGTATGCGGGAGCATATCTGCGTGACGGAGCAAAAGACCGGAAAAGAGCGTGTCGTGGCGGTAAACGCGGCGGTCGCCGAGGTGCTGGAAGAGCTGCGAAAGCGGCTTCCCGAAATGGATGAGGAACAATATCTGTTTCCGAGTGTGAAAAAGCCGGGGATTCCACTTTCCCGTTCGCAGGCGTTTCGTATCATCAGGGAAGCGGCGGAATATGCGGGGATCGAAGAGCGCATAAGCTGTCATTCCCTTCGCAAGACATTCGGTTATCAGGCGTGGCGGCAGGGCGTACAGCCTGCGGTGCTGATGGATATTTACAATCATTCCTCTTATCGTGTCACAAAGCGCTATCTGGGAATTGAACAGGAAGACCGGGACAGGGTTTATCTGAATCTGCATGTATGACGGCTTTTGGACAGGAAATAAAAATTTTTTTATTTTCCCTCTAAAGAATTGAAAAAACGGTCCGATATATACAGTGTAAGAAAGAAGATGCAACATTTTGATACATATGTTGCAATAGAATGACCGGCTTGGAACCAGTGTTCCCTGACCGGCATTTTTTATGTGCCGCGGGGAGCTGACGCCGAAGCGGCACAGGGAATTTTGTGCCGCGGAGGAATTACAAATGCAAATATAAATAGAGGAATAAAAAAGAGTTCCGTGTCAGCGGAGCTCTTTTTTGACTGAAATTTTGTAACCGAAAGCGTGCAAAGTATGATTTTCTAACTTATAGGAAATTTCTCAGTCCCTAAAGAACTGCCTATGGCAGTTCTTTGAAAGACTTTCGCGAAAGCGGAAGTCTTTTTTACTTTTCTGTATAAACCCACTTAAGAAACGCGAGCGCCTGCTCTTTGTGCGGCGAATCGTAGAAAATGGAATACATGACGCCCTGCCCACGGTCGTAGCCGAGCAGGGAGAGCTTCGGCGCATCCGATATGTCGATCGCGATCGGTACGGCGCCATTCCCGTCATCAAAATCGTAATGATAAAGTCTGTCTTTATATTGTGCGAGCAGGGCTTCGTCAAGAACATTCGTCAAATCACAATAGTAACCGGCGGAGCCAAAAAAATCAAACGTTTCCGCATCGGTGAGCACAAAGTCGCCGATCTTTCCCTCGGAGTAGGCGAGCATCATGACCGGCGTGTAAGTGCTCACGGAATCGTTGGGATTTTCCGGATCGTAGACGAGCGAGCAGTCAAAGTCCACGGAGTATTTTCCGGTATCAATGTCATTTGCGGCGGCATATGTCTCGATCAGCGCGCTGCACTCGCTGTTTGTCAGCCGTGTGTTTAGGAAAACGCCCGTCAGATACAGCTTCTGGTGGTCGGTGAGCAGCGTGTGAAGAATGGAGCCGACAAGCAGGAGTGCGGCAGCGGCGCCGATGAGCTGCCATTTATGATAATACCAAAAGTAAGCGATCCGTTTCGGAAGGGACTGCGTTTTTACCTTATCCGCCTGCGCTCTGATCTCCTCATTTACACTGTTGAACTGACTCATTTTGCAAACCAAACCCTTCCTATCAATTAAGAAAATTCCTGGATTTCGCAATCGTGGTGAAGACTGTGCGAAAGAAGCAATCTTTTAAGAACTATCTTACCCCTCCGGACGGCGGCGGTCAATGTGCAGATCCTCAAAAATAAAATGAAAATTCCTAAAAAAATGATAAATTTACAAAAAGGCTAGCCCAATCCGGCGAATCTGTTGTATGATAGAGGCGGAGGGGTCATGAGGCCGTCCAAATATAAAAAATGAGAGGTTTTAGCGATGAGCGAAAGTTATGTAGAAGTCATGGTAAAAAAGGAACGCACTTTAATAGGAAAACTGCTGTCCCTGATCGTTATGTTTTTGATTATTTTTTCCGTCGTATTGTTCGTATTATCCATGAATCCGATCATGATGATCTTTATCATTCTGTTTGGCGTGGCAATGTACTTTGTGCGCATGAATACTAATCTGGAATTTGAGTATCTCTATGTCGATAAGGAACTCACGATCGACAAGATCATGGCAAAGACAAAGAGAAAAAAAGTCACGAAGATCAGCATGGAGCGCTTAGAGGTTATCGCACCGGTCGGCTCCTATCATCTGGATGATTACAAGAACAGGCTGGACAAAACGCCGGATTACAGCTCCGGCAGAGCGGATGCAAAGCGTTTCCTGCTTGTGTACGAGGGGCAGAGGAGCGCGATCATTGAGCCGGGTGACGAGTTACTGCGCATGATCAAAAATATTGCGCCGAGAAAAGTATTTACCGATTGACACCGCCGCCGAATAGTGTTATATTTTATCAAATATTTATCAACACTTCGCGTTATATTTTCTATCAATTTCACACAAATGCATAAGGAGGCAGGAAAATGGGACAGATTATCGGTGAGGGGATCACGTTTGATGATGTGCTGTTGGTACCCAGCTATTCACAGGTGATACCGAATCAGGTTGACCTTACGACACAGCTTACAAAGAAGATCAAGCTGAATGTTCCGGTCATGAGCGCCGGGATGGATACGGTCACGGAACACAGGATGGCGATCGCCATGGCGAGACAGGGCGGCATCGGCATTATTCACAAAAACATGTCCATCGACGATCAGGCGGAAGAGGTGGACAAGGTGAAGCGTTCCGAAAACGGGGTAATCACCGATCCTTTTTCTTTAACTCCCGAACATACGCTTGCGGATGCGGATTCGCTGATGGGTAAATTCCGTATTTCCGGTGTGCCGATCACGGAGGGCAGAAAGCTCGTCGGCATCATTACGAACCGCGATCTGAAATTTGAAAAAGATTTCAGCAAAAAAATAAAGGAATCCATGACGAGCGAGGGACTGATTACCGCCAAGGAGGGAATCACGCTTGAGGAGGCAAAGCAGATTCTGGCAAAAGCGAGAAAAGAAAAGCTCCCGATCGTGGATGACAACTACAATCTGGCGGGACTCATTACAATTAAGGATATTGAAAAGACGATCAAATATCCGCTGGCGGCAAAGGATTCGCAGGGACGTCTGCTCTGCGGCGCGGGCGTCGGCATTACGGCGAATGTCTTAGACCGCGTGGGCGCCCTGGTGGACGCCAAGGTCGATGTGATCGTGCTGGACAGCGCGCACGGACATTCCGAGAATGTACTGAAATGTCTGCGCATGATCAAGGAAGCCTATCCGGAGCTTCAGGTCATTGCCGGAAATGTGGCGACGGGCGAAGGGACGAAAGCGCTGATCGAAGCGGGCGCGGATGCGGTCAAGGTTGGTATCGGACCGGGATCCATCTGTACAACGCGCGTGGTTGCCGGCATCGGTGTGCCGCAGATCACGGCGATCATGGATGCGTATGCGGTGGCAAAAGAATACAACATCCCGATCATTGCCGACGGCGGTATCAAGTATTCCGGCGATATTACCAAGGCGATCGCGGCGGGCGGAAACGTCTGCATGATGGGGTCTATTTTTGCCGGATGTGACGAAGCGCCCGGTACGTTTGAACTGTTTCAGGGAAGAAAATACAAAGTATACCGCGGCATGGGTTCCATCGCCGCGATGGAGAATGGCAGCAAGGACCGCTACTTCCAGACCGATGCGAAGAAGCTGGTGCCGGAGGGCGTCGAAGGGCGCGTGGCATACAAGGGACATGTGGAAGATACCGTATTCCAGCTGATGGGCGGTCTGCGTTCCGGCATGGGCTACTGCGGGACGCCGACGATCGAGGACTTAAAGAGGAACGGCAGATTCATTAAAATATCCGCGGCGGCACTGCGGGAGAGCCATCCGCATGACATTCATATCACAAAAGAAGCGCCGAATTACAGCGTGGAGGACGATCACTAAAGAGAAAACAAAAAAAGAGTTTCGCGCAAGCGGAGCTCTTTTTTTATGGTAGGATTGCACGATTTTTTATTGAACAGTGGTAGAATCCGTCCGCGCAAGCTCGGCGCCGGTATCGGCGCGTAGATAAACGACAGTGGTTTTGGCGTCTTCCATCGGGATACCGCTGTAAATCTGATACTGGTCGCCAACCGTATAAAAGGACAGCATCAGAGAAGATTCGTAGAGATTCGGCTTGTCCGCGGACAGATAGATCGTGAACTCCGTACAATCATTGTTGACACGTATATCCGTGATATTGGGATAGTAGTATTTGTCTGCAAGGATTGCATCAATGCTGTCCTGAATATTGCGTGCAAGGTCGTTGAGAAGCCTTGTTCTTGTATCGCCGTCCAAATGATAAGTGACATTGCGATCCTCATCCATCTGACCGTATTCTCCATCAGGGGCGGCATTTTGAACGCCGCTGTTCTCTGCGTTCCCCCGCTCCGGATCGTCTGTTGCAGAATCAGAATCCGACGCGGCAGGATCACCGTCTGCAGAAGCGTCCTGAGACTGCGCGGGATCTGCACCACCGTCCGCAGAAGCGTCCTGAGACTGCACAGGAACTGTGCCGCTGCCCGTCTCCGGGGCATCGGGACTTGACCCGTCGGCGGAAATGACGGGAATGTCCGCAAGCTCGTCGCCGATCAGCGTCGCCGGAATCTTGATCTCCGCATCCGGGAGATTTGTCACCTCCCCGATCATGGGCTCCCGATTTTCCGGCTGCTTTTCCGTGTCGGAGCCGCATGCCGCCACTAGACAGAGCATGCAGCATGATACCGCAAGGTATGTTGTTTTTTGAAAAGTATGCGTCTTTTTTGTCATAGCCTGCATTATAGAATACGAGTCGGTGAATGTCAAATAGAAAATCGTAAAGGAAAGCAGAAAATTGTAAAGGGAAGCAGGAGAATGTTAAGAAGTAAAAGGCGGCAAAAGGAAAAGATCGAACAATGAAATTTGTAAGAATATCGGATACAGGGAACGGGAAGTTCACCTGTTTTTTATTTGCGGTGTCAGACATTTCGCTTTGGGTAGGGGTGGCGCTCATCGGTCAGTCCGAGCAGATAATCAATGCTGGTATGATGAAATTGCGCCAATTGGATCAATATGGGAGTGGGAATGTCGTTTTCGCCGGTTTCGTATTTAGAATAACCGGTCTGGGACATGCCTAGAATTGCAGCCATTTTTGTCTGATTCAGATCACAGTCTTCCCGAAGCGCTCTGATACGAGGATACACAGGAATCCTTGCTCCTTTCTTTTCAAAAAAACAATGTACAACAGGCAATCCGAAACAGTTATAACCGCAATAAAGTATGTCCGATAGTCTATGTGATAGTCATAATATTATAATACAAAAAGAAAATAGCATTGACGTTTAACCTAAAACAGGTTAAACTAAACAGATAGACGGAGACAAAAGGATGGAAAACGATGGGCGCGAAGGCGGATGTAGAGCAAAAAGCGACAGACAAAGCGACAGATAAACCGACGGACAAATCGGCAGAAAAAGTGGCGGACAAACCGAAAAAGAAGAAGCAGAGCGGCAGAAATCCGGTCAGACGGATTGCAAGAGTATGCGCCGTCATTCTCTGCGTGCTGATTGCGGCAGCGGCGGTCTTTCTGATCATCCTGTTCGTGATGTATCAGACAGGAAAACACAGTTTATATGCCAAGGCGGAAAACAGCGCACCCATGTCCGTGAATACGCAGCAGGAGCTGTTAGATGCGCGGGAACAGGCGGGGCTTGCGGCGGTGCAGTGGCAGTCGGATTGGATCGCCATGGACGGCAGGATCTATGAATACAATGAGGATACGATCAATCTTCTTTTTCTTGGGATCGATCATGCAGGCGGGCTTGTGCGGGATACGGATTATTCCGAATGGGATGCCGGACAGGCGGACGCTGTCTTTGTGCTTTCCTTAAATCCGACGGATAAGACAATGAAGATTGTTGCGATCCCGCGTAATTCAATGGTCAATCTGAACATTTACGGAGCGGACGGGGAAGTCAGTGAACAGATCAAAAATCAGATATGCCTCCAGTATGGTTATGCAGGCGGCGGTAAAAACGGATTGGCGGAAATGAAGCGGGTGGTTTCGGAGCTGTTGTATCAGCTTCCGATCCACGGAGTCACTGCAATCGGCTATGATGCGATCGCGACAATCAATGATGCGGTGGGCGGTGTGGATGTGGAAGTGCTGGAGGACATTATATATGATCCTCAGATGCAAAAGGGAAATGTCATCCACCTCACCGGAGAACAGGCGTATCTCTATCTGCAATACCGGGATGTCACGGCGGTGGGGAGCCCTACGGCGCGGCTGCTCAGGCAGAAGCAATATTTATCGGCATTTGTAGGAGCTGCAAAAGGGAAGCTAAGGAATGATCCAATGATCGTCTCAGAGCTTTATCAGGCGCTTGATGCTTATATGAATACGGATGTTGCGCTGGATGAGGCTGTTTATATGGCGGCGGAGCTGTTGGAATATCGCTTTGACATGGATGCGATCTATCAGCTTACAGGCGAAGACCGGATCGTGCCGTACATCAACGAGGACGGAGAGGAAGATTTTTATGATGATTACTATCTTGACGAAGAAGCACTGAAGCGCATGATGGTCGAGGTGTTTTATACCGAGGTGGTTTTTTCTTAAAACGTGATTATTAGATGCAGCTGCAGGCGCGCAGACCGATCTGGAGAAGGACATGCATACCGGCAGGGCATTTAATATAAAAAAGATAAAAAAGAAGGAGGAAAAAGCAGTGAAAAAGAAGATCATGACCGCAGTGCTGACCGCCGCCATGGCAATGTCGCTGAGTATGCCGGCATCCGCTGCCAGCAGCACGACTGCTTCCAATTCCGGGAATGCGGGCGTAAAGGTGGAGCAGGCAGCTCCGGGTGCGGTAGTCAACGCGGATACGGTTGAAGTTGCAATCGTTCGTGGAAACGGTACCGTTTCAGCGGTAAGTCTGACAACGTATGTAGAGATGACGCAGACCTCTGTTGCTTTCATGGTAGCAGCACAGAGTGCAACGGGAAGCAATGCCGGCGCGACAGTGTCCGCTTTGATGACCACGCCTGCAACGCCGATGTTCCAGGCGACCATCAATGCGCTCGGCGGCAATGCCGGTATTAACAACTGTGGTACGGTAAAGACGCTTGCTTCTGCGAGAGACGCATTCGGCAATACGATCGCATCCGCAGGAAAGATCACAGGCGTCACGAACGAATCGCTCGTCATGCTGACGGGTGTGAGCGCGGATGGAACCGTAGAGTTTGTAGAAGGCGTCTGCGATCCGGTGACGGGACAGATACTCGGCGCATTTCAGGGACCGCCGGTAACGATCTCCGTGCTGGTATTCATTCCTACAAACTAAGAGTTTCTGCGGAAATGCTTCATATCGGCGTTTCCCCCAAAACGAGATGTGCGGCGCGGAATAAGGAGGCGGCGACGCTTCCTTATTCTATGCCTGCGGCATGGGCGTAAAAAGAGTAATACGCTGCTTTTTGGAATGAGATCAAAGACGAAAGCTGAGATATGAAGACATATGAAAAAGGTTTTGATCATCACGACAAATAGTGGATTCGTACCTCAGTTTGAGATGAACGATATAAAAATCCTGGAGGAATACGGGTATCAGATACACTATGCCTCCAATTTTTGTAAGCCGGTCTACCAGTTTGATCAAAAGGCGATCGAGGAAAGAGGAATCCGGATTCACCATATTGATATTGAAAAGAGTCCGCTCCGTATCAACGCTAATATTAAGGCGTGGAGGCAGTTAAGGAAGATCATTTGCTCGGAGCAGATCGATCTGATCCATTGCCATAATCCGATCGGAGGCGTACTCGGACGGTTAGCGGCAGGCTGCGGAAAAAAGACTCCGCGCGTGATTTATACGGCGCATGGATTTCATTTTTATGAAGGCGCATCGATAAAAAACTGGCTGTTGTATTATCCGGCGGAGCGTATGCTTGCACGCCGGACGGACGTATTGATCACAATCAACCGGGAGGACTGCGAACGTGCCGGTTGGCTTCGTTTAAGAAGGGGAGGGCGTGTCGAGCGGATCCACGGCGTGGGTGTGGATACAGAGCGGTTCCGCCCCATGCGGACGATCAATCTGAAAAAGAGAAAAGAACTCGGCATTCCGGAGGATGCGTTTCATATCGTATCGGTCGCGGAGCTGAATGATAATAAAAACCAGCAGACCATCATCCGGGCAATGGCGGATCTTCCACAGAGAAATGTTTATTACAGTATTTGCGGGACGGGTCAGAACGAAGAAAAGCTGAAAAAGCTGGCGGCGGATCGCGGACTGAAAGGGCGCGTAAGGTTATTGGGATACCGCACGGATGTGGAAGAGGTATTACAGACGGCGGACTGCTTTGTATTTCCCTCCATACGCGAAGGATTTGGGATCGCGGCGGTGGAGGCGCTTGCGTGCGGCGTTCCCGTGATTGCAGGCAATAACAGGGGGACACGGGAATATATGCGGGATGGGGTCAACGGCATTCTGTGTCCGCCTCTTGACAAGGCGGCATTCGCACGGGCGATCAATAAGCTGTATGCGAATCCTGAATATCGGCAGAGACTTGCGGCGTCATGCCGGGAAAGTATGCTGCCGTTTTCATTGACCGCGGTCGATCGGGATATGAGGAGAATCTACCGGAGTGCGGAAGGAATGCAGGCGGACAAAAAATGAGGAACGGAGATTACTGGAATGCGTGAGGAAGAGATCAAGATTTCCGTGATCATGGGAATTTATAACCAACAGAATAAAGAACAATTACAGGCGGCAGTCCGTTCCGTGCTGATGCAGACGTTCCGGCAGTTCGAATTCCTCATTTATAACGACGGTTCTGAGGCGGAGGTCGTCGATTACCTTAGGATGCTGAGCGGGATGGATGAGCGGATCTGCTTTATTGACAATCCGGTGAATCATGGACTTGCCTATTCTCTGAATAGTTGTATTGATGTGGCGCGCGGGGAATATATTGCGCGCATGGACGGAGACGATATTTGTATGCCGGAGCGGCTGCAGGCGCAATATGAGTATTTGGAGCGGCATCCGGAGACGGCGTTTGTCGGGTGCAATGCGGGACTTTTGGATGACAGCGGAACATGGGGCGTGCGCCGGATGCCGGAGCACCCCGCCGCAAAGGATTTCCTGCGTTATTCTCCATTCATTCATCCGACTGTGATGATCAGGAAACGGGTCTTACAGGACGCGCAGGGATACCGGGCGGCAAAAGAGACGCTGCGATGCGAGGATTATGAGCTTTTTATGAGGCTCTGGCGTCTGGGATATACAGGTTGTAACCTGCAGCAGGAACTGTTTTTATATCGGGAGGACCGCGCCTCCTATCAAAAAAGAAAAATGCGCTACCGGATGGATGAAATGAAGCTCCGGTATCGGAATTTTAAGGAACTGCATCTTCTTTTTCCGTTGGGATGGGTTTATGTTCTGCGGCCGCTTGCGGCGGCGCTTGTGCCGGACGGAATGATCTACGGCGTCAAAAAACTGTACGGCAGGCTGATGCAGAGACGGACGGCAGGAGGGGCGCAGCGTCGGGAAACGTTGTATCCGGGCGGGGAAGGAATGCTTATGCAGCCCGGACAGCGCGAATGGGGAAAGGACGCAGTTCCGACTGCGGGAGTGGGATTTTCACCGGTATGGGAACGGATAGAACCGCAGTGGGAGAGTCATGAGAGAAGCAGTTACGGAAAGGCTTGAGGAATACCGCAGACAGCTTGCCAAATTTCCACTCCCTCAGAGCGCGGTGTCAGAGGTGTTCTCGGAGCACGGAGGGGAGTTGGATGAAGCACAGCTTCTCTATCTGCATGTGTATGCGCCGGTGATAACGGCATTTACGGAATGGGTGATAGATGAGGCACATCGGGCGGGACAGAAGCGGCTTTATTTTTTGGCGCGGGATACGTATCCGATGTACGAGGCGGCAAAACGTCTGTGCGCCGCGCGGGGACTTTCCATAGAATGCCGCTATCTCAAGGTGTCGCGCCGCTGTGTGCGTCTGCCGGAATACTGGCTTTTACAAGAGCGGTGTGTGGAGCGGATCTGTGTCGGCGGGATTGACGTGACGTTAGGAACGATCCTGCGCCGCGCGGGGCTGACAGGGCAGGAGTTACGGGAAATCGCAGAGGCTTTGGGATGCGGGGAAGCGCGTACGCTTTCTTACAGGGAGATCATGAAGCTGAAGGGAAAGCTGCTTCGTCTCCCGCAGTTTTTGCAATATACCTATGCGCACTCCAGGGATGCCTATGCCGATACGATCGGTTATCTGGCACAGGAGGGACTGTTTGATCCTATACCCTATGCGATTGTGGACAGCGGCTGGACCGGGACAATCCGGCAGAGCATTCAGAACTTGCTGCGGACAAGACAATCCGACAGAACGGTGGAGGGATACTATTTTGGATTATATGAACTGCCGCGGGGAGGGGATGCGAAATGCTATCATACTTTCTATTTCGGACCGCGCGGCGGAATGAAACGCAAGATTTATTTCAGTAACTGTCTGTTTGAGACGATCTGTTCGAGCGCCGAATGCATGACGACCGGTTATCGCAGGGAAAACGGGCGGTTTGTACCGATACAGGGAGGCTGCGTAAACCCTAACGCAACGCTTCTGCAGAAAAATGAAGAGGTCCTCTTTCTTTATCTGCAAAGGTATCTGCAGGTGTGCGAAAGCGGCGGCAGGTGTGGATCTTGCGGCGGGGCGACCGATGCGGTCAAAAGAAACGCGGCGGCGCTCTGTGAGCAGCTCCTGATGCGCGCGATGGCAAGACCGGAAGAATGGGAAGTGAAGGCATACGGGGACTGTATGTTCAGCGATGATATGCTGGAAGAGACCATGCAGAATGTCGCCGCAAGGTTTGATGAGAACGATGTAAGAAAGCAGCGTCTGACCTATCGGATTCCCGTGACGCTCGGTCTGCGGGAAGGAACGGTAAAGGAAAGCGCGTGGATCGAGGGCAGTCTCGTCCGCTGTGGGATGGACAAGAAGGCGGCGCTGCACAGAGCGGCTGTATATAAGCGCATGATTTATAGTAAAAAGGCACTGCTAAGGAAACGAATATGAAAAATCAGTCACGGTGGGAAGAATGGAAACAGCATTTGTTTGCGATACGGGAGTTGACGGGGCGGGAGATCAAGCGGAAATATGCGCGCTCACGGCTCGGCATTCTGTGGAGCGTATTAAATCCGCTGCTCTCGATGGCGGTCATGTCCCTGATCTTTTCGACGATGTTCCGGCGTTCGATCGAGAACTATCCGATTTATAATCTGACCGGCTCCATTCTGTGGACATTGTTTTCCGGGGGAACGAGTACGGCGATGACTGCACTGGTCGATAATAAAACGCTTCTGCTCAGGGTTCGGCTGCCGAAACAGCTGTTTGTTTTTTCACGCATTTATACAGCGCTCGTAAATTTTGGCTATACCTGTGTTGCTTATGCGGCGATGCTTATCCTATTCAGGATCAGACCGACGGTGTATATGTTGTTGTTTCCGCTCGATGTGCTGCTGCTTTTACTGTTTACAATGGGAATCAGCTATATTCTTTCCGTCTGTTATGTTTTTTTTGCGGACGTGAAGTACTTATACAGCATTGTGCTGACGTTGTGGATGTATCTGACGGCGCTGTTCTATCCGGTGGAAGGATTATCTGTATGGATGCAGAGAGTGCTCGGCATAAACCCGGTCTATTTGAGTGTGGCGATCGCGCGCGGTCTGATGATGTATGGGGTGATGCCGGATGCGGTGCTGTGGATCAGGCTGTCTGTTGCCGCAGTGCTGAGTTTCGTGATCGGTTATGGCATATTCAAAAAGTTTGAAAATCGGGTTATGCAGTATATTTAGGGAGCGCATCTTTGGGATGCGTCGAAAAGCCATGAGCGGCAGAGTGACAGAATCCGTTTATACAGGTTTCGGAAGGCGGAGGAGTGGGTATGGGCGTTGACAGGATACCTGAAAACAGCATCGCGTCGGGGGCGTGGTGGAAAGGGATTTTGCTAAGGCTGTTTAGAGAATTGGCAGGCAGTAACAGGACGATTTTGATTACCACAGGAATTTTGTTTTTTTTGCTCGTACTATTTGTGATCGGTCTTTATATCATCATCCGGCAGGAAAAAAGACTGCAAAGGAAGCTGGAGGCGCAGGCGGATGAGCAGATGGGTGATACGGAGGATTTTGACTGGATCGAACTGGAGGGGTTCGAATGGATTGATCTGGAAGATACGGGTAAACTTCCGGACGAAGTGCTTGCTGGCATGAAGGAAGAATCCGGCAAAAGCGGTGAAAAACAGCAGGAGAAGACAAAAAAAGAAGCGGCAGAGACACAGGGGAAAGCGGAAGAGCAGGATGGCACAAAGCAAATGCAGCGGGAGCCGGAGGAAGAAGCGGCGGAGCATGGGAATAAAGAAGAGGCGCCTGTCATCAGAGTCAATGATGTGACGATGAGGTTTCAGGTGATGAGCAGAAGCATTTCGAGCGTGAAAGAGTATGTGATCAGGCGGATCAGGCGTCAGGTGAGGCGGCGTGAACTGTTTGCCTTAAATCATGTGAGCTTTGAAGTCAGACGGGGCGAAGTGGTCGGCATCATCGGTACGAATGGCGCCGGAAAAAGTACGCTGTTAAAGATTGTATCCGGTGCGCTGAAGCCGACAAGCGGAAACGTGGAGGTCGATCGCAGGAAAATTCAGATTCTGACGCTTGGGACGGGATTTGATCTGGAATTGACTGCTCGTGAAAACGTGTATCTGAACGGTTCCATTATCGGCTATACAAAGGAATTCATCGACGAACATTACGACTGGATCGTTAATTTTGCGGAGCTGGAGGGATTCATGGAGGAAAAAGTGAAGAACTTTTCCTCAGGTATGGTCTCACGTCTCGGCTTTGCAATCGCGACAGCGGGGGACGCGGCGGAAATCTTAATCTTGGATGAGGTACTGAGCGTCGGGGATGAATTTTTCCGCAAAAAGAGCATGGAAAGGATTAAGGAAATGATTCACGGCGGCTCGACAGTACTGATCGTGGCACACTCGATCGGGACAATCATCGAGCATTGCACGAAAGCGGTCTGGATCGAGAAGGGCGAGCTCAAAATGGTGGGCGATCCGAAAGCGGTGTGCGGGGCGTATCGGGGGATGGAGAGGTAGGGAGAGAAAATGTTTATGTACAAGCTGCAAAAAATATTGACAAACGGTTTTACTGAAATAGATGGCACCAGACATATGTACTATAGAAGTTCGGTCAGAATCTATGGCGGTTTGAATGGAGAAGGTATCTTATATAAAGATAACTGTTTTGAATTTTTCACATATTTTAATTCATTCTCTGTGGAAAAATGGAGGAAATATACATATGCAGGCAGCTTTTATCTGGTGTTGGAGATAGACGGTAAATTTACAATAGATTTATTTGGACATTATGGGGAAAAAGAATCGTCTATCAGAAAGGAATGGCTGGGAAGTTATGACTATGACCTGCAGGAAAAAACTAAAATCATACTGCCATATCCAATAGGGATGCAGAGTGCAGTGGTTGCTTTTGAAATAAATACACGTAAGAAGACATTTATTTATGATGCTTATTATGCTACAGATATAGATGAAGATAGGATTGCTGCTCCTTACATAGCATTGGCGACGACTACTTTTAAAAAGGAATCATATGTCAGCAGAAATATTGCTTTATTAAAAGAGCAGATATTTTCTGATCCGGAGTATGCGAATGCATTTTGCTGGAACATTGTGGATAATGGGAGGACGCTCCATGAGCAGACGGATTATGAGCAAAATATAAGAATCTTTCATAATAAGAATGTCGGAGGTGCAGGAGGGTTTGCAAGAGGGATGATAGAATCTCTTAGACAACCTGTAAAGCCTACGCATATTCTTTTGATGGATGATGATGTGGTATTTTCGGCGGAAAGTTTTAAGCGTTTGTATAAATTACTTAGTATTATTAGATTAGAGTATAAAAAGTATTTTGTTAGTGGTGCTATGTTGAAAATGCAGCAGCCCAACATTCAGCATGAAGACATCGGGAAACTGAATACATTGGGGTTTCATGAGGCAGTCAAACCCCAGTTTGATTTAAATTTGTGGAATAATGTATTGCTTAATGAAAAAATACCAGACGATAACAATTATCAATATGCAGCGTGGTGGTTTTGCTGTATACCAGTAGGAATTGCGAGACTTGATAATTTACCATTGCCGGTATTTGTGAGAGGAGATGATGTGGAATATTCAATCAGAAATCAGGCAAAGTTTATCACAATGAATGGATTATGTATTTGGCATGAAGGATTTGAAGGGAAATTTAGTGCTGCTTTAGAATATTATCAGGTGGAACGGAACGAATTGATTGTACGTGCATTGCATTCGGAATTATCAGAGGTGGATGTAATTGGGCATATAAAAGAAATTTTTTGGCAGGAGATTTATAAATATAATTATCAGGGTGCTTCTTTACTATTGGATGCGATAGAAGACTTCTTAAAAGGACCTGATTATTTCTTTGCGTTGGATTTGTTTGAAAAGTTGCAGGAAAAGCGTGAGCAGGATAATAAATTATTGCCAATTACAGAGGAAATTAGGAAACTGATTGATTATGAACATTTATTTGATTATAGAGAGTTAAAGAAAAGAATGAAATTTTTATATGATTATACCTATAATGGGCAAGGCAGGATACCAAACTTTTTGACAAAAAAGAAAATAGGTATTATTCCATATGGTTGGGGATATTTCCCGGAGAAGCAGTGTTTGACAAGTGCCAATTATGCAATTGATGTTGTGAGAGATAAATATGCAGTGTACCGGAAAGACAGAAATGCCTTTAAACGTATAAAAAATAGGTTTTATAAACTTATGCACGAATATAATGAGAAACATATAAGCATAGAAAAGGAATATCAGGAGTTTCGGCAGCATGTTACTTGTCTGGAATTTTGGATGGATTATCTGAATAAAAGGTAGAAGGAGGCTTTTCATGGACAAGCATTATGATATTGGAGTGATTGGTTGGTGGCATAATTCTAATTATGGTTCTATGCTTACCTATTATGCCCTTCACCAAACATTGAAAAAATTAGGTTACTCTGTTCTTATGATACATGAAGCACTCGGATATGAGACGGGGCGTATAAAATGGAATTACGAAAACGCTCCGCACAGATTCGCAAAAGTACATTATGATTTCACTGAACAGGTGCACTACAATGAACTTATACAATATAATGGTATCTGCGACGCTTTTATTGTAGGAAGTGATCAACTTTGGAATCCCCATATCGGTCGAGTTAACAGCGATTGTTTTTTGGATTTTACCGCTGATGATAAAAAGAGAATTTCCTATGGAACATCTTTTGGTAATGTCGGCGTGTTGGAATCAAGTCCCAATTTTGTCAAGAAAAATTATGACAATTTAAGGCGCTTTGATGCAGTTTCCGTTCGTGAGGACTATGCCGTTAAAGCGGCAATGGATAATTTTAAAGTAAAGGCGGTTCGTGTTGTTGACCCTGTGTTTTTGCCCGATATTACCGAATATCTGACTCTTGCAGAACAGGCTGAAAATAAGATTGACGGAGAATATTTGCTTGCATTTATTTTAGATCCGACTGAGAAAAAAAAGAATATTGTTGCTAAATTGGCAGATAAATTGGGGTATAAAAAAATCTTTATTCTTACCGATCCCTTTCAGTCTGCTATAACAAAGGCAGAACATATTTTTAACGAGACTAATATGGAAATGTTTACGTTAGAGCAGATTTCTCCAGAGAACTTTCTATGCGCTTATAGAAATGCAGCCTATGTTGTAACTGATAGCTTTCACGGTACTTGTTTTTCGTATATATTCAGAAAGGATTTTAATGTATTCTACAATATTTTACGTGGCGCAGACCGTTTTGTAAGCATCGTAGGATTACTGGGACTTGAAAACAGGCGTATATATGAAGACGGACACACAGAACCGGATACATCTCCGATAGACTATTCGGCATCTGAGTCTAACATTAATCAGTTGAGAGATTATTCACTTAATTGGTTAAAAAAATCATTGAAAACTCCAAAAGAAAATCTTCCTTCAATATTGTATTATGAAAATGTCAAAAAAGTTTTAGACAAAAAAATGTGTACTGGCTGTTCGGCATGCAACTTAGTGTGTCCAGCAAAAGCTATTACAATGCAAGAAAACAGAGAAGGTTTTTTAAACCCAGTGATAGATAATAGCAAATGTGTTTACTGCGGACTGTGTGTAAAAAAATGCGTATCGGAAAATACCTCATATAAAAACAATTCTCAACCAAAGTGTTACGCTGTGCAAGCTGATGATGAAATCCGTAAAATGAGTTCTTCCGGCGGAATGTTTACCGTTGCTGCAAATTATATTATTGATAAAGGCGGTTATGTTTGTGGTGCAGCTTATAAAGATAATTTTCGAGTTGAGCATATTATAGTTGATAACAAAAACGATCTTTATAAGTTACGCGGTTCAAAATATATGCAAAGCAATTCTGAGAAAATTTATGAGCAGGTGAAAGATCTATTAGGCGAAGATAAAACGGTATTGTTTACAGGTTTGCCATGTCAGGTGGCAGGTATGTATTCTTATCTTGGAAAGGATTATGATAATTTTTATACAATTGATTTAGTGTGTCACGGTATCACTTCATCAAAAGTATTTGAAAAATATCATAAGGATGTTTTAGACAATAGGCCGTTACAAAGATTAGAGTTTAAGGCAAAAGAACCATGGGGATGGCATGCTGGATTAAACGCTTATTTCACAGACGGCACAAAATATTCTGTACCCTGCGAATCCGATCCGTATTTCATAGCATATTTAAATTCCGTTTCGAAAAACATAACCTGTGGTTCTTGTACTGTAAATAGATTGCCGAGGCAGGGAGATTTAACCATGGGCGATTTCTGGGGAATTGAGCATGACTCGGAAATGAACGACAAAAAAGGAACCTCTCTTGTTTTAATCAACAATGAAAAGGCTCAAAGATTTTTTGACGATTTAAAACAATCGATGAAAGAAGTTAAAGAAGAACCTTTACAAATGGCATTAAATGGAAACCACAGTATTGAGCTTCCATACTCATTAAATAAAAACCGTAACTTATTTTTTGAAAAATTCGATGAGCTAGATTTTTCATCGTTAATAAACGCTTGTATGTCTGATATACTATATAGACAACAGAGAAAGAGGAACTTAGAAACACTTCCGAAAAGCGAACATAGCCTCTATTACCTTGCGGAGGCTGCGGCAAAGTATTCAAAGGGAAGAGAGATTGTAACATGGGCCAAATCCCCGAAATTTGAAGAAATACTGCTTAAATATTTTAATTTAAAGGTTTCATTTTCAATTGCGAAAGGCGAAAACTTAATTGATAACTTAACGGTTTTTCCTCTCACAGCAATTAAAGACGGGCCATCCAAATTTTATGTTGTGTCAATTCATGCGTCATATAATATTAGTCAATATGATCCGCTCACAGGTTTTGGCTTTCAAGAGATCACGGATTTTATTTACCATATCCCCAAGCCTATTGTAATCACTAATTTCGATTGCTCAAAGGGGAAATACGAGGATTATTACGGAAATAAAATCGAAGGAAAGGAAGGAGTAGTTTCAAAGGTCGTTTTTAAAGGTTGCAACAATCATATTGTTCTTGGTAAAAATATTAGAGGACTTGAGAATATATCCTTTAATATGACAACAAATTGTTACACAGAAATTGGAAACGATTGCTTAATTCATGACAAAATACAAATCGAATTTATAGGTTACAATGGAAATGCTAAGATACAAATCGGAAATATGTGTCGTTTTGCTTACACTTTGTTCCGTTTATACGCAAATCCTTATACGTCCTCAATTTCAATTGAGGATAACTGTACATTTGAACAACATGTTGAATTCCATGCTAATTCTGGGAAAAAGATAAAAATAGGAAGAGATTGCATGTTTTCACACGGAATTGACCTTTGGTCAGGAGACGGTCATTCTATTTTTGATGTAAACAATGGAAAAAATATAAACTCCATTTTTAAATCGCAAACAGAAATAAAGAACAGTATTGTTATAGGAGATCATGTCTGGGTTGGAAAAGGCGCTTTCATTCTGCATGGAACTGTTATAGGAAACGGAAGTATTATCGGCGCAAAAAGTGTTGTAAAAGGTGAATTCCCAAATAATTGCTCCATTGCTGGAAATCCGGCTAAAATGATAAAAAAAGATGTAGCCTGGAGTAGAAATAACATCTCGGAAAATATTCTTGATTGTGGGGAATATGCTTCGTTAACTCAATTAGGGGGGGAAATAGAAAAAGAAAAAATAATGAATTGGCTGGTTACAGGGGGCAGTACAGGACTTGGTAAACAGTTTGTTTTGAAGCTTTGCTCAATGGGATACACAGTAGCTGCAACTTCTCGTGATATTTCAAAATTGAATGATTTACCAGATAATGTTATCAAAATCCAACTTGATGTGCGTGATATGAATTCATGTCAAAAAGCAATAAACACAGCTATGAAGCAAATGGGTAGAATAGATGTGCTGGTAAATAATGCCGGACTTTCTCATACCTCTGCTTTTGAGGAAACTCCGTCAGATATTGGCGATAATATTATTGAAACAAACTATTGGGGCACCGCAAATATGATTAAACTCATATTGCCTTATATGCGACGCAACGGAAATGGAACCGTAATAAATATTTCTTCTGCATCCGGATTCAGACCGAGAAATTACGGTTCATATTATGTGGCTTCAAAATTTGCTGTGGATTCATTGACAAAAAATTTAAAATACGAGTGCAGAAGATTTATGAGATTTATGGCAGTTGAATTGGGTGCAATAAACACCGGTCTTATGCAACGTCAGTCAGTAATTAAAACCACAATAGACGAATACAAAATGTTGCCGGAAATTTATCCATATAAAGGAGGGTATCGAAATAGAATCGATAAATCGATTGAGGCTATAATCAATGTAGCCAATCAAAAAGAAATCCCACGTGAATTAATCCTTGGCTGGGATGCTTATCAACAATTTCAGATGGTAATAAGAGATTTTGAGCAAGAAACAGAGAAAAATAAGCCGATTACCATTACTACCGATGTTGCTAAGAAAGGTAAAATAAAATTAGAAGATATAGTACTGCCGAGAAATGAGAAATTAAAAATTCAAACATGGTTAATAACTGGTGCAAGCGGAGGATTTGGAAAATCTTTAGCTTTGCGGCTTATAGAATTGGGATACACTGTCTGTGTAACAAGCCGTGACATTTCAAAATTAGTTTCATATCCTGACAACGTTTACAAAATTGAATCTCAGCTTGACAGTGCAGAAGCATGTGAAAAAGTTGTAAAAACCGCAATTGAGAAAATGGGGACCGTTGATGTTCTAGTAAATAATGCAACTTGCAACTGTTGGTCCAGTTACGAAGAATGTTCTTACGATATTATGAGAAATGTTTTTTATGTTAATTTTTCCATTGCTGAATATATGATAAAAGCTTTACTTCCTTATATGCGTAAAAATAAAAACGGAACTGTAGTCAATTTAACGTCTATCGCTGCTATACAGCCAAGAGCGCGAGTACAGACATATTCTGCCGCCAAAGCTGCGTTAGAAGGGCTTACCCGTGTTTTGAAATCTGAATGTCAGAGATTTGGACGATTTATGGCAGTGGAACTTGTATGTATGGGAACGGATATGATGCTCCATAATCCTGTTATTAAAACTGAAATACCGGAATATCAAAATTTAGGTCTTTATACACCCGGAATTAACAACATTCCAAATCGACATGATATTTCAGCTCAACAAATAATAAATGTTGTTAATCAAGACAAGTTGCCACAGACATTATTGATCGGAACAGAATCGTACTTAATAGCAAAAAATGAAATCAAACGTGCAAGAAAAGATTATAACGATTATAAAGATATTACTTTATCGGTTTGCGAAAAAGTTGAAAAATCGTCTGACAATACTTAACATTTTCTCATAATAAAGATGAATCTGAAATGCTTTGTCGAAGTTTTTGACGGAAAAAATAAAAGGCATTGATTTTCATAAATACGGGGCACATATGCTTTTGCTGTTACGCAGGGCTTTTGTTTTTGGCGGAGAGGCGTGTGGCTATGCAAAACAACATTATCATAGCGGTTAACATATGCACTTATCAGAGAATGCAGCAGGTACATAAAAATTTAGAAAAAATCTGTCACTCTGCTTTTTTTGACAAAAAAGCGGAAGGATATTATGGACGACTGCATGTGTTTATCACAGATAATGCAGGAGAATGGGAAGAGAGTGAAAACACGTTTATCCATATCAGAAGAAATCCGTCGGGAAACACTGGTGGATCAGGGGGATTTCAGTATGGGGTCATGTCGATTAGGGCATATCCGATTAGGTTTTCCCATGTTCTTTTTATGGATGACGATGTGGAATTTGAATTGGAAAGCTTTTACATATTATTTGAATTTTTGCGTTTCGCGGAGAAGGAAAGCATGGGGTGTCCGGTCGCAGGCAGAATGTTTTGCGCAGATGCCCCAGAAATTCAGTATACGGCGGCGGAAGTTTGGAATGGAGGTGATATACAGCATATCGGGTTTCGGAAAAGCATAAAAGAAGTAGAAAAGGAGCCGGATGTTGAATATTGTGCCGGAGCGGATTATGGAGGATGGTGGTTTTGTTGTTTCCCATATAGTTTTGTTGCAGAAAATGATATTATGCCCTTTTTTATTCACTGCGATGATGTAGAATATGGTCTGCGGTGCGGAAAGAAGCCGATCATTTTGAAGGGAGTGCAGGTTTGGCACAAGACGTATGAGTATCTGCAGAATCCAATTATTCATTATTATGATACGAGGAATCCGCTGTTTGTGAACGAAAAGTATGCTCTGCTTCCTGAACCACAGAAAATGCTTGAATCATGGAAAAGGAAGATCACCCAGTTTCATATAAAAGGGGATTATGCATCCGAATATTATGCGATTAAGGGAATGGAGGATTTTCTAAAGGGGGTCAATTGGTTGTATGCGATTGACCCAGAAAGAAAACATAAACGTTTGCAAAAAGCCCAAATTCACAAATACAAAAATGCGATATTATGGCGTGTTACAGAGAGAAAATTAAGGAAGAAATATCATATTCTGTGAGGGGGATTGAAAGCATACATTATCGCTTTAAGATCAGACGCCCGGACTGCCTGTCGTGTCCTGTTGCGAGCGCCGTCTGCTTTAGATAGGTCATGAACAGACGGCGCTTGTCAGGGAATGTTTTTCTTGGCTATTGACAGAGATTCACGGCTGGAAAGATACCCTAATCCTTGTGCGACAGCGCTTCGATCTGCGCCCGTAACAGTGCTAACTCCGTAGCCTGCTCAGCGATCGTGTGATCTTTTTCAGAGATAATATTGTCCTTTTCAGAAAGGGCGTTGTCTTTTTTGGCGAGAGCGCTGCCCATTTCGGCGAGGGCGCTGCCCATTTCAGCGAGAGCGTTATCCTTTTCAACGAGAGCGCTATCCTTTTCGACGAGGGCGTTTGCCTGTTCGGCGAAGGCTTTGTCCAACTCCGCATATTTTTTCTCGCGCTCCGCCTCCCGCTCCTGTCTGTGCTTTTCGATCGCCTCCGCCTCCATCCTGCGGCGGCACTGTTCGGCAACCTCCGGGTTCTCGGAGAGCAGGTAGAGGGCGTCGGATACTTTTTGGAATAGAAGATCTTCTTCGGCTAACATTTGAAATTCCCCCCATGTTGTAGCTTTGAAGGCGGCAGCCCATCGGGTACGCCCGGACTGCCTGTCGTGT
>JAMPAG010000041.1 GCA_023667365.1 bacterium | reverse complement strand
AAGGTACTATCAATGATGGGTCGATATAAAAAGATTTATTTGACCCCAACATCATCCTATAAGAATAAAAAAGACTTCCGCTTGCGCGGAGGCGCGGTCGGCGAAAAAAGGATAGCGGTTCACGGCGGGGATGTTGCGAAACATCCCCGTTTTTGGTATGGTAAAGAAGAACAAAAAAGAGAACGGAAAAGAGGAAACGGGTATGGTCATCATTGTCGGATTGGGAAATCCGGGGAAAGAATACGAGCATACGCGCCACAACGTTGGATTTGATGTGATTGATCTGCTGGCGGAGACGTATGGAATCCATGTTACGGAAAAAAAACATAAGGCGCTGATCGGGAAAGGTGTGCTCGAAGGCAGAAAAGTCGTGCTTGCCAAGCCGCAGACCTATATGAACCTGAGCGGCGAGAGCGTTCGCGCGCTGATTGATTACTACAAGGCGGACGAGCGGAGCGAGCTTCTGGTGATTTATGACGACATCAGCTTAGACGTCGGCAAACTGCGCATCCGTAAGAAAGGAAGCGCGGGGGGTCACAACGGAATCAAAAACATCTTAGCGCATTTGGGACATGATGAGTTTACACGGATCAAGATTGGCGTCGGTGGGAAAACAGGGGACGGCGATCTGATCGATCATGTGCTCGGACGCTTCCGGGCGGAGGATCAAAAGACGATGACGGAGAGCATGATATGCGCGAGAGATGCGGTCGTATCCATTCTGTGCGACGGGGCGGATCAGGCAATGAATCTGTTTAACGGAAAAAAATAAAGAAGAGAATAAATGTTTAGATAAGGATGGAGATTGCAATGAATATGCTGACGGCCCCGATCAGGGAGCTTGGCGAATACGAGCAGATGCAAAAGGCGGTCTTAAACGGAGAGAGTCTGTCCGTGATCGGCTGTGTGGACTCTCAAAAGCTGCATATGGCGTATGGTCTTGGGGAGAAATTTCCGTTGAAGGTTATTGCGACATACAGTGATCTTCGCGCGAAGGAAATCTGTGAGGATGCGGCACTTTATGACAGAAATGTCATGTATTATCCGGCGAAGGACTTGATTTTTTATCAGGCGGATGTGCACGGGAATGAGCTTGTCAGCCAGCGTGTACGCTGCCTGCGGAGCATTTTGCAGGGAGAACCTGTCACGATTGTCACAACGTTTGACAGCCTGATGACACCGCAGATGCCGCCGGAGGTTCTATATGACAGCATTGTCACAATAAAAGAGGGCGGCATGGTGGACACGGGCAGAATTTCCGGGCGGCTCGTTTCCATGGGGTATGAGAAGACCGCGCAGGTGGAGGCGCCGGGGCAGTTCAGTATCCGCGGCGGTATCATTGACGTTTTTGACCTGACGGAGGAGAATCCGTACCGCATTGAGCTGTGGGGCGAGGAAGTCGAGTCGGTGCGCAGTTTTGATATTTTAAGCCAGCGTTCGCTCGAAGGGCTGAAGGAAATCCGGATTTATCCAGCGGCGGAAATGATTCTGACACCGGAGCGGATCGCGCAGGGAATGGAGCGGATGAGGCGGGAGGCGGACGAGGCGGAGAAATGTTTCCGTGACGCGTTTCAGACGGAAGAGGCACACCGCATCCACACGATGATGCGGGAACTTTCCGAGCTGCTCACGGAGTCGGCGTCTGTGGACGCGGCAGGATTCCTCAACCTGGAAAGCTATATCCGTTATTTTTATCCGGAAGCGGTGAGCGTGCTGGAACTTTTTCAGAAAGAAAAAATGCTGCTCGTGCTGGATGAGCCGGCGCGGATCAGGGAACATGCCGACGCGGTGGAACTGGAATTTCGGGAAAGTATGATGCACCGCGCCGAAAAGGGCTATCTGCTGCCGCAGCAGATGAATATTTTCATGTCCGTGGATGAAGTTTTTGCGAAAATGTCTCATTACGGCGTGCTGGCGCTCTCCACGATGGAATTTAAGAATGTGCCGTTTAAGTTCCGGCATAAGCATTCGATTACGGTTAGAAGTGTCGCTTCTTATAATAACAGCTTTGAAGCGCTTGTGAAGGAACTGGAACAGTATCATAAAAAGGGCTTCCGCGTCATGCTTTTTTCGACGTCAAAGACAAGGGCGAGGCGGCTTGCCGAGGATTTGCGGGAACGGGAGTTAAACGCGTGGTATACGGAGGAGCTGGAGAAGGAACTAAAGCGCGGCGAGATCGCGAGTGTCAGCGGCACCGTGCGCAGAGGGTTCGAGTATCCGGAGCTGCAGTTTGTCGTGCTTTCGGAAAATGATATTTTTACGGCGCATAAGACGAAAAAACGGTATAAAAAGACGTATGAGGGGCAAAAGATCAGGGACTTTTCGGATCTGAAAGCGGGCGATTACGTTGTGCATGAAAATCACGGTCTCGGCATTTACCGCGGCATCGAAAAGATCGAAATGGATAGGGTCACAAAAGATTACATGAAGATCGAGTACGGCGGAGGCGGCATTCTCTATGTGCTGGCGACGGGGCTGGATGCGATCCAGAAGTACGCGGCGGGCGACGCGGCAAGGGCGCCGAAGCTCAACAAACTTGGCACGGCGGAGTGGGAAAAAACGAAGAACCGTGTGCGCGGCGCGGTTGCGCAGATCGCGCAGGAACTCGTGGATCTGTATGCCGAGCGTCAACAGAAGGACGGGTATGTCTACGGCGCAGATACGGTCTGGCAGAGGGAGTTCGAGGAACTGTTTCCCTATGAGGAGACGCAGGACCAGCTCGATGCGATCGAGGCGGTCAAAAAAGATATGGAGAGTCCGAAGATCATGGACCGCCTGATCTGCGGGGACGTCGGTTACGGGAAGACGGAGATCGCGATCCGCGCGGCGTTTAAGGCGGTGCAGGAAAATAAGCAGGTCGTGTATCTGGTGCCGACGACGATCTTAGCGCAGCAGCATTACAATACATTTGTGCAGCGCATGAAGGAATTTCCCGTGCGCGTGGAGCTGCTTTCGCGCTTTCGTTCCGCCGCACAGCAGAAAAAGACGATTGAGGCGCTTCGGACCGGCATGGCGGATATTGTGATCGGCACGCACCGGGTTCTTTCCAAGGACGTACAGTTCAAGGATTTGGGGCTGCTCATCGTGGACGAAGAGCAGCGTTTCGGCGTGACGCATAAGGAAAAGATCAAGAAACTGAAAAATACGGTGGACGTCATGACGCTGACGGCAACGCCGATCCCGCGCACGATGCATATGAGCCTGATCGGCATCCGCGATATGAGTGTGCTGGAAGAAGCGCCGAACGAGCGGCTTCCGATCCAGACATATGTGATGGAGTACAATGAGGAGATGGTGCGGGAGGCGATCGTCCGGGAACTTTCCAGAGGCGGACAGGTGTATTATGTCTATAACCGCGTACATAATATTGCCGACATCACCGATATGTTAAAAGAACTTGTGCCGGAGGCGAATATCGCGTATGCGCACGGGCGGATGCGCGAGGCGGAGTTAGAACGCATCATGTTTGATTTTATCAACGGCGAGATCGACGTGCTTGTTTCGACGACAATCATTGAAACGGGTATGGATATTCCTAATGTCAATACAATGATCATTCACGATTCCGACACAATGGGACTGGCGCAGCTTTATCAGCTTCGCGGGCGCGTGGGAAGGTCGAACCGCACGGCGTATGCATTCCTGATGTACCGGCGGGATAAACTCTTAAAAGAGGTCGCGGAGAAGCGCCTGCAGGCAATCCGCGAGTTTACCGATCTGGGAAGCGGCATGAAGATCGCCATGCGCGACTTAGAGATTCGGGGTGCGGGCAATCTGCTCGGCGCGGAACAGCACGGGCACATGGAAGCGGTCGGCTATGATCTTTATTGCAAAATGCTGAATGAGGCGGTAAAGCGGTTGAAAGGCGGGGGCGAGCA
Source organism: bacterium (assembly GCA_023667365.1). Lineage (GTDB taxonomy): Bacteria > Bacillota > Clostridia > Lachnospirales > Lachnospiraceae > DLAJ01. The sequence continues at coordinate 21,086 of JAMPAG010000041.1, read as the reverse complement.
TGCCGATTTTCAGACGACCGTCGATCTCGACGCGGATGCGTATATTCCGCCTTCCTATATCGTCAACGAGGTGCAGAAACTCGATATTTATAAGCGGATCGCGGCGATCGAGAATGAGGAACAGGCGGAGGATATGCGGGATGAGCTGCGCGACCGCTTCGGAAAAGTGCCGAAGTCCGCGCAGAATCTCATGCGGATTTCACTCATCCGCACGGCGGCGCACCGGCTCTATGTCACGGAGCTGAAAGGCAAGGCGGGGATGCTGCGCATCATCATGCTGCCGCAGGCGCCGGTCAATGTCGTGAAACTGCCGGAATTTATCTCCTCTTTTGACGGCGCGTTGAAGTTTGAGACGAAGGGCGTTCCGGCGTTTGTTTACACCTATCCGAGAATCGGAATCGTGGAGAAGGACGAGAGCCGCCTGATGGATGTCTGCGAGGAAGTGCTCTCCCGCATGGGCGCGCTGTATGAGGGGTAGGGCGGACATTCTGCATAAAAGCGTATGGAAGGCGGGTGCGGACTGGCGTGTCCGGAGCAAAAAATGTCGTAAAAGAAGTGTAAAAAAGACAGTAGGAAAGGCGGGAGAATCATTGAAAAGCCCCGCCTTTTTTAGTAAAATAGAGTTTAGATGAATTTGGGACGGAAGGGAAGGTGTATGCATGTATTATGTCGGTATCGATCTCGGGACGTCAGCGGTCAAACTGCTGTTGATGGATGAAAAGGGGGAGATCAAAAAAATCGTTTCTAAGGAATATCCGCTCTATTTCCCGCATCCGGGCTGGTCGGAGCAAAAGCCGGAGGACTGGTATGAAAAGAGCATGGAGGGCTTAAAGGAACTGTTGGACGGGTGCGACAAGTCGAAAGTCGCAGGCATCAGCTTCGGCGGTCAGATGCACGGGCTTGTCATTCTGGACGAGCAGGATCAGGTAATCCGCCCCGCCATTCTCTGGAATGACGGCAGGACCTATGAGGAAAACGATTATCTGAATCAGACGATCGGGAAAGAGATGCTGTCGCGTTATACGGCGAACATTTCCTTTACCGGATTTACCGCATCGAAGATTCTGTGGGTAAAAAATAAGGAGCCGGAGAATTTTGCGCGGATTCGGAAGATCATGCTGCCGAAAGATTATCTTGCCTATCGGCTGACAGGTACGCACTGCACGGATGTGTCCGACGCGTCCGGTATGCTGCTCTTTGACGTCAGGAACCGCTGCTGGTCCAAAGAGATGCTTGCCATCTGCGGCGTGACAGAGGACATGATGGCGCGTGTCTATGAGAGTTATGAGTGCGTCGGCACGCTGCTTCCCAACATTGCGGCGCGTCTCGGTCTTTCCGAAACGGTAAAAGTGGCTGCGGGCGCGGGCGACAATGCGGCGGCGGCGGTCGGAACGGGAACGGTCGGCGACGGCAGATGCAATATTTCGCTCGGCACGAGCGGCACGATCTTTATTTCCATGAAAGAATTTGGCGTGGATCCATTCAACGCGCTGCATGCATTCGGACATGCGGACGGGCATTATCACCTGATGGGCTGCATGTTGAGCGCGGCGTCCTGCAATAAATGGTGGATGGACGATATTATCGGCACAAAGGATTACGCCGCAGAGCAGGCGCAGATTGCGAAACTCGGCGAAAATCACGTGTATTTCCTGCCGTATCTGATGGGGGAGCGTTCTCCGCACAATGATCCCGATGCGAGAGGAACGTTTATCGGACTTTCGATGGATACGTCCCGCGCGGATATGACGCAGGCGGTCTTGGAGGGCGTTGCGTTTGCGCTCCGCGACTCGTTTGAGGTGGCGAAGGAGCTCGGCGTGAACATCGAGCGGACGAAGATCTGCGGCGGCGGCGCCAAGAGCCCGCTTTGGAAAAAGATCATTGCCAACGTGCTCGGCATCAAGGTGGATGTGATCGAAAGCGAGGAGGGACCGGCAATGGGCGGCGCGATGCTTGCCGCGGTCGCGTGCGGGGAATACGCAAGCGTGGAGGAGATCGCAAAGCGGCTCGTTAAGGTTGTGGACACCGTGGAGCCGGAGCCGGAGCTTGTCGCAAAGTATGAGGCGCGCTATCAGAAATTTAAGCAGATCTATCCGGCGTGCAGGGAGTTGTTTGCGGCGCTTTCGGACAAGGAATCGTCAATTTCCTGAGAGCAGGAAATAGGGAAAGGAGCAGGAACATGAAAGTTTTACAGATCAGCGATCCCGCATTCCGCAAATACGGACGGAAGGTGGAGGGGATTGATTTTTCAGAGCTGGTGGATAAGATCAACGAGATCACGCCGCTGCCGGACGGCGTGGCGTACGAGCCGTCCATACCGGAGCTGGAGGCGCTGGACGCGGCAAAGGAGATCAGCGCCAAGCTGTACGGCGAGCTGCCGATCGAGATCGGATATTGCAACGGGCATAATGCGATGCTGAACGCGCTGGAATACCATAGGAGCTCGGAGATCAACGTTGCGGCGACAGACGCGATCCTCATGGTCGGCGCGCAGCAGGATATGACGGATGATTTTACATACGATACCGCGCTCATCGAGGCGTTTCTCGTTCCGGCGGGAACGGCAGTCGAAATCTATGCGACCACGCTGCATTATGCGCCGTGCAATCAGAACGGGAAAGGGTTTAAGGTCGGGATCGTGCTTCCCAAGGGCACCAATTATCCGCTTGCGTGCGGGCATGAAGGATGGGAGGATAATCTCATCACCGCGACCAATAAATGGCTGATCGGACATGTCGAGGGCGGTCTGCCGGAAGGCGCGCATATCGGTCTGATCGGTAAGAACTTAAATATCGACGAGTGATTTGCCGGTGCGGGCGGTCAATTAAAAGTTAAGTAAAAAGTGAAACAATCAATATTTCGCTAAAATACATATGGACGAGCAGGGAGTTTTGCGGTATAATTCAGTTAAAGAAGGTAATAGCAAATAAAAAGGAAAAGGGAGGCAACAAACAATGATGAACAACACACCAACAGTAAAGATCGGGATTGTCGCAGTCAGCCGCGACTGTTTTCCGGAGTCGTTATCGGTGAACAGAAGAAAGGCGCTCGTAGCCGCATATGAGAAGAAATACGGCAAAGACGATATTTATGAGTGCCCGGTCTGCATCGTGGAGAGCGAGATCCATATGGTACAGGCGCTGGAGGATGTAAAGAAAGCAGGCTGCAACGCGCTCTGTGTGTACCTTGGCAATTTCGGACCGGAGATTTCCGAGACGCTGCTTGCAAAGCATTTTGACGGACCGGTGATGTTCTGCGCCGCTGCGGAAGAGTCGCAGGGAGACCTGATGGACGGGCGCGGGGACGCGTACTGCGGCATGTTAAATGCAAGCTATAATTTGAAACTGCGCAATATCAAAGCGTACATTCCGGAATATCCGGTCGGTACGGCGGAGGAGTGCGCAGATATGATCCGTGAGTTTGTTCCGATCGCATGCGCGGTGGACGGCTTAAAGAACTTAAAGATCATCAGCTTCGGACCGAGACCGTTAAACTTCCTTGCATGTAACGCGCCGATCAAACAGCTTTATAACCTTGGCGTGGAGATCGAGGAAAACTCCGAGCTGGACCTGTTTGAGGCATATCATAAGCATGACAACGATCCGCGCATCCCGGAGGTTGTAGCGGACATGGAGAAAGAGCTTGGCGCCGGAAACAAAAAATCCGAGGTACTGCCGAAGCTTGCGCAGTATGAACTGACGCTGCTTGACTGGGTAGAAGCGCATAAGGGCTACCGCAAATATGTTGCGATTGCAGGAAAGTGCTGGCCGGCATTCCAGACGCAGTTCGGCTTTGTACCCTGCTATGTCAACAGCCGTCTGACGGGACGCGGCATTCCGGTATCGTGCGAAGTCGATATTTACGGTGTATTGAGCGAGTTCATCGGAACGTGTGTCAGCCAGGATGCGGTGACGCTGCTCGATATTAACAATTCCGTTCCGGCGGATATGTATCAGGAAGCAATCGCGGGCAAGTTCGATTATACGCATAAGGATACGTTCATGGGATTCCATTGCGGCAATACCTGTTCCAGCAAGCTTGCGGCATGTGAAATGAAGAATCAGAAGATCATGGCGAGAAGCCTTCCGGAGGAGGTTACGAACGGTACGCTTGAGGGCGATATTGCGCCGGGCGAGATCACATTCTTCCGCGTGCAGTCCACGGCGGACAACATTCTGCGCGCATACGTGGCGGAGGGCGAGGTGCTTCCGGTTGCGACGAAGTCCTTCGGTTCCATCGGCGTATTTGCGATTAAAGAAATGGGCAGATTCTACCGCCACGTTTTGATCGAGAAGAATTATCCGCACCACGGCGCGGTCGCGTTCGGACATCACGGCAAGGCGCTTTACGAGGTATTTAAGTATATCGGCATTCTTCCGGAGGAGATCGGCTACAATCAGCCGGCGAGCGCAAAATACCCGACGGAGAATCCGTTCTAAAAAGGTGCGGAGCATTTGACGGGAACAGACCGTGTTGATAAAGGGGCGTTGTGTTTACAACGTCCCTTTTCTAACAGACAGGAGAACTTTATGAGTAAATATATTACGCAGAAAAAAGGTCTATTCTTCGCATATTTTATTTTAACACTGCTGGCGTCCGTGGGAAGTATCGCTTTTGCGTTTGTCTTGAGCGAGGTGATCAATCAGGCGGCGGCGGGAAATATGCGGGGACTGGTCAGAGCGATCATGGGAGGCGTGATCTTTGTTTTCGTAGTCGCTGTTTGCGAATATCTCTATGACAGAGTGATGAACCGCATGCTTTATCATGCCGGGACCGCACTGAAAGATGATCTGTTCTGCGCCTATTTCCGAAAAAACTATGCGGATTATGAAAAAGGGAACAGCGCGCAATACATCAACGAGATCACCAATAATGTGAACACCTTCTCGGATGTGTATTTTACGAATGTGCTACAGCTTCCGATGGTCGTTCTTGTGTTTGTGATCGCGGTTGTTCTCTGTATGATGATCGAGCCGATGATGCTGTTGGTGATCGTGGCGTTTTCCGTGGTGATCGCCGTAGTTTCGAAGAAATGCGGACAAGTGCTGCAAAACAGTACCGGCGCATTTGCAGATGGCGCGGAGACGTATCTTTCCGCGATCAAGGATTTTTTTGCAGGTTATCGCCTGATCAAAAATTATGACCGCACCGCAGCAATCCTGTCATTGCATGAGAAGGAAAACACGAAAGTGGAACGGCTGAGAGAAAAAAGCAGCAACGACAGAAGCATGTATGCACGGGTCAATGAATTATTGGGACTGGCATCGACGCTGACCATTATGGGTGTGGCGGGTGTGTTTGCCGTCAAGGGTTCCTTTGAGATTGGGATTGTATTTGCGTTTGGTCAGCTTGCGGGCAAGATCATGTCGCCGATCATGCAGGCGTCCGGCATTTATGTGCAGCTTCGATCGGCAAAAGCCTTGAGCGGGAAGTTTGGCGAGAGCCTGCGGTCGGGCATGGAAAATCGTCAGAAAACGGTGAAAAAGACGACATTTTCGGAGGGGATCGCGGTGCGGGAGCTGCGCTTCGCCTATCGGCAGGAGGAGGGGAGCGCGGCATCCGCAGAAGAGTTATCGGCGCGGGAAGCAGGGAGCGCGGCTCCATCTGCGGCGGAGGACGGAATGCGCGGGAAGCCGGGTGCGGTTTTAGAGCATGTGAATATGACATTCCGTAAGGGCGGAAAGTACTTGATCACGGGAAAAAGCGGCGCGGGGAAGAGTACGCTTCTTCATCTTCTTGCCGGATTCTATGACGATTACGAGGGAAGCCTGAAATATGACGATGCGGAAGTGCGCGACATGGATGAGGAGAGTCTGCATTCGTTGGTCAGCGTTGTGTCTCAGGAGGCGTTTCTTTTTAACGACACATTGAAAAATAATATGACGTTATATGACGACGGTTATGGGCAGGAAGAGATTCAGAGAGCAATCCGTCTTGCCGGTCTGGAGGGGCTTGTAAAAGGATTTTCAGATGGCGTTCACATGGGATTGGACGCGGTGGTATCCGAGAACGGCAGTAATTTTTCGGGTGGCGAAAAGCAGCGGATCAATCTTGCGAGAGCAATCCTGCGGAGGTCGCCGGTCCTGCTGCTGGATGAGTTTACAGCCAGTCTTGATGAAAAAACGGCGGAGGAAGTAGAGCAGGCCGTCTTAAACCTGAAAGATGTTACGGTTCTTTTTGTCACGCATAAGGTGAACGAAAAACTGGCGGGGCGCTATGACGGAAGGTATGAAGTGTAGAAACGGAGGGACTGTTCATGGACAGAGAGGAAGCGAGAAAAAAAGCGGAACAACTGGTCGATCAGATGACGGTGGAGGAAATGGCGTCACAGCTTCGGTTCGACGCGCCGGCGATCGAGCGGCTGGGCGTACCGGAATATAATTGGTGGAACGAGGGACTTCACGGCGTAGCGCGCGCGGGGACGGCGACGATGTTCCCGCAGGCGATCGCGCTTGCGGCGGCATTTGACGAGGAGCTGATGCGAAAAGTGGGCGACGTGATCTCCACGGAAGGCAGGGCAAAATATAACGAGAGCGTCCGCCACGGGGACCGCGATATTTATAAGGGACTGACATTCTGGTCGCCGAATATCAATATTTTCCGCGACCCAAGATGGGGCAGGGGACATGAAACGTATGGTGAAGATCCTTATTTAACGGGGGCGCTGGGCTGCGCGTTTATCCGCGGCCTTCAGGGTGAGGGCGACGGCGTGCCCTACTTAAAGCTTTCGGCGTGCGCTAAGCATTTCGCGGTGTATTCGGGACCGGAAGCGGTGCGTCATTCTTTTAACGCTGTCGTGAGCGAAAAGGACTTGCACGAGACATATCTGCCTGCGTTCGAGCGCTGTGTGCGGGAGGCGCATGTGGAATCCGTCATGGGCGCCTACAACCGAACGAACGGGGAACCCTGCTGCGGGCATCCGCACCTGATCGGTGAGATTCTGCGCGGGGAGTGGCAGTTTGAGGGGCATTTTGTGTCCGACTGCTGGGCGGTGCAGGATTTTCATATGCATCATCATGTGACAGAGAATGCGGAGGAGTCCGCGGCGCTTGCATTAAATAACGGCTGTGATGTCAATTGCGGCTGCACCTATCAGAAACTGTTAAATGCGTACGGCTTAGGAATGGTGTCGCGCGAGACGATCCGGGAATCGGCGGTGCGGCTGTTTACGACGCGCTATCTGCTCGGCATGTTCGAGGAGACGCCCTACGATAAGATTCCTTATGAAAAGGTGGACTGTGCGGAACACCGCGCGCTTGCACTGCAGGCGGCACGGGAAAGCCTTGTCCTGTTAAAAAATGACGGGATTTTGCCGCTTTCGCGCAAGCATATCCGCACGCTGGCGGTCATCGGACCGAATGCGGACAGCAGGCGGGCGTTGATCGGCAATTATCACGGAACGGCGTCGGAGTATGTGACGGTGCTTGACGGCATCCGGGAGCAGGCGGGCGGCGACCTGCGGATTCTTTACAGTGAGGGAAGTCATCTGTTTTTGGAAAAAGGAGACGGACTTGCGAAACCGCACCATCTGATCTCGGAGGCGCAGACCGTGGCGGAGCACGCCGACGCGGTCGTACTGTGCCTCGGTTTGGACGAGACGCTGGAGGGCGAGGAGGGCGACGCGGGAAACGCGGACGCTTCGGGGGATAAAACAGATCTGCAGCTCCCGGTATCGCAGAGAAAGCTGCTGGAGAGCGTGCTTGCAGTCGGGAAGCCGACGATTGTCTGTATGCTTGCGGGAAGTGCGATCGACATGCATCTGGCGGCGGAACAGGCGTCCGCGATCATGCAGGTGTGGTATCCCGGCGCGCTCGGCGGACGTGCGGTCGCGGAGGCACTGTTCGGCGTATATTCGCCGTCCGGCAAGCTGCCGGTCACATTGTATCGGGATCTTGACGGGATGCCGCAATTTACCGATTATTCCATGAAGGGCAGAACCTACCGTTATCTGGAAAAAGAACCGCTCTATCCGTTCGGGTACGGGCTGACCTATGGAAAGGTCGTGCTGGAGGAATGCGGGCTTGCAGAGCCGCGGCGGGGCGGAGTGCCTGCGGACATGGAAGTGCAGACGACGAAAGGCGTGCCGTTACAGGCGGACAGCGGCGGCGTATTGCAGGTGATAACGCTGGATCAGGATCATTATGAAAAGGCGGCAGACGAGGGAACGACTGTGTACGCCGTCGTGCGAAATGAAAGCGGGACGGAACTTTCCGAGGTGCTTCAAGTATATGTGCGGGTGGAGGGAAGCGAAAACGAAGTGAAAAACCACCGCCTTTGCGCATTTCAAAGAGTTTCCCTACAGCCCGGTGACCGGAAGCGGGTGACACTGCCGGTCAGGGCGCAGGCGTTTGAAACGGTAAACGAACAGGGACAATCCTGTGCGGACGGAAAAAGCGCGAACTTGTTCGTCGGCTTCGGACAGCCGGATCAGCGGACGCTGGAATTACTTGCGTGAGCCGGCGGCGGGCGTCCGCAACTCCAAATTGACAAAAAAATAGGCAAAAGCAACTTCAAATTGGTAGTGTTGACATGCATGTAAGGCTAGAATGAAGCCCATAAGGAGGGATGATGAAAATGAATTTTGCACAGAATTTACAAACCATCAGAACAAGAAATGGGCTGACACAGGAACAGCTTGCGGAGGAACTTGACGTCACGCGCCAGTCCGTATCAAAATGGGAAAGCGGCATCAGCTTTCCGGAAATGGAGACGCTTCTAAAGATCTGCGATCGATATGGGGTGGGACTTGACGAGCTTTTGCGGGGCAGTGTGGAGCAGCGTAACGAGGAGGAGGCAAAAGGTTTTGTCCGCCATATCAAGACGTTCAGCCTCCAGATGGCGCTGGCGATCTCGGCGATCATTATGGCATTGGCGGTTGTGACGCTTTTAGATGGGATCGCATCGGAACAGATCATGGGAGTGATTTTCCTGACGGTCGTGACAGCATCCGTGATCACGAGCATTGTTTCGGGAATGGAGCATTCCCGCTATGTGAAAAAGCACCCGAACGTGCAGCCGGTTTGCACGGAGAAGGAAGTGGAGCGCGCGGACCGCAGGTTTTCCTGGGCGATCGCGGGCGGCGTCGGTCTGATCCTGTTTGGTCTGATCGTTTCTTCCTATGTGGACGACGCTTACGACCAGATCCTTTATTCGAATGCATCGGGAGCGGTGTTTCTGGCGGCAGTTGCGGTGGCAGTCGGCATTTTTATTTTTTTCGGGATTCGGCGCAGTCTGTATCATGTCGAGGAATATAATAAGGAAAATGCCCGCGAAAAAACAAGAACAAGGGCGGAAAAAGTAACGAGTGCGGTCAGCGGCGTGATCATGCTGCTTGCGACCTGTGTATTTCTTGTATGGGGATTTTGGGGAATGCCCGGCGGGACGTATTCCGGGGGGTGGAAGGATTACGCGGGGCATTGGGGCATTTCATGGATCGTGTTTCCTGTCGGCGGTATCCTGTGCGCGGTCGCGAGTATTGTAATCCACGCGGTCATGGTAAAAGAGGAAGAGCGGGATCGGGAAGATGCCTGAGCGTCTGTCAGTCACAAGGATTGCGGAAAACAGCTTCCATATGCGGCCGGGCGTATGCGGTCGGGAAAGCGGCAGGCGCTTGTCAAACCCGTCGGCGCGTTTTATAATGAGGAGGAATCCGGCGTGTGTTTTACGCGGATAAGAATAATGATAAAAAAGCAAAGGCGGGTCTGGCTTATGAAAAAAAAGAAATGGTGCTGCGCGGGGATGGCGATGATCTTCCTGCTCTGGGCGCTTGCGGGCTGCGGTGCGGCCGGGCGTGACGGCGGTGATGCGAACGGAACGGAAAACGGCGCACAGGGAAGCGATGCGAACGGAACGGGAAACGGCGCACAGGGAAGCGATATGAGCGGAACGGAAGGCGGCACGCAGGGCGGAGGCGGCGCAAACAGTGCGGGAACGGAAGGCGGCGGACAAGACGGCGGCGTAAGCGGAGCGGAAACGGATGCGCAGGATGGAAGCGCCGCCGACGGAGCCGGGACGGAAGCGCAGGGCGGTATGCAGGCGCCGCCGACCGATTATGTGTCAGAGGAGCTGTACGCCTCCGCCGATCAGTGGGGAAGCTGCGATGACGCGGCGCTGGCGGCGGTCATGCGCAAAGCAGAGAACGGCGAGCCGGTGACGATCGCCTGTATCGGCGGCTCCATCACGCAGGGGACGATCTCGAACGGCAGTGACGACCGTGAAGTCGCGGGGAAGAAATGTTATGCCGACATTTATTTTTCATGGTGGGAGCAGACATTTCCGGAGACGGACTTTACGTTTATCAATGCAGGAATCGGTGCGACGGATTCCTATATCGGCGTCCATAGAGTGCAGAAGGATGTGCTTGATTTTGAACCGGACTTAGTGCTCGTGGAATTTTCCGTGAACGATGCGGATTCGCTCACTTTTAAGACGACGTATGACAATCTGGTGCGCCGGATTCTTCTGTCAGACAACCATCCGGCGGTCATGCTTCTTTTTATGGGGCAGACGAACGGCGCCACGGCGCAGGGCTCTCACGTGCTGGTCGGATTCAATTATAAGCTCCCGATGGTGAGTTATGCGAGCCTGATTCAGGACATGATGGAGCAGGAGGTATACACGGAAAAGCAGCTTTCGGGCGATACGGTGCATCCGTCGGCGCTCGGTCATGCGATCACGGGAGAAATTTTATGGAAATATCTCAATGCGGTCTATGTGCAGAGAGACGAGCTGCCGGAACCGCAGGAGTTTGCGATGGATGCCGTGACGCGCGACGTGTATCTGAACGCGTCGATTTTAGACAGTGAGACGGTCACGCCGCTCGATCCCGGCAGTTTTGAGGAAAGCAGTAAATTCCAGCCGTTTCCGAATGACTGGACCTGCGAGAGCGGCGAGGGCGGGATATTATTTGAAGCGAGCTTTCAGCGGCTGGGGATTCTTTATCATCGGACCGTGGACGGACTTAGCGGTCAGTTTGACGTTCTGGTTGACGGTGAGCGCGTGGCGACCTTAAACGCGGATTTTACGGGCGGATGGGGAAACTGCGCGGAGGCGCGGGAAGTTTTTGCCGGAGACGCGGTGGAAACGCATACCGTGGAGATCAGAAAAGCGCCCGATTCTACGGGCGATGTGTTTACCATTCTGGGGTTGATGACAGCCGGGTAGATTGAAAAATCAAAGAAACCACTCCCGAAGCTGCCCGGAGTGTGTGAGCAGGGGACGGTATGCAAAGATGAGACAGGCGCCGGCGACATTTAGGATCACGTCGTCAATATCCGCCTGCCCGACCATGGTCAGGAACTGAATGCCCTCCATCACTGTCACGGACAGAATCATGGTAGGCAGAAAATATCGCCATTTTGTCTGCCTGCGCGGCCAGATGACGGGCAGAAATATGGCGCAGGGCATGGCGGCGACCAGATTTCCCAATAAATTTGCCACGATCAGCCGGACAGACATATTCTGGTTGCGGTATGCGCGCATATACATGGAGATCGAGCGGAACGGTTTCAGATTACAATATAGTTCGAAGTGTTCTCTTGTAAACGGCTCTGCCTCCCAAATGTTGCGGTCCACAAATGCGCGGCGGAAAGAGCTCTTGAGGAAAAGAAGCGTTGCGGCGGCAATGACATAGATGAGGAACATCCGGATATAAGCCTGACGGCGGATCCTGCTTTTTTCAGATGGATCCGCCGTGTGCCGCATCCGGTATGTCATATCGAGAAACAACACAAAAATAGGGGTGGCATACATCAAAAGCTTCTGCCTGCCACCCATTGTATACGACGGATTCAGATCGATATACAGTCCGATTGCGACAATCATGAACGCAAAAGTAACTGCCACAGTATGATACCATTTTTTCATAATCCGAACGTACGGAGCGTTACTGCTCCATCTGCTTTCCGAGAAATCCTGCTGCGGAGAGGATCATTTTCTGCTCCGGCTCTCCCATTCTGGCCTTGCTGTCGGTGTCCGCTAAGATCACGGTGCCGATCACGTCCCCTTCGCAGATGATGGGAGTCAGCGCGACATGCTGATATTCCTCTGCGCCGTCTCCTATTATAATATAACTCCTCTCGCCCTTTGATGCAATCATTGTTTCGCGTCGGTCCATTTTTTCTTCCAACTGCTTACTGATCGGTTTGCCGAGCAGATTTTTTCCGCCGCCCGCATTGGCGATGAACTGGTCCCGGTCCGTGACGAATGCCGTATGGCCGGATACCGCCGCCAAAGAATCGGCGTACTGTTTTGCAAAATCGCCGATCTCGCCGATGGGGGAATATTTTTTCAGAATGATCTCTCCCTCGTGATCGGTAAAAATTTCAAGTGGATCGCTCTCGCGGATGCGGAGCGTGCGCCGGATCTCTTTTGGGATCACCACCCGTCCGAGATCATCTATTCTTCTTACAATGCCTGTTGCTTTCATAGAAATAAACCCTCCGTCTACCCCAATAGTCATTTTTTGCTGATACTATTATCTGTAAAAAAAGAAGCCTTATACTAAGATAAAAAACAATTTTTGAAACAAACAAACGCTAAATTCGTAAAAAGTGATGGAAATTATAAAAAAACATGATATTATAGAAGTGACACGTTTTAATGATGATGAAGAGACGGAAGAGGGAGGAAGTATGCAGGATAATAACAATCCGATGAACGGACAGCCGGAAGGACAGAATCCGTACAGCATGAATCAGGGATTCGGGACGGATCAGCCGGGCGATGTCACACAGCCGTTTCAGGCAGCCGATGCAAATCAGGGATACGGTGTGAATCAGCCGGGCATGAATCAAGGCTATAACATGGGCGCAGGCGGCGACATGAACCAGGGCTATAACATGGGCGCAGGCAGCGACATGAACCAGGGCTATAACATGGGCGCAGGCGGCGACATGAACCAGGGCTATAACATGGGCGCAGGCGGCGACATGAACCAGGGCTATAACATGGGCGCAGGCAGCGGCATGAACCAGGGCTATAACATGGGCGCAGGCGGCGACATGAACCAAGGCTATAACATGGGCGCAGGCAGCGACATGAACCAGGGCTATAACATGGGCGCAGGCAGCGGCATGAACCAGGGCTATAACATGGGCGCAGGCCAGCCGAATATGAATCAGGGCTATAACATGGGCGCAGGCAGCGACATGAACCAGGGCTATAATATGGGCGCAGGCAGTGACATGAATCAGGGCTATAACATGGGCGCAGGCAGCGGCATGAACCAGGGTTATAACATGGGCGCAGGCCAGCCGAATATGAATCAGGGCTATAACATGAACCAGCCGGGCGGCGGATACCAGAACCCGGCATATGGGTACGGCGCGGGAGGTCCCGGTTACCAGCAGCAGCAAAAGCAGAACAAGAAAAAGCTTGGCGCGATCGTTGCGGCGATCGCCGTGATTCTTGTTGCGATCATAGGAATCATTATCGGTGTTGTGTTGAATAAGGATGACGAGCCGGAAGACGGTCCCGGTACATTTGCGACAGGCCCGACCGCCGCACCGAGGGAAGAGGTGACACCGGAGCCGACGGAGGAGCCGACCCCCGAACCCGATCCGGAACCGACGGACGAGCCGGAACCGACAGAGGAGCCGGAGGAGCTGGACGTGCCGGAGATCGATCCGAATCTTGCCGTGCAGGGTTCCGTAACGGATTCCCGTGCTTCTTTTACCGGATATTACGGGGAAAATTACATTTTGATTAAGAATAACCAGTGGGATGATTATAATCTCGTCTATGCAGATACGCAGGAAGCGTATGCGTTAGTTGACACAGATGTCAGATATTTTACCGTGATCGACGGGGACGTTTATTATACGTCAAGAGACGCCGATACGGGGACGTATTCTTTCTGGAAGATCGCAATAAGAAACGGTGCCGAGCCGGAGCTTTTGCTGGACGGTACGCAGGTGTGCGCATTCTCTTATTATGACGGGCTGATCTACTACGATAATTATGACGACTATTATGAGCTGTACTGCTACGATCCGGTAACGGGCAGCAATGAGAAAGTGGATTACGATTCGCTCGGTTACTATTATATTTTGGACGGCTATGTGTATTACGAGCGCATGGATGATCAGACGATGTGTAAGATGAAGCTGGACGGTACGGATAAGCAGACATTATTTGCGCTTTCCGATTACGGGCTTGAGAATCTCAGCTGCCTGACGGCGTTCAATGTCGGCGGTTATGTATTCTTTGCATTCAATACGCCGGCGGGAGAACTGCTTCTGACGACGGAGGATGGCGGCGCTTATGAACTGATCGCGGAAGATCTGATGGATTTTGACTTAAATCAGGACATTTACTATGCGGACGGTTCGATTTATTATTCCGCGCAGAACGGCACGGAAGTGCATAAGCTTGATATTGCGGAATACTTAAACGACGCGGATATGGAGACAATTCCGGACAGCATTATCTGCGATGACAGCTTCTACTATTTTGAAGTAACGGACGGACTCATTTATGTCGAGCTTTACGGCGGCAATAATGAGGTCGAGGTCATGGATTATCAGACGGGCGAGATTTACAATACCTTTGATTTTTCCTAAGCCTTGGCAAACAGGAAAAAGGTGCCTGTAAGAAGTGGTGAACGAGCAAAGGCTTCGTCCTGTTACAGGACGGAGCCTTTTTCAAGCTGTTTTGAGAAAGGAGCACGAACATGTATCAGAAAGTATCAACGGATCTGCATTTTGTCGAGCGGGAAAAAGAGGTCAGCGCGTTTTGGAAAGAGCATGATATTTTCCGCAAATCCATGGAAGGGCGCAAGGACGGACCGACCTATACGTTTTACGACGGACCGCCGACAGCGAACGGAAAGCCGCATATCGGGCATGTCTTAACGCGCGTCATTAAGGATATGATTCCGCGTTACCGCACGATGAAAGGCTACATGGTGCCGCGTAAGGCAGGCTGGGATACGCACGGACTTCCGGTGGAGTTAGAGGTGGAAAAACAGCTCGGACTTGACGGGAAAGACCAGATCGAAGATTATGGTCTCGATCCGTTTATTTCCAAGTGCAAGGAGTCCGTTTGGAAATACAAGGGCATGTGGGAGGATTTCTCCCAGACGGTCGGATTCTGGGCGGATATGGATGAGCCGTATGTCACCTACCATGATGATTTTATTGAATCCGAGTGGTGGGCATTAAAGCAGATTTGGGATAAGGGGCTGTTGTACAAGGGCTTTAAGATTGTACCGTACTGCCCGCGTTGCGGGACGCCACTTTCCTCGCATGAGGTGGCGCAGGGCTATAAGGCGGTCAAGGAGCGCTCGGCGGTCGTGCGGTTTCGGGTAAAGGGAGAAGACGCTTATTTTTTGGCATGGACGACGACGCCGTGGACGCTTCCGTCCAATGTCGCGCTCTGCGTTAATCCGGACGAAATTTACTGTAAGGTAAAAGCGGCGGACGGCTATACGTATTATATGGCGCAGGCGCTTCTCGATACCGTGCTTGGTTCTTTGGCTTCGGAAGGGACGCCGGCATACGAGGTACTGGAAACCTGCAGCGGAAAGGATCTGGAATATAAGGAATATGAGCCGCTGTTTGCGTGCGCGGCGGATGTGGCGGAAAAGCAGCATAAGAAAGGACATTATGTGACCTGCGATTCTTACGTCACGATGACGGACGGCACGGGTATCGTTCATATTGCGCCGGCATTCGGTGAGGACGACGCGCAGGTGGGAAGAAAATATGATCTTCCGTTCGTGCAGTTTGTGGACGGAAAGGGAAATATGACGCAGGAGACGCCGTATGCGGGATTGTTTGTGAAAAAAGCAGATCCCGAAATCTTAAAGGATCTTGATAAAGAGGGAAAACTGTTTGACGCGCCGAAATTTGAGCACGATTATCCGTTCTGCTGGCGCTGTGATACGCCGCTGATCTATTATGCGCGTGAATCCTGGTTTATCAAGATGACGGCAGTCAGGGACGAACTCGTGCGCAATAACCGGACGGTCAACTGGATCCCGCCTTCCATCGGAGAGGGACGCTTCGGTAACTGGCTGGAAAACATTCAGGACTGGGGCGTTTCGCGGAACCGTTACTGGGGAACGCCGCTCAACGTATGGGAATGCGGCGGCTGCGGTCATCAGGAATCCGTCGGTTCGCGTGAGGAGTTAGAGAAATTAAGCGGCAATCCGGCGGCGCGCACGGTGGAACTGCATCGGCCGTATGTGGATGAGATTACCTGCCCCTGCCCGAAATGCGGCGGGACGATGAAACGTGTGCCGGAGGTCATTGACTGCTGGTTTGATTCGGGTGCGATGCCGTTTGCACAGCATCATTATCCGTTTGAAAATAAGGAATTGTTTGAGGCGCAGTTCCCGGCGCAGTTTATTTCCGAGGCGGTCGATCAGACGCGCGGATGGTTTTATTCGCTTATGGCGGAATCCACCTTATTGTTTGGCAAAGCGCCCTATGAGAACGTGATTGTGCTCGGCCTTGTGCAGGACGAGAACGGACAGAAAATGAGCAAGTCCAAGGGCAATGCGGTTGATCCGTTTGATGCGCTTGAGACATACGGAGCGGATGCGATCCGCTGGTATTTCTATATCAATTCCGCACCGTGGCTGCCGAATCGTTTCCACGGGAAGGCAGTGCAGGAAGGACAGCGCAAGTTCCTGGGGACGCTGTGGAACACGTATGCATTTTTTGTTCTTTATGCGAATATCGACCGGTTTGACGCGACAAAATATGAGCTGGAGTATGATAAACTTCCGGTCATGGATAAATGGCTGCTCTCGAAGCTGAACACGGCGATCGGCGAAGTGGACGGGCATTTGGAGAATTACCGCATTCCGGAGGCGGCAAAGGTGCTCGATAACTTTGTGGATGAAATGAGCAACTGGTATGTCAGAAGAAGCCGCGAGCGTTTTTGGGCAAAGGGCATGGAGCAGGATAAGATCAACGCCTATATGACGCTGTATACGGCGCTTGTGACGATCGCGAAATGCGCCGCGCCGATGGTGCCGTTTATGACGGAGGAAATTTACCGCAATCTGGTATGCAGCATTGACAAGTCCGCGCCGGAGAGTATTCATTTATGTGATTTTCCGACGGCGGATGCTGCAAGAATTGACCGGAAGCTGGAAGAGGATATGGAGGAAGTGCTGAATCTGGTCGTGATGGGACGCGCGGCGCGCAATACCGCCAACATCAAGAACCGTCAGCCGATCGGAACCATGTTCGTGAAGGCGGGCAGAGAGCTTGACGGATTTTATCAGGAGATTATCCGGGACGAGTTGAACGTAAAGAAGATCGTATTTACCGATGAAGTGAGCGAATTTACGAGTTACAGCTTTAAGCCGCAGTTAAAGACGGTCGGACCGAAATACGGCAGACAGCTCGGCGGCATCAAGGCGCATTTGGCGGAGCTTGACGGCAATGCGGCGATGGCACAGCTGAAAGAGAAAGGCGCACTCGTCTTTTCGGTGGACGGCACGGAAGTGTCGCTTGCCGAGGAGGATCTGCTGATCGAAATGACGCAGAAAGAGGGCTATGTCGCCGAATCGGATCATGATGTGACGGTCGTGCTGGATGCGAACCTGACGGAGGAGCTGATCGAGGAGGGCTTTGTCTACGAGATCATCAGCAAGATTCAGACGATGCGTAAGGACAGCGGCTTTGAGGTCATGGATCACATTGAGGTCACGGTGAGCGGCAGCGAGAAAATTGCAAGGCTGATCGAGGTTCACGGGCGGAAGATTGCAGAAAAAGTGCTGGCGGACGCATTTATCACGGCATCGGACTGTGAAGGCGGAAAAGAGTGGAACATCAACGGTGAGAATGTGAAACTCGGCGTGGAAAAAGTGAAGTAAGCAGTTCCGGCGAGGGTTTGTTGGCACCGGGCAAAAATCATGGCGGCAGGGAGAGCACCTGCCGCCTTTTTTCTATCTGAATTTTTATACAGAAAATCAAATATATCATGCAGAAGGTCTGCTTTGATCTTGTTTTGCATTGCTTTTGAATGAATCTCAAAGTATAATATTCCATATAATAGACCACGAAAAGATAGACGAAAGATGAAAAAGCAAGGAGGATGATGTCATGCCAATTAAAATAAATAATTTGTTAAACCAATATGTAAGCAAGATAAAGGATATATATGGACAGTATTTGAAGGCTGTTATTTTATATGGTTCTTATGCAAGGGGCGATTACAGGGAAGATTCAGATATTGATATTATGATTCTGCTCAATATAGCAGATTTAGAAATTGAGAACTATGGACAACAGTTATCAGACATGACCTATGATTTCAATATGGATTATGATGTGGATATTAAGCCTATCGCTAAATCTGATGCACATTTCAGATATTGGTTAAAGGCATACCCATTTTATGCAAATGTGGAAAGAGAGGGGATAAAACTGTATGGAACAGCATGAAGAAGGAACTAAAATTGATTTGATGAAATACAGACTGGAAACGGCAAAAAGTGACTTAAAAGCAGCTAAAATTCTGATAGAAGCAGAGGAATACAGGGCTTCCAATAACAGAGCTTATTATGCTATTTTTCATGCCATATCAGCAATCCATGCATTTGACGGAAAATCGTATAAAAGACATAAAGACACAATCAGTAATTTTAATAAAGACTATGTAAAAACAGAGATTTTTCCTAAAGAGATAGGTAGAAAAATTATGCGCGCAGAAGAGATTCGACATGAAAGCGATTATGATGATTTTTATATCGCTACGAGGGAAAAGTCTCAAGAACAGATTGAAACGGCGGAAGAATTGCTAGAGTTGGTGGAAAACTTTTGTAAAAATAGCATAAGAGAAATGTAATTATGAAGTTAAAACGGTAGCGCTTGAAAGAGCTTTAGGTATGTATATTGATGATTATTATATGAAGCAGGAGCAATTAGAAAGAATAAATAAGTAGTCCTGCAAGCCAACGGAACCATATGCAATGATGTAAAAATGCAGTGGTACGGAAACGGCACTGGATTCGGGTGTCAAAAGCCCAGCAGTGAAATCGGTGTCCAGCAGAGTCTTCCATGATGTTAGAGTCTCCAACCCATCAACCTATCCGATCGGATTTTTTGCGCACTATAAAGGTATGAGTGCTCATAAGACAGGATGACGACAAGATAGGATGACGGCAAGACAGAATGACAGCGGTATGCCGGCGGGCGTCGATGGAAGGGAGGGAAGACAGTGTGGATGAGAACGTGATCATTTCTTATATTGAACCGATTTATCGTTTTTGCTGTAAACGGCTGAACAGCCGCGCGGATGCGGAGGATCTGGCGAGCGAGATTCTCTGTCATATTTTAGCGGGAATGAAAAAATATAAGATAGAATCGTTTGACGCGTGGGTCTGGCGTGTTGCGCATAACCGCTATGCAAGATGGATCGACAGGCAGAGAAGGGAGCGGGCGATTCCAACGGAAACGGAATCGTTATTTCAGACTGTGGATGCCGCGGCGGATGAAGCGTATGACCGGGTCGATGAGGAGGCGTTGGAAAAAGAGTTTGATGCGGTTTATCGTTTTCTGCATACGCTTTCCGCAGCATATCGGAACATTTTTATTGACTATTATGTCGGGGAAATGTCGGTGCGGGCGCTTTCAGAAAAATATGGTCTTCCGGAGACGACGGTCAAGTGGCGTCTGCATGTGGGACGAAAAAAAATCAGAGAACGGATAGGAGAAACGCATATGGGCAGAGTGTATAAAAGGATCAATTGGAATACGACAGGCTGTAACGGAAACATGGACGCCGATCAATATCTGCATACGCAAATAGCGAGAGCAGTCTGCGGGTCGATATACGAAAAGCCGCTGACCGTCGAGGAAATCAGCGTCAGCACCGGGATTCCCGCCATGTATATTGAAGATGAACTGCCGCGTTTAGCGTACGGGGATGCGGTCTGCCGGATCGGAAATAGGTATGCCGCAAATTTTATCATTCTCCGCTTACAGGACAGGGAAGCGATCGGACACGCGCCGGATGTACTGGTGGAAATGATTGCGGATGAAATGGAGCGGTTATTGCAGAGCAGGGCGGATGAAGTAAAAGCGCTCGATTTTTACGGACACGACTTTGGCATGGACCGGCTGGGTTATATTTTGATCCCCTATTTATTGAGACAAAAGATCAGAAGATTAAAGGGAGAGCGTCTGGGGCTTAAAGACGGCGCCTATCCGATGCGCAGGGACGGCGGATACGGCTGGTTTATCGTGGAGGAGACTGTCGATGAAAGTGAAATTTGCCGGGAATACAGTGCCGGATGCAATCGGGCGGGAAATCTATATTATTACTGGATAGAAAAATATTTTGACCGCAGCGTCTGCCGCGGCAGGGGAATCTGCTGGCTCGATGAGACGGGAATATTACAAAACGCCGACGCGGGCGTGCCGGATAAAAAGATATTGTCCGACGAAGACGCGGCGCGTCTGATCCAAAATCATCTGTTGGTCAGAGCGGGGGATCAGTATCGGTTCCGTTTTGCCTGCTTTACGAGAGAACAGTTTGAAGCGTTTTTATCCCTGTTTGACGAGGATGACGAACAGCTTGATGACAGCCTTACCGAGTGGATCAAGACGGTTCGGGAACGATTTGCCAAGGTTGTTCCGGCGCGCTTGGAGGATCAGATCAATCAATGGGTTTCGGAATATTTATCCGAGATTGTCGGGACTGTCATCGAAGAACTCATCCGCAGGGGCAGCCTAAGAAAAGCGGATCCGGACAAACCGCTGACGGATGGTGTTTTCTATGTGGACGGCGGGGAAATTGATCCGTAACGAATGAAGAAAAGCGTCGTAGAGCAGGATGAAATTTCGTATTTTATCCGCATCTTAAGGAGCAGGAAGTTGTTGATATTAGGATGACATTGTTTGATGATGAACAGATTTGGGAGGCATATATACAGTTAGCGTGATCAAAGAAATAGTCGAATAGCAAAATAACAGCGTGAAGGCGCATGGGGACCGTAAAATGGAAGCCATGCGCCTTTTTGGGGTCTGGTGGAGGGTTGACAAAAAGGTCTATAAAGTATAGACTTATTATTGGAAAGGAAAGGAAAGGAAAGGAAAGGAAAGGAAAGGAAAGGAAAGGAAAGGAAA
>JAMPAG010000040.1 GCA_023667365.1 bacterium | reverse complement strand
AGGCTCTCCTTCTATGGAATTAGTGCGAATTATTTTTTCCTTTCAAGGCTGGAAGCCCGCCTGCCGCCGCAAAGCATTTCCTGCGCGCGGACATGCTCCCGCCCGTCCGCCTACGCCTCTTTCTTCGCCGGGCGCACCATAAACAGGCTGATGAGCAGCGCAAGGATATAAAGAACCACCGTCGCATACAGTACGCACTGATAACCGGTCGGGTTGACCGTCAGAATCTCCACCGTGCCGTCCGAAAGCGCATGTTCCATTTCAACCGGCTTGCCGAACGTATTCACGATCCATGTCGCCATCTGATTCCCGGTCAGACCCGCGAACGCCCACGCGGAAAGCGTGATGCCGTGGATTGCGCTGATACTTCCCATGCCGTAATGGTCGGAAAGCAATGTCGGCACATTGGAAAAACCGCCGCCGTATCCCGCGTTGACAACAAAGATCAATGCAAGCACCAGAATGATGAGCAGCACATTTCCCTCGCCGTTTTTGATACCGCCCGTTACGATCGCCAGTCCGGTAAAGATAATGGAAAGCGCGAAAATCAGCTTATAAACGGTATTCCGGTCTTTCATCGTATCCGCCCACGCCGAAAAGCCGAGACGTCCGCCCGCGTTAAAGATTGCCGATACGGTAGAAATAATCCCCGCAAAACTTGCGAGTCCTAAGCATTTCACGATCATCTTTTCCTGTGAGATCAGCGCAAGACCGCAGGTAATGTTAATGTAAAACATGAGCCAGATGCCGATATAGTTTGCGATCGGCCTTGTCTTGATGGTGGCAAGGATGCCCTGCCCTTTTTCTTTTTTCTGCGGCTCATGCCAGCCCTCCGGCTTTGCCAGAAGCAGATGTCCCGCAAACATCATGACGAAATAGACGACTGCGAGGATCACAAACATCTTCCAGATGCCGCCCTCTCCGAGATTGTCAAGCATCGCCTGCATGATCGGACTTGCGATCGCTTTCGCCGCACCGAATCCCGCAACGGCAAGACCGGTCGCGAGTCCCTTTCTGTCCTGAAACCAGAGCATGAGCGTCTTAACAGGCGACAGATAACCGGTGCCGAGCCCGATCCCCATGATAAAACCGTAGCAGACATAAATGCCGACGAGCGCCAGCGCGCTCCCTTTATGCAGTCCGCCGTAATAAATGAAAAATCCGGTTCCCGCCATGCCGAGCGCAAAGCAGACAGCCGCAATCAGCGACGATTTGTGAATATCCTTTTCCACAACATTGCCTAAGAAAGCGGCGGACATGCCGAGAAAAAAGATGGCAAAGCTGAACGCCCACTCCGTTGCTCCCTTGGAAAAACCGATATATTTCGCGATCTCTTCGCTAAAAATAGACCAGCAGTAAACCGTACCGATACTGCAATGCAGCAAAAGCGCCGGAATCGCAGCACGTACCCATTTGTTCTGACATTTCTTCATAAGTGACTCTCCCCTTCATTGTTTTCATGATCGGAATATTTCGCTTTCAAAAAAGACCGTCCCTGTCATTTTACTCCTATTCATTCCAAATTTCAAGCGTTCATTCCGCCGAATTCCGCTAATTTTCCGGCCCGATTTTCTTGCAACTTTCTTTTCAAAAAAGAATGCAATTTTCGTGATTCTGCGGTATACTCTAATGAGACTTATTTTTTCACCGGAAAGGCAGGGATTATCATGGCAGTCGTAACATTTACAGCGGGAACGGTGATCCTACAAGAAGGCGCTCCCATCAACCAGGTTCTTATCATTTCCTCCGGCAGCATACACGCGAGGAGCGAAAAGGGCGAGTTATTTCTTGAAAAGGGCGATGTGCCCGCCATTTTCGATCTGTACTGCGGCTATTCTTTCTATACTTATACCGCCGTGGACAACGTGTCCTGTCTGGTCTATTCGCTGGAAAACCAGACCGTTGCCGATGTGATCAGGGGATCCGCCGGACTCGGCGAGCTGTTCGCCGCCTCCATGTGCCGGCAGTGCTGTAATATTTTCGATAATTTTATTATGCAGGAATATCACTGCGATACGTTCTATCATTATTTGAAAGACAGCTATCAGGAATACAGCTCCCTCTGCCGCAAATATGACGTGACGCCCAAGCAGCTTGGCGGCATCGACGAGCTTATGCCCTTTCACTCGCAGGAGGATCTTCCCGCTTATCTGAGCGGCTATTACGAGGCGGCGCACAATCTGGAGCCTGCCGTCAAAAAAGCACTGTTTCACGCGCGCCCCGATTTTACGGACGGATTTTTACAGAAGGCGGCGGACGACGTACACCGGGTCTTCGAGCACATCGAGCTGCTCACCGCCTATCAGGCGGACTCCGCTTATCTTTTATTAAATACCGGCGGCATCGACCTGTTCGATCTCTACACGTCGCTCTGTGTGGAAGTGGCGCGGATGCAGGAGGATACGATGTCCTTAAATGCGGCGATCAGCAAGCTGATGATCCAAATGGAGAGCCAGCACGCGATCGACAAGGCGTTATGTAAACAACGTGCCGCGCAGTACCGCGAGGAGCTTGACACCGCGGCCGCCGCAGCCGAGCAGCCCGTAGACAGCAAGGCGGACACCCTTTTGGAAGAGCTCACCGATTCCGCGAAATGCATCTTAAACTATGTGGAGTATGCCGAGGATTCTTCCAAACGCTTCCTCAGCGACTTAAAGGGTTATATCAACACGAGCGACCGCTCGTCGCAGGAAGACGAGGTTCATACCCTGCGCAAGCGGCTGACGGTCGCCTTCTACGAGATTTATACCACGGCGTTCCAGCTCAGCATGTCCGACAAAAACGTACCGCTGCCGGTCCGCATGTTCCTTTTGTTCGGCTATATGGACGAAGCGCTCGCCGGAAAAGAAAATACAAAAGCGCTCGCGAAGCTCGCAAAACAGAACCTCAGCGATCCGTCGCGCCAGGTTTACACGCTCTACGACTGGCTGAAAGAAATCTATGAGGGCAGGAAAGCGCCGAGCCGTAACGAATTTGACAGCGATTACCTGCAATATCTCCATGAAATGCGCTATGCCGGCAAGATCGACGCCGCGACGGAAACCCGCATGGCGGACGACGCGGCGCAGAAAGTACTCTTTGAACTCCAGAATATGTTCCCGTCCGTCAACAAAGTCACCTGCGGACGTGTCACGACCTTCTGTCCGCTTTTCTCGGAGCACAACTGCTTACGCTCCCCGGAATCCATGCTTGTCACGGCGGACGCGCTGCACAACGCGCTTGATCAAGTCCGCAAAGTGGACTTTAAGGCGTATTACCGCGAGACGGTATTCACGATGCAGGAAGCAGGCATCAACCGCGAGCTGGTACAATGTGAGATTCTGCCCGACATCATCCTGATGCCGAATATCGGCGTGAAATCCATTCTCTGGCAGGAGATCGAGGGGCGCCGCAGGAACACACCGAGCCGCGTGATGTTCCCGCTGTTATGCCAGGAAGATATTCCGACGCTCATCACAAGGGTTACGGGCGAATTCCGCTGGGAAATGTGCAAGCGGATGCAGGGCGCGCGCTGGAACGACGTTTCCGAGCCTTCGCTCACAAGCGAGTATTTCGATTATGTGCAGTTCTACCGCAAAAATATCGAACTGTCGCCCGACGCAAAAGAAAAAATCAAGCTTGCCTTGCAGCGTGCGAGAAACAACTACCGCGAAATGTTCGTGCGCGATTATATTCAGTGGGTTATGTACGAATCCACAGGTTCTCCCCGCTTAAACAAGGTTTCCCGCCGCATCCTGCTGCGCTATTGCCCGTTCTCCGCAGAAATCCGGAATAAAGTCGGCGCAAATCCGCTCTTTAAGGAAATGCTGGAACGCTACCGCATCCTCAACACGCAGGACCGCCGGCATCTGGATAATGTCTTTGTAAAGATCCGCAACAGCGGAAAGGACATCCCCGAAGAATTGCTGGCGCAGCAGCGGTTTTTGGAAATGTAATGGTACTTTGGTGCGAGCTAATATATTGATAATTTATTGTAATATATTTATAGAAAAAAAGAACAAAAACGATTATCATTAAAGATGGTTCGGCGAGGGCCGGACCTGCTAATTAGCAATTCCGGAAGAATTCCCCTTTTACACAAGCAAAAGCCTCAGGTTCCCCCTGAGGTTTTTGTTTTGCGTAAAAAGAGGTGGTGTGGTATAATGTCCGCAAAGGGCAGAGTCAGGAGGGCATTTTCCATGTATCGCAACGTTCTTTTTGATCTTTACGGCACACTGGTCGATATTCATACGGACGAAAAAAAGGGGTATCTCTGGCAGAAGATGTCTGATTTTTTCCGCGCCTACGGCGCCTATTATACGCCTGCGGCATTAAAGCATGCGTATTTTCATTATGTAAAAGAACTGGAGTCACAGCTTGGCGGTCCCTATCCCGAAATTCAGCTGGAACTTGTTTTTTTACAGCTCTATCTTGATAAGGGCATTCACGCCGATCCCGCACTGATCCAGAGCACCGGAACCGCATTCCGCACGATCTCGCGCAGTTATCTTGCGCTCTATCCCGACGTGCTGGATCTGTTAAACGGCTTAAAAGAGCGCCATATCGGCATCTATCTGCTCTCCAACGCGCAGCACATGTTCACGGAGCCGGAAATGCGGATGACCGGGCTTCTGCCGTTTTTTGACGGCGTGTTCTACTCCTCCGACTTTGGATGCCGCAAACCCGATCCGACGTTCATGGAGCTGCTTCTCTCCACTTATGGCCTCGATAAAAAAGAATGCATCATGATCGGCAATGAAATGGCGAGCGATATTGCCGTCGCAAATGCCTGCGGCGTGGACAGCATTTATCTGCACACGAATCTCTCCCCGCGGAATGAAGGGGCGCCAATTTCGCCTTCGGCGAAATGGCAGATTTGGGATGGCGGGCACCTGAAGATTCTTTCTATTTTGGATGGTGCGAAATAAACCCGGAAAATTTCTGGATTAAGTCTGGATGACTGTCGGAGATTGGAGAAGGTTCGTTTTTTCTTGTATGATCGGTCGCCCGTATGTTTTGAACGCCGTTCAAGTTATGCGCCTATCCAGTTTTCCCACGCTCTGTTCCTTCCCAGCAAACAACTAACGAAGCTGTTTTATCCAATACCAAAATTTATTTTTAATGCCTCTAAATATTCCTGACATATAGAAGTCTCAGGGCAGGCCAAAAACAAATTTTTCCCTGTTATTTTGCTGGTTCCTATATGTATATTCCAATCTTGCAGAATATCCATTCCTATCAATATATTACCTTTCCTATTATAATTGACATATATGGTATTTTTATGGATGGGAATTCCGGCAATGTGAAAGTTTTGAATATTATGCCGGAATTTTAGAGCTGGACATTGCATTTTTTCTTCATGCGTAACAGGTATGCTGTGCCGTTCGCCCCCAGACTCAACGCCATAACTAATCTCGTATGGAATAGCGGCTTTTATATCACTTGCTTTTAATGAATCGCAAAAATCTTTTAGCGCTTGAAACCTTGCCAAAGGAATTGTGCTGATAGAACATCCCGTATCTATTTTTACCGGAACATTGCTGAACGGTGCCGGAATATTATCCAATTTGAAAGAGGCTGTGGTCATAAATGAGCCGCCGATTCCAACTCTGGTCGGAAGCAATTCTATTGCAATAAATTTATTCATCATATACCACTCCATCCTCTAACTCTGCACTATCGAAAAAAATGGGCGTGATCGCCTGATCTTGTTGAAACCATTTGGTATACTCTTCGGTACTTCCACTGCCAAAATAGACTAATGTTCCCTCTATATCATTATCTGCTAATATTTTTGTATCCAGCAGGATCATACACGTATCTAAAATATTACTAAGCTGTGAAATTCTAACACGCATATTCTTGTGTAAATCATCGATTGTATACTTCTTTTCCGCAATGATCATATCATACATTCCTTTCCCCGATTTCTGATTTACCAATTCTGCAAATAGGAAGCTTTTCTCATTTTGCTAAATATAATTCTACCACAATACCGCTAATATTACCATCAGATATTCCTTGAAGTTTTCGATGATTGACGCACAGATTCCAAAAATCCGTAAGCCGCTTTTCCCTCTTTTTCATGATATTTCCATCCTGATTTCTCCCCAACAAACCGTGCCGCATTTTCAAACAATTCGCACATGCGAAAAACAGACTCCCATGCATGATCGACATTCCCGTCAAAATAGGTGGATAAAAGCATCTGCCATTCTTCCTCCGAAAGCCACCGGTACAAATATTTGGACGATTTTCCGGTGCTTACCGTCCATCCTGTCAAAATGCCTGCTTTCCAATTCAGCATCGTTATGAGCTGAGGTCTTACAACATCATTCGTCATGTCCTGCACATAGAGAATTTCTTCCCGCCATAAGCCCTTTGCGATATTGTTGGTGCACCACCAAAATTCATTGCAGACCGCCAGATACTGTTCCTCCGTCGGCTTTTTCACCCAATACTGACGGTCTGTTGCCGCTTCTATTTCCGGCAATATTTTTTCTTTATCCAGTAAAATCCGGCAAAGCTTATCATCTTGAATATGATTCTGCGCATACTTTACGGGCTGTACAGTCAAGTCGATCCGGATCCCGTCTGCAAATTGCATTAAATAACCGTACGAATTTTCCTTATCGCTTGGATAATTGGGACTTTCATCGGGATACTGCATATAAAGGATCTCGCCGAAAATCCTGATCCAGTCCTTGTCCCCGATAAAACTTTGTGTATCTTCCACGACGTAAACAATATCGTAATCCTGGAACCTGTCTTTCGGAACATGTTCGTTTGTTCTGGAGCCGTTCATATAAACGGCCTTGATTCTGACGTCATTTTTTGCAACGTCTAAAATAAGGTCATATATTTCTTTTTCCGATCTCATGCCTGCACCTCCCGTTATTGCTTCCGCTATTTATTTCTACAATAGCATATGATTTCCGATCTTACCAGTAGCAGACATCACCATCGCTAAACAACTGACTGGATATTCCTCATACCCTCAGTTGAAAATAAAAGATTCTGCCGTTTCCACACAAGGAATCCAAACTCTGATACGACACATTTTATAACATTTATTAACTGTTCCATCTTATTTTCAAAAACCCTGTAACTCTTGGAAACACTAAATTTGTGGCAAGTAAGTCTGCTCTTATGCTTTCTCTTGTGTTACAAACGTTCATAAGGGCAACAATTAGTAAAGAAAGAAGCAAATATTAATTGTTGACGGAAGCATTGATAAGTGCTAAGATATTTTACAAGAAAGGGTGTTACCGTAAAGCAACGGTTCGCCTTGGTTATGTGCTCAAAAAAGCAACCTAACTTTGGTCGGTGCGGTTGCTTTTTTGATGCCTTTTATTTCTTTTGGTCTGCCGGATACTGATCACCGTGACGCTGATACTGATTACCGTCACTACAATCCCGGCAAGCTCCAAAATGCAAGATATTCTGAAGAATAGTCTGGAGCGAAGCGGGCAGACAGTCCTGCCCCGCAGGGAATGTGTTTTATCCCACATGGCGGGACGTCTTAAAACACAAGATCAGACAATTCGTAAATGTTTCCTGCCTTTTCTTGATTGAATACCGCTAATGCAGAGAAAATGTACTTTTTCCGGCACCGGGACAACCAATAACGATGACCTTTTGCATTTTTGCCGCACCTCCGTAAATCAAATTCTTCTGCATCCAGTTTTGCCACCACAACACTGATCTTACGATCCCACATGCCATTCTGCGATCTGTCTATTATCCCGGTCGGAGATAAGGCGGTTGACCGGTCTTGCCCAGCGGACCGCATTGACGATGATCTTTTGGATCACCGCATCATAATAGGTCGGGTATTCCTCATGCCCCGGCTGAAAATAAAAGATTCTGCCGTTTCCGCGCGTAAACGTCACGCCGCTGCGGAATACCGCGCCGCTCTCGTACCAGCCCTCGAACACAATATCGTCCGGCTTCGGAATGTCAAAATATTCGCAGTAGAGTTCTTCTTTTTCCAGGGCAAAGCTTTCCGGAACGCCCTCGGCGATCGGATGCGACGGCGCGACCGTAAACAGCCGCTCCCTGTCGCGCTCCTTCCATTTCAGCGTCATGGATGTGCCGAGCAGCAGCTTTAAGGGCTTACAGACATGTGCCGAGTGCAGTGCAATCAGCCCCATCCCGCGGCGTACATGCGCCGCCACGCGCGCCGCCGCCTCGTCGCTGACCTTCTCATGCGCCGCGTGCCCCCACCAGATCAGCACATCCGTCCCGCCAAGCAATTCCTCGGTCAGTCCGCACTCCGGCATATCCAAAGTTGAACACTGTACAACAATGTCCTCCTCTTTTTCCAAAAAGTCACGGATACAGCCGTGAATCCCCTTTGGATAAACCTCGCGGATGCTCTCGTATTCTTTTTCGTGGATATATTCATTCCATACTGTCACTCGGATCATCGTGTCTGCTCCTTTTCTTATCTGTAAAATTAAGCGATTGCGTTTCGCAATTGCCTGTTCTAGTTTTTTAAGATTTGGGTGTCAAAAGCCCTGCTTGCAAATGATGCTTGTCCGGCTTCCCGCTCTTTTCCTTCTCTGCCCTCACTCCTGCAATCATTCCGCCATGGCGCTGCGCAGCCATGCCGCCGACGCAAGTATGTCCTCATACATCGACAGCGAGCCGAAATGTTCGATCGCAAATACGCCGTCATACCCGCTTTCCCGGATACGGCGCACCAGCTCCCCCATCGGAATCACACCGCTTCCGACCGACGCGCTGTACATCGCCCTTCCGCCGACCGTCTGCTTTGGCTCCTCACCTGCTTTGACCGCAAACGCCCTGTCCTTGCAATGCACATAACCCACCCGCGCATGAAGCAGCTCCCACGCCTCCAGCGCATCTTCTTCGCTGTATAAAAAATTACCGGTATCAAAGGTGCAGGACAATTCCGGCACCTGTTCCAGATACCACGCAAGCTCTTTTGCACGCGCAAAGGTCGCGCGCTCATCATCAAAATCCTCCATGCCGACCGTGATCCCGTATTTGGCGGCATATCCGCAGCACGCCTTTAGCGTCTGCGCCATCCGTGTACGGCACTCCTCACGGTCCTGCTCCTGTTCCACAAAACCCGGAACGGCAAGCATCTGACGGATTCCGCAGCGGGCAAGCAGGCGGATCACTTTTTTATAGTCCTGACCGCATCCCGGATTGCCCCAGTCAAAAAACACATAAACACAACTGATCGGAAGCCCCGCCTTTTTTAATTTTGCGCAAAGCCGCCGCGGATTTCCCACAAGTTCGCCATAGTCCATCTCCACGCCCGATATACCCGCCGCGGTCAAATCCCGCGCAAGCGCTTCCCATGTCTTTCCCGTCTGTTTTTCCGCCTGACGGATATGATCGTAAAATACCGTGAGTTTCAATGCTTCTTTCCTCCCTGCCGCTTGCCGGACGGCTATGCTCCGCCCGTATGCAGCTGTTCCCTGCCGCTTGCCGCTTTACTTCAGTCTGATCTCATAATACCGGCAAAAATAAACTGCGTTCATAACCAGTCCGACAAAAAGGACAACCAGACCAATCCCTGTTCCATTGTTATTGGGAAAATAATAATTGATGGCAAGATGGATTGGTGCAAGTAATACCGCAACGATCAGCCAGATGATTTCCACACGTCGAAAATCTTTTTCCGCCCTTGCCTTCTTTTCCTGTAACAAAATCATGTTTTCCTCTGCCTTTGCTTTATAATCTTCCATAGCAATCCTTTCTCCGCTTAACAGTTCATTTACGGTGATCCCTAAAATATCACACAGCTCCATCATGATCGACACATCAGGAATACTTTTTCCGGTTTCCCATTTCGATACTGCCCGATTCGTAATATTCAACCGTTCTGCAAGTTGCATTTGTGTCAATCCTTTTTCTTTACGACAGGACGCAATAAATTTTCCTATCTCATTCTGATTCATCTAAGAGAACCTCCTCCTAATATATAAGTGTAGGGTTTCAGTACCCAACAGCCAGTTGGGACTTGAACCGAAAGCGCTTTCTGCGTAGATCGTACGTGAAAATCGTGTCATGGTAAACGAACTGTCGGTTGAATCAAGCACATTCTACCTATGGTTGATTGTATTTGTCCTGCAATCTATCCTAATTTAAGCACAAAAATCCGCTACAAATCCCGCTCGGACAATCCCGATCTGTTATTAGCTCCATTATATCTCTTTTTCCCCGACAATGAAACAGACTTTTGATTTTGCGCCCGCATTCCGCATTTTTATACCCGCGTCCCGCAATTTTCCTCTTGCAAAACGCGGCGATTCGCGGTTTAATAGAAGCGATAGAAAATCCTTTTTTTGATGAGGTGAAAAAAGCAATGGAACATTTCAACATTCCCAAAAACTATCGGTCTGCGCTAGATCTGTATGACACGCAGATCGGCATTAAAACCGTAAAAGACTATTTTCAGGCGCAGCTTTCCGCACAGCTCAATCTGCTGCGTGTATCGGCGCCGCTTTTTGTCGATCCTGCATCCGGTCTGAACGACAACTTAAACGGCATCGAACGCCCGGTTTCCTTCGACATCAAGGAACAGCCCGGCATGGATGCAGAAGTCGTACAGTCCCTTGCCAAGTGGAAGCGCTATGCATTAAAAAAATACGGTTTTTCCCACGGAGAGGGGCTCTACACAGATATGAACGCGATCCGCCGCGACGAGATCACGGATAATATCCATTCTATTTTTGTCGATCAGTGGGACTGGGAAAAGATCATTCATAAAGAGGAACGCCATCTTGACACCTTGAAGGATACCGTCAGAAAGGTTTACAGCGCGCTCCGGAAAACAGAAAAATACATGTCTATTCAATATGATTACATACAGGAAATCCTTCCGCCGGATATTTTCTTTATCACAACGCAGGAGCTTGCGGATATGTTTCCCGACCACGCGCCGAAGGAGCGCGAATATTATATCGCCAAGGCGAAGGGCGCTGTCTGCATCATGCAGATCGGCGACACTTTAGAAAACGGCGAACGCCACGACGGGCGCGCGCCGGACTACGACGACTGGGCGCTGAATGCTGATATTGTCGTTTATTTCCCTGTGCTTGACATTGCGCTGGAATTATCGTCCATGGGGATTCGCGTGGATGCACAGTCCTTACAGTCCCAGCTTGAAAAGGCAAACGCCATGGACCGCGCCGCGCTTCCGTTCCAGAAGGCGGTTCTCGACGGGGAACTGCCCTATACGATCGGCGGCGGTATCGGGCAATCGCGTATCTGCATGTTCTTTTTGCGCAAGGCACACATCGGCGAAGTGCAGAGTTCTCTTTGGCCGAAAGAGGTTCTTGCGGAGGCGGAACGGCTCGGTGTCCAACTCTTATAAAGAATCGGGAGGAAAACGACATGGTCTACTATCAGGACGATCTGATTTTGATCCGTGATCTTCGGCAGAGCGACGCGCAGATTATCACATCGGAAGAGATCGCGCAAGGCTGGGATGCCGACATTCAAAAATACGAAACGCGGCTGAAAGATCAATCCGAAGGGCGGTCTATCTCGCTGGCCGCGGAGTTTTCCGGGCAGGTCGCAGGTTATGTCAACCTCTATCCCAACGCGGAATGCGGTCCTTTTGGCAACAAGGGCTATCCTGAAATTGTAGATTTCGGCGTATTGGAAAAGTATCGAAGGCGCGGTATCGGCAGTAAACTTATGGATATTGCAGAACAACTTGCGGCGCGATATTCGGATACCGTATATCTGGGCGTCGGATTACACAGCGGCTATGGCAGCGCGCAGAGAATGTATGTGAAACGCGGCTATCTTCCCGACGGCTCCGGCGTCTGGTACAACAATCGGGTTTTGGAGCCGTATGCAGATTGCCGTAACAACGACGATCTGATCCTCTATCTTTCCAAAAAATTAAGTTGCTGATACCTTTCCCGCAAAAAATGCGCCACGCCGTCCTCGTCATTCGATGCAATCACGCCTGTCGCCACGGCTTTTAATTCGTCCACCGCGTTTGCCACTGCGTACGCTTCGTCCGCAATCTCAAACAAATCTATATCGTTATAGTGATCCCCGAACGCGACCACTCTGTCACAGCCAAGATATTCTTTGAGCCGCGTCACGGCACGGGCTTTGGACGTCGTCAGCGGCATGATCTCCAAAAACCAGTCCTTTGTGTAAATTTCCTGTGACAGGACACAGTAATAGCGTTTCCGGTAACGCTCATAAAGCGGTTTCAATTTATCGTACTCGTCAATGCAGGTTATGTAAAAAATCCTGCCCTCCAACAATGCTTCCTCCGCGAAAACGGCGCGCTCCCGCGGATCTCCCTTGCGGCGTTCATCAAGAAAATGATGCATTCCGGCGCTGGCGTGCTGGGGCATATAGGAGAATTTCTCCCGAAATTCCCCTGAGAATTTCTCTACCCCGATTTTATCTGACTGCGCATCTGATCCGCCGCTTTTTTGTCCTTTTCCGCGCTCCATGCCAAACATGCCGTCTGCGGGAATCATCGCGTAGACGAGCGGATAGACATCCGCTTTCATCAATTCCCGCAAAAGTCCCTCCGGATCATCCTCAAAATAGCTTGAGAGCAAAATTTTCCCGCTGACACTATCCCTGATAAACGCGCCGTTATAAATGATGACAGGAATCTGCGCCTGCAGCCCCTGCGCCGTCTTTTGCGCCGTCACATACGAACGCGCCGTCGCATAAGAAAACAGCATCCCCTGCGCGGTAAGCTCATTGATTGTCCTGTTTGTAAAATCACTCGTCTTTTCATTGCTTTTAAGCAGGGTGCCGTCCAAATCCGATACATAAAGCGTTTTCATGCTGCGATCTCCTTCTTTTCCCAATTATAACACAGATTCCCATCCGGACGCATAAGATAAATCAAATGCGGTCGAATTTCAAAATAATATCGACGCAGATATGGGAGACAGCTCATTGAAATCATTTGAACAAATTTCCAATTTAAGGTGCGACTGCGCGCCGGACCATCACGAAAACGAATCCGCCTTTCCTCCGCAGCATCAGGACCGGCAACCGGGACTCGAATATGTCATGACACCGCTTCCCGTATCGGAATGCGGGAAGCGCCGCCGGAAACTCGAAAATAAAGTCGCCCTCATCACGGGCGGGGACAGCGGCATCGGCCGGGCCGTCGCCTATGACTTTGTAAAAGAAGGCGCCTTAGTCGCCATTGTTTATTATGACGAAGAAGTCGATGCCAGAGAAACCGAGGGCAGGATCAAAGAACTCGGCGGAACATGTCTGCTTTTATGCGGCGACTTAAAATCGCCTGATTTTGCAAAGCATTGCGTCGATCAGACGATTGCATGCTTTGGAAAGCTTGACATTCTGGTAAATAATCATGCGGTGCAATTTATTCAGCGGAGCATTTTGGATATATCACAGGAACAGTTAGAATGTACTTTTCGGAATAATGTCTTTTCTTTTTTCTATTTGATCCAGTCCGCCCTGCCTCATATGAAAAAAGGAGGAAGTATCATCAATACCACCTCCGTGACCGCTTATGAGGGAAACAAGGACCTGATCGACTACAGTGCGACGAAAGGCGCGATTGCCGCGCTCACAAGATCGCTTTCCCTGTCGCTTGTGGAAGAGGGCATCCGTGTAAACGGCGTTGCGCCCGGTCCGATCTGGACGCCGCTCATTCCGGCATCCTATTCTGCACAGGAAGTCGCCACTTTCGGAAAAGGCACCTCCCATGTACCGATGAACCGCGCCGGACAGCCATGCGAGGTCTCTCCCTGCTATGTATTTTTGGCGTCGGATGACTCCAGCTATATGACAGGTCAGGTGCTTCACCCGAACGGCGGAACGATCGTCGGATCGTAAGATTTTGTTTCTCCGGCGCTTGGTCCGCGCTCTCATTCCCGGTGCACATACATGCGCGTCAGATCCGGCTCTCCGTCGCCCTGCACCATGCATAAAAACTCCCAGCCGTACCGCTCATAAAACCCAATATGATCGGTCACCAGATAAAGCGTGGGGATTCCGGCATCCTTTCTGTCTTTACAGATAAAGGCAAGCAGTTCTCCCGCAATCCCCCGCCTGCGGTGCGCCTCCTCCACATATACGGCGCAGACATTCGGCGTCAGGTCTTTCCTGTCATGAAAATCGTTCTCGATCACACCGGCTCCGGCGATCATCCTGCCGTCATGCAATACCAAATACCATTGCGGAACCGCACGGTCTCCGCGCAGACTCTCGTTCATGCTCTCCAAATATGCTTCCAGCGGGACGCCCCATTTTTCATGGAACCAGCATGCCGCCATGTCCTTGTACTGCGGTGTTTGCCTGAGGGGAGTGATGTTGTATTGACGCATTGTTGGTATTCCTCCTGTCTCAATCTCATTTTCAGCAGTACCGCTCGATAAACTCTGCCGGGCTCAAAATTCTAGGTCTGTCAATTTCTACATCGCTAAAATCACGATCTCCGGTCACAACAATATCAACATCCTCTACCATCGCCGTGTAAAGTACTGGATAATCTTTTTTGTCCCTGATCTCAAATAATGTTTCATCAAGAACCTCCGGCGTATATACATATTCGTAACTCATTCTAGCTAGTAACATGTCCACGACTCCACTCTTGCCGGGAAACTTTCTGCTTATCACATCCTTTAACTCCTCAACGATATACGAAGAAAGAACTAATTGGTGTTCCATAAAAATACATTCCATCATCCGATTCATTTTCTTGCTGGGAAATACCAATAACGAGATTAGTACATTTGTGTCAACCATAACCCGCAATTATTTCACCATTCTTTCTTTTCGCACTTCTCTTACTAACGTTGCAACATCTTCCTCCGTCTTCCATCCGACGCGCTCTGCCTCTCCTGCGAATGCCGTCTGCGCCTCCCGAAGCGCCTCCATGGAAGAATTTGCCAAATAAATACGCCCCGCTTCTTCTAAAAAAAGCACCTTACTTCCCTCCTTAATTCCTAATTTTCTCCTAATTTCTATTGGTATGGTAATCTGGCCTTTTGACGTAACTTTTGCAAGTTCCATAAAAATCCCCCATTCTTCCTACGATATACTCATGGTTCTATCCTTACCGCAATAAAAAGTTACTCACCTTGCGGACAGTCCTTACTTTCCTTACCTTTATTATACTCATATAATCAATAATCATCAATCATAACTTGATCTGATCATGCACTTATAAAAAATCCCGTCTCTTATCCTTCCGCCTCCTCCATAAACAAAATCCCCAGCGTCCCAGGTCCGCAGTGGCTGGAAATCACGCCTCCCGCCCTTGTCACCAGAATCTCCTGAAAAATTCCCAGTTTTTCCAAAAATTCGCGCATCGCATCCACCGTCTCCTGCGCACATCCGGAATGCGTGATAAACACCCTGTCCCGTTTCGCTTTTCTCAGGGCAGGCTCTAAATCCCTCGCATATGCCGCCAGCGCCTTTGACAGACTGCCGCGATACTTTTTACTGCTGTGCATTTTACCGTTCTCTACCACGATCATCGGATGTAAGTGCAGGGTGCCGCCCAGCATTGCCGCCAGACCGCTGCATCTTCCTCCGCGGTGCAGATATACCAGCGTATCCACAATAAAACTTGCCCGCACGAGAGGTCTCAGCTTTTCCATCCTGTCCGCGATCTCGGCGGCACTTTTTCCCTCTTTTGCCATAATCGCCGCTTCCACGACCAGATGCCCGATTCCGGTCGAAAGATTCTCAGAATCAATCACCGTCACGCAATCCGCAATCCCCATTTCCTCCGCAGCAAGCCGCATGACGTTCCCTGAAGTGGACATCTGACCCGATATGGAAAAGCAGACAAGCTCGCAGCCCTCCGTATATACTCTCCGATAGAGATCCAGCGCACTCTCCATGGAAGGCGCTGAGGTTCCGGGCGTTGTGCCGTGTTCATCGGACCAGCGGTAAATTTCCTCCGGTCTGATGTCCTTTCCATCCTCATACTCCTTTTCTCCCAGCAAAATATGAAGCGGCAGGATCGCTATCTGATATTTGTCTAACAGTTCCTGCGACAGATCGCAGGTGCTGTCCGCGATGATTCGTACCATGTCTCTTTCCCTCTTTTCTTTTTTTCTTCCGACGCTGCCTCTATTATAAGCGTCCCTCGAAAAAAACACAACGTTTTGTGCCTCCGGATTTTGCAACAAAAATCTGTTTCTACTGGAAATCCTGTCCAAACCGTAGTATGATAAAGTTACATCTTTTTCCAGGAACATGGATTCTTTAGGGTTCATGAAAATTCCTGCTGAAAAACAAGAAAATCAGGAGGGTTATGTATGAGATTTGAAAACGACAACGGCGCGCTTGTCTGCCGCCATAACGGCGAAACACTGCGGATCGAGGCATGGGGAAATGATTCGTTCCGCGTACGCTCCTCTCTGTCCCCGACGTTCAGTGGGAACGACTGGGCGCTGACGGAAACACCGGCTTCCTCTCAGGCGCAGGTTCAGATGACGGTGGAGGAAACCCCGAACGCCTACGGCGGCATTGATAAGCAGACGCTTGCCACGATCACAAACGGCCGTATCAGGGCAACCGTGAATTTTGTGGGAATCATCACCTTTTATCGGGATGATCAAATGTTACTGCGCGAATATTTCAGAAGCTACGGCGGAACGCTTTCCAAAGAAAGCCGCTGCCTGAAATTAGTCAACCGTGAGTGGAAGGGCGTCATTGGCGGGAGTGAATATTCCCTGAACCTGAAATTCGAGAGCAATCACGGTGAAAAAATCTTCGGAATGGGACAGTATCAGCAGGACTGCATGGACTTAAAAGGCTGCGTTCTGGAACTGGCGCAGCGCAATTCCCAGATTTCCGTTCCGTTTGCGGTGTCTTCGCTGGGCTACGGCTTTTTGTGGAACAATCCTGCGGTCGGACGCGTAACGTTCGGCAAAAATTATTACGAGTGGATCGCACGCTCCACAAAAGAGATGGATTACTGGATCACCGCCGCGGATACGCCGAAACAGATTTTGGAGAACTATACCGCCGTAACCGGGCGTGCCGAAATGTTCCCCGAAAACCTCATGGGCTTATGGCAGTGCAAACTGCGTTACCGGACGCAGGACGAAGTGCTGACCGTGGCTAGGCAGTATCAGAAAGAGGGCATCAAGATCGATCAGATCGTCATTGACTTTTTCCACTGGACCGTGCAGGGCGACTGGAAATTCGACGAAAAATACTGGCCCGATCCCAAGGCGATGGTGGACGAGCTTCATTCCATGGGAATTAAGGTCATTGTATCCGTATGGCCCTCCGTTGACCGTAAAAGTGAGAATTTCTACCCCATGCAGGAAAAAGGACTGCTCATCCGCACCGAGCGCGGCGCGGCGCAGACTTACGATTATCAGGGCGACTGCGTAGAGATTGATCCGTTTAATCCCGAAACCCGCAAATATGTGTGGGACGTGTGCAAAAAGAATTATTATGATTACGGCATTGACGCGTTCTGGCTGGATAATTCCGAGCCGGATTACGGCGTATACGATTTTGAAAATTATCGCTACAGTGCGGGACCTGCGCTTGCTGTCAGCAATTTATACCCGCAGTTATACAGCCGTGCTTTTTATGACGGAATGAAAGAAGCAGGTACGGACAAAGTCGTCAACCTCCTGCGCTGTGCGTGGGCCGGTTCTCAGAAATATGGCAATGTCGTCTGGTCGGGCGACGTACCGAGCACCTTTGAAGCGTTTGCCGATCAGATCCAGTGCGGTCTGAATATGGGACTTGCCGGCATCCCCTGGTGGACGACGGACATCGGCGGTTTTATGACGGATGATGTGAACGATGCAGATTTCCGCCAGCTTTTGATCCGCTGGTACCAGTTTGCCGTATACTCTCCCGTACTGCGGATGCACGGCGACCGCGGTCCGTACACGATCCCGCCTCTTGATGAGAGAGACTGGGGCGGCGGCTATCTGCACACCGGTCAGCCGAACGAGCTTTGGAGCTATGGCGAGGACAACTATGCCATCATGAAAAACTACTATGACGTCCGGATCTCCATGCATGACTATATCAAACAATTATATGAGGAGGCGCATACGAACGGTTCCCCGCTCCTTCG
This sequence comes from bacterium, assembly GCA_023667365.1. Classification (GTDB taxonomy): domain Bacteria; phylum Bacillota; class Clostridia; order Lachnospirales; family Lachnospiraceae; genus DLAJ01. The sequence goes on along the minus strand of JAMPAG010000040.1, from coordinate 7,825 downwards.
CGCCATGTTCTACGAATTTCCCGACGACGCCAAATGCTGGGAACTTCAGGATCAGTATATGTTCGGCAGCAAATATCTCGCCGCGCCGATCCTCCACTTGAATGAGTGGAAGCGGGATGTTTACCTCCCGAACGGCAAATGGAAGCTGACCTCGACAGGTGAAGTTTTTGCGGGCGGATGTACCGTCAGCGTCGATGCGCCGATCGAGTACATGCCGGTATTTGAGCGGATCGAGTAGCCCGAACCGGGTCTTACTATGTTTTTCCTCCCATCCGATTGGAGAAACGGAAACAGATCAGCGGATCATAATAGACAGGAAGCGGGGCGGCTCACCGCCGCCCCGCTTCCTATAAACAAATGCAAACTCCAAAAGCGTGCGAAGCACGCTTTTTTAACTTATAGGAATTTCACAATCTATGAAGAATTGCATAACAATTCCAAAAGAACCGCCAGCGGCGGTTCTTTGAAAGCGTGCGAAGCACGATTTTTTATTGCACATGCAGGCCCGTATATCCAAGCAGGCTGTGATCCACTTCTTTCGCACACTCCTGCCCCTCACGAATCGCCTTTACGACCAAGGACTGACCGGAATGCATGTCCCCTGCAACAAACAGATTCGGAACGGAAGTCTGATAAGCGCCCGTCGCCGTTTTCACATTGGTACGTTCCGTTAATTCCGCCCCGAACGCGTCCGCCACATAACGCTGTGCCCCTAAGAACCCTGCCGCGATCAGACAGATCTGCGCCGGAAGCGTCTGCTCGCTTCCCGGAATCTCCTTCATGCACATGCGCCCGCTCTCCGCGTCCTTTTCCCAGCTTAATTTCACAATCTTTACCGCTTTCAGATTTCCGCCCTTATCCTTGACAAATTCCTTGACGGTCGCTTCATAGATGCGCGGATCCTGTCCGAAGACTGCAATTGCCTCCTCCTGTCCGTAGTCCGTCTTACAAACCTTCGGCCACTCCGGCCACGGATTGTTTTCCGCACGCACATCGGGCGCTTTCGGCATCATTTCCAGCTGTGTCACGCTTTTGGCTCCAAAGCGGATTGAAGTTCCCACACAATCATTTCCGGTATCGCCGCCGCCGATAATCACAACATCCTTATCTTTCGTGTCAATATAGGCCTTGTCCTCAAAGTTCGAATCCAAAAGGCTCTTTGTCGCCGCCGTCAGGAAGTCCACCGCAAAGTAAATCCCCTTTGCATCCCGCCCGTCCGCCGCAATATCACGCGGATTTGCCGCGCCGCAGGCCAAGACCACGCGGTCATATTCTTTCATCAGCTTCTGCGCCTTGATCTCTTTCCCGATATTGGCGTTCGTCACAAATCGGATGCCTTCCTGCTCCATGATCTTGAGCTTTCGGTCAATGATATGCTTTTCCAGCTTCATATTCGGAATCCCGTAGCGGAGCAGTCCGCCAATCCGGTCGGCACGCTCGTAAACCGTCACCTCATGCCCGCGTCGGTTGAGCAGATCCGCAACAGCAAGTCCCGCGGGACCGGAACCCACGACCGCCACACGCTTTCCCGTGCGTACCTTCGGCGGCTCCGCCGCCGCATACCCCTGTGCATAAGCGCGCTCAATGATCGCATATTCGTTTTCTTTTGTTGCCACCGGATCCCCGTACAGTCCGCAGGTGCACGCATTCTCGCAAAGTGCGGGACAGACTCTCGAGGTAAATTCCGGGAAATTGCTTGTTTTTTTCAGACGCTTATACGCTTCCACCCAGTTCCCCGTATAGACCAGGTCGTTCCATTCGGGAATCAGGTTATGCAGCGGACAGCCGCTCGTCATCCCTGCAAGCGCCGCGCCGGACTGGCAGAACGGCACGCCGCACTCCATACAGCGCGCGCCCTGAAGCTGCTGGCGTTCCAGCGGAAGGTGCCGATGAAACTCGCGGAAATGCTTCACACGCTCTTTCGGCGGCTCCGCACCTGACACTTCTCGTTCATAATCCATAAATCCTGTCGGTTTTCCCATATCGCTACTCCTCTTAACCTTTATTCTAATTTCATCTGAGCAAATGTGATCTATCATCCTGATTCCCCGTTCTTCACTTTTACTCTTTCTCGTTTCCCTTATTCGCATAAAACGCCTCGATCTGTGCATTCTCCGCGCTTAATCCTTTTTCTTCCATCTGGACGATGAGCTTCAGCATCCGCTCGTAATCGTGCGGGATGATCTTCTTAAATTTCGGCAGATATTCTCCGAAATGCGCGAGAATCTGCTTTCCTTTTTCGGAATTGGTGTAGGAGACATGCTCCTGAATCATATCCTTTAACTCCAGCACATCGTACTTGGATGTGATCTCGGTTGAGGATACCATCGTCTTATTGAGCCGCGTATACAGGTCATTGTCCTCATCCAACACATAGGCGATACCGCCGCTCATGCCCGCCGCAAAGTTTTTGCCCGTTTTCCCTAAAATAACAACCCTGCCGCCCGTCATGTATTCACACCCGTGATCGCCGACGCCCTCGACAACCGCCGCCGCACCGGAATTGCGCACACAGAACCGCTCTCCCGCCACGCCGTTGATGAACGCCTTTCCACTCGTTGCGCCATAAAGCGCCACATTGCCGATAATAATATTTTCATCGTGAGGAAAACGGCTTCCCTTCGGCGGATACACAATCAGCTTGCCGCCCGACAGCCCCTTTCCGAAATAATCATTGGAATCGCCGATCAGTTCCAGCGTCAGACCCTTCGGAATAAAAGCGCCAAAACTCTGCCCGCCCGCGCCGCTACAAAGTACGCGGTAGGTGTCCTCCTCCAGATCGTCTCCTAAACGCTTCGTGATCTCCGATCCGAGGATCGTGCCGAACGCGCGGTCCACATTGGATACATCCACTTCCACGCTCCGCTTCTGCCCCTGTGCGATCGCCTTGTCAAGCGATTTTAACAACACCTTTTCATCCAGGCTCTGCTCTAACTTAAAGTCATATGCCTGTTTCGGATCAAAAATGACTTTTTCTTTCATGCCGGCATACGGATTGCTCAAAATCGCGCTTAAATCCACCTTGCGCTGCTCCTCGGTCAGGTTCTCTTTTACGCGCAGCAGATCCGTTCTTCCGACCAGCTCATCCACGCTCTTTACGCCGAGCTTTGCCATATATTCGCGCAGTTCCTGCGCGATAAAACGCATGAAGTTCTCCACATATTCCGGTTTCCCGCGGAACCGTTTCCGCAGTTCCGGATTCTGCGTTGCAATGCCGACCGGACAGGTATCCAGATTGCACACACGCATCATGACACAGCCCATCGTCACAAGCGGCGCCGTCGCGAACCCGAACTCCTCTGCGCCCAGCATGGCGGCGATCGCCACGTCGCGCCCGCTCATGAGCTTGCCGTCCGTCTCGATGCGGACGCGGTTCCGCAGACCGTTCTGGATCAATGTCTGATGGGTCTCCGCCAGTCCAAGCTCCCACGGAAGTCCCGCGTTGTGAATGGAGTTTCTCGGCGCCGCGCCCGTACCGCCGTCATAACCGGAAACAAGCACGACCTGCGCACCCGCTTTGGCAACGCCCGCAGCAACCGTTCCGACGCCCGCCTCGGAAACCAGCTTCACGGAAATACGCGCGTCCCGGTTAGCGTTTTTTAAGTCGTAAATGAGCTGCGCCAAGTCCTCGATCGAATAAATATCATGATGAGGCGGCGGCGAGATCAGACCGACGCCCGGCGTGGAATGCCTTGTTTTTGCGATCCACGGGTAAACTTTTCCGGCGGGAAGATGACCGCCCTCTCCGGGCTTTGCTCCCTGTGCCATCTTAATCTGAATCTCTTTGGCGCTGACAAGATAGCGGCTCGTCACGCCGAACCGTCCCGATGCAACCTGCTTGATCGCGGAACATTTATTCAGTCCGTCCGCCCCGACGCTCAGCCGCTCAATATCCTCTCCGCCCTCGCCGGTATTGGATTTTCCGTTTAAGCGGTTCATGGCGATCGCCAGCGTCTCATGCGCCTCCTTGGAAATGGAGCCATAGGACATGGCGCCGGTCTTGAAGCGCGTCACGATCTGTTCCACACCCTCCACCTCGTCAATCGGAACCGCTTTTTTCGGATAATTGAAATCCATCAGTCCGCGCAGGTTGCGGATATTGTTCTCATCATCAACCATTGCCGTGTACTGCTTGAACATTTCATAATCGCCACGCCTTGTCGATTCCTGCAGCATGTGAATCGTCGCCGGATTATATAAATGCTGCTCCGCGCCGCTGCGCGCCTTATGCCGTCCCGGACTGTCCAGCGTCAGGTCGTTGGACAGACCAAGCGTATCAAACGCCATGGAGTGCAGTTCATCCACCTGTTTTTCAATGTCCTTGATCGTGATGCCTCCCACGCGGCAGACCGTATTCTTGAAATATCGGTTGATGACTTCCCTGTCAATCCCGATCGCCTCAAAAATTTTGCTGCCCTGATAGGACTGGATCGTGGAAATTCCCATTTTGCTTGCAATCTTGACGATCCCGTCCAGCACCGCTTTATTGTAATCGTCAACCGCCGCGTAATAATCCTTATTTAACATCTTACGGTCGATCAGCTCCTGAATGGATTCCTGCGCTAAATAAGGATTGATCGCGCTTGCGCCGAAACCTAAGAGCGTTGCGAAATGGTGCACCTCGCGCGGCTCGGCGGATTCTAAGATGATCGCGACACTCGTTCTTTTTTTCGTCTCCACCAGATGCTGCTGTAATGCCGACACCGCAAGCAGGGACGGGATCGCCACATGGTTTTCGTCCACGCCGCGGTCGGAAAGAATCATGATATTTACGCCGTCCCGGTATGCCCTGTCCACGGCAAGAAACAGGCGGTCGATCGCCTTCTCCAGACTCGTGTTCTTATAATACGTGATCGGGACCACTTCCACCTTGAAGCCGTCGCGCTTCATATGCTTGATCTTGAGCATATCCGTATTCGTCAGGATCGGATTATTGATCTTTAACACATTGCAGTTCTTCGGCGTCTCCTCCAAAAGGTTGCCGTCCGTTCCGACATACACATTCGTCGAGGTGACGATCTTCTCCCGGATCGCGTCAATGGGCGGATTCGTGACCTGCGCAAAGAGCTGCTTAAAATAATGGAACAACGGCTGATGCGAATGAGACAGCACGGGAATCGGAATATCCGTTCCCATCGCCGCAATCGGCTCGGAACCGTTCTTCGCCATCGGCAGAATGCTCTCCTTCAGCTCCTCATAGGTATAGCCGAACGCTTTCTGCATGCGCTCCCGCTCCTCATCGGAAAACTGCGGCACACACTCGTTCGGGATCTTTAAGTCATGCAGTTCGACCAGATTGTTGTCCAGCCACTCGCCGTACGGCTGGCGCTTCGCGTACCGCTCCTTCAAGTGCTCGTCGTCAATGACCTCGCCCCTCACTGTATCGACCAGCAGCATTTTCCCCGGACGAAGGCGTTCTTTTTTTACGATCTTCGTCGGGCTGACCGGCAGCACGCCGACCTCTGAAGAAAGAATGAGCTGGTCGTCATCCGTGATATAATAACGCGACGGGCGCAGACCGTTGCGGTCCAGCACGGCGCCCATCATATCTCCGTCCGAAAAAAGAATGGACGCGGGCCCGTCCCACGGCTCCATCATCGTGGAATAATATTCATAGAAATCTTTTTTCCGCTGGGACATGGATTTATTATTTGCCCACGGCTCCGGGATCGTAATCATGACCGCAAGCGGCAGATCCATGCCGGACATCACCAGAAACTCCAGCGTATTATCTAACATCGCCGAATCGGAACCCTGCGCGTTAATAACCGGCAGCACCTTGTAAAATTCACCCTTCAAGTGCTCGGACTCCATGTTTTCTTCCCGCGCGAGCATTTTGTCGGCATTGCCGCGGATCGTGTTGATCTCGCCGTTATGTACAATAAAGCGGTTCGGATGCGCCCGCTCCCAGCTCGGATTCGTGTTCGTGGAGAACCGCGAATGCACGATCGCGATTGCGGATTCATAGTCCCCGCTCTGTAAATCCGAGAAAAAGGTACGGAGCTGCCCGACAAGGAACATGCCCTTGTATACGATCGTCCTGCTTGATAACGATACGACATAGGTGTCATCCGATGACTGTTCAAACACTCTTCTTACAATATAGAGGATACGGTCAAACGCAAGCCCCTTTTCCACCTGCGCGGGTTTCTCCACAAACGCCTGCATGATATGGGGCATGCAGGAAAGCGCTTTATGACCGAGCACCGTCGGAACGGTCGGCACATCCCGCCAGCCTAAGAAGTTTAAGCCTTCCTTCTCCACGATGATCTCAAACATTTTCTTCGCCTGATTGCGCTTTAATTCATCCTGCGGGAAAAAGAACATGCCGACGCCGTACTCCCGCTCTCCGCCGATGGAAATCCCCGCCTCTTTCGCCACCCGCGCAAAAAAACGATGGGAAATCTGCGTCAGGATCCCGACGCCGTCACCCGTTTTTCCCTCCGCGTCCTTTCCGGCACGATGCTCCAGATTTTCGACAATGCTGAGCGCGTGTTCCACCGTGGAGCGGCTTTTTCTTCCTTTAATATTTACGATCGCTCCGATTCCGCAGTTGTCATGCTCAAACGCCGGATGATAGAGCGGCGCCTGCGGCACCTCTTGTTTTACGTCAAACATAGACTGTCTCCTTTACCTGACTGTTTTTTCTTGATTGTATACAATAATACAATGATACTTTTTCCGACTTCCAGTATACACCCATGTTTCTTTCTTGTAAACCACATATTTTTTTGAATTGTCTGATTGTTTGTTGATTTTGGTTTATGTAAACTTATTATCTGAATACAGTGTAAATTGTTTGGATTGCGAAATTTCCTATAAGGATTCGGGTGTCAAAAGCACTGCGATCAAGTCTGTGTTAGCAGATTGCACAAAAGAAATCTGCTAAATAAAATTTACAAGCAGTGCTTTTGACACCTGAATCTTATAAAGTAAAAAGAAGCGTGCCATACGACAATGGCGAAACGCTTCTTTTTCAGTCTGTTATCTCTTTGATCCGACCGTCCGTTTTCCCGGTTGTGATACACAATTCCCTCTTCAAATTTTTTCGATTTTTCGTTCCAAGCTTTTCTATTTCTTCTTTTTTACGATAATAAATGCACTAAATATCGAAATTGCCGCACAGATTGCACAACAGAGGAACGCTGCTCCCGTATCCGCAAAGCCTTCGCCGCTAAAACCGCCGCCGGATGCAGGAACGCTGTCGGTCCCCATGCCGTCACCTGCGCCTGATGCCCCGATCGCGCTTAACAGAAATACGCTGATATTGGAAGCCGCATGGACGAGCACAGGCGCTAAAAAGCTGTCATAGCGCTCATAAAACCAAACGATAATCAGTCCCATCAAAAAACCGTACACACCCTGCACCACATTTCCGTGCAGAATCCCGAACAACAGCGCCGAGAGCAATGCCGCCGGCAGCCGCCGCCCCAGATAACGCCTGCATTTCAGATACAGGATCCCGCGGAATACGCCCTCCTCCACGATCGGCGAAACGACGCCGTACGCGATCAGCCCCAGCCAGACGGGGACGGCATACTGCGTCCTTGCGACCTGCGTATATGCCGCATCACGCGACGCCGCCTGTAGGAATCCTGCCAGAAAATTAAGCGCAAGCGCCGCGCATGTGCCGGAGATAAGCAACGGAAAATACCAAAGCCAGTCCTTTTTTCGTTTTCCTGCACCGTCACGAATCCATGCCGCTGCGATCCGCCGCGGCGCGGCAAGTACCGGCTCTCCCCCCGCCGCCGTCTCCGCCAGAAATGCTCTGCGTACGCAGAAAAACCCAATACACATGGCGGCTGCATTGTCCGCCACCTGCAGC
>JAMPAG010000003.1 GCA_023667365.1 bacterium | reverse complement strand
ATGAAGATCCTGCTTATACTTATGCAGAGATTGCTAAGCGTGCAGGTATCAGCCGGAAAACTGTTGCTATAAGAATGAAGTCACTTCAGGAAAGGGGCATTGTAGAACGGATTGGAACAAATAAGAAAGGGTATTGGAAAATAAATGAATGCTAATTGCGTTTTTCCGTATGCATGGATAAAAAACATCAGAATATTTTATGAAAGCAGATTATCGGACAAATATACAGTGAAGAAAAACGCTTCAAAAGGTTTGTATTTACCAAATAAACTGTTATAATTGAGAAAAAGGTATTTGTTAAAACACTAAAAATGGATAGGAGGATTGCAATGAGTACACTGGAAAAGACAATCTCCATGATAGAAACATTGCCAGAAGCTGATCTAATAAAGATACAGGATTTGATTCAGAAACTCTTCCAGCAACGGAAAAAAGAATCGGTTGAAGATGCGGTTGGCAGGATGCTTAAACCTATGGAAAAAGAGGATTTTCTGCGTGATGTTGAAACAGCAGAAAAAGAGATCGCCGACGGCATGTATAGAAAAGCAGAAGAGGTGTTTGATGGGATGGAACAAAGATACGGTTTTTGAAGTCGTACTGACGAGCGAGGCTGAAGTTCAGATTCAGAAAGTTCTGGATTATATTTTTTATGAACTGGAAAATGCTCAAGCAGCTTATAGCGTTGAACAGGATATGAGAGAAACCATCGACAGGCTTTCTTATGTGGCTGCGAACCTGAAGCTATGTGATGATTCGGAGTTTCGGATACGAGGATATAGAACTATTCATCTGAAACGGCACAAATATTTCATGCTATACAAGATTGTTGATACTGATGTGTATGTCATTGGTGTTTACCATGATATGCAAGATTATGAAAATGCCCTGAAATAACTTTTTGTATTTACCAAATAACCTGTTATAATTGAGAAAAAGGTATTTGTTAAGGTTTGCGTTATATAAATAAGAAGAAACCTTGTCATAAGAGAAAGAAATAGGAAAACGAAGAAAAATAAAGAAAAGTAAAGAAAAATAAAGAAAAGCAAAGAAAAACAAGGAGACACAAAATGGCGTATCAAATTCAAACGGAAAAAGGATTGGTGAACAGGGGAAACTGGTATCGTATGAAAGAATGTATGCGGCGCGCCGAGGGCGGGGACCGCATCACGATCGGATTTTTGGGCGGTTCCATTACGCAGGGATCCGTTGCGGAAACGCACACGACCTGCTATGCCTATCTGGTATTTGACTGGTGGGTAAAGAAATTCCCCAAGACCGCCTTTACCTATGTCAATGCCGGAATCGGCGGGACGACCTCTCAGTTTGGCGTAGCGCGGGTGCAGAGCGACCTGCTTGCCAGCCGACCGGATGTGGTGTTTGTGGAGTTCTCGGTCAATGATGAGAACACTGATTTTTTCAAGGAGACCTATGAGGGGCTTGTCAGAAAAATCTATGACGCGCCCTTAAAACCGGCGGTCACGCTGATACATAATATCATGTATGATCACGGACAGACGGCGCAGGAGATTCATCAGGCGGTCGGGGAACATTATGAGCTTCCCAGCGTGGCGATGCAGCCGACGATCTATGCGGAAGTGAAAGCAGGCAGGATTCCGAACCGTGACATTACGCCCGACGATCTGCATCCGAACACGGCGGGGCATGCGCTGGTCGCGTCGGTCATCATTGACTATTTAGAGAAGGTGTATGCGGAGCTGTCCGTGGAAGAGCAGCCGTCAAAGGCGATACCCGCACCGCTGACGGCAAATCATTATGAGAACAGTGTACGCCTGCAAAATAAAAACGCGTCCCCCGTCATGGACGGCTGGACGGCGGATGAAACGCCGCAGCGTCTGGTGTTCGAGGGATTCCGCAACGGCTGGACGGCGGGAACGCAGGGCGCAAAGATTACGTTTGAGGTGGAGGGAAGCGAGATTGCGGCGCAGTACCGCAAGACCATCCATCAGCCCGCGCCGATCGCAAAGGCGGTCGTGGACGGGGACGAGGCAAACGCGGTCGTTCTGGACGCCAATTTTGAAGAGACATGGGGGGACTGTCTTTTTATGCAGAATCTTCTCGTGCATGGAGAAAATCGGAAGCACACCGTGGAAATTACGCTGACGCAGGCGCATGAAAACGACGCGTCGCCGTTCTACCTCATCTCGTTGATTGTATCACGATAAAAAAAGACTCTGCGAATTTTCATGATGATAGAGAGGACAGCCATGTTTCGTGATGATTTTGTCTGGGGCGTTGCGGCGAGCGCGTACCAGATCGAGGGAAAAGAACCGGGCGACGGGATCGGCAAAAGCATATGGGATACCTACGCCAACGAGGGAAAAATATACGGCGGGCACCGTGCGGAGATCGCATGCGATCATATGCACCGCTATGAGGACGATTTTGCAATCATGGGCGCGCTCGGCATTAAGGCGTACCGCTTTTCGGTCAACTGGTGCCGGATTCTGCCGGAGGGGACGGGAAAGGTCAATGAAAAGGGCGTTCTTTTTTATCGAAATCTGATAAAAAGTATGCTGAAAAACGGCGTGACGCCGTACTTGACGCTCTATCATTGGGAGCTGCCGCAGGCGCTCCAGAATCAGGGCGGCTGGCTCAACGAGAAATCCGTTGAATGGTTCGGCGAGTATGCAAAGGTCATTGCCGAGAATTTTTCTGATTTAGTCGAACATTTTATCACGCTCAACGAGCCGCAGTGTTTTGTCGGGCTTGCCCATTTGCAGGGCGTGCAGGCGCCGGGCTTAAAAATGTCCTATGCCAAGACGTTTCAGATCGCGCATAACGCGCTGCGCGCGCACGGGCAGGCGGTCAAAAATCTGCGCAAATACGCATGCAGACCGGTCAAGGTCAGTATTTCTTTAACATGCGGCGTGGCGATTCCCAAAACGAATGCGCCGGAGGATATTGAGGCGGCGCGGAAAGTGTATTTCGGTTTCTATAATGAAATGAGCAATTGGGCTTGGAATATGGGCTGGTTTTCGGATGCGGTATTCTTGGGAAAATACCCGGAGGAGGGCGTTCGAAAATTTGAAAAATGGCTGCCGAAGATCACAAAAGAGGACATGGAACTGATCTCACAGCCGCTGGATTTCATGGGAACGAATATTTATAACGGCTACTATATCAGGGCGGGGGAGCATGGCGAACCGCAATTCCTTGATTATGAATACGGCGCGCCGCAGACGGGTTCGGGTTGGCCGATGACGCCGGAATGCATTTATTGGGGACTGCGTTTTGCCTATGAGCGTTATCACATACCGATCCATGTGACGGAAAACGGCGTCTGCTATCGGGATATTGTGTCGCCGGACGGGCGCGTGCATGATACGAACCGCTGTACTTTTTTGGATGCCTATTTATCCGAAGTGCAGAGAGCCGCGGATGAGGGCGTGGACGTCAGGGGGTATTTTTTATGGACATTTCTGGATAATTTTGAGTGGTCGGAGGGGTATAAGGACCGATTCGGCATCATTCATGTGGATTATGCGACGCAGAAGCGGACGGCAAAGGATTCCGCATATTGGTACGCGGAAACGATCAGGGAAAACGGGAGGAATTTAAGTATGAATCAGGAAAAAAAGCCGATTTTATTTTTGAATCCGGTGTTTAAGCAGATGATCTGGGGCGGAAACCGTCTCGGAACGGATTGGGGTTATCCGATTCCCGGTGATGACACGGGCGAGTGCTGGGCGGTCAGCGCGCATCCGAACGGGGACTGCGTGGTGCGCGAAGGCATCTATGCAGGGAAAACGCTGTCCGAGCTGTGGGCGCAGGAGCCGCAGTTGTTCGGCAATACAGGTTTAGACCGCTTCCCGCTTCTCATTAAGATCATTGATGCGAAGTCCGATCTGAGCATTCAGGTACACCCCGACGACGCGTATGCCAAAGTCAATGAGAACGGTTCGCTCGGCAAGACGGAGTGCTGGTATATTTTGGACTGCCCGGAGGATGCTTCACTTGTAATCGGGCACAACGCGTCCACGAAAGAAGAACTCCGCAGCATGATCGGGGAGAAGCGCTGGGGAGAGCTGATTCGTGAGATTCCGGTGAAAAAAGGAGATTTTATTCAGATTGATCCCGGAACGGTGCATGCGATCAAGGGCGGGCTTGTGATTTTAGAAACCCAGCAGAACAGCGATATAACTTACCGTGTGTACGATTATGACCGCCTGAGCAACGGGAAGCCGCGCGAACTTCATATTGAAAAGAGCATTGACGTCATTACCGTGCCCGCAAAACCGGTGGCGGAGAGCGTGATGACGCCGGCGAGGCTTCCGGAAAATCAGATGAATTTGCTGATCGCCTGCGATTATTATAAAGTCTGGAAGCTGGATGTGACGGCGCCGGTAACGTTTTCGCAGGACGAGCCGTTCCTGATCATGAGTGTGATTGCGGGAAGCGGACTTTTGGACGGACAGCTTGTAAAGAAGGGCGATCACTTTATTTTGCCCGCGGGCTACGGAATGTACAGCTTACAGGGGAATCTGGAGCTGATTGCCTCTACCGTAAATATAAAATAAGAGAGGATAGCGGGATGCTTGCAAAAAAATATCAGGAAATGTTATCGGCAAAATCTGTGATCCGCAGTCTGTCGGAATATGCCGCGGAGCGGGGAAAGCAGATCGGCTATGAAAATGTGTTTGACTATAGTTTAGGGAATCCGTCGGTTGACGTGCCGCAGTCTTATACGGATACGCTGATTGCCATGCTGCGTGAGGAAAATTCGATGGCGCTGCACGGCTATAGTCCGACGCTGACGATTCCGTCCGTCAGGGAGGCGGTCGCGGAAAACTTAAATAAGCGTTTTGGCATGAATTATCAAAAAGAGCATATCTTTATGGTGAGCGGCGCTGCGGGCGCGATCGCGCATGCGGTCCGACTCGTGACGGAGCCGGGCGACGAGGTTGTGACCTTTGCGCCGTTTTTTCCGGAATATCATCCGTATGTGGACTTGAGCGGGGCGTGCCTGAAAGTGGTGCCCGCGCACACCGACGATTTTCAGATTCATTTTGAGGCGTTTGATAAGGTCATGAATGAGCGCGTGATGGCGGTGCTCATCAATACGCCGAACAATCCGTCCGGCGTGGTGTATTCCGAGGAGACCTTAGAGCGGCTTGCCGGATATTTGCGTGAAAAACAGAAGGAATACGGACATGAAATTTATCTGATTTCGGATGAACCATATCGGGAAATTGTTTTTGACGGGAAGAGAGCGCCGTATCCCGCAAATTACTATGAGAACACGATCACCTGCTATTCCTGGTCGAAATCGCTGTCCGTACCGGGCGACCGGATCGGGTATGTGGCGGTTCATCCCGCGTGTCCGGATGCGGAGCTGATGATAAAGATGTGCGGTCAGATTTCGCGCGGCATCGGACATAACTGTCCGACGGCGATGGTACAGCTCGCGGTCGCAAAGAACCTCGATGCGGTTGCGGACATATCCGTCTATGAAACGAATCGAAACATCCTGTATCAGGAGCTGACCGCGCTCGGTTTTACCGTCGTGCGTCCGGCGGGAACGTTTTATATTTTCCCAAAAGCGCCGGAGGCGGATTCGATCGCATTCTGTGAAAAAGCCAAAAAGTATGATCTCATCCTTGTGCCGGGCGACAGCTTTGGCGCGCCGGGTTATTTCCGCATGGCATACTGTATTGACACGGAAAAAGTGGAGCGTTCGCTTGACGCCCTGCGGCGGTTTGTGTATGAGGAATATCAGCAGCAGTCATAGGGCGATTGCGAAACGCAATCAATCGCGCGGTCTATATTTTGTGTTTCGCAATTGTAAGGGGCAGGTTCGAAAGGAGCGTCTATGCTTGAAATCCTGAAAGCAATCTTATTCGGTATCGTGGAAGGCATTACGGAGTGGCTCCCTATCAGCAGTACGGGACATATGATTCTCTTAAATGAGCTGATGCCGCTTCAGGTATCGGATGAATTTTACAGCATGTTCGAGGTGGTGATCCAGCTCGGCGCGATCATGGCGGTGGTCCTGCTTTTCTGGCGGAAAATATGGCCCTTCCAGTGGAAGGACAGGACGAAGCCTGTGATAAAAAAAGATATTTTTACCATGTGGTTTCAGATCGTGGCGGCCTGTATTCCGGCGGCGGTCGTCGGACTGCTGTTTGACGATGTGCTGGAGAAGTACCTTTATAATTATGTGGTGGTCGCGCTTTCGCTCATTGTATTCGGCGTGGCGTTCATCGTGGTGGAAAACCGCAACCGCGGTGTGCGTCCGGTCATTACGCGTCTGGATCAGATGACGTACCGGACGGCACTGATCATCGGCATGTTTCAGTTGATCGCGGCGATATTTCCGGGAACGTCCCGATCGGGCGCAACGATCGTCGGCGCGCTTCTGATCGGCGTGTCAAGGACCGTGGCGGCGGAGTTCACATTCTTTTTGGCGATCCCGGTCATGTTCGGCGCCAGCCTGCTGAAACTGGTGAAACACGGTTTTTCGTTTACGGGGCAGGAGCTGGGGATTCTTGCGGCTGGTATGATCGTCGCATTTGTCGTATCGCTTTTTGTCCTAAAATTTCTAATGGACTACATTAAAAAGCACGATTTCAAGGTGTTCGGCTGGTACCGGATCGCGCTCGGCGTACTTGTGCTGCTTTATTTTTTGATTATTGGATGAATTTTTATGCAAATTTTTTGTGCATTATCATGAAAAAAACAGGGAAATTCCCTGCCAAAAATATGCAAACAAACGAAAGTGTCTTACTTTGTTTGACTTTTTGCTTAATATGCGATACAGTGCAATTGTATGAAATATCGCAAATTGCATTATTACCGGCATAGAATGTTGGCAATAAGGCAGGAGTTTAAGAACAGATAGAAAGAAAAAACAAAGGTATGGAGGAAGAAATATGGCAGAATTAAAGAAGACTGCAGCCGACAAGGCAGCAGCAAAAGACGTAACAGTAAAGACGGAGGCGGCAGCGCCTGTTGCGGCAAAAGTGGAGACTAAGCCGGTGGCAGAGACTGCAAAGAAGGAAGAGGCACCTGTTGTAAAGAAGAAACCGGGACGTAAGCCAGGTTCTAAGAGCAAGAAGACAACCGAGAAGAAGGCACCCGCAGCAAAGAAGGCAGCGGCAGAGAAGAAAGCGCCCGTAAAGCGGAGAGCAAAGAACAGCATCACCTTAGAGTGGGACGGCCGTTCTCTTACGGAAGATTCCCTTGTTCAGAGCGCAAAGGATGTCTGGCAGTATGATCTTGGCAGGGATGTGAAGGATTTCAAGTCCGTAGAGCTTTATATCAAGCCGGCGGATCAGGCTGTTTACTATGTCATCAACGGGGACGTAACGGGCAGCTTCGGTCTGTAGAAAGCGTTGTGCCGATGCAAAAAAGCGATTACGATTCGGCGCACAAATAAAAACATAGGAAGAAAAGACATACACCGTCGGGTTATCGGCGGTGTATTTTTTTGCGCGATAAGCTTAAGAAGCGAAGTGATTCACGTCTGCGTATCATAGAGAATGTTTATAGACATTTTATGATTATTTTTTTCAAAAATGAGTTGACAATATAGAGAGTAAGTGATAATTTATGTATGAAGATGTTAGCACTCTATCGAAATGAGTGCTAACAGAGTTCCGAAGGGAAAAACGTTTTGCGGGCGCGAAGCCGTTTCCGGGACGGGAAAGTCCCGGCAGTTCAAAAGGAAGGTGGTTACGGGTGGGGCAGGCAGTATTAGATGAGAGAAAAATGAAAATTCTGCAGGCGATCATCCGCAATTACCTTGAGACGGGAGAGCCGGTCGGGAGCAGAACGATCTCCAAATATACCGATCTGAATTTAAGCTCTGCAACCATCCGCAACGAAATGGCGGATTTGGAGGAACTGGGCTACATTTTACAGCCCCACACCTCGGCAGGGCGGATTCCGTCGGATAAGGGCTACCGCCTGTATGTGGACCACATGATGGCGGATAAGGAACGCGAAGTCAATGAGATGAAGGAGATGCTTCTGGAAAAAGAAGAAAAGATGGAGCGTCTCTTACAGCAGGCGGCGCGGGTGCTCGCGACGAACACCAACTATGCCGCCATGATCTCGGCGCCGCAGATCGTCGGGAATAAGTTGAAGTTCATCCAGTTGACGAAGGTAGACGCGGGACAGCTCTTAGCCGTGATCGTAGTGGAGGGCAATGTCATTAAGAATCAGATGCTCTCCGTGGATGAGGAACTTTCCGACGAGACGGTCTTAAAGCTGAATATCCTGTTAAATACCCAGCTTGGCGGGCTCTCCGTCAATGAGATCAGCTTAGGAATGATCTCCGCCATGAAGCAGCAGGCGGGCATTCACAGCGGCATCGTGGGCGACGTCATCGACGCGGTCGCGGGCGCGATCCAGTCGGATGAGGATTTAGAGATTTACACGAGCGGCGCGAATAATATTTTCCGTTATCCCGAACTGGCGGATCAGAAGCGCGCCAGCGAATTGATCACCACATTTGAAGAAAAGCAGGAGCTGACGCAGATCGTGCAGGAGACGCTTTCGGACGGCGAGAACACGGGGATCAAGGTTTATATCGGAGACGAGTCGCCCGTGCAGCATATGAAGGATTGCAGCGTTGTGACGGCAACCTATGAATTGGGCGAGGGCATGAAAGGAACGATCGGCATCATCGGTCCGAAGCGCATGGATTACGAAAAGGCGGTCGGCAGTCTGAAGACGGTCATGACGCAGTTGGAAGAAATCTATAAGAAAAAGTCATAAAAGGAGATGAGTCCTATGTCAGAGAAGAACGAGGACAGGAGAAAAGAAGAACAGACCGCGGAGGCGCGAAGCGAAAGCGCAGAGACGACGGACGAGGCGCACACGGAGGCAGAGCAGAACGGCGGAGCGTCCGAACAGGCAAACGGCGGCGGGAACGGGCAGACAGGCGGCGGGAGCGCAGCGAACGGCGGGGGCTCTGCGGGAAGCGGACAGTCCGCGGACAAAGGAGCTGCGCAGAGCGGACATTCCTCAGACAAAGACGCCGCAAAGAACGGACATTCCGCGGACAGGGACGCCGCACAGAATGGCGGAGCGTCGGAAGATGCGGCGCAGGACGCCGGGAACGCGGAAAACGACGGCGGAAACGGGCAGGCGGACGGCGCAGCAGCGGAATGCGGGCAGGATGCGGACGCTTCCGGGGACGGCATGGATTCATCCATGGACGAATCCGACAAGGATGCGCCCAGGGAGAAGGAAGGCAAGTTCTTTAAGAAAAATAAGAAGCCGGATAAAAAGGATAAACAGCAGGAAAAAATAGAGGAACTGGAGGACCGCGTCAGACGGCAGATGGCGGAATTTGAAAACTTCCGCAAGCGGACGGAAAAAGAAAAGACCGCGATGTTTGAGACCGGCGCGCGAAGTGTGATCGAGAAAATTCTTCCGGTCGTTGATAATTTTGAACGCGGACTGGCGAGCGTTCCGGAGGAGGAAAAGAACAGTCCTTTTTCCGAAGGCATGAGCATGGTCTATAAACAGCTGCTCGGCGAGCTGGAAAAACTGGAGGTTCGCCCGATCGAGGCGGTCGGCAAAGAATTTAATCCCGACTTCCACAACGCCGTTATGCAGGTGGAGAGCGAGGAGTACGAGTCCGGCGTGGTCGCGCAGGAACTGCAGAAGGGTTATACCTACCGCGACACCGTGGTCCGGCACAGCATGGTGGCGGTCGTGCCGTAGCACAATAAAGAAGCTTGTAAAAAGCCGGAAACGGATTTTTATAAATAAAGAATCATGGTTGATAAAATAAAATTGAAATGGAGGAGAGCACTATGGGAAAAATAATCGGTATTGACTTGGGAACAACCAATAGCTGCGTTGCCGTAATGGAAGGCGGAAAGCCGACGGTCATCGCGAATCAGGAGGGCGCAAGAACAACGCCGTCCGTTGTGGCATTTACGAAGAATGGGGAGCGCTTAGTCGGCGAGCCGGCGAAGCGTCAGGCAGTCACCAATGCGGATAACACGATCGCATCCATCAAGAGAGATATGGGTACGGACCGCGGCCGCAATATTGACGGAAAGAAATATTCCCCGCAGCAGATTTCGGCAATGATCTTACAGAAATTAAAAGCGGATGCGGAGAATTACCTTGGCGAAAAAGTAACCGAGGCGGTCATCACGGTTCCGGCATACTTTAACGACTCCCAGCGTCAGGCGACCAAGGACGCCGGCAAGATCGCGGGACTGGACGTGAAGCGTATCATCAACGAGCCGACGGCGGCGGCGCTTGCCTACGGTCTTGACAATGAAAAAGAGCAGAAGATCATGGTTTACGACTTAGGCGGCGGTACGTTCGATGTCTCCATCATCGAGATCGGCGAGGGCGTCATCGAGGTTCTTGCGACGAACGGCGATACCCATCTGGGCGGAGACGATTTCGACCAGAAAGTCATCGACTGGATGGTAAGAGAGTTTAAGAATGCAAACGGCGTGGACTTGTCTCAGGATAAGATGGCGCTTCAGAGATTAAAAGAGGCGGCGGAGAAGGCAAAGAAGGAACTTTCTTCCGCAACGCAGACGAACATCAACCTGCCGTTCATCAGCATGAACGCAAGCGGACCGCTTCATTTTGACATGAACCTGACGAGAGCCAAATTTGACGAGCTGACGCATGATCTCGTGGAAAAGACGGCGGTTCCGGTTCAGAACGCATTAAAGGATGCGGGGCTGACCGCATCGGATCTCGGCAAGGTGCTTCTTGTCGGCGGTTCGACGAGAATCCCTGCCGTACAGGATAAGGTAAAACAGCTGACCGGACATGAGCCGAATAAGTCCTTAAATCCGGATGAGTGCGTCGCGCTCGGCGCGTCCATTCAGGGCGGCAAGCTTGCCGGCGACGCAGGCGCAGGAGAAATTCTTCTGCTGGATGTGACGCCGTTGTCCCTGTCCATTGAGACGATGGGCGGCGTTGCGACGAGACTGATCGAGAGAAATACGACGATCCCGACGAGAAAGAGCCAGATCTTCTCCACGGCGGCGGATAACCAGACGGCGGTTGACATCAATGTCGTACAGGGCGAGAGACAGTTCGCAAAAGATAACAAGTCCTTAGGCCAGTTCCGCTTAGACGGAATCCCGCCTGCAAGACGCGGTATGCCGCAGATCGAGGTGACGTTCGATATTGATGCGAACGGTATCGTCAATGTATCCGCAAAGGATTTAGGAACAGGCAAAGAGCAGCATATCACGATCACGGCAGGCTCGAACATGTCCGATGAGGATATTGATAAGGCGGTCAAGGAAGCGGCGGAGTACGAAGCGCAGGATAAGAAGCGCAAGGACGCGATCGATACGAGAAACGATGCAGATTCCTTCGTATTCCAGACCGAGAAAGCGTTGGGCGAGGTCGGCGACAAGATCAGCGCGGACGAGAAGGCTGCGCTTGAGAGCGACTTACAGGCACTCAAGGATCTTCTGGAAAAGACCAAGGATAACGAAATGACCGAGGATCAGATAACGGAGATGAAGGCGGCGAAAGAGAAGCTGATGAACAACGCTCAGAACCTGTTCACGAAGATGTACGAGAACATGCAGCAGGCAGGCGGCGCGCAGGGAGGACCCGATATGGGCGGCATGGGCGCAGGCGCAGAGGCAGGACCGGCGCCGGAGCAGGCGGATGATGATGTTGTTGACGGAGATTACCGCGAGGTATAACACATATGGCAGAGCAGAAACGGGATTATTACGAGGTGCTTGGAGTCGGCAAAAATGCCGATGAAGCAGAGATCAAAAAAGCATATCGCGTACTTGCCAAAAAGTATCATCCCGATATGAATCCGGGTGACAAAGAGGCGGAGAAAAAGTTTAAGGAAGCATCCGAGGCTTATGCGGTTTTGAGCGATCCGGAAAAACGCAGGCAGTACGATCAGTTCGGACACGCGGCGTTTGAAGGCGGCGCAGGCGGAGGCGGCTTCGGCGGCTTTGATTTCAGCGGCGCTGATTTTGGCGATATTTTCGGTGATATTTTCGGCGATCTGTTCGGCGGCGGAGGAAGACGTTCCGGAAGGTCGGGCAACGGACCGATGCGCGGGCGCAATGTGCGAACGAGTATCCGCATTACCTTTGTGGAAGCGGTGTTCGGCGCGGAAAAAGAGATTGAGATCCCCTATAAGGACGAGTGTAAGACCTGTCACGGAAGCGGCGCAAAGCCGGGAAGCGGTCCTGTTACCTGTGAGAAATGTAAGGGCTCCGGTCAGATCGTTTACACGCAGAACAGCTTTTTTGGAACGGTCAGAAATGTGCAGACCTGTCCCGATTGTAACGGAACGGGAAAAGTCATCAAAGACAAATGTCCTGACTGCCATGGTTCGGGCTATCACGCGACACGAAAGAAGATCATGGCGATCATTCCGGCGGGGATTGATAACGGGCAGGCATTCCGGATTTCCGATATGGGCGAGCCGGGAACGAACGGCGGACCGCGCGGGGATGTGCTTGTGGAATGTCAGGTGATGCGTCATCCGATCTTTCAGCGCGACGGCATGGATATTTATTCGACCGTACCGATCTCTTTTGCAGTCGCCGCACTTGGCGGCGAGGTGCTTGTCGATACGCTTGACAGCAGGATTGCCTATACGATCAAGCCGGGCACACAGACAGATACCCGCGTTGCCTTAAAACGCAAGGGCGTGCCGAACGTCCATAATAAGGAGCAGCGCGGCAACCACTATGTCACCTTTGTGGTACAGGTGCCGGATAAGCTGTCCGCGAAAGCGCGCGAACTGCTGACGGAATTTGATTCCCTCACCGGCGACAGCTTAAATGAAGTCGGACGCGTAACGGGAGCGAAGGCGGGCGCAGAACCGCAGAAAGAGACAAAGAAGAAAAAGAAATTTTTCTAAGGCGGAAAGAGACAAAGAAAAAGAAGAAATCAGGGGCGTGAACAATTCGGGTTCGCGCCCCTTGTTTTTTCTGAGGAATCCATATATACTGTAACAGAACAGCGGAAATGCGCAAGCGGAACAGCAGAAGCGCGCAAGCGGAACAGCAGAAGCGCGCAAACGGAACAGCAGAAATGCGCAAGCGGAAATAACGGAAGCGCGTAAGCAAGAACGGAAAGAGACAGGAAAAGAAGGCGGGAGGATGCGGCAGTGAAATGGACGGCGTTCAGAATCAAAACGGTGACGGAGGCGGAAGACATTCTCATCAGCACGCTTTATGATATTGGTTTGGAGGGCGCGCAGATCGAAGATAAGGTGCCGCTTACGGCGTCGGATAAGGAGCGGATGTTCGTGGACATTCTGCCCGATGCTGTGGAGGACGACGGCATCGCGTATGTGACGTTTTTTGTGGAGACGGACGAGGAGGGGATGCTCCTTCTTTCGGGTGAAAAAACGACGAAACAGGCGCTGCTCGCACGCATCGAACAGGAGATGGACGGGCTGCGCGCGTTTCTTGATCTGGGCGAGGGAACGATCGCGCTGTCCGAGACGGAGGATATAGACTGGATCAATAACTGGAAACAGTATTTTCATCAATTTACAATCGACGACCTGCTTGTAATTCCTTCATGGGAGACGGCTGCGCCTGAGGACGCGGGAAAAAAGATTCTGCATATTGATCCCGGCACGGCGTTCGGCACGGGTATGCATGAGACGACGCAGCTCTGCATCCGGCAGATTAAAAAATATGTGACAAAAGAGACGGCGCTGTTGGACGTCGGAACGGGAAGCGGCATTCTCGGCATCATTGCGCTGATGTACGGCGCGCGGCATGTGACCGGAACGGATATTGATCCGTGTGCGGAGCAGGCGGTTGCGGAAAACCTTGCGGCGAACGGAATCGAGGCGCGGCGCTTTGCACTGTTGATCGGAAATCTCATTACCGATGAAACACTGCGGGAGCAGGTCGGGTTTGAGTGCTATGATCTTGTGACGGCGAATATTCTGGCGGACGTGCTCGTGCCGCTGACGCCCGTGATCGTGCGGCATATGAAGCTGGGCGGTTATTATATCACGTCGGGCATCATCAACGAGAACGGCAAGGAACAGGACGTAAAGGACGCGATGCTTGCGGCGGGCTTAGAGATCGTGGAAGTAACGTATCAGGGAGAATGGGTGAGCGTGACCGGAAGAAAAAAATGAGGAATCCGTCTGGTTCCGTAGTACGGATGCGCGAAAGGAGATCCCGATGTATCATTTTTTTGTAGAACCGTCACAGATTGATGTGGAGAATCGGCGCGTCCTGATCACGGGAGAAGATGTGAACCATATTGTGAACGTGCTGCGCATGAAGCCGGGGGAAGAACTTGCCGTCAGCAACGGCGCGGACGGGAAGGAATACCGCTGTGAAGTGCATGCGTTTACGAAAGATCGTGTGGAATGCGTGCTTCGTTTTATCAAGGAGGACGGCGTGGAACTCTCCGCAAAGATTTGTCTGTTTCAGGCGCTGCCGAAAGCGGATAAAATGGAACTTATCATTCAAAAAGCAGTGGAGCTCGGCGTTTCCGAAATCGTTCCCGTTGCATCGGCGCGCTGCGTCGTGAAACTGGACGCCAAAAAAGAAGCGTCAAAGCTTGCGCGCTGGAACGCGATCGCGGAGGCGGCGGCAAAGCAGAGCAGGCGTGCGCTGATCCCGAAGGTCGCGCCCGTTGTCCGCTTTGCCGAGGCGGTGCAGATGGCGGCAAAGGCGGATATAAAAATGATTCCTTATGAGCTTGCGGAAGGCATGGGGCGCACAAAGGAACTGATTGGCAGCATCCGTCCCGGCATGCAGGCGGCGGTCATGATCGGACCGGAAGGCGGCTTCGCGGAGGCGGAGATTGAGGCGGCGGAAGCGGCGGGCATTGTGCCTGTGACATTGGGCAGGCGGATCCTGCGCACGGAGACGGCGGGACTTGCCGTGCTGGCATGGATCATGTATCATTTGGAGACGATGTAGAATATAGTAATCTATAGAATATGCATGGATTCTCCAAAACAGAAGAGGTTTTGCGGAGCGGCGAATTGCGATGGAGAGTCATCAAGAAGGAAATCAGCCGGAAAGAGAAGATAAAAATGAAATGTTATTTTGATAATTCGGCGACGACAAGATGCTTTGACAGCGTTGCTGAAATCGTAGATCATGTCATGCGCGTGGATTATGGAAATCCGTCGAGCCTGCATACGAAAGGCGTGGATGCGGAACAGTATGTCCGCTACGCAAAAGAACAGATCGCGAAAAGCTTAAAAGTACAGGAGAAGGAAATTTTATTTACATCGGGAGGGACGGAAGCGGATAATCTGGCGATCATCGGGGCTGCCATGGCGAACTACCGCAGGGGCAGGCATCTGATCACAACGAAGATCGAGCACCCCGCTGTTTTACAGGCAATGAGCTATCTGGAGAGTCTTGGCTACGGCGTTACCTATCTGCCCGTTGACGCGCGCGGATGCATTCGTATCGAAGACCTTGAGGCGGCGGTCACACCGCAGACCATCCTTGTTTCCATCATGCACACGAACAATGAGATCGGAAGCGTCATGCCGATCGCGGAGGCGGGCAGAGTGATCAAGCAGAAGAATCCGCAGACGCTCTTTCATGTGGACGCGGTGCAGGGATACGGGAAATGTCATATTTATCCGAAAAAAGAAGGCATTGACCTGCTGTCGGTGAGCGGACATAAGATTCATGCGCCGAAAGGGATCGGTTTTCTTTATGTCGGCGAAAAAGCAAAGATCAAGCCGATCCTGTTCGGCGGCGGGCAGCAGGGCGGTATGCGTTCCGGGACGGAGAATGTACCGGGGATCGCCGGCATCGGAAAGGCGGTTGAGGAGATTTTTGCCCATCTGGACAAGGATGTGGACCGCCTGTATGATTACAAAGAATATTTTACGGAGCGTGCGCTTGCCATACCGGATGTGACCGTAAACGGTCCGCGCGGCAGGGAAGGCGCGCCCCATATCGTGAGTCTGTCCGTGAAAGGAATCCGCGCCGAAGTGCTGCTGCACAGTCTGGATGCAGAGGGGATCTGTATTTCAGCGGGAAGCGCCTGCTCGTCCCACAAACCCACGCCGTCCGCGACGCTGCAGGCGATCGGTATCGGGCGGGAGCTGCTGGAATCGACCGTGCGTTTCAGTTTTTCATTAGAGACCACAAAGGAGCAGCTTGACTATGCGCTTGCGGTGCTGGAGAAACAGATTCCGAAGCTGCGGCGTTATACAAGAAGATAAGGGGAACACCGGTCTGCGCCGACGGGCGGGCACGTTGGCGCAGATTGGTGTGTTGTGCAAACCGGTGCGCCGATGCAGACCGGTGCATTGTACAGACTGGCGCAGACTTTGGAAAAAGGAATCTTATCAGATAGGTTCAAAGGAGAAAAAATCATGTTTTCAGCTTTTTTGATTAAATATGCGGAGATCGGCATCAAGGGAAAGAACCGTTATCTTTTTGAGGATGCGCTGGTGAGCGATATTAAGTATGCGCTGCGCCGCTGTGAGGGGAGTTTTCATGTGCATAAGGCGGACGGACGCATTTATGTCGATGCGCTGTCGGAATTTGACTATGACGAGACGGTGGACAACTTAAAGACGGTGTTCGGCGTATCCGGCATCTGCCCGGTCGTCCATGTGGAGGATCAGGGTTTTGAGCAGCTTACCAAGGATGTGCTTTCTTACATGGATACCGTATATGCGGATAAGCATAAGACGTTTAAGGTATTCGCCAGACGCGCGAGAAAAAATTATCCGATGCTCTCACCGCAGATGAACGAGGAACTGGGGGCGGCGATTCTGGAGGCGTTTCCCGACTTCCGTGTGGACGTGCATCATCCCGACATTCAGCTCAATGTGGAGGTCCGGGAAAAAATCTATCTTTATTCCGAGGTGATACCGGGACCGGGCGGGCTTCCGCTCGGAACAAACGGAAAGGCGATGCTCTTGCTTTCCGGCGGCATTGACTCCCCGGTTGCGGGCTATATGAT
Source organism: bacterium (assembly GCA_023667365.1). GTDB lineage: Bacteria > Bacillota > Clostridia > Lachnospirales > Lachnospiraceae > DLAJ01. The sequence goes on along the minus strand of JAMPAG010000003.1, from coordinate 77,528 downwards.
CGCAAAACGCGGCGTGCATATCGACGCGGTTTATTTTCATGCGCCGCCCTACACATCCGAGCGTGCAAAGCAGAAAGTCGTGGATCTGGCGAAGCTGATTTCACGCTATACGGGTCCGATCGACCTGCATGTCATCAATTTTACGGACATTCAGCTTTATATTTATGAAAAATGTCCGCACGACGAGCTGACGATCATCATGCGCCGCTTCATGATGCGCATTGCCGAGACGCTTGCGGGGGAAAACAACTGTCTGGGGCTGGTGACGGGGGAGAGCATCGGGCAGGTGGCGTCCCAGACGATGGCGAGCCTTGCCTGCACGGACGACGTATGCAGTATGCCGGTCTACCGGCCGCTCATCGGTTTTGACAAGAACGACATCGTGGACATCGCGGAAAAGATCAATACCTACGAGACGTCCATTCTGCCGTTTGAGGACTGCTGCACGATCTTTGTGGCGAAGCATCCCGTGACGAAACCGAATGTCAAAGTCATCCGGGACCATGAGACCAACTTAAAAGAGAAGATCGACGCGCTTGTGCAGACGGCGCTTGAGACGGATGAAATCATTCACGTTGAGGCATGAACGCAAAAAAAGCAAGGCGCCCGCCCTGCTTTTTTACCACATGCATATGTGTTCCATTGCGATTAGATCATGTACGGCTTTAAGACGTCAAGAACGTCGTCAATGTTATCTTCCGCATGGATATTTAAGTCGATCGGCTTGGATAAGTCTAAGCTGAAAATACCCATGATGGACTTTGCGTCGATAACATATCTGCCGGAAACTAAATCGAAATCATAATCGAATTTTGTAATATCGTTTACAAACGATTTTACCTTGTCAATGGAATTCAAAGAAATCTTTACGGTTTTCATTGACCTTACCTCCTTATATTATTTGGTTGTGCGGTCTTTTGAACCACACACTCATCTTAATTGCAAAAAAAGGAAAAGTCAATATATAAAACAATACAAAAAAAACGGGGTTTCCTATGAAAAGTGTAGCATTACATAATCTCGGCTGCAAGGTGAACGCCTATGAAATGGACGTTATGCGGCAAATGTTACAAGAAAATGGCTTTTTGATTGTGCCATTTGTTCAAAAAGCGGACATTTACATTATCAATACCTGTACCGTGACAAATATTGCGGATCGAAAGAGCAGACAAATGCTGCATCGTGCCAGAAAGCAGAATCCGGATGCCGTGATCGTCGCAGTCGGCTGCTATGTACAGCATGAGGCGGAGAACCGAGCGGCACAAAAAGCCGGACGGGCGCACGATGCGGACGGCGCGCCCCCGACCGCGGACAAAACGGAAGCAGGTCTTCAACCGGAGGACCTTGGTGCCGATATTATCATAGGGAATAACCGCAAGGGGCAGATCGTCCGCATCCTGGAGGAGTATTTTGCGCAGCGTGAGGCGCGCGATACCGTGATCGACATTGCGCACACGGACGAATATGAGGAACTGGTATTGACAAAGCCGCAGGAACATGTGCGCGCGTTCTTAAAGATTCAGGACGGGTGCAATCAGTTTTGTACCTATTGCGCGATTCCGTATGCGCGCGGGCGTGTCAGGAGCAGGAAGATAGAGAGCGTTCTTATGGAAGCGCGCGCGCTGGCGGAGGCAGGCTGTAAAGAACTTGTGCTCACGGGGATTCATTTAAGCTCGTACGGATTGGATTTTCTCGGCGTCCGTTCCGCGGATTACCGCGACGCCGCCAGGGCGGGATTTCTTGCGGAACTGATCGAGCGGCTTGCCGCGATTCCGGGCGTATGCCGGATCCGGCTCGGCTCCTTGGAACCGCAGATCGTGACGGAAGAGTTTGCCGGGCGTCTGGCGGCATGCGATAAGCTTTGCCCGCATTTTCATTTATCCCTGCAGAGCGGATGCGATACGGTTCTAAAAAGGATGAACCGGCATTATGATACGGAACGTTTTGCGCAGAGCGTCGGGATTCTGCGGGCGGCATTTGCGCGCGTGGCGGTCACAACGGATGTGATCGTCGGTTTTCCGGGCGAGACCGAAGCGGAGTTTGCCGCGACGAAGGCATATGTGGAGCGTATCGGTTTTTATGAAATGCATGTATTCAAGTATTCCAGACGGGCAGGAACGCCGGCTGCCGTCATGAAGAATCAGGTTCCCGACAACGTGAAAGCGGAGCGGAGCGAGGAACTGATCGCGGCCGCCGGGCGGCTTTCCGATGCATACCGCGCGCAGTATATCGGACAGCAGATGGAAATCCTCACGGAGGAGCATCGCAGGATCGGGGGTGTGCGTTATCTCGTCGGGCACACGAAGGATTATGTGCTTGCGGCTGTACCGGAGGGGGCCGCCGAGCCGAATCAGATCGTGCGGGGGATCGGAAAAGAGCAGGTCGCGGACGGGGACCTGCGGGTTATTTTATTATAGAAAATAAGTCTCATTGCAAAATTCGGGGAAGTAGAGTAAAATAATAAAAGTATGGTACGTGTGGGAGTGTCGGTGTGTGGACAGGCATCGACCGGCTCGGATAAAGGAAGTGACAGAATGGCGGATTTGGGGAACACACAATTTTTTAAGGTAGAGACAGAACCGGAGATTCAGGTGCAGGAGGTGCTTCGTGAGGTGTATGAGGCGCTGACAGAAAAAGGCTATAATCCGGTCAACCAGATCGTGGGGTATATCATGTCCGGAGATCCGACTTATATTACGAGCCATAAGAACGCCAGAACGAAGATCATGAAAGTGGAGCGCGACGAGCTGGTGGAGGAAATGCTGACGCAGTACATCCGCTTTAACGGATGGGACGAGAGGTAAGGACGGAAAGCGTGAGTTCTCCGTGAGCGGATGGCGCGCAGGGGCTGCTGTTGTGCAGAAATGGGGATTTGTATGCGGATCATGGGCTTGGATTTCGGCTCCAGGACGGTGGGGGTGGCATTAAGCGACGAGCTGCTCATCACGGCGCAGGGCAGGGAGATCATTCGCAGGGAAAAAGAGAATCAGCTGCGCAGGACATGCGCGCGGATCGAAGAACTAATCGAAGAGTATGGGGTAGAACAGATCGTACTCGGACTGCCAAAGAATATGAACGATACGCAGGGCGTCCGCGTGGAAAAGACGCGGGAGTTCGGGGAGATGCTTGAGCGGCGCACGGGGCTTCCCGTGGCATATTGGGATGAACGCCTCACGACGGTGGCGGCGGATAAGGCGATGATGGAAGCGGGGATCCGCAGGGAGCACCGGCGCGACTATGTGGACATGATCGCGGCAGTTCTTATTTTGCAGGGATACCTTGACCGGCGCGCCATGGAGGAGAAGCGGAGCGGCGGATGAACCACAGGACATGCCGGGAAGCACAGCAGAAACAGAGCGGAGAGAGTATGGAACAGGATCAGATCGTTTTAGAGGGCGAGAACGGCGAAAAGCTGGTATTTTATGTGTTAGAGCAGACGCGGATAGCGGGCAGGAGCTATCTGCTTGTGACGGACAGCAAAGACGAGGATGCGGAGGCGGTCATTCTGCGTGATGATTCCGAGGACACGGACAAAGAGAGCGTGTATGTGTTTGTGGAGGACGACGCGGAGTTTGAGGCAGTCGCAGGTATTTTCGAGGGAATGCTGGATGAGTAAAGACGTTGTTTTCCGGTTATAATAAACAAAATTGTGATCGGAATGAGTAAGCAGAAATGTGGAGGAAATTTTTTTGAAAAGAAAGGAAAAAGAAGGAAGCCGGGCTTCCAGCCTGCGGATCATTCCGCTCGGAGGGCTGGAGCAGATCGGTATGAACATTACTGCCTTCGAATATGAAGACAGTATTATTGTAGTGGACTGCGGATTGAGCTTTCCCGCAGACGATATGCTGGGGATTGATCTGGTCATCCCCGATGTAACGTACTTAAAGGAACATCTTGACAAGGTGAAAGGGTTTGTCATTACGCACGGGCATGAGGATCATATCGGCGCGCTGCCCTATGTATTAAAAGAGATCAACGTGCCGGTGTACGCGACGCGGCTGACCATGGGGATCATTGAGAATAAACTGCGCGAGCATGAATTGATGAAGGTGACAAAGCGCAAAGTCGTGAAATTCGGGCAGTCCATCAATTTGGGACAATTCCGTGTAGAGTATATCAAGACAAACCATAGTATCGTGGATGCGGCGGCGCTCGCGATCTATTCGCCCGCCGGAACGATCGTCCATACGGGAGATTTTAAGGTGGATTACACGCCGGTGTTCGGCGACGCGATCGACCTGGGCAGATTTGCCGAGATCGGGAAAAAGGGCGTGCTGGCGCTGATGTGCGATTCCACAAACGCGGAGCGTCCGGGTTATACGCTGTCGGAGAGAACGGTCGGAAAGACGATCGACACGATCTTTCAGGAGCATAAGGATACGCGGATCATCATTGCGACGTTTGCCTCGAATGTGGACCGTGTGCAGCAGATCATCAATTCCGCCTACCGCTTCGGGCGCAAGGTCGTCGTGGAAGGGCGCAGTATGGTGAATATCATAGAGACGGCGTCCGCGCTGGAATGTCTCAACATTCCGGAAAATACGCTGATCGACATTGAACAGCTTAAGAATTACCCCGACGAGCAGACGGTAATCATCACAACCGGTTCTCAGGGAGAGAGCATGGCGGCATTGAGCCGTATGGCGAACAGTACGCACAGAAAAATCTCGATCAAGCCGAATGATACGATTATTTTTTCGTCCAATCCGATTCCGGGGAATGAGAAAGCGGTCACGAACGTCATCAATGAGCTGTTGATGAAGGGGGCGGACGTGATCTTTCAGGATGTGCACGTGTCGGGACATGCCTGTCAGGAGGAGATCAAGCTGATCTACACGCTGACAAGACCGCAGTATGCGATCCCGGTACACGGGGAATATAAGCACTTAAAAGCGCAGGCGAAGATCGCGGGGGAGCTTGGCATACCCAAGGATCACATTTTCATCATTTCATCGGGCGACGTGCTGGAGCTTTCCGAAGAAAAGGCAGGCATTACGGGCAAAGTCCCCGTGGGCGAGGTGTTTGTGGACGGACTCGGCGTCGGGGATGTCGGCAATGTCGTACTGCGCGACCGGCAGCATCTGGCGGAGGACGGCATCATTATTGTCGTGATGGCGCTGGATTCCGAATCGGGACAGCTCGCATCGGGACCGGAGATTGTTTCGCGCGGGTTTGTGTACGTGCGGGAGTCCGACGAGCTCATGGCGGAGGCAAGGGAACTTGTATCGACGCAGGTGCTGCGGTGTCTTGAGCGCAATGTGACGGACTGGGGCAAGATCAAGGCGACGATCAAGGACAGCTTAAGTGATTTTGTCTGGAAAAAAACAAAGCGCAGACCGATGATCTTACCGATCATTATGGATGTGGACTAGAAAAGAGTTCCGCTGACGCGAAACTCTTTCAAAGAATCGCTTTGCGATTCTTCTGGGAACGTTTGCGGATAGAGTTAAGTGAATGAGAGAAGGACTGAAGAAGACATGGAAGATATGGAGCAGGCAGTGAGCGGGTTTGTCGGCTGGGTAAAGGAAACGGAAACATATCGGAAATATATACAGGAAAGAGACCGGCTGATGATGTTCCCGGAACTGAAACAGCGGATCGATGAGTACCGCAAAAACTTATATCAGTTGCAAAACACGGAGGACGGCGACAAGCTGTTTGACGAAGTGGAGCAGCTTGAGGCGGAGGGCGCAAGCCTGCGGGATAACCGGCTCGTCAGTGATTTTCTGGCGGCGGAGCTTGCTTTTTGCAGGATGATGCAGGACGTTTATACCATGATTACGGCGGAGCTGGAGTTTGACATGACGTTCGGCGGACCGGAACTATAAAAAATAAAAATGTCCTAAGGCTGAAAGGAACAGGTTATTCAAATGGATGTAAAACAGATCATCAGGGGGATCGCGGCGCTTGTCATCAAGGTGGCGGTGGCGGTTCTTGTCGTATTTCTGATTTATCGTCTCGCTTTGTCGGCGTATACGTTCGGCTACCGCATTTTTGCGGAGGAGCCGATGGCGGAGGGCGAGGGCGTCACGGTATCCGTGGCGGTAACGGAGGAGGACGACGTGAGGTCGCTCGGACAGAAGTTGTATGACAAGGGTCTCATCCGCAGTACAAGGTTATTTTATTTTCAGGAACTGTTGTCCAATTATCATGGGATCGAGCAGCCGGGCGTGTACGAGTTGAGCACGGGGATGACGGTCGAGGAGATGCTGGAGAAAATTTCCGAGGGGATGCCGGAAAGGGAATAGCTGTGGTTGTGGATGAAAGAATGATTGCCTTTATCAATTCTCTTGATAAAGGCAATTCGGCGTTTTTATACGAATTGGAAAAGACCGCGCGTGAGACGGCGGTGCCGGTTGTGCAGGCGCAGACGCAGGCGCTTCTGCGGTTTCTGCTTGCATTGACGAAACCGGCGGATATTTTGGAGGTCGGCACGGCAATCGGATTTTCCGCGCTGCTCATGAGCGATGCGGCGCCGCAGGCGAAGATCACGACGATCGAGAAATATGAAAAAAGAATTCCGCTTGCGAAAGAGAATTTCCGAAGAGCGGGAAAAGAAGATCGGATCACGCTCTTAGAGGGCGACGCGGCGGATCTTTTGAAAGAGCTGAACGGAAGCTATGATTTTATTTTTATGGATGCGGCGAAGGGGCAGTATGCTCATTTTTTTCCCGATGTGTTCCGGCTGCTTGCGCAGGGCGGACTGCTTGTGTCCGACAATGTGCTTCAGGACGGGGACGTTATCGAGTCGCGCTATGCGGTCACGAGGCGGAACCGGACGATCCATGCGAGAATGCGCGAGTACCTGTATACATTAACGCATCACGAGGAGCTTGATACGGTGATCCTGCCGGTCGGGGACGGCGTGGCGCTCAGTACAAAAAATGAAGAAGTTCTAAGGCTGGAAAATACGCAGCCTAAGAACTTCTAAATCATTTTTCAAAGAATGTCCTGCGGACATTCTTTCCAAAAGCGAATGAAGCGAGGACGGATATGAGAAACGAGAAACGGAAGGGGAAGCCGGAGCTGCTGATTCCGGCGGGGAGTCTTGAGGTATTAAAAACCGCCGTGCGGTTCGGCGCGGATGCGGTGTATATCGGCGGAGAGGAGTTTGGGCTGCGCGCGAAGGCAAAAAACTTTTCAATGGAGGAAATGGCGCAGGGCATCGCGTTCGCGCATGAACACGGCGTGCGGGTGTATGTGACCGCCAATATCTTAGCGCATAACAGCGATCTGACCGCGGCGGCGGAGTATTTCCGGGAATTAAAAGAAACGAAACCGGATGCGCTGATTGTATCCGATCCGGGGATGTTCCGGCTCGCGAAAGAGCATTGTCCGGAGATCGAACTTCATATTTCCACGCAGGCGAACAATACGAATTACGGAACGTATCGGTTCTGGTGGGATTTAGGCGCGCGCAGAGTCGTGTCCGCCAGAGAGCTTTCACTTGCGGAGATCAAAGAGATCCGTGAGCATATCCCGCAGGAGATGGAGATCGAAACTTTTGTGCACGGCGCGATGTGTATTTCTTATTCCGGCAGATGCCTGCTCAGTCATTATTTTACGGGACGGGACGCGAATCAGGGCGCGTGCACGCATCCGTGCCGGTGGAAATATGCGGTGGTGGAGGAGACGAGACCGGGCGAATACCTTCCGGTTTATGAGAACGAGCGCGGCACGTTTTTGTTTAGCTCCAAAGATCTGTGCATGGTGGAACACATTCCCGATCTGATTGCGGCGGGGATCGACAGTTTTAAGGTGGAAGGGCGCATGAAGACGGCGCTCTATGTGGCGGCGGTCGCGCGGACCTACCGCATGGCGATCGACGATTATACCGCGTCGCCCGATCGTTACCGGGAGCATCTTCCCCTGTACCGCGAAGAGATCGCCAAATGCACGCACCGGAAGTTTACGACCGGATTTTTTTACGGAAAGCCGGAGCGAGACGCGCAGGTCTATGACGACAATACCTATCTCAATGAGTACGTGTATCTGGGGATGATCGAGGAGGTGCTTGCCGACGGAAGCTGCCGGATCACGCAGCGCAACAAGTTTGCGGTCGGGGACGAGATCGAGCTGATGCGTCCTGTCGGCGGAAATGAGGCGGACTGCCGCGGGACGTCCGATGAAAGCCGCGGCGGAGAGCCGGATAGGAAAGACGGCGGGGATTTTTTCGCGGGAAATGTCACGGTGCGGGTACTCGGCATGAAAACGGCGGACGGGGAGAGCGTGTCAAGCTGTCCGCATCCGCAGCAGACGCTGTTTCTTACGTTGTCCGCGCCGGCTTCGCAGTACGATCTTCTGCGGGTAAAAAAGGACGGGACAAAAAACGGTTGACCGCCGCCGCGGAGTCATAGTACAATCAAGAACGAAAAAATTTTGTCTTTGGGCTTGCATTTTTCTTTGTTTTGGGTTATTGTTATAAAAACGAAGCACGTTCGTACATACGGTAACCTGAACAATGATGTTCCAAAAGCGATTTTGGGGCATTTTTTGTTTTGGAGAGGAAAGGGAGGAGCATTATGAGCGAAGTAATGAATGTGGAAGAGATTTTTGCATCGGACGTCTTTACACTCGGCAAGATGAAAGAGGTGCTGCCGAAGGACGTCTATAGGGAAGTCAAAAAAGTCATGAATGAGGGCGGAGAGCTGTCCATGTCGGCGGCGAACGTGGTTGCCAAGGCAATGAAGGATTGGGCGGTCGAGAACGGCGCGACCCACTTTACGCACTGGTTCCAGCCGCTGACCGGCATCACGGCGGAAAAGCACGACGCGTTTGTCGCGCATCCGGACGAGAGCGGCAAAATGCTGACGGAGTTTTCGGGGAAAGAGCTGATTAAGGGCGAACCGGACGCTTCTTCTTTTCCGTCGGGAGGCTTGCGCGCAACGTTTGAGGCGAGGGGGTACACGGCCTGGGATATTACGTCGCCGGCATTCTTAAAGGAGTCGGGATGCGGGACGATCCTTTGTATTCCGACGGCGTTCTGCTCTTATACGGGTGAGGCGCTCGATAAAAAAACGCCGCTTCTGCGCTCCATGGAGGCATTGTCCGAGCAGGCGCTCCGTATCGTGAGACTGTTCGGCAATCAGGGCGCGACGAAGGTGACGGCGTCCGTCGGACCGGAGCAGGAATATTTTCTGGTGGATAAAGATTTATATATGCAGCGCCCCGACTTAATGTTTGCGGGAAGAACGTTGTTCGGCGCGCCGGCTCCGAAGGGACAGGAAATGGAAGATCATTATTTCGGCGTCATCAAGGAGCGCGTCGGCGCATATATGAAGGACTTAAATATCGAGCTGTGGAAACTCGGCGTGACGGCAAAGACACAGCACAATGAAGTCGCGCCCGCGCAGCACGAGCTGGCGCCGATCTACGAGACGGCAAATATCGCGGTCGATCACAACCAGCTTGTCATGGAAGCGATGAAGCGGGTGGCATATAAGCATGATATGCGGTGTCTGCTTCACGAGAAGCCTTACGCGGGCGTGAACGGATCCGGTAAGCATAACAACTGGTCGATCACGACGGACAACGGCGTGAATCTGTTAGATCCGGGCGATACGCCGAACGAGAACGTGCAGTTCCTGTTAGTGCTTGCCTGCATCATGAAGGCGGTCGATACCCATGCGGATCTGCTCAGACAGAGCGCGTCCGATGTTGGAAACGATCACCGTCTCGGTGCGAACGAGGCGCCGCCCGCGATTATTTCCATGTTCCTTGGCGAGCAGCTGGACGACGTGGTGACGCAGCTTGTTGCGACGGGCATGGCGAAGAGCTTAAAAGAGGGCGGGAAGCTGCTGACAGGCGTAAAGACGCTGCCCGATTTGGATAAAGATGCAACGGACAGAAACCGGACTTCCCCGTTTGCGTTCACGGGAAATAAATTTGAGTTCCGTATGGTTGGTTCTGCGGATTCCATCGCGAGTCCGAACACGATCTTAAACGCGATCGTGGCGGAGGCATTCTGCGAGGCGGCCGATCGTCTGGAAAAGGCGGAGGATTTTGAAAACGAGGTACACGATCTGATCAAAGAGTATATGACAAAGCACCAGAGGATCGTGTTTAACGGCGACGGCTATTCCGACGAGTGGGTGACGGAAGCGGAGAAGAGAGGACTTCCGAACATCAAGTCCATGATTGAAGCGGCGGGCTCCCTGACGACGGAGAAGGCGGTCAAGCTGTTTGAGAAGTTCGGCATCTTTACGGAGAAAGAGTTGGAGTCGCGCGAGGAGATCATCTACGAGACGTATGCGAAGACGATCAACATCGAGGCGCTGACGATGATTGATATGGCGGGCAAGCAGATCATTCCGGCAGTCATGAGTTATACAAAGAGCCTTGCGGATACGATCAACGCCGTAAAAGCGGCGGGCGGCGACGCATCCGTTCAGGTTGATCTGTTAAAGGAGACGACCGCGCTGCTCAGCGATATGAAGAATGCGCTTTCCGACTTAAAGAAGGCGGAGGCGGACGCCTCGGCGATGGCGGATGTAAAGGCGCAGGCATTCTTCTACAAAGATACGGTCATGAAGATCATGCAGGAGCTTCGCACACCGGCGGATAAACTGGAAATGATCGTGGATAAGGAGCTGTGGCCGTTCCCGACATACGGCGAGCTGATGTTTGAAGTATAAAAAGGGGATCAACAGAGAAATACAGGCATAAATGAAAAATTTATGTCTGTATTTTTTTGTGAACAAAAATAGAACATATGTTCAAAAAGACTATTGAATTATGGTCTGTTTTATGGTAGCATGGCAATGTGAATGCAGAAGGATGACAGACAGGTTCGCTTTGATCGTAGTCATAAGGAAGGGATTTCATATGGATCATTTCGAATTGGTATCAGAATATGCGCCGACCGGCGACCAGCCGCAGGCGATCGCCGATCTGGTAAAGGGCTTCAAAGAGGGAAACCAGTTTCAGACGCTTCTCGGCGTGACCGGTTCCGGCAAGACCTTTACGATGGCGAATGTCATACAGGCGTTGAATAAGCCGACGCTGATCATCGCGCATAATAAGACGCTGGCGGCACAGCTTTACGGTGAGTTCAAGGAATTTTTTCCGAATAATGCGGTGGAATACTTTGTGTCTTATTATGACTATTATCAGCCGGAGGCGTATGTGCCGTCGTCGGATACCTATATTGCGAAAGATTCCGCCGTCAATGAGGAGATCGACAGACTGCGCCTGTCCGCGACGGCGTCGTTGACGGAGCGGAAGGATGTGATCGTAGTTGCGAGCGTATCGTGTATTTACGGTCTGGGAAGTCCGGACGACTATATGGGCATGGTGGTTTCCCTGCGGCCGGGTATGACAAAGGATCGGGATCAGGTCATCCATGAGCTGATCGACATGCAGTATGAGAGGAACGACTTGGATCTCGACCGGAGCTGTTTCCGCGTTCATGGGGATGTGTTGGAGATCAATCCCGCGCAGGGCGGCGACGCGTTGATCCGGGTGGAGTTTTTCGGCGACGAGATCGACCGCATCACGGAGGTGGAGCCGCTGACAGGAAAAGCGCTTGCCGTATTGGAGCATGTGATGATCTTCCCGGCGTCCCATTATGTGGTCGCACAGGAAAAGATCCGGCGCGCCTGTGACGCAATCGAGGAGGAGTTAAAGGAACGGGTTGTTTTTTTTAAGCAGGAGGACAAGCTGTTAGAGGCGCAGCGCATCGCCGAACGCACGAACTTCGATGTGGAGATGCTGCGCGAGACCGGCTTTTGTTCCGGCATTGAGAATTATTCCAGACATTTGAGCGGCACGAAGGCAGGGGAGCCGCCGAAATGTCTGATGGACTATTTTCAGGACGATTACCTGATCATCATTGACGAGTCCCATATGACGATTCCGCAGATCAGGGGAATGTACGCGGGCGACCGCTCGCGCAAGACGACGCTTGTGGATTACGGTTTCCGCCTGCCGTCGGCGCTGGATAACCGGCCGTTAAACTTTACGGAGTTTGAGCAGCATATCGATCAGATGCTGTTCGTATCCGCAACGCCGAACGATTATGAGCAGGAGCATGAGCTGCTGCGGACGGAGCAGATCATCCGCCCGACCGGGCTGCTTGACCCCGAAGTGTTTGTCCGCCCGATCGAGGGGCAGATCGACGATCTGATCGGAGAGATCCGCAGGGAGACCGAACGCAAAAATAAAGTGCTTGTGACAACGCTCACCAAACGGATGGCGGAAGACCTGACAGACTATATGAAGGACGTCGGTATCCGTGTCAAATACCTGCATTCGGATATTGACACGCTGGAGCGCGCCGAGATCATACGCGATATGCGGCTGGATGTGTTTGACGTGCTCGTCGGCATCAACCTGCTGCGCGAGGGACTGGACATTCCCGAAATCTCATTGGTGGCGATTTTGGATGCGGACAAGGAGGGATTTCTCCGTTCCGAGACTTCGCTGATCCAGACGATCGGACGCGCAGCGCGTAATTCTGACGGACATGTCATTATGTATGCGGATCAGGTTACGGACTCCATGCGCGTGGCGATCGAGGAGACGGAACGCAGGCGCAGGATTCAGCAGCAGTATAACGAGGAGCACGGGATCACGCCGCAGACGATCCGCAAGGCGGTAAGGGATCTGATCAGTATCAGCAAGAAGATCGCAAAAGAGGAAGTCCGCTTCGAGAAAGATCCCGAATCCATGTCAAAAGAAGAGCTGGAGAAGCTGATCGCGGCGATCCAGAAGAAGATGAAGAAAGCGGCGGCAGAGCTGGATTTCGAGACGGCGGCAGAGCTGCGTGATAAGATGCTGGAATTAAAGAAACGGATAGAATAAAGGAGTATACACAACATGGCAGCAAAAAAAATGCTGGCACCGACGGAATGTATTCGGATCCGCGGGGCAAATGAGCATAATCTGAAGCACATTGATATTGATATTCCGAGAAATCAGTTAGTGGTATTGACGGGACTTTCCGGTTCGGGCAAATCATCACTGGCATTTGATACGATCTACGCGGAAGGACAGAGACGTTATATGGAGTCGCTGTCTTCTTACGCAAGACAATTTCTGGGACAAATGGAAAAGCCGAGCGTGGAGAAAATCGAGGGGCTTTCCCCTGCGATTTCCATCGATCAGAAATCGACAAACCGCAATCCGCGTTCTACGGTGGGGACCGTGACGGAAATCTATGATTATTTCCGCCTGCTCTATGCGCGGATCGGAATACCGCACTGCCCGGAATGCGGCAGGGAGATCCGGAAGCAGACGGTTGACGAGATGTGCGATCAGATCATGGCGCTTGCGGAGGGGACAAAGCTCCAGCTGCTCGCGCCCGTTGTCCGCGGAAAAAAGGGAGAGCACGTCAAGGTGCTCACGCGCGCGGCGCGGAGCGGCTATGTGCGCGTGATCGTGGATGGCAGCATGTATGAGCTTTCCGAGGAGATCAAGCTGGACAAGAATATCAAGCACACGATCGAGATCGTTGTGGATCGTCTTGTTGTGAAGCCGGGCATTGAGAGCCGGCTGACAAGCTCGATCGAAAACACGCTTGAACTGGCGGAGGGACTGATGGTGGTGGATGTGATCGACGGAGAGCCGTTACAGTTCAGTCAGAGCTTTGCGTGTCCGGAGTGCGGGATCAGCATTGAGGAGATCGAGCCGAGAAGTTTTTCTTTTAACAATCCGTTCGGCGCGTGTCCCGACTGCTTCGGACTCGGCTATAAGATGGAATTTGACGAGGAGCTGATGATACCGGATCGTTCTTTAAGTCTGAATCAGGGGGCGATCGTGGCGATGGGCTGGCAGTCGAGCGGGGATGAGGGGAGCTTTACCCATGCGCTGCTCAAAGCCCTGGCAAAGGAGTATCATTTTTCTCTGGACACGCCGTTTGAAGAGCTGTCCGACGAGGTGCGGGAGGTCATCATTTCCGGCACGAACGGGCGGCAGGTCAAGGTGCATTATAAGGGACAGCGCGGCGAGGGCGTTTATCCCGTTGCGTTTGAAGGGCTGATCCGGAATATGCAGAAGCGTTACCGCGAGACCGCCTCGGATATGATGAAACAGGAATATGAGACGTTTATGAAGATCACGCCCTGCAGTCTCTGCAAGGGCAGGCGCTTAAAGAAAACGTCGCTTGCCGTGACGGTCAGCGATAAGAATATCTATGAGATCACGTCGCTTTCCATCAAGTCGCTCGCGGAATTTTTAGAGACGATGGAGCTGACGAAGCAGCAGAAGCTGATCGGAGATCAGATCCTAAAAGAGATCCGTGCGCGCGTGCGGTTTCTGGTTGATGTCGGATTGGAATATCTGAGCCTTTCCAGAGCGACGGCGAGCTTATCGGGCGGTGAGGCGCAGCGGATCCGTCTGGCGACGCAGATCGGATCGGGGCTTGTCGGCGTATGCTACATTCTGGATGAACCGAGTATCGGACTGCATCAGCGCGACAATGACAAACTGCTCGCGACACTGAGGCGGCTGCGCGATCTCGGCAATTCGGTTCTCGTTGTGGAGCATGACGAGGACACGATGCTGGCGGCGGACTATATTGTGGACATCGGTCCCGGAGCCGGGGAGCACGGGGGCGAGGTCATAGCGCAGGGAACGGCGGAGCAGATCATGAAAGTGAAGGAGTCTGTTACCGGTCAGTATTTAAGCGGCGTGAAGCGGATCCCTGTACCGGAAACAAGGAGAAAACCGACCGGCTTTCTGACCGTGAAAGGCGCACGGGAGCATAATCTGAAAAATATTGACGTGGACATTCCGCTCGGCGTATTTACCTGTGTCACAGGCGTCTCCGGATCGGGAAAGAGCTCGCTGGTCAATGAGATCGTATACAAATATCTGGCAAAGAAGCTGAACCGGGCGCGTACCATTGCGGGGGATCATGACACGATCCTTCATGTGGATAAGCTGGATAAAGTCATCAATATCGACCAGTCTCCGATCGGAAGAACGCCGCGTTCCAATCCGGCGACCTATACGGGCGTGTTCGATCAGATCAGGGATCTTTTTGCAGGGACAACGGACGCCAAAGCGCGCGGATACGGCAAGGGCAGATTCAGCTTTAACGTAAAGGGCGGACGATGCGAGGCGTGCAGCGGGGACGGTATCGTTAAGATCGAGATGCACTTTTTGCCCGATGTGTATGTCCCGTGTGAGGTGTGCGGCGGTAAACGTTACAACCGGGAAACACTGGAAGTCAAATATAAGGGAAAGAGCATTTATGACGTGTTGGATATGACGGTGGAGGAAGCCGTACATTTCTTTGAGAATGTCCCGTCCATCCGAAGAAAAATCGAGACGCTTTACGACGTCGGGCTTTCCTATATCCGTTTAGGACAGCCTTCAACGACCTTGTCGGGCGGCGAGGCGCAGCGGATCAAGCTTGCGACAGAGCTGTCCAGGCGGGATACGGGTAAGACGATCTATATTATGGACGAGCCGACGACCGGACTTCACTTTGCGGACGTGCATAAACTGGTGGACATTCTGCACCGTCTTGCAGACGGCGGGAACACCGTGGTCGTGATCGAGCACAATTTAGACGTGATCAAGACGGCGGATTATATCATTGATATGGGACCGGAAGGAGGAGACGGCGGCGGCCGTGTGATCGCACGGGGAACGCCGGAGGAGGTTGCGCGGACGGAGAATTCCTATACAGGCGTTTATATCCGGAAAATGTTGGAAAGGGAAAATCATAGAAAAACGCAAAAAAGCACAAAATGACCTTTAATTTTGCCGGAAAACAGCCGATAAATTACCTAGATGCATGGAAGCACGAAACGCAGGGCGGACGGAACCGCTTTTTGCGGCGTGCTTTCTTTTTTCGCGATAAGCGAAAGAAGCATTTTGCGTCTGCGTTTGCAAATTAAGAAAAGGAAACCGTTTCAAAAAAATTTGTGAAGTTTTCGGAAACCCCTTTGAAAATGCGTTCTTATGGGTTATAATGGCTTCGTGTGTTTAATTTTTACGGTAGGTGGCAATGCTGAAAACAGGTTTTGCCATTTGGTCATGAACATAAGAATCATTCTTGATAGGAATAGAGGAGAGCATTGAGAAAGAGGGGTTTGGAACATGCAGTACACGGATATTGGAATTGATTTGGGAACTGCGAGTATTCTTGTTTACATCAGAGGGAAAGGCGTTGTCTTAAAGGAGCCGTCCGTCGTTGCGTTTGACAGGGATACGAATAAGATAAAGGCGATCGGCGAGGATGCGCGTCTGATGTTGGGAAGGACGCCGGGCAATATTGTTGCGGTCAGACCGCTGCGTCAGGGCGTTATTTCTGATTATACCGTCACAGAGAAAATGATGAAATATTTTATCCAGAAGGCGCTCGGAAGAAGAACGTTCCGCAAGCCGCGCATTGCGGTGTGCGTGCCGAGCGGCGTGACGGAGGTAGAAAAAAAGGCGGTCGAGGATGCGACGTATCAGGCGGGCGCGAGAGAGGTTTCCATCATTGAGGAGCCCATCGCGGCGGCGATCGGAGCTGGCATTGACATCAGCAAGCCGTGCGGCAACATGATCGTCGATATTGGCGGCGGTACATCAGATATTGCGGTCATTTCCCTTGGAGGCACGGTAGTCAGCGCTTCCATTAAGGTCGCGGGGGATGATTTTGACGAGGCGATCGTGCGCTATATGCGTAAAAAGCATAATCTTTTGATCGGTGAGAGAACGGCGGAAGACATTAAGATCAAGATCGGTACGGCGTTTAAGCGGTCGGAAGTGGATTATATGGAGGTCCGCGGGCGGAATCTGGTAACAGGTCTGCCGCGCACCGTGAAGGTTTCCTCGGAAGAGACGGAGGAAGCGCTCAGAGAGACGACTTCGCAGATCATAGAGATCATACACAGCGTGCTGGAGAAAACGCCGCCTGAGCTTGCGGCGGATATTGCGGACCGCGGTATCGTATTGACCGGAGGCGGAAGCCTGCTGCGCGGATTGGAGGATCTGATCGCGAGCAAGACGGGAATCAATACGATGACGGCGGAGGAGCCGATGACGGCGGTTGCGATCGGAACCGGCCGCTATGTGGAGTTCCTTGCGGGGTATCACGAGGAGAGTTAAAGCGGCGCGCAGGAGGCGGTTTCTTTTTGACTGATTAGGAAATCGTAACCCGGACGCGATCTGTTTCAGATAAAAGACAATAAAGGAACGGGTGAGGAGGCAGACATGCTCAGAGGATTATATACGGCGTATACCGGAATGGTAAATCAGCAGAAACGCATGGATACGATGACGAATAATCTTGCGAATGTCAATACGGTCGGGTTTAAGAAAGAGGGCGCGACAAACGAAGCGTTTTCCGACGTGCTCGCGTACCGTCTCAAGGATGTGACGACGCCGGGATACGGCAGTTACATCGGACAGATGAATCTCGGCGTAAAGATCGGAGAGAATTATACGGATTGGACGCAGGGGGCGTTCCGCAATACCGACAATACATACGATCTGGCGTTGAGCGGCAGCGGATTTTTTAACATTGAGTTCACAAACAAAAATGATGAGACGATGACGCTGTATACGCGTGACGGCGGGTTTACCGTGAATACGGCGGGGTATCTTGTCAATGACAATGGCGATTATGTGCTCGGAAGGTCGGCGGGCGGCGGTTTAGAGCGTATTCAGCTTGATCCGACGGCGGACACCTATATCGATCAGACCGGCGGCATTTATCAGAATGATGAACTGATGGCAACGCTTCAGATCACGGAATTTGAAGATTATGATTATCTCGCAAAATACGGTGAGAATTACTACCGTGCGATCGAGGGTGCGCAGCTGCAGGATTCGACAGCACGCGTTCATTCGGGGTATTTAGAGCAGTCTAATGTGGAAAGCGTTCAGGAAATGGTCAATATGATCACGATCCAGCGCAATTATGAGGCGAATCAGAAGGTCATCACAACGCTTGACCGGTCGCTTGACATTGCAGTCAATCAGATCGGCAAGGTATAAGCAATCCGCATAGCGGGCACTTTGCAGTGATCAGATAAGGGTCATGGCAGTATAGGAGGAAATCAGAATGGTACGTTCTTTATGGTCGGCGGCGACGGGCATGATCGCCCAGCAGCTTAATGTGGATACGATCGCGCATAATCTTTCCAATGTCAATACGACGGGATATAAAACGGATGTGGCGGAATTTCAGTCGCTGCTCTACCAGACGCTTCAGACGCGGACGACTTCTGCGAACGGCGAGGAGAAGCCGGGAAGCGCGCAGGTAGGTCTGGGCGTACGCAATTCGTCGATCAGTTCCATTTTCACGCAGGGTGAGATGAGGGAATCAACGAGTCCGACTGCATTTGCGATTGAAGGCGAAGGATTCTTCTCGATCCGCGGACTGGACGGCGGCACTTACTATACGCGGAACGGTAACTTCTTTATTTCGGAAGGAAACGACGGGCTGACGCTCTGCACGGCGGAAGGGTATCCGGTATTGGATACGGAGGGCGATGAGATCGTGTTTGATCCGGATATGATTGTGAGCAAGATCACGATCACGGATCAGGGAAGCTTCTGCTATCCCGATGAAACGAACAATCCGCAGGAGCTCGGCATGACGATCGGCGTGTACCAGTTCAATAATCCGACCGGTCTGTATAAGACGGACGGTGGATATTATCAGGAGACGCCCGCGAGCGGAGAAGCGATGAATGAAGCGGAGAACGATGCGCTCAAAAAGAGCAAGATTGTTCAGGGCTATCTGGAGGCGTCCAACGTCAAGGTTGTGGATGAAATGGTCAATCTGATCATCGCGCAGCGTGCCTATGAAATGAATTCCAAGGCGATCACGACAACGGATGAAATGATGCAGACAGCGAACCAGCTAAAGAGCTGATAACGTGAAGTTGTAGAATGTGAGGGTATCTATATGGACATGAGCGGACTGACACTGGGTTATAACGACTATCTGGAAATGGCGAAGAGCGCTTCGGCGACGAAGACGGAGAATGCGGCAAATGCCATCAGCAAGGAATCAACGGACGAGGAGTTGATGAATGCCTGCAAACAGTTTGAGTCCTATCTGTTGGAGCAGGTATTTAAGGAAATGCAGAAGACCGTCTCCTTTGATGACGATGACAGCGCGTCGTCTTCGCTGGGCTTTTCGACCAAAGGGGATGACAGCCTGACGGCATACTTTAAGGAGCAGGCGATCGCGTCCATCGCGTCCACTTCCACGGAGCAGGGCGGACTGGGTATCGCGCAGATGCTCTATGAGGCGATGAAGCGCGGACAGTAATCTGCGGATAAAAACGAACAACCGGATAGAGAAAGGCTGCTTACCCAAGCAGCCTTTTTGCGCGATAAGCTTAAGAGGCAAAGCAAGGCGGGAGGAACAGATTGGAGACGATCAGGGGATATGTGGAGCATGTGATTTATCGCAATGAAGAAAATCATTATACCGTGTTGGAACTTGTCGTGGAAGGAAAGGCGACGACCGTAACGGGAACGTTTGACAGCGCTTCCGAGGGGGAAACGATCGAGGCGGACGGCGAATTTGTCAAACATTCGATCTACGGAAAGCAGTTTAAGGCAAGCGGTTATCGGAGCACTCTGCCGAGCGACGTGGTCTCCATGGAGCGCTATCTCGGATCGGGTGCGGTCAAAGGCATCGGGGAATCGCTTGCGGCGCGTATTGTCGCGCGTTTTGGGGAGGAAACGTTTCACATTATCGAAAGCGAGCCGGAACGCCTTGCGGAGATCAAGGGAATCAGCGAGCGCAAGGCGCGGGAGATCGCCGCGCAGTTTGAGGACAAAAAAGGCACGCGGGACGCCATGATGTTCTTACAGAAATACGGTATTACCAATACAATGGCAGTTAAGATTTATCAACAGTACGGCGCGGAAATCTATGGTATTTTACAGGAAAATCCGTATCGGCTTGCCGAGGAGGTTGACGGTATCGGCTTTAAGGCGGCGGATGAGATCGCGGCGAAGATCGGCATTCATGTGGATTCGGATTACCGGATCCGGAGCGGGCTTCTGTATGTGCTTTCGCTTGCGGGAGGGGAAGGGCATCTTTTTTTACCGCTGCCCGTCCTGCGCGCACGCGCGGCAGAGCTGCTAGGGCTTTCGGAAGATGCGGTCGATCCGGTCATTCCCAATATGGCGATGGACAAAAAACTGGTGATCAAAAATCAGGACAGCATGGCGGCGGTGTATGGGAGCAGCGCCTATTATACGGAACTGGACTGCGCGCGGATGCTGCATGATCTGATGCTTGCCGCGGAGGAAGATCCCAAAGAGGACGAGAGGCTTTTAAGCAGGATCGGGCGGATCGAGGAGGAGCAGAGCCTGACTTTGGATGAGCGGCAGCGCAGGGCGGTCATAGAAGCGATGAAAAACGGCGTTTTTATTCTTTCCGGCGGTCCGGGGACGGGAAAGACGACGACGACAAAAGCAATCATCGAATTACTTGACAAGGAGGGAATGGAATTTCACCTTGCCGCGCCGACGGGGCGCGCCGCCAAGCGGATGCAGGAGACGACGGGCTATGAGGCGCGGACGATCCACCGCCTGCTGGAACTGAACGGAGCGCTCTCGGAACGGGGAGGGCGCGTGCGGTTTGAACGCAATGAAGAAAATCCGCTGGAGGCGGACGCAGTAATCATTGATGAAATGTCGATGGTGGATATTTATTTGTTTCATGCGCTGCTAAAGGCGGTTACGGTCGGAACAAGACTGATTTTGGTGGGAGACGCCAATCAGCTTCCGAGTGTCGGACCGGGGCAGGTCCTGCGCGATCTGATGGAGAGCGGCTGCTTTCCCATGGTCGTCTTAAACAAGATCTTCCGTCAGGCGGAGGAGAGCGACATTGTGGTCAACGCGCACCGGATCCATGAGGGCAGGGAGATCGCGCTGGACAATAAGAGCAGGGATTTTTTCTTCTTGGAGCGGGATAATGTGAATGTGATTTACAAGCATATGATTCAGCTCATCACGGGAAAAATGCCTGCATATGTGAACGCGCAGCCGTTTGAGATTCAGGTGCTGACGCCGATGCGGAAGGGGGCGCTCGGCGCGGAAAGCCTGAACCGGATATTACAGCAGTACTTAAATCCGCCTTCTGCTGATAAAAAAGAATACGTCTTTGGGGAGAACGTATTCCGGGAGGGCGACAAAGTCATGCAGATCAAGAATAATTACCAGCTGGAGTGGGAGGTGCTCGGCGCTTATCAGATTCCCGTAGACAGGGGGACGGGGATCTTTAACGGGGATATGGGGCGCGTCCTATCCGTGGACGAGGCGGCGCGCATTCTGCGGGTGCAGTTTGACGAGGGACGGACTGTGGAGTATGAATTTGCGCATCTGGAGGAACTGGAGCTTGCCTATGCGATCACGATCCATAAATCGCAGGGCAGCGAATATCCGGGCATTATCATGCCGCTTTTATCGGCTCCGCGTATGCTCTTAAACCGAAATCTGCTCTATACGGGTATTACGAGGGCGCGTGGCTGCGTAACAATATTAGGGAGCCGTCAGACGATCGCACAGATGATCGCTAATGTGGATGAGCAGAAGCGCCACACGGGACTGACGCACCGATTGAGAGAGCTGATCCGGAAAGAGGATCAATGAACCAGAGTGAAAGAAGAGAAAACGAAAGAACGGGGAGCAAAAGAGAAGAAGGCAGGAGAGAAGAAAGCAGGAGAGAAGAAAGCAGGAGAAAAGGAAACAGTATGAAAAATGCGGTCAGGCGGATCGGCGGGATCGTCACGGAGCTGCTCTATCCGGCGCATTGTCCGATCTGCGACAGACTCCTGCGCGGCGCAGCGGGAGGATTCCTGTCCGGCGCAGCGGGAGAGCGCCTGTCCGGCACGGCGGGAGAGCGCCTGTCCGATACGGCAGACGACGGCACCTTGTCCGGCACGTCAGGCGGAATCTGTCCGTCGTGCCGCGCGCGTGTCAAAACGGTTGGGGATGTGTATTGTGCGAAATGCGGGAAGCCATTGAACGACGGGCAGACGGTTTACTGCCACGACTGCGCTGCGGCGGAACACGCCTTTACGCGGGGGCGTTCCTTATTTTATTATGAGGACATCCGTGAATCCGTTTATCGGTTCAAGTACGAGGGAAGGCAGGAGTATGCTTCTTTTTACGCGGATGAGACCGTGCGGGTGCTTGGGGCGGACATCCGCTCATGGAATGCCGATGCGCTCATTCCGATCCCGCTGCATAGAGCAAAACAAAAAAAGCGGGGATATAATCAGGCGGCGCTGTATGCCGAGGCGCTTTCTGCGCGTCTCGGTATCCCGGTTTTGGAGGGAGCGCTCGTGCGCGAACAAAATACGGTGCCGCAAAAAGGGCTGAATCGGGAAGAACGGCAAAAAAATCTGAAAAAGGCTTTCAAATTTATACGAAATGATGTAAAATTAAAGACGATTATACTAATTGATGATATTTACACAACGGGCAGTACCGTGGATGCGGCGGGAGCGCTGCTAAAGCGGGCGGGGATCGTGGATATTTATGTGATCACATTGGCTTCCGGCAACGGAATTTAGAAAAGGAGCGGAAAGTATGAATGTTAGAAATTGCAGAAAGTGCGGAAGAATTTTTAACTATGTGGCGGGACCTCACATTTGTCCTTCCTGCAGGGAAAAGCAGGAGGAGAAATTTCAGCAGGTAAAGACTTTCATCCGCGACAATAAGGACGCGACGATCAATATGGTCTCTGAGGAGTGCGAGGTGGAGATTCCTCAGATCCAGCAGTGGATCCGTGAGGAGCGGCTTGCGTTTTCGGAGGATTCCCCGATCGGCGTGAGCTGTGAAAACTGTGGAGCGATGATTAAAACAGGACGTTTCTGCGAAAAATGTAAAAAAGAAATGGCAATGGACCTAAGCAGCGCGATCCGAAAACCGGTGGCGCCGAAGCCGGAACCGAAGAAGCAGGATCGCGAGAATCCGAAGATGAGATTCTTGGACAGATAACCGGCGTGGGAGTATTATGTTAAACGAAGAGCGGATTATTATGATGACGCGGATGGCAGCCTATGAAAGCGGCGAAGGAAAAAAGAACGGCGCGATCGGAAGCTATTTCAGAGGCGACTATATCGGACTTCAGGTATTGAAATCCATTATCAGTGCGACCATCGCTTATTTTTTAGTGTGCGGCATTTATTTGTTGTATCATTTTGAAACATTGTTGGACGGGATATACGAGATGGATTTATGGGGGCTTGCGCGCAAGGCGGCGATCGCGTACATTGTGACGATCGTCGTATATGCGCTCATTTCCTATGTCGTTTATTCTTTCAAATACGGAAAAGCCAAAAAAAGACAGAAGGCATATATGGGCAGACTGCGCCAGCTTTCACAGATTTATCAGCTTGAATCCAAAAACAAATAGTCATATTGAGAGGATAGTTATGGCTACATTACTTGTCATAAAAGAAAAATTAAAAAGCTTTTACAGCAAATATGAGGCATATCTTGTTCCGGTGCTGAAATTTGCGGCGGCGTTTATTTCGCTGCTCCTTGTCAATAAGAGTCTGGGCTATATGACACAGCTCAACAGCACGGCGGTCGTCCTGATCGTATCGCTGTTGTGTTCGTTTTTGCCGTTGAATCTGGTGATCGTGATGGCGGCTGCGTTTTCGCTCGGTCATGTATACAGTCTGTCATGGGAATGCGTGATCGTATTACTGGTGCTTTATCTGTTGATGTTTTTGCTGTACTTCCGTTTTTCACCGAAGGATACGATCGCGGTGCTGCTGACACCGGTCTGCTTCGCGTTAAAGATACCGGTCGTGATGCCGCTTTCCATGGGGCTTGTGGGAAGTCCGGCGTCCGTCGTGTCCGTCGGATGCGGCGTCATTGTTTATTATGTGTTGAGCTTTATCAACCGGAATGCGCCGGCGATCAACTCTCTGGATGCGGACGGTACGCTTGTGCGGTTCCGTTATTTTTTGGACGGGATCATGCATGACCGTGCGATGCTCGTGGCAGTCGCGGCGTTTGCGATAACCGTGATCGTTGTCTATATTATCCGCAGAATGCCGGTGGATCACTGCTGGACGATCGCCATGATCACAGGGGCGCTCATGAGCATGGTCATTCTGATGTTCGGCGATCTGAAATATCATACGAACATTTCCATTATGGGAACGATCGTGGGAAGTATTGCAGCGGTCGGCATCGTAAAGGTTTTGCAGTTTTTTGTGTTCAATGTTGATTACAGCAGGACAGAACACATACAATATGAAGATGATGAATATTATTATTATGTTAAGGCAGTTCCCAAGATGTCTGTGACGCTTCCCGATAAGACCGTGACCAAGCTTGATACGAGAAAGCCTGTGCAGCATACGGAGAGCGCGGCGGCCTCACACAGAACGGCATCGCAGGATGTGTCATCGCATCGGACAATGTCAGAGCGGACGGCATCGGGCAGAGGCATGTCGGAGCGTGTGACGACGGGCAGGAGCACTTCGGACCGCGCGGCGACGGAGAGGAGTACTTCGGACTACGGCGTCTCTGACCGGACGACGGTAATGCCCGGAAGGGCGGCATTGGAAAAAGCGGCGTCGGACAGTTCCTCCCATAAACCGTCATCCGCGGCAGCGCCGTATACGACGGCGAGAAGCGGCGCCATGCAGACGCGGCCGGCAGGGGTGAAAAGTACATCGGGGACGCAGCAGACAAGAAACAGCGGCGCAAGCGCCGGCACGCATAGATCATCGTAAGCGGCGCTGACGCAAAAATAAGATAGGAACAGATGGGATCGGCATGGAAAGATTTACTGCTTTTGCGGACAAATACCTGTCTGCCGTACACATACCCAATTACATGAAGGTAACGGATGTTGTTGAGATCCTGATTATCTCCTTTTTGGTTTACCAGATCATGGTGTGGATTAAGAACACCAGAGCATGGGCATTCCTAAAAGGAGTTCTTGTCATACTTGCCTTTATCGGAGTCGCGGCATTTTTCCATATGTCAACTATTTTGTGGATCGCGGAGAACGTCATCAGCGTTGCGGCGATCGCGGTTGTGATCATTATGCAGCCGGAACTGCGCAAAGCGCTGGAACAGCTTGGCAGTAAAAATTTTCTCAACTCGGTCCTTCCGTTTGAAGCGGCGCGCAAGGACGGCGGAAGATATTCGGACCGCACGGTGAATGAGATCGTGCGCGCCTGTTTTGAGATGGGAAGGGTGAGGACCGGCGCCCTGATCGTGATGGAGCAGACCAACTCCCTTTCGGAATACGAGAGAACGGGAATCACGGTGGACGGTCTTGTCACCAGCCAGCTTCTGATCAATATTTTTGAGCACAACACCCCGCTCCATGACGGTGCGGTGATCGTGCGCGGGGAGCGCGTTACGTCGGCGACCTGCTATCTCCCGTTATCGGATAACCGCGACTTAAGTAAGGAGCTGGGAACACGCCACCGCGCGGCGGTCGGTATTTCCGAAGCGACGGATTCGCTGACGCTGGTCGTCTCCGAGGAGACGGGATATGTCAGCGTTGCCTATAAAGGAGAACTGTATCGGGATCTGGATGCGGACGGCGTAAAAGAAAAGATTGCAATGATACAGGATAAGCCGGGCATTGATGAAAAGAAGCACCGTGTGAGAAAGGGAAGATCCAAAGCATGAAAAAATGGCTAACACAAAATCTCGGATTGAAGTTTCTGTCAGTCATTTGTGCGTCGATCCTATGGCTGATCGTGATGAACATCAACGATCCGATTGATGAGCAGAGGTTTATCGGGATTCCGGTGGAACTGACCAATACGGACGCCATCACCGATGAGGGAAAGGTGTACCAGATATTGGACAATACGAACATGGTCAATGTGACGGTGCGGGCAAAGCGATCCGTGTTAGACCAGCTTGACCGCGATAATATCCAGGCGGTCGCCGATCTTTCCGAGGTCAGCGTGACCAATATGGTGACGATCAAGCTTTCGAGCAACCGTTACAGCAATCAGATTGACAGCATCAGTTCCAATACGGAATTTTTGAAATTGAATATCGAGGATGTCAGACAAAAGCAGCTCCAGATCCAGATTTCTACGACCGGTACGCCTGAGGAGGGGTATCTGACGGGAAGTGTGACGGCAGGTCAGACGGTTGTGCGTCTCAGAGGACCGGAGTCCGTGATCGAGAAGGTTGAGTCCGTGCAGGCGGTCGTGGATGTGACAAATATGACGAGCGACGTGAGCACCACGGCGAGCCTTGTTCTTTATGACGCCGCGGGCAACCGGGTGGAGGATAGCAGTATCCAGCTGAATATCACGTCCGTTGAGGTGAAGGTTTCGATTCTGGCGACAAAGAGCGTGCCGTTTACCTATCGTACGTCCGGTGTACCTGCGGATGGATATGAACCGACAGGCAGGATTATAGGAACCTATGACAGAATCCGGATCGCGGGGGCGCAGAATGTCCTTGATACGATCTCAAGTATTGAGATCCCAGCGGAGGAGCTCAACCTGACGGGACAGACGGATTCCTTAAATGTGCTCATATCGGTGGAGGATTATCTGCCCGCCGGCGTTGTGATCGCGGATGAAGAGCATACGGGACTGCTGGGCGTCATGGTGGAGATCGAGCCGTTAGAGACGACTTATATCCCGATTCCGGAAGGAAGGGTCCGCATTCTCAATGTGCCTGAGGGCTATGAATATACGCTGGTGAATTACAGCGGCGCTTCCATCGGCGTCAGGGCGATACCGACGGTGATGGCGGATGTGGACGAGGGAAGCTTTGTCGGCGAGATTGATCTGACGGCTTATTTTGAACAGCAGGGCGTATATGAACCTGCGGACGGCGTTTATTCCATGGAAGCCATATTCACGATGCCGGAGCGTGTGACGCAGATACAGCGGTTATATGTGTCCATCGAGCTCACAAAGATCGTGGAGGAAGAAGAAGAGGAATAGAGACGCGGAAAGGATTTGGATCAACATGGCAAGATTGTTTGGCACGGATGGCGTGAGAGGGGTTGCAAATGAGGAGTTGACGCCGCTTTTGGCAATGCAGCTGGGGCAGGCGGGAGCCTATGTACTGACAAAGGAGCGTGACCACAAACCGACGATCATGGTCGGCTGCGATACGAGAATATCGGGGGATATGCTTGCAAACGCGCTGATGGCGGGCGCGTGTTCCGTCGGGGCAAATGCGGTTTATGTCGGCGTGATCCCGACGCCGGCGATCGCATATCTGACAAGAAAATATAAGGTGGATGCAGGAGTCGTGATTTCCGCATCCCATAATCCGGTGGAGTTTAACGGCATTAAATTTTTTGACGGAAACGGCTATAAGCTGCCGGATTCGCTGGAGGACGAGATCGAGAATCTGATCCGTTCCGATATGAGGGGCGTGAAGTTTCCGACAGGTTCTTCGGTCGGAAAGATCAAATACCGGACGGATGCGCGCGAGGAGTATATCAATCATGCGGTTCAGTCGGTGCCGGTAAAGCTGGACGGTATGAAGATTGTCGTGGACTGCGCGGAGGGAGCTGCGTTCTATACGTCCGTGGAAGCGTTGAAGGAGCTCGGCGGCAATATCGTTGCGATCCACAACAATCCCGACGGAACAAATATCAATGCCAATTGCGGTTCCACGCATTTAGAGGAACTGAAGGCGCGCGTTGTCTATGAAAAGGCGGCGCTGGGGCTTGCATTTGACGGTGATGCCGACCGCCTGCTCGCAGTGGATGAAAACGGAAGAGTGGTGGACGGAGATCAGATCATGGCGATCGTCGGAAATCATATGAAGGATACCGGGACGTTAAAAAAGAACATGATCGTGGTGACGGTCATGAGCAATCTCGGATTTACCCTGATGGCGAAGGAACGCGGTATTGCGCTTGAGCAGACGAAGGTGGGCGACCGCTATGTGCTGGAACGCATGAAGGAAATCGGGGCGAATTTGGGCGGAGAGCAGTCCGGGCACATTATCTTTTTGGATGAAAATACAACAGGGGACGGTCTGTTAAGCGCGCTGCATCTTCTGCAGGTACTCGTGGAGACAGGAAAGCCGCTGTCCGAATTGGCGTCGGTCATGGAAGTGCTTCCGCAGGCGCTGGTCAATGCGAAGGTTCCGAATCACAAAAAAGAAAGCTATATGGAGTATCCCGAAATCGCGGCGGCGATCGAAAAGCTGAACGCGACGTTCGAGGGGGAGGGCAGGGTGTTGATCCGCCCGTCCGGAACGGAGCCGCTTGTGCGTGTGATGATCGAGGGAAAGGATCAGGCGATGATCGAGAGGGAGGCGAAGAAGCTTGCCGATCTGATTCAGAACATTATGTTGTAAGGCGGATTATGGCGGGCTTATGCTGCGTTGACCGCATTGACAAAAGAAAGGCTTGTGATTGCTCTGTGAAAATGCTATACTAGTCATATTGACAGTAATCGTGGGGGTTATGGTCGATTCGGCTCGGAAGAAGACAGAAGTGGAGGTATAACAATTATGGTAAGCCAGAAGGTAGTTATTAAAAATCCGACGGGACTACACCTAAGACCTGCCGGCATCCTATGCAAGGAAGCTATGCAGTTCAAATCGTTGATTACATTTACCTTTCGGGAAAATACAGCGAATGCAAAAAGTGTGCTGAGCGTGCTCGGCGCATGTGTAAAATGTGGTGATGAGATCGAGTTCACCTGTGAGGGTGAAGATGAAGAAGAGGCGTTAAAGACGCTTGTGAACGCGATCGAAAGTGGTCTTGGAGAATAAACCGCAATGCTGTCAGCCCGAAATGCTTCGGGCTGATTTTATTTGCGCGATAAGCTTAAGAAGCAAAGTGTTTCCGGAGCGTCTGCCGTGCTTGCACGAGCGGAGGCGCAGGAAATGCTTTGCGGCGAGCAACGCGAGCGTGGAATGCGAAGCATTTCACGTCTGCTTATCATAGAGAAGCAAAGGTTACAATAACAAAAATGGAGGTAAGAAAGCATGTTACATTATCAGCGTTACAAGAGAAATCCGGTGGTCGATTACCCGGAAAGAGAATGGCCGAACCGGCAGATTGAGAAAGCGCCGATCTGGTGCAGCGTCGATCTGCGCGACGGAAATCAGGCGCTCATCGAT
Organism: bacterium; assembly: GCA_023667365.1. Lineage (GTDB taxonomy): Bacteria > Bacillota > Clostridia > Lachnospirales > Lachnospiraceae > DLAJ01. The sequence continues at coordinate 48,518 of JAMPAG010000003.1, read as the reverse complement.
CCGATGGTCGTTGGTGAGAAGATCGAAATGTTTGAGTATCTTGTGAAGCTGGGATTTAAGGAGATTGAGATCGGTTTTCCGGCGGCAAGCCAGATCGAATATGATTTTTTACGCCAGCTTGTGGAACGCAGGCTGATTCCTGATGATGTCAGGGTACAGGTGCTCTCTCAGTGCCGCGAGGAACAGATCGCGCGCACGTTTGAGTCCATTGAGGGATGTTCGCAGGCGGTTGTGCATATTTACAATTCGACATCCACTTTGCAGCGGGACGTGGTATTCGGCATGAACCGCGATGAGATCACACAGATCGCGGTGCAGGGTACCAAGTGGGTAAAACAGCATGCGGCGGATTTCCCGGGAAAGATCATTTTAGAATATTCTCCGGAAAGCTTTACAGGGACGGAACTGGATTATGCGCTTGAGATCTGCACGGCGGTACAGGAGACGTGGGGCGCGACAAAAGAGAATCCCATGATCATCAATCTTCCCTCTACGGTGGAGATGACGACGCCGAATGTGTTTGCGGACCGGATCGAGTGGATGAATAAGCATTTTCAGGACCGGGAGAGTATTATTTTAAGCGTGCATCCCCATAACGACAGGGGAACCGGCGTCGCCTCGGCGGAGCTTGCGATGCTTGCGGGTGCGGAGCGCGTAGAGGGCACGCTGTTCGGAAACGGCGAGCGCACGGGAAATGTGGATGTGATGAATCTTGCCTATAATATGTTTTCGCAGGGGATTGATCCCAAATTACAGATCGAGCATGTGAATGAAAGTATCGAGATCTATGAGCGCTGCTGCAAGATCCCGATCCATCCGCGTCATCCCTATGCAGGAAAACTTGTGTTTACGGCGTTTTCCGGTTCTCATCAGGATGCAATCAACAAGGGCGTCAAGGCGATGAAAGAACGCGGAAATGAATATTGGGAAGTTCCTTATCTGCCGATTGATCCGGCGGATATTGGCAGGGAATACGAGCCGATCGTGCGCATCAATTCGCAGTCGGGTAAGGGCGGCGTTGCGTTCGTTATGGATACCTATTTTGGGTTTAAGCTGCCGAAGGGGATGCAGCGTGAATTTGCCAATGTGATTCAGGAAATTTCGGAGAAACAGGGTGAGGTATCGCCGGATCTGATCATGGAGAACTTTCGCAGGGAGTATCTCAACCAAAAGGAGCCGATTCATTTCCGTAAGCTGAAAGTGGACGATCTGAGCGGTGAGACCGAGTCGCAGTTTGACACGCAGGTGACGGTTATTTATACGGATCACGGGGAGGAAAAGACCTATACGGCGGTCGGAAACGGGCCGCTTGATGCGGTACAGCGCGGCTTGCAGGAGAAGCTTGGCGTTTCGATCAAGATTCTTGATTATGAGGAGCACGCATTACAGAGCGGTTCCAATTCTCAGGCGGCGGCATATATTCATCTCTTGAGCGCAGATGACGGACGTGTCACATATGGCGTCGGCGTCAGCTCCAATATTACCCGCGCATCGGTACGCGCGATCTTCTCGGCGGTCAACAGACTGGAGCTGGGAAAGAAGTAAGAGGACGTATGAGAGACTGGATCCTGCAAAAGAAAAAAATATGGACATGGACAGGCGCGGCGTTGGCGGCGCTTGTCTTTGTGTGCAGCACGCTGTTTCCTAAGACCGCCTATGACATTGTAGAGTACCATGTGACCTTGGAGGAGGACGAACGGGAAACGGAGATCCTGCTGACGCCGGAGACGACGGTGCTCTTTTCTTTTTCGGTTGAGGGAGGCCGTCTGAGCGGCGTGCATCCCTGTCTCGACTGGGGGGCGGAGAGCTGCCCGGCGGGCGTGATCGTTGTGGATGTCTGGCAGATGACGGAAAACGGGGAGCAGGTGTATGCGGGGCAGGGAACCGCGGCGCTGAATACGGAATTGCGCAGAGGCCACACGTATGTGGCGCTGTCCCATGAGGAGGAGCTGGCCGGGGAACTGGTTTTTGCCATCCGCTATGTACCGGCGGAGGGAGAGCCGGTCTATCCGCTGCTGATCGCGACGGACAGGGATCTGGATGAGTGTCTTACGGTTGTAAACGGAGAGGCCTATGGGGGCGATCTGTTACTGTATTATGCCTGCGAGCGGGATACCTATCCGCTGCTGTTTGACGCGAAGCTGATCTGCCTGTTGCTGGTCTGCGTTGCGCTGACCATGGGGAATGCGGGGGAGAGAGAGGTGCGGCGATGAAGAAAACGCAGAGGATCCGGGCGTTACACGTTTCTGCAGCCGCAGCGGCAGTGCTTCTGCTTTCCGTGCTGGCGGAGCTGTTCTTTTTTAACGCACACGCATTGTTCGGAAAAAATTATGAGGCGCAGAGTCCTATAGAAGCCGGCGGCACCGGTACTGTTCTGGAATTGGGGGAAACCTGTTATGTGAAAACCGTGCGGATTGCAGCCGAGTTTGAGGAGGATGTGGACTATCAGCTGGTATTGCTGGATGAGCAGGGTGGTGAGCTTTCTGCGTGGACGGGGACGATTTCGCCGAAGCTGAAAGCAAGCGTACTCAATCTGCGCACGCAGGCGGCAGGACTTGTGCTGACGCTTTCATGCGCACCGGCTTCAGAAGGTACGCTCACAGCCGCCAATTTTGTGGAGTGGAGTCCATATCGCATGTTATTTTTCTGCACCGCATTCGGATTGGCGGCATTTTTATGGCTGGGGCGCCGGTTTATGGCAAAGAGGCCGGAATATGCGTTTGCGGTGATCGCGCTGGCAGCGGGAATGCATCTGATCCTGATGACGGGGACGAATCAGATCAGTTATGACGAGCAGACGCATATCAGTAAGGCGTGGAATCTTTCGTTTGTCGGAACGGTCTATGATACGGAGGCGATTCTGGAGCTAAAGTCACTGCGCGCGCCGCATTTTCAAAATCGTTGGGAGCGCACGGCAGTGGAGGAGTATTTACAGGGGATCCATGATTATGATAGCGCGGATGTCTATCGGCAGACCAAAATGGTTTATTATGACAGGCGCGCCTATCTGCCGATGGCGCTCATGATCGCGATCGGCAGAATGCTGAAACTGCCGCTTGCGGCAATGCTGATGCTCGGTAAGTTCGGGAATCTGCTTTTGTATACGATCGTGTGTTTTTTTGCAGTCCGGACAGCAAGGCAGGGAAAAGGACTTGTCGCAGTGATTGCGCTTTTGCCGAACAGTATTTTTTCGGCATCGCAGTTCTGCTATGACGCCTGTGTGAACAGCTTTTTGCTGCTGGGCATGGTTCTGACGGCAAATGAGTTTTTTGCGCCGAAGGAGAGGCTGCGTCCGCGCAGGGCGGCGGCGGTCCTGATCTGCCTCATTATCGGCAGTTATGCGAAGCCGGTTTATATTTTGATGGGGCTTTTATTGCTGTTTTTGGGAAATGAGAAATTTCCGTCAAAGCGTGCCGCGTGGCTGTTCCGCGGGGTGTTGACGCTGCTGTGCGCATGCATGATGTATGAGATCCTCGCCAAATCCGCGGCTGGCGGTTCTGCGATGGAGACGCTTTCTCACGCGGGAGATACGCGCATGGAGGGAACGAATATGCTTGGGCAGTTAAAGCATATTTTCGGCGCGCCGTTTTCTTATGCGCGGCTGCTGCTTACCACCATGTTTGGGCGGGTCGCGGATTGGTTTACGGGGAAGGACCAGTTTTTGATGTATGCGTATATGAGTACGCCCGGCACGCTTTGCACATGGATCTTTTTTGGCACGGCGGCGTTTGCGGCGCTCGTCGGCTGCAGGTCGGAGCAGCGCAGCCGGATGAAGGCGGGTCATATCGTATGCTTTGCGGTGATGGTATTCGGCATGTCCGCCGTTGTGTGGACGGTTCTTTATATGTCTTTCAATGCGGTTGGCAGCGATGCGATCGTCGGTGTGCAGGACCGGTATTTCACACCGGTGCTGTTTCCGTTTTTTGCCTGCTTCTTGAACGGCAGGTTTGTGTGGAAATGGGGCGAGGAGCGGTATGGCCAGATTTTGTTCGGTATCATGGCGGCGCTGCTTCTTTATTGTAACTGGAGGCTGGGGATCGTACCCTATTACTTGTAAAGAGAACATCGGGAGGCGGAGGGGTTCTCCGACTCCGCCCTCATTGAAAATAAACGTGGATTGTGATATGATGGAGACACTCGGAAAAGATCGAACGTTGACTTGAGAAGAACAAAGAGGGCACTTTGGTTATGGGACTTAAGGTTTCGATCATTACAGCTACATATAACGATGCGGATCATTTAGAGCGGATCATTGAATGCGTCAGGAGGCAGGACTATGCGGAATTGGAATACATTGTAGTGGACGGCGCATCCACGGATCGGACACCGCAGGTTCTTGCGGCGGCAAAAGAATGGTTTGGGGAGCGGATGAAGATCTGCTCCGAGCCGGACGAGGGGATTTATGATGCGATCAACAAAGGAATCCGCATGGCGCATGGCGATGTGATCGGCTGCTGCTTTGACGAACTGACGGAACCCTATGCGGTGCGCAGGCTTGTTTCTGCAATGGAGGAGGCGCATACGGACGGCGTACATGCCGATCTTGATTATTGCAGGGACGGTAAGATTGTGAGGAAATGGAGACAGGGACAGGGGCGTCTGCGTTTCGGCTGGATGCCGGGACATCCGACGTTTTATCTGCGTCGTGAAGTGTACGAACGCTACGGTCTTTATCGGACGGATTACCGCATTTCCGCCGATTATGAATTTATGGTGCGCTGCTTAAAGGACGGGCAGGTGCGCCTTGCCTATGTCCCGGAGGTACTCATCCGCATGAATTACGGCGGGACAAGCAATCAGGGGCTTTCTGCATATCTGTTATCTTTGAAAGAAGGGCACCGCGCGCTCAAAGAGAACGGGATCCGCTTTGCCTGGTTTACGGATCTGTGCAGGACGCTCAGGGTGCTGAAGCAGTTCTTGTGAACGATTCCGGCGCATAGGAGAAGGCAGATGAAAAGTCTTGTCATGATACCGGCATATAATGAAGAACAAAATATCGTAAAGACGGTGCGGGATATTCAGAAGAACGCGCCTGATTTTGATTATATCATCATCAACGACTGTTCCCGGGACAGTACGCTCGCGCTGTGCAGGGAAGAGGGACTGCATGTCTTAAATCTGCCCGTGAATCTGGGGATTGGCGGTGCAGTGCAGACGGGGTACCGTTATGCAAAGCAGAACGGATATGATGTGGCGGTGCAGTTCGACGGCGACGGGCAGCATGACGCCGCTTATCTGGCAAAGATGCGCGAAAAACTCATACAGGAGAAGCTGGATATGGTGATCGGTTCCCGGTTCCTCATGCATGAGGGTTTCCAGTCATCCGGAATGAGACGGCTGGGAATCCGTTATTTTGCGAAACTCATCCGGATCTCAACCGGAAAAAAGATCACGGACCCCACATCGGGCATGCGGATGGCGAACCGCGATGTCATAGAGACGTTTGCCGAGAATTATCCGAAGGACTATCCTGAGCCGGAGAGCGTCGTCTGCCTGCTGCGGCAGGGAAAACGGGTGGAGGAAGCGCCTGTAAAAATGCGGGAGCGCGAGAACGGGAAATCCTCGATCTCCTTTACAAAAAGCATTTACTATATGTGTAAGGTGACGTTTGCCATATTGATAGAAGACATGAGGCGATACTAAGGAGAAGCTGGACATGGTGAAATTGCAATTGATCGGCGCGGCGGTTCTGCTGCTGGGGATGCTGTATATCATCCGCCTGATCCGTAAAAGAAGAATGGAACTGAAATATGCGCTGCCGTGGCTGGCGGTGTCCTTTGCGGCGCTGATCGTGGACTGTTTTCCAAAGCTGTTGTCCGTGCTTGCCGATCTGCTCGGCATTGCGACGCCGGTCAACGCGTTGTATCTGGCGGCATTCTTATTTTCAGTCTGCCTGATTTTTGCGCTGACGGTCATTGTGTCGCGGCAGTCGGAACGGATCAAACAGCTTGTGCAGGCCGTGGCGCTCTGCGAGGAGCGGATCCGTCGGCTGGAAGGCGGGGACAGGGACCGGGAAAGCGGAAAGGGAGCATAAAGAGAGCGTACGGAAAGGACATGACGGCTGAAATGAATATCCTGTATGTGGCACATGAACGGAATCTGGGCGGCGCATCGAAATCACTCGTCACGATGGCGGCGGACATGAAGCGCCGCGGACATACGGTGACTGTGATTGTTCCTTTTCGGTCGGGGCAGGTTTACCGCGCGCTGAAAGAACAGGACATTCCTGTGAAAAAAATATTTTTCGGCTGGTGGATGATGCCGAAGGCATGGAATCCCTTGATGAAACTGCTGTTTCGCGGGCTGTATCTGACGGAGCCCTGTGCGGTGCGGCGGATCGCGCTGACGGCGGAGAAAAGACATGCGCAGTTGATTCATTCGAACTCCAGCGCGATTGATGTCGGCGCACGCGCGGCAAAGCTGTGCGGACTGCCGCATGTGTGGCACTTCCGCGAGTTCGGCGATCTGGATTACGATTTAATGTATTTGCGGGGAAAACAGGAAAGCGCGCGCCGCGCCGTGCAGGTTCCGGGGAAGATCGTATTCATTTCGCAATGTCTGCGCCGGTATTATGAGCAGGAAATACCGGATACACACTGCACGGTGGTCTATAACGGCATTTCCGAAAAATGGATATATGAGAAGTATCCCGAAGGAGAGAGCGGGAAACCGTGCCGGATGACAGATATGCAGTCCGGGACAGGAATACGGCGCTTATCGGGAATGGACGGACGGAGCCGGACGGATGAGGCATCGATAATCACCTTTCTCATTGCGGGCAATTTCCATGAAGGCAAGCATCAGGAGCTTGCAGTGGAAGCGTGCAGGCTTCTGCTTGCGCAGGGTTTTTGCGGTGTGCGGCTCGTGATCGCGGGGGCGGCGTCCGCACTGCGCTCCTCAAAGGCGTTTGAGGAGCGCCTGAAAGTGCAGGCAGGGAAGCTGCCGGAAGGGATCGTTACGTTCGCGGGGCATGTGTCCGATATGGCGGCGCTCAGAAAAAAGACAGATGTGGAGCTTGTCTGTTCCGGTATGGAGGCGTTCGGGAGAGTGACGGCGGAAGCCATGCTTTCCTCCAATCCGGTCATCGGTGCGGACAGCGGGGCAACGCCCGAACTGATTCGTGACGGGCAGAACGGACTTTTATTTGAGAGCGGGAATGCGGCGGCGCTGGCGGAGAAAATGCGTTATTTTTTGGAACAGCCGCAGGAGATCGCGCGCATGGGCGCAGAGGCATACCGCTATGCAAAAGAATATTTTACCGCACAGCACAATACCGTGGCAGTTGAGCGGATTTACACCGCGCTGACGGGCAAAGCGGAGTAAGAATGGAGGGCGTTTATGGGATACGTTCTGATCACAGGGGGAAACCTGATCAATAAAGGCGCACAGGCGATGGTCTTTGTAGCGGTAGACGAAGTGAAACGGCGTTTCCCGGACAAGGAAGTCGTCGTCATTTCCGATGTGGACGCCGCAAGAAGCGACGGGGAGCTGGCAAAATATAAATTTTTGTTTCGGGACGGCGTATGCATATACGGGTGGAAATATAAGCTGCTGCAGCATCGTTACGGCAGGCTGGACAGGCACGGGGATGCGGCATATATCCGAAAACATACGGATATGATCATTGACGTCAGCGGATATACGTTTGGATCGAATTGGGGGCTTTTGGCAAATCTGCTCGCGGCGTACCGTGTTCCGATGGCGATAAGAATGTGTTGCCCGATCTATTTCATGCCGCAGTCTTTCGGACCGTTTGAGTGGAAGGGGATCCGGAAAAAAATAGCGGACCGCTATATGCGGCCGTGGCTTCTCAAGGCAAGAATGCTGTTTGGCAGGGAGCAGCAGGGGTGTGAACTGCTCAGGCGATATTATGACATGCCCTTGGTTCGGTATGCGCCGGATATTGTTCTGACAAATCGCGGAGTGGATCGAAGAGAGCTTTTCAGGTGTCCGCCGCGTCCGCGTGGGGAAGAAGTGGTGCCGGATACCGTTCTGGCGCGCAATTGGTATGCGGAGGAGCCGGAAATCCCGGAGATTGCGCCGCACAGTGTCGGCATTGTGCCGAACGTGCGCAACGACCGGTATGGCGGGGCAGGGCAGATGGATGCGTTGTACCGCAGGGCGATCGAGAAGTTTTTGGAAATGGGAAGGACGGTGTATATCATCCGTCATGCGGTGCAGGACCGGGACGTCTGCCGACGGATCAAATCATTTTATGAAAAAGACCGGCGGGTCGTGCTGCTGGAAGAGGAAATGGACTGTTTTGCCTATAGCGCACTCGCGGCGCGCTTCGATTATCTGATAGCCTCCCGCTATCATGCGGTCGTTCATGCCTATAAGGAAGGAACGCCCTGCATCGTACCGGGCTGGGCGGTCAAATATCAGGAGCTGTTAAAGCTGTTTGATCAACAGAAATATGAAATTGATGTCAGAACGCAGCAGCCGGATGCGATAGATGAGCCGATCGCGCGCATGGAAGAGCGTTATGCGGACGAGGCGGTCAAAATCGGGGAGAAGCTTGTAAAGCTGCAAAGAGGGAATGTATTTGATATTATCGACCGGTCCCAAAAATCGAGCGGAATCAGGAAGGATGAAGACGAGGACGTGTGCAATGTCGAGGATGAAAGGGAGTGTGTCTGCTGTAGGATCTGTGCCGTGGTCTGTCCGGCGGAGTGTATTCATTTTGAACGGAGGTCCGGATATTATCTGCCGATCGTGGACAGAAAATTGTGCATTCATTGCGGAAGGTGTGTCCGCGTATGTTACGGTCTGGCACGCACGCACAGAATCCCCGCCGCAATGCCGCACCGTGCGCTGACTGCGCAGGCAAAGGACGAGGAGCTTCTGATGCGGGCGACGAGCGGCGGCGTTGTGACGGCTATGGTGGACAGGCTTTTGCGGGACGGCGTGTATGACAATGCGTATCTTGTCGAGGGCTTTGACGATGAGTACCAGCTCAGCACAAGAGAATTTCTGCCGGGTGAGGACTTAAGCACGACACAGAAATCGCGCTATGTTCCGGTGTCACATCAGAACGCGGTGAGCGGAATCCTTGCGCACCCTGAAAAACGCAGTATTTTTGTGGGTTGCGCCTGCGCTGTCTATGGGCTTTTGGAAGCGATGAAGCTTTCCGGCGCGGACCGGGAGCATGTGCTGATTATCGGGCTGTTCTGCGACCGCGCGCTGACATATTCTTTTTACGATTATTTCAGGACGCGTTATCCCAAAAGAATCAAGGAATCCGGGCAGATCAGGGATATTTATTTCAGGGATAAGCGCGCGGGCGGCTGGCCGGGAGATATGCGCTTTGTCTTTGAGGACGGGAGCAGTATGGACGTCAGCGCGAAAGAGCGCATGTGTGTCAAGGATTTCTTTACGCTGCGCCGCTGTGTGGAATGCGACGATAAATTCAACCGGCAGGCGGATATTTCCGTCGGCGACAATTATACAGGAAAAAACAGTGACAAAAAGGGAACGAGCAGCGTACTGCTCTATACGGACCGCGGTACGGCGGCGTGGGAACACTGCGAGGATGCGTTTGTGACGGCGCCGGCGTCTGCGGAGGAAATCTGCGAGTCGCAGCATGCCGAATGGGAAAAGGCGTTCGCCTGTACGAAAGATGGAGAAAAGGTGGACCTGCCGGACGAAGTGGTCAACGACAAGGATTTTTCATACGCACTGATGGATTATGCGCTTGGCGAGCTCGCACTCTACAACATGATACCGAAATACAGTAAGGAAAAAAAGAAACAGATGTATCAGGACGCGCTGCGGGAGAAAATAGGATTATGAGGAGTAGAAATGCGGTCGTGAACACGCTCGCGGGCGGTTTGGGAACTTTGCTCGTCGGTCTGCTGCAGTTTATCGGGCGTGTCGTATTCATTCGTTTTTTAAGCGACGAATACCTGGGGATTTCCAGTCTGTTCACGAATATTCTGTCCATTTTGAGCCTGACGGAATTAGGATTGTCCACGGCGGTCTGTTTCCGGCTGTATCAGCCGCTCGCGGGGGGCGACCGGGAAACGGTGAAATCGGTCATGCGCTATTTTCGCAGGGCCTATTTTGTCATCGGCTGGGTAGTTGTCGTGTTGGGCGCGGCGCTGCTTCCTTTTTTGCCATGGCTGATGACGGGGACGACCGGGCTTGTGGATGTCCGCGTAATCTATATGCTGTATGTGCTGCAATCGGCGGCGTCCTATTGGTTTTGGGCGTATAAGGCGATTTTGTTACAGGCGGATCAGAAGCTTTACATCGTGCGCTTTTATCATGTGCTCGCAAATGTGATCGTCACCGTGCTGCAGCTCGTGACGCTTGCAATGTTCCGGAATTTTATGCTCTACTCGGTGATCGGGCTGTTTGCCGCGGTCCTTGTGAATCTGTTTTCGGCGCGGGAGGTGGACCGGCGGTATCCTTACCTGAAAGAGCGGACGTACCGCAGGCTGACAAAGGAAGAAAAGAAAAGTCTGTTCCGCGACGTATCGGGGATGTCCCTTTTTAAGATGAACACGACGGTCGTCAATTCCACGGATAACCTTGTCATTTCCGCCTTTATCAATGTGAAGACGGTGGCGTTATACGGGAATTATCAGTTGATCATTTCCGGCGTCTCACAGGTGGCGATGCAGTTGTTCGGCGGGGTGACGGCGACGGTCGGTAACTATTATGCAGAGGATACCAGAGAGCATAACGAGTTTGTATTCCGCTGCATCCAATTGCTTTGTTATTGGGTGTATACATTGCTGGGGATCGGTATGTTCGTCTGCCTGAATCCCCTCATCCGTCTCTGCTTTGGCACATCCCGTGTGTTCTCGTGGGAGCTTGTGTTTTTGCAGGTACTCTATTTTATGATCAACGGGTTTCAGCGGACGTCCTTTATTTATCGCGATGCCTGCGGGCTGTTTTGGAAAGGGAAGGCGCGCCCTGTGGCGACCGCGGTTCTCAATATTGTGATCTCGATCGTGCTTGTGCGGTATATCGGGCTTGCAGGCGTGATCGCAGGCACGATCATAAGCTGGCTTCTGACGACATGGTGGTACGATCCCTGTCTCATATACAGGCAGGCGTTTTCCATGCCGGTGCGCCGTTATTTTCTGGGATATGCAAAGGCGGCGCTCTTAACGGCGGCGTTGTTCGCGCTGATCGTATGGTTATCCGGTCTGCTGCCCTTCGGCGGTATCGGCGCATTGGCGGTGAAAGTGCTTTTTTGCATGAGCATCCCGAATGTGGGGTATTATCTTGCATATAGGAACAGCGAGGAATTTGCTTACTTAAAAAAGCTTGGATTTGCCATGATCGGGCAGCTTAGAAGTAAGAAATAGGCGATTGCGAAAAGCAATCGTGAACGCAATTGACTGCTTTTCGCAATCGCCTATGGGTATCATAAAAGTAAGAAAGGAATGAAATGAAAATGAAAAAGATCATTATCACGGGCTGTAACGGGCAGCTTGGACATGCGATGAACCGGCTGTATGAGACGAGCGCGGAATATGAATGTGTGAACACGGATGTGGGGGAACTGGACATTACGGATGTGGATGCAGTCATGCGGTTTGCGCGTGAGGTGAAACCCTATGCGATCATAAACTGCGCGGCGTATACGGACGTCAATAAGTGCGAGTCCGAAAAAGATCTGGCATTCCGCATCAACGCGATCGGTCCGCGCAACTTAGCGATCGCAGCGTCACAGACGGGGGCAAAGCTTGTCCAGGTATCGACGGATTATGTGTTTCCGGGTACGGAGAACCGGGAGCTGAACGAGTTTGACGCGGTGGGACCGGTGAGCGCCTACGGAAGCGGCAAGCTTGCGGGAGAACAGTTTGTGCGTGATTTCGCGGACCGTTATTTTATCATCCGTACGGCGTGGCTGTATGGGGAGGGGAAAAATTTTGTCCGCACAATGCTGAAACTTTCCGAGACGAATGAGAAGGTGCATGTGGTAAAGGATCAGATCGGAAATCCGACCAGCGCCGACGAACTGGCGGCGGCGATCGCCTATCTTTTGCCGACGGACAATTATGGGCTGTTCCACGGCACCTGCGAGGGAAGCTGTTCCTGGGCGGAATTCACGTCGGAGATCTTCCGGCTTGCGGGAAAGAGTACGCAGGTGGAGTATATCACGACGGCGGAATATCCGTCGCCCGCGAAGCGTCCCGCCTATTCGATGCTTGATAACTATATGCTGCGCATGACGACCGATTTCCGGTTTGCCCATTGGAAGGACGCGATCGCGGCATATATCGGGAAGTGCTGACATCTTGCTTTGAACCGGGGATAAAAAGAACAAGAGAGCCTGCGGTGTAAACCGCAGGCTCTCTTGCTGTCTTGGGAAATTCGTAGTCCAAAAGGACGCCTCGCGTCCTTTTTTATTGCAGATCAATCTTATTCCATGAATCGCTGGGAACCAGCGCAACATAGGTTTTTCCGGTGTTGAGCTCGATTTCTTCGCCGGTCTGCTTATCAAAATATCTGGTCGGGGCAGACTCGGATTCTTTTGTCCATACAACCTCGACTGCCTGTCCGTTTGTAATATAGTAAGCGGAGCGCTTCGAGGTATCGATCGCGTTGTAGATCAGGTATCCGTTCGGATCCAGCTGTGAAAATGTGGTATCCTGCAGCAGCAGATTCTTGAAGGTCAGCTGTGCGTCATCATGCTGCGGATCAAGGTGCGGTTCCCCGTATTCAAAATAATCATAGGTTCCGGTTTCTTCGTTATACACCAGTTTGGAACTGTTGTGCGGGAATACGGAACTGAGATCAACCTCCGTACAGGCAAAAGCGTCGTCGTTCCCGGACAGATCCAGTTCTGTATTGGAAAACTGATAATGCGGTCCCGGATAATAGTCGTTGTATTCGGTCGTATAGCGCGAATTGCTGAACCGTTCTTCCAAATCGCCCGCACAGATATATTCGGTAAATTCATATGCCTTGCCGTTGTTTACGCGCGTGAAACCGCCGCTGAAATTCGCGGAGTAGTTTCTGGCAATCCACTCGTCGATATAGAAAGGACCGCCGTCATGGCAGAGCACGGCGTTCCACTCTGCGGCAAGCATGATGTTTGTCTGTCTGGTACTGCGGATACTGCCGAACTGTTCGATAGCGCCCCAGTCCTTTACAACCGCCATCAAACGGGTAACCCGGTTGTTTGCCGTACTGTTCATGATCTCATATACAATATCCGCTTCCGTCAGACCGTAATGCGGAAGCGCAATGGACTCGTTATCCACCATGATCGCCACGGGACGCTGATCTTTCAGCTCCTCATCGATCCATTCATTGGTAAGCTCGCTGCGATACATACCCTCGCGGACTTCTTCTTCCACGGGTTCTTCCGGCTCGGTATCCGAAACGTCATTGTCGTCCGGCGCCGGCTCGTCATCAAGTTCGGGATCGGACGGAATGACGATATTCGGAGTCGAATCCTCCGGAGGCGTGTCCTCTTTTTTGCCGCATCCCGTCATGAGGGCTGCCGCCATGGTCATGGCAAGGAATAGGGCAGTTGTTTTTTTACTGATCCGTTTTCTCATAATGTCTCCTCTTTTCCTGGTTCATAGCCGCCGTGTACGGCGGAACCGCCCAAATCTGTAGCGTACCCATGAAGGGCTGGCAGAGCCTGACCGCACACAGCCTTATTATAACGCAGTTCATTTTTGCAGTCAATGTTTTGTGCATTGCATTGTGGGACAAGGATTGTTATAATCAGATTGTTGCCGCAGACGGATCGAAGGAGCGGCGTGAGACGAAAAAAGAGGAATGGAGCACAGAGCGGGCATGATAAAAAAGCAATCCGAACGTATTTTTTTTCTATTATATCTGGCAGGTTTCCTGCTATTGGCAATTCCGATGGCGGTTTATCAGCCGCATGTCGATACGATCTCGGAAGTTCCGGTCAGCCCGCCCGATGAATATTTCCGTATGCTGATTCCTAAGTATATCTGCGATCACGGCACGCTGCCGACCGGACTGGAAGAAGAAGTCCGGATTACCGGATGCGGGTTTTCGTACGGACTGTATAACACGCTGCCGTATATTGTTCAAGGCTATTTTATGCGTTTTGTCAGCCTGTTTACGGATTCGGAGCTTGCGCTTTTATATGCGGGGCGGTCGGTCAACATCGTTTTTGGCTGCATCATGGCGGTCTTTGTGTATCTGCTCGGAAAACGCCTGTTTGCGGACCGGCGGTTCCGATGGCTTTTCTGCGCGGCGGTCATGTATCTGCCGGAAAACCTGTTTGTCCACACCTATGTCAATACGGATTCCTGCTGTCTGCTCGCGACGGCGATGATCCTTTATGCCTTGGTGTGGGGGTATCAGGAAGGGTTTCAGGTCAAAAACGGTATCTGTCTTGCGGTCGGGATCGTTTTATGCGCGCTTTCTTATTATAATGCTTACGGCTATATTTTGTCCGCCGTCCTGCTCTTTGCCGCTTATTATGTGGGAAAAGAGCAAGGGAAATGGCGGTGCGATTTCAAGAAGATGTTTACCTACGGCGCGCTGGTCAGCGTCCTTGTCATCCTCGGCGCGGGCTGGTGGTTCGTGCGCGCGTATATTGTGCTGGACGGTGATTTTCTCGGACTTAAGACGAAGGAGCAGCTGGCGCTGCTGTATGCGCTTCCGGAGACGAGTCCGCTCTATACCTATCAGGCGCGCGGGATCGGTCTTTTTCAGATGCTGTCGGAAAACAATTTTTTTCAATGTCTGTATGACAGCTTTATCGCTGCGTTCGGCTCGCTGTCCATCCGCGGGAATTACTGGACGTATCTTTCTTACAAGCTGCTGTTCGGCGCGGGTATAATCGGCGGGCTGTGGAGTTTCGGGTGCTTTCTTGTGAAAAAGGAACGTCACATAAACGGAAAAACGTTGTTTTTTCATTTGAATATGGTATTGTGCATGGTGCTTCCCCTTGTGGTGCTGATCCGCTATGCCTACACGATGAATTATCAGCATCAGGGACGCTATATCCTGCCGGCGCTCATTCCCATCATGTATTATACGGTCTGCGGCATACGGCGCCTTTCCCGCGCGGAGGTCCGCGGAAAACGTCTGCCCTCCGGGCTTGTCAATATCGGGATCGCATTTGCGTTTTTGATTGCGGCGGGAAGTTCGTTTTACATGGTCTTTATCCGTGCGCTCCCCGCTTACCGGGAGATCGGTATGTGGCTCAGCTATTAACATGGAAAGAGCGCTGGAAAGAACTGGAAGTTTTGGAAAAAACTATTGCGTATAAAAGAGGAATCTGCTATAATTCTCATATTCTCGCTTCTAAGGAAAGCGGGAGTGTGACATGATGATTTTCTATGGAGGGAAAGCGAATGAAAAAGAAATGGGGACTCAGCCTGCTCGTTGCGCTTGTCGCGGTCATGATGCTGCATCTGCCGGTATCTGCTGCTGCGGCGACCGTTTCGATCCAACTGTGCTATATCGAAGGCGATCAGGTGAAGGTGGCTGCGACCGGAAGTGCAGCAGGTGATGACGGACAGTATTACTTATTTGCATTACAGCCTTACGAGACCGGGGTCGGCGCAAGACAGGATTATTGCGCGGTCGGCGTGCCGGTTACGGGCGGAGTGGTCTTTACCACACCCTTAAATCTGGACACGGCCGCATCGAAACTGTATTCCAGATTTGTTGTGACCGTTAAGAGCGGCGCCTCTTTTGTTCAGGTAAGTAATGAGATGTATATTCTTAACCCGGAGGCTGTAGCGACCCAAGCGACAGTCAGCATTTCCGAGGCGACCGGCAATAAGAAGGGAATTACGGCATACTGGCCGTATGCGCATACCCTTTCCGATCTCGGCGTGGGATATGCGGGAACGACGGTTGATACGGCGAACTTCTTTAACGGCGGCGGTATCAATTATGTTTATAACGGCAAGGCGTATGCCTTTAATGCGCAGGCGGTACAGGAGTTGGATTTGATCGTCGCTCTTTACAATGCGCAGAATGCGGATATATGCATGATGGTTGTCAACAGCCTTTCTGCGGGAACGGCGGACATGGTTCATCCCGGTGCGGTTGGGACAGGCAAGAATCCGCACTATTATTCGGTGAATGTGACGACACAGGCGGGCGAGGAGAAGTTCGCGGCATTCATGTCGTTCCTTGCGAACCGCTACAGCGGCGGCAAGCTCGGTTCCGTACAGAGCTATGTCATCGGCAACGAGGTCAACAGCAGCGACTCCTGGCATTATGCAGGCGAGGTTCCGGTGGAAGTGTTCGCGGCGGACTATGCAAGACAGTTCCGTGTGGCATATAACGCGATCAAGAGTCATAACAGCGCGGCAAACGTTTATATCTGTACCGATCAGAGATGGCTGCACAATGACGGCGGAAGCTCCTATGGCGGAAAGCCTGTTATTGACAATTTTAATGCAGAAATTTTAAGAACGGGAAATATTGACTGGGGTCTTTCCTTCCATCCTTATTCGGTTCCTCTGACGGATTCGAGCTTCTGGACGACTTCGCGTGCGTACAGCGGACTGGCTACGAATTCGGTCAATACCAGGATGATTACACCGCTCAATATGAATGTGGTAACGGATTACTTCCAGCAGCCGCAGTATCTGACGCGTACGGGCGCTGTCAGAAACATCATTATTTCCGAGCTGGGCTTCAGCTCTGCGGGTGCGGGAAACGATGCGAACATCCAGGCGGCGGCAATTGCTTATTCCTATAAGCTGATCGCGGCAAATCCGTATATTAAGATGGTATTGTACAGTGCAATGCTTGATATTCCGGAAGAGGTGGCGCAGGGACTTGCGAACGGTCTGATGAACAGCGACGGTACGCCGAAGCCTGCCTATACCGTATATAAAATGGTAGACCGCGACAGCCTCAATCAATACGCGCCGTTCGTCGGTGTGTCCAGTTGGTCACAGCTGGGATTACAGTGATCCGGTGTGATCATTTGTCAAACTTAAATCATAACTTTCAAAATCCATACCATCGTTTTCGGGCGGTGGTATGGATTTTCTTGAATCAGAGGAAATGCCAATCAAAGCGTTTCCTCAGAAAATCCGGGATAGGGATATGAATAAAAATCAAACGAAAAAAATGTTACAGAATTTAGCAGTACCGTTTCAAGCGTTCGCGTTATATATCAGGGAACACAGGATTTTGAGCGCGGCGGTATTCGCCTTGCTGCTGCTTGTTTATGGGAAAGCGGCATATTCGAATGACTTCTATGTGGATGCGGAAGTCATTCTGAACTACCCGCGCACGTTTTATAACTGGGGCGGAATCGGCAGATTCGGATTGATCGCGGTCAAATGTCTGACGGGGATGCATTGGTATAATCCGTATCTGGCGGCGGCGCTGTTTCTGATCACGATGTGGATGGCGGGAATGTGCTGCTGCTGCCTGTTTTCCAGGCTTGGCTGCGGGAAAAGCGATGCCGTGAGCCTCGTTTTTGTCTGCCTGTTTTTGATCTTCCCCACCTATGCGGATCAGTATATGTTCCGCTTCCAGTCGTTTGAGATCGTGCTTGCGATCTTGCTGATCGTGGCGGCGTCCGGGTATTTTCTTCTTTTTTTGGAAAAGAAGGATCCCGCGGTGTTTGCGCTTGCGGTCGTTATGGATATTTTTTCCTTTGGCATTTATCAGTCCATGGTCAATCTCCAGATTTGCTTTTATCTGGTGCTTTATCTGTTTTGCATGGAACAAAAGACGGCGGCGGAGCGGAAAAAGCAGGTGCTGTGGTCGATGCTTCATTTTTTCATCGGCTTTGCAGTCTATGAGCTCATTGCCAATCTGTTTTTTAATAATACGACATATCTGTCGGATCAGATCGGCTGGTTTTCGGGCGATCTTGCACGCACCATCCGCAATCTGCTCGCATATGGGAAACATGTTCTTCTTGCGACCGATGTTTTCTACCCGCTTACCTATGCCGTGTGCGCTGTGGCGGGCTTGGGCGTTTTGATTTATTTCTTCATAAAAAAGCAGTATCGTGTTCCGGCGCTCTGCGGCGTCGGCGCGGTTCTGGCGTCCCCGTTTTTTCTTGCGATTGTGACGGGAACGCCGACGATATACCGCGCGCAGTGTATGCTGCCGTTCGTATGCGCTTCGATGTGGCTGTTTGTGGTCCGCTTTTTGCAGATGCATCTGCCCGGCAGAAAAGTATGCCGGCAGTTGTGGATACTCTGCGGCTATGTCCTGCTCTTTTTCCAAGCGTCCGTGCTGATGCGGATGTTTTATACGCAGGATGTGGTGCGGGACGCCGACCGGATCACGGCGCAGCAGATCATGAACCGGATCGACACGTTAAGCGATACCGCACGCACAAAACCGGTCGTCTTTACGGGGCATCTGGATGCGAAGGGAAACGGCTCGTGTTACACGAAAGAGGAGGCCGCATCGTTTCTTTCTTATTCACTTTTTGAATATGCGTTTGTGGACGGTGTTCCCATTGAGACGCCGAATTATTATAACACCGGCAGAATTTTGGGATATTTTGAGACGCTTGGTTTTTCTTATGAGACGCCGACCGTGGAGCAGACGGCGGAAGCGGAGGTTCTCAGCGCGGGTATAGACTGCTGGCCGGCGGCGGCGTCCGTTGTAGAGACGGAGGATTTTGTGGTCGTTAAGCTGAGTGAATTTTGAAATTGGCAGGATGAGATTCGGGTGTCTGATCTTAGGCATTTGCGGAACACAATCGCGCAGCCTATAGAATGCGTTTCGCAAATGCCTCTGTCTGATCTGATCGAAAGGAGCGGTATGTGGAGAACGGAATGACAAAGAAGCAGTCGGCGTTCATGCAGGGTGTGGCGGTCTGGATGCTGCTGTATCATCATTTGTATTCGTATGCAGCGGAATATACGTCGTATCTCCCGTTCATGCAGCCGGATGCAGCGAGGCGGATTGCATGGTTCTGCAAAATCTGCGTGGGGATTTTTGCGTTTGTCAGCGGGTACGGGCTGTATTATGAGATGGAGAGGCAGCCGCGGGAGCGTTTCTTTGGAAGAATGGGTAACGAGTACCGCCGTGTGCTGCGCCGGATACTGAAACTGTACGGAAAATTATGGCTTGTGCTTACGATCTTCATGGTATGCTTTTTCGGCATTTTGAAAAGACCGTTCACACCGGCGCTGTTCTGGGGAAATTTTACGGCGTTTCAGCCGACTTATAACGCGGCGTGGTGGTATGTGGAACAATATGCCAAGATGCTTTTGGTGCTGCCGCTTCTGGATTTGCTGTTGACACGGTTTGAGAAACGGGAGGAGACAAAAAAGAAACGGCTGTTTTATGCTTCCCTTGCGGCAGCAGGAGCGGCCGTTGTTCTGGCAGGCGCGCTGTGGCAGCCCGCGTTGTGGGAGTGGCTGTCCGCCATCCGGCGCGGCCTCAGAGTTTCTTTTCTACTGATCTTTGTGGTGGGGTATCTGGCGGCGCGTTACCGCGTGTATCAGAGGGCGGACCGCCTGTTAAAAAGGGTAAACCGCTGGGCGCCGCTTGGTCTGTCCATCGTGCTGATCGCGGTCGTCATCACATTGCGGGTTGCGCTGGCGGAAGATCCCGCCTATGGAAGAACGGATTTTCTATGGACGCCGCTTCTGACTTACGGGTTGTTGACGGTGTGCTCTTATGTGAGACCGTTAGAGACGCTTTTTGCGTGGTGGGGCGGGCAGTCAACCTATATCTGGCTGGTACACGGATTTGTGTATGAAAAAGCATGTTTTTTTGTCAAATCTTATGTTGGACTGGATTTGTTGGGGTATTTGGCGGCGCTTGCAGTCTCGACTGCAGCCGCTGTCCTCCTGAAGATGCTGGAGCGGCTGCTGGGATGTCTGCTGCGGAAACTGTCGGGTCGTCTGCGGAAGCGCGGGCGCTCATAGACGCTTCCGCTTTCTGCGGTATTGCGTGCGGCCGCCTGCCGCGGACAGATTCACAGGCTTCTCCACTTTTTGCGGTATTGCAGGGGCGTCATGCCCTCGGCGCGTTTGAAAACGTGGATAAAGTAGGCGCAGTCGGGAAATCCGGATTCCTCGGCGACGGATTCGACGGGCAGCTCGGAAAAGCGGAGCGCGGATTTGGCGTGCGCAATGCGCCGCTGCGCAATGTCGCTGACGAGCGTTGTGCCGTATGCCTGCCGGTATTCGCGCGACATATGGTATTTGCTGATAAAAAACAAATCTGACAGCAGGTCGAGCGTGATCTTTTCGGCATAATGAAGCCGGATATATTCATGGATCTGCTGCAGCTTGGCGGGTACGGTGTCGGATGTTTCGTTCTGCCACGAATAAATCTGCGCGACCAGCTCCGTCAAAAGACAATGGGCGTTCAGCTCGTTCAGGAACGTGCGGTCGCGGCTGATCTCATATAATTGACTGATAGTTTCCACAAACGGAAGTATACTAACAGGGCGGAAATAAAAAGCGCGCCCCTGTTCTTCGTAGGATTCGTAAAAATGTGCGGCGTCCGCGCCGTTAAAATGCACCCACGTTAAACGCCACGGCTCCGTTTCGGAGCTTTCGTGCGCGTAAGGACTGCGGCAGTCCAAAAAAGCGCAGTCGCCGCTTTTTAAGTCCTGTGTCTGGTTCCGGTAGGTCAGCGTGCCGCGTCCGCTTAAAACGACAAAAAAAAGATAGGAATTTAAGTTTTTGCGGCTGCTGATATGGGGTTCTAAGCTTTGCAGGGAGCCGACCTCCTGCACATAGAGGTAATGCTCTTTTGCATAGGCGGAGGGGGTGACGAGGACGCGTTCGGACTGTGTTTTTGCCATGGGAAAGCCTTCTTTCGGGGGGCGGCGCTCTCTGCTCTGCGCAGTGTTGGAAAGCAGACGCGCGTTTTTTTTTGTATAAATAGCAATAAAATACAATTTTTTCGCAATAATATAGGTTGATACCATTATTATACAATAGTATACTCTGAAAAGAAATCGCAAAATCAGATTATTTTTTTATCCAACATAAATAGAATGAGGAGGGCTCACAGTATGAGCAATATCGCATTGATCACAGGTATTACGGGGCAGGACGGTTCTTATCTGGCGGAATTTCTGTTAGGAAAAGGCTACGAGGTGCACGGATTGATCCGCAGACACAGTATTTCCAACACGGCGCGTATCGATCATCTGATTCATTCCCAATATTATAAGATCAAATTTTTCTTACATTTTGCGGATACGACCGATTCCAGCAATCTGATGCGGCTGATCGGTGAGATTCGTCCGACGGAGGTATATAATCTCGCGGCGCAGTCCCATGTCGGCGTGTCCTTCGAGGTGCCGGAATATACGGCGGACGCGACGGGGACAAGCACGTTAAAGCTGTTGGAGGCGATTCGCGTCAACGGCGGCAACTGCCGCTATTATCAGGCGTCCACCTCCGAGCTGTTCGGCGGCATTCCGGAGACGGCGCCGCAGAGTGAGAAAACGCCTTTTTATCCGAAAAGCCCGTACGGTGTGGCAAAGCTGTATTCGTACTGGATCACGGTTAATTACCGGGAATCCTACAATATGTTTACCTGCAACGGGATCCTCTTCAATCATGAGTCGCCGCGGCGCGGAGAGAATTTTGTGACGAGAAAGATCACACTCGCGCTGGCAAATATCATGGCGGGAAAACAGGAAAAGCTGTCTCTCGGCAATATGAACGCCAAGCGCGACTGGGGGTTTGCAGGCGATTACGTCGAGGGTATGTGGCTCATGCTCCAGCAGGATAAATGCGGGGATTATGTGCTGGCGACGAATGAGACGCATACGGTACGGGAATTTGTCGAGGAGGCGTTTGCCAATCTCGGTATCACAATCCGCTGGGAGGGTGAGGGCGTGAACGAGAAGGGATACGACGCGGAGACCGGCAGGCTCTATGTGGATGTGAATCCGGAATTTTACCGTCCGGCGGAAGTGGAGTTTCTTTGGGGGAACTGTGAGAAGGCGGAAAAAGAACTCGGATGGAAACGCAAAGTGGATTTCAAAGCGCTTGTCAAGATGATGATGGACGCGGATATGAAAGCGATTGCGGGTATGAGCTGTGAAAGCGTGAAGAGAAATTCTAAGTCCGCAGAAAACACGGACTAAGAATTTCTGAAATTTTGCATATGCGGAAGTACGAATGCGCAGGCTGACCGGAACGATAGGAAAAGATCGTGCGCAGGTTTTTGCGGGCATGGAGGATGAAAATGGAAAAGACGGATAAGATTTATGTGGCGGGACACCGCGGTCTGGTCGGGAGCGCGATCGTGCGCAGCCTGCAGGGAAAAGGGTATACGAACGTGATCGGAAGGACGCATGCAGAACTTGATCTCTGCGATCAGGCGGCAGTGCGGGCGTTCTTTGAAAAGGAACGCCCGGACATCGTGGTTCTGGCGGCGGCGAAGGTCGGCGGCATCAACGCCAACAATACGAAACCGGCGGAGTTTGCCTATAGCAACATGCAGATTCAGTGCAATGTCATTCAGAGCGCCCATGAGTATCGTGTGAAGAAACTGCTGTTTCTTGGCAGTACCTGTATTTATCCGAGGATGGCGCCGCAGCCGATCCCGGAGGACGCGCTGCTGACCGGACCGCTGGAGGAGACAAACGAGGCGTATGCTGTTGCAAAGATCGCCGGCCTTGAGATGTGCAAATTTTATAAGCGGCAGTATGGGGATGACTTTATTTCCTGTATGCCGACAAACCTGTACGGCCCGTATGATAATTACGATCTTTCAGGTTCCCATGTCATGCCGGCAATGATCCGCAAATTTCATGAGGCAAAAGCGGAGGGCAGACCGACCGTAGAGCTGTGGGGAACGGGAACGCCGCTCAGGGAGTTTTTGTATGTGGACGATATGGCGGATGCCTGTGTGTTCCTGCTGGAAAATTACAGCGGGGAGCAGCATGTGAATATCGGAACAGGTAAGGAGCTGACGATCCGGGCGCTTGCGGAGCTTGTCAAAAAAACAGTGGGCTTTGAGGGCGAGATCGTCTGGAATACCGAAATGCCGGACGGAACGCCGAGAAAGCTGACGGATGTGACGAAGCTGCACGGCCTGGGCTGGACGCATAAAGTGGAACTTGAGGAAGGCGTCGCCAAAGCGTACGCGTGGTTTTGCGAGAATGTAGAGAATGGAGGTTCTCTAAGACTGTAACATACACGGTCTAAGAGAAACTAAGCCATTCTTTGAAGAAGCCGCGGGAGGCTTTTTCCGTGTAAAGTTTCGCGGCACCCTTCTTGAAGGGGGGCGGAATATGTGATAAAATAAGGAGTAGGAATCGGATGAATACGTTCGGAGTGATTCTTGCAGGCGGCGGCGGTACGCGGTTCTGGCCGCTTTCAAGACAGGATCTGCCGAAGCAGTTCCTAAACCTGACAGGCTCGGATCTCATGGTAAACGAAACCGTGGACAGGCTTGCGGAGTTTGTAGATAAACAGAATATTTATGTTGTGACGAACGTGTCGCAGACGCCGAAAATGCTGGAGGCGACGGCGGGGCGTCTGGATGAGACGCATATTTTGTCCGAACCGGCGGCGCGCAATACATCGGCATGTATTGGTTATGCGGCAATGCAGATCATGAAAAAGCATGGGGACGGCATTATGTGCATCCTGCCGTCCGATCATTATATCAAGCAGCCGCAGGCGTATACAAAAGTCATGAAACGGGCGGTGGCAACCGCGGAGAAAACGGGCAGGCTTGTGACGATCGGCATTAAGCCGGCGTTTGCCTCGACCGGATACGGGTACATTCAATATAAGGCGGGAAAACACCGCGAGTATTATGATGTGGTGGATTTCGTGGAAAAGCCGGATATTCGTACGGCGAAGGCGTATGTGAAGAGCGGGAGTTTTTTGTGGAACAGCGGCATGTTCGTGTGGAAGGCATCGACGATTCTTGCTTATTTCAAACGGCTGCTGCCGGATATTTATGAAAAGCTGGAGCAGATCGGCAGGGCGATGAATACGCCGCGCGAGCGGGAGGTGCTGGAGGCGGTTTATCCGACAATCCCGAAAATCTCCATCGATTACGGGATTATGGAGCGTGCAGATAAGGTGCTCGTGCTGATCGGTGAGTTCGGGTGGAATGACGTCGGAAGCTGGGATGCGCTGCAGGCGCTGTACGAGCCGGACGAGGACGGGAATATCATTTACGGCGAACAGGTGCATCTGGATACGAAGAATTGTATCTCTTATGCAAAGAGCAAGCTGATCGCGGCGCTCGGCGTGGAGGACCTCATCATCGTCGAGGCGGATGACGCGATCCTGGTCTGCCATAAAGATAAAGCACAAGAAGTAAAGAATATCGTAGAGCAGTTGAAGGCGGAAGGAAAAGAGCAATACCTCTAAGGGGAGAATATTGCTCTTTTTCCGTGCGATAAGCAGAGGAGCAAAGTGATTTTCATGCGGCGTGCTTGCACGGGGAGACGTATAGGAACCACTTTGTGGCGAGCAACGCGAGCGGGAAATACGAAACATTTTGTCTGCCCTTGGGAGAATGAATGGAGTGTCGGCAGGAGACAATGCGCAGGTGTTCTAAATTATAGAGGTGTGTGCAAATATACTAAATTTTAATGCACAGAATATGCAAACTGATGAAAAAAAGAGGGTGATATATTTTATGTTGATTTCAAACTAAAAATATGATAAACTACAAATGAAATTGAAATAAAATTTTATTAAGAGGGGGTATACAAAATGAGAAATAAGACAAAGAGCAGGATGAATCGTGGTGTTGTGTGGGTAGTGGTTTTGGGATTAATGTTGAGCAATATTGTATGGAGGGAGATGACATTTAGGGTTAATGCAGAGGGCGCAACTTCGACAGAAGATATCGAAAACTATCTGTTAGATCATGTAAAACTGCAGTATGAGCAGGGGTATCATATTACAGATTATTGTATTAATAGTTGGTACGGTGATAATGCAAATGAGATATTTACTGAGATAGCGTTAAAAGTTATTTCAAAAGAGCAGAGGGTAGAGGAGTCGGAAAGTTATCGAGGTATGCTTGCTGCAGTTGGTATTTCTGAGGCGTGTGAGCTCTCCACATACACGCAAGAAACAATGAGCGAACAGCTTTCATGCCAGCCGGAAATGGTCTCTCATGCAGATGGAATTGCTTATTTTTTGGAACAGACCTATCAGGAGCTGAATACATATATAGGAGTAGAATTATCTCATATATTGTGTTTTAAGACGGTAATAGGGACCGACGGAGAGCAAGGTTTCACGGTTTATCGCGAGGTGGGAAATGAATATGTGGAGGATACGTTTCCGATTATGACCGCGGAAGAGCAGTATGCGAATGGATATGCACTAATGCAGGCACAGTATCAACGTATTGCGAGCGTATATGCAGAGAGCGCGAATGCAGAAGATGCATTAATGTCGTTAATGAGCGCAAGTGATAATAGACAGGCGGCAATTGTGTATGCGTTAAGGTATACATCTGAAACAAATGCATCTACAGCATGCTCTATTTGTGGTAGCACTTCTTGTGGAGGGAAAAGCGTTTTAGGATACTATAATACAAGTGTATATAAGTATTATCATCAAAATGACTGTGCAAATTATGTGTCTCAGTGTATGTATGCTGGGAAATTTCTAACGACTGGTACATGGTATCCGGCAAGTACTCCTTGGGTAAATGTATCTGGATTAGTTGGTACAATGACACAATCACGTTTTTGGACTGAATGTGGAAGCAATGAAGTGGTAGGAGGAGATATTGTAGCAAATAACAACCATGTTATGTTTGTTTGCGGTGTGGATGGAAATAATATTTATGTCTGTGCGCATACCAATGATAGGAAAAATCATGCTGTTACACGGGAATACTTACAATCACAGGGATATAAATTTTATCATGTCAATTATCTGAATTATTGATTGAACAACCAAGGGTATTAGGGGGACTGCCAATGGGAATCGAGAACGCTATGGCAATCGCTGTGGTTATGGTGTTAGGAACTTTGACATTGCAGGGCGAGTGCCGGTCACTAGTTACGGATGACATAGCAGGATATGGAATAGAGACAGATTCAAATGCCGCCGGAGAGGTAATCAACATCTATGAAGAGACCGGAATGGTTTTCGATAAAGAACGGGAGGCAGAGGCATATTTTCTGGAGGGGATGTTTCCTGCCTGTAACTACGATCTGCTTGGCTATTCCGTGACCTGGTCGGAGGGATTAGCTGATTACGGAGAGGGTCGAAACGGGCAGATGCTGTATATTGATTATCGCGCAGGGCGACGCAGAGCACCAATTGAGGAATTGGCTGTTTTTCAAAATATGTTGGATAAGGTAGGAATTACAGATACGGAAGACCTTGAATGGGACGAAGTGTCGCTCGCAGATGCGATCATGGAACAGAATACGGGGATAGGAGAGGAAGAAGCAGAGGAATTAGCTGCACAGTTTATGCGGGCGTATTGGCGATTGAATGGTGGTGTTCCGCTTGGTGAGCTGGATTTCCTTGTAGTGTGGGATGAGGAAGACGATGGGTTTACTTCTTACCTGTATCCGGGCGACGGAGGGATTGAGGCACCGTATACCTATGACAACAGTTTTTGGGAGAGTACTGACGGGGAGGATGCCGCACAAGGTTCTGCAATGACGCTGCGCGATCTGAACCGGTACCTGTTGGAACGCCTGTTTATCGAATTGAACGATCAGAATGCGGGAGAATGCAGGGGCGAGTACAGAATCCTTGATTACTCGGTCACGAACCGTTACTGGACGGATGAGGTGATCGGTACGGACATCGTATTTCATGTTGTGCCGAAAGCGGAACGGGTGGAGGATTTGGAATATTTTCAAGGCATCCTTGCGCGCATCTGGCTGACAGATATGGAGAGGATCAAAGAGATACTGGCGGATCTGGAAGTGCCGGGAGAGGACGAGTGGAGAATGGTCGCACATCCGGAACTTGCGGCAGACGGGGGCAGCATCCCGTACACATCGGAGCCGAGTCCGCGGATGGCGGCGGTCATAGAGGAATTGAGCGGGATGCTTACGGAGAAGGGCTATACGTCCGAGGAGGCGGACCGCATTGCAACCACCCTGATGAGGTATTATTCCGGTTGCGCCAAGTGGCTGACTGAGGAACGGGAGTATGCATTTTGCTTTCGGACACAGTTGAATGAGGATGGAAATCCCGTCAGTATCTCCATCAATAGAACCGGGGGCGGGAGTTGGAATACCTATGTGCCGCATCTGAAAACAAAGGAGGAACAGCAGGAATCCTATTTTCAGGCGGGACGTGATGAGATGGATGGGATGATGCATGTGATGTTTTAACGCCTTAGCATCCATTACGCGATGGATTACCGTTTACAAATTGTCGTTGAACATGCTAAAATGTCAGTTGTAGGAAAATGAGCATTTAGCGGGATGACTGCCGAAAGGAGTACAAAAATGACGACAATGCATATGTTTGTAGAGGACGAGCAGACAAGAATACGTTTAGAGCGCAGGGTGACAAAGATGATGCTTGACATCGGCGTACCCGCGCATTTGAACGGATTCCGGTATCTGCGGGAAGCGGTGATGATGTGCCTTGAGGATATGGAGGTCGTCAGCAGTGTTACAAAGCTTTTGTATCCGGAGCTTGCCAAGAAATTCAGGACGACCGATCAGAAAGTGGAGCGTGCGGTGCGCAATGCGATCGAGGTTTCGTGGGAGCGCGGCAATGAGGAGACGTTCGAGGAATTGTTCGGCTATACCTGTGCCGACGGCAAGAACCGACCGACGAATAGCGAATACATTGCAAGGATCGCAGATGCGATTCAATTAGAACTGCGGGAGGAGCAGGGTTAAAGTTGCACTTGATTCCAAGATGGGATATACTGGAAACAGAATGATTCTGAAACGAATGGAGAAAAGTCTGTGATTTCCGGTATCGTCATATTGCTTGTGTTTTCGGTCGTATGCTATGCGGTCGGACGCATGATACAACAACTATTACATCAGCAGGGGAAAGGAGCGGCGCACGCATTTGTGACCGGTTCCTTTTCGTTGCTGATTTTGTTTTTTATTTTGCAGATCGCAGTCGTCGGTCTGTCCCTTCCTTTTTTCGTTTTGCAGTGGGGGTATCTGTGCGCCTGCGCAGTCTTGTTTATAAGCGCCGTACTGATCGTCCGCAGCGGGCTGTGGTCTGCGCCGGTGCGGGAAGTGAAGGCGGCTGCAGCCGGAAGAGAGCGGATGATTTTATGGGTTCTGACCGCGCTCGTCTTTGTACTGAATGTGATTGCGATCGAAATAGACATGCCGTATTTTGGCAATGATATGACTGTGGAGCAGGCGGCGACGACGCTTGAGACGCGCACGCTGTATCAGTATCACCCCGCAACGGGCGCGGAGTTTATGTTTGGCATGACGCCGCTCGCCAAATGTAATGCGCTGCCGCAATTCTATGCGGTCCTGTGTATCTATGCGGGCGCGCGGGCGTATCCGTTCATATGCAGTCTGGTTCCTGTATGGGGGTTGCTTTTGAATGTATCGGCGTGCAGCGTGTTAGCGGGGGCATTGGGATTGACGGGCAGGACGCGCCGGCATATGCTGCTGTTCTATCTGCTTTTAGTGCTGTTTGGAAGCTATGACAGCGGGGCGTATGCGTTCCGGCTGCTGCATCAGGGCTTTTCCTTACAGACGATCTTTCTCGCAACGGGGGGCATGGCGTTGCTTGCGCTGCTGGTTTCGGTTATCCGAAAACGGATGTCCGGAGGGAAAGGAGGCGGTGCGGATGCGTGAGTATTGGGAAGGTCTGCTTACCTTTTTTCGGATAGAAGCGCGGGGCGGCGCATATCTTGCGCTCGCGTTTGCGGCGGCGCTTTACTGGGCGGGGACGAGAATTGCCGCGCGGGGCGGGAACGCCGATGCGGAGTGTGAGGGCGCGCGCGAAGGAGACGCCGGTGCGGAGTGTGACGGTGCGCGCGAAGGGAACGCAGATGCGGAGTGTGACGGCGCACCGCAAACGAAGGAGTTTCCGGCGGAGGAAACCGCATTGCCGGGCGCCGTGACAGGGGATGGACGCAGCGGCGGGAGCGGGGGAAACTTTCTTGCTTTGGCTGTATGGCTGGTCTTGCTGCTCAATCCGCTGACGGCATTGCTGTTTGAAAAAATAACGGGGCGTGTTTACCGTTATGTCTATGCGGCGCTGGCTGTTCCGGTTCTGCCGTTGATCGCGTATGCAGCGGCGGATATTCTGAAGCGCCGGAAAAGGCGGACGCTTCCGGCCGCGCTGCTGCTTGTCGTTTCATTGGCGTGTGCGGGGACGGTAGTTCCGTATGGGGAGTCGGACGCTGTAAAAAGGCGCAGCGCGGAGTGGGATGAGGAGGAGGCGGGCGCAATGGAAACGGTGCTGTCGCAGGCTGCGCAGATGCGGGAAAACGGTCAGGTGCCGCTCATGGCTGCGCCCAAACACATGATGGATGCGGTCAGACGATATGACGCCGGCATCATGCTTGTCTACGGCAGAGATCTGTGGCAGACGGACGCGCTTGCCGGTGTGAACGACATCTACACGGGGGAGCAGGTGCTTCTTTGTCAGGCGATGGAGGCGGAGCCGCCCCTGACGGTCCCGACGGCGGAACTTGCGCTTACGTATGGATGTAATCTGATTGTCTTAAAAGAGCCGCTTGAGGCAGAATTTTTAGACGATTGGGGACTTTCCTGCGTCTATGAATCGGGACGGTTTTTTGTTTACACGCGCTAAGCGGTTTACGATAATGGAAAAATGTGGTAAGATAATAGGCGCAAAGGAAAACCGGGCGGCCGCAAAGCGGGCCTACTGCTTTGCGCGGGCAATTGGTTTTTATGGTGGGAGGCGGATAATGAAGCTGTTAAGCGTGATCGTTCCTTGTTACAACGAAGAGGAGAATGTTCCCTATTTTTATGAAGAATTGATGAAGCAGGAAGCGCTTTTTCGTGAAAAGGATGTGGAATTGGAAGTTCTTTATGTGGACGACGGTTCTAAGGATCATACGGCAGCGGAGGTGCGCAGGCTGCATGAGAAGGATGAACGGGTGCGTCTGGTTTCTTTTTCGCGCAATTTTGGCAAAGAGGCGGCAATCTATGCGGGACTGTCCAAGGCAAAAGGGGATTTCGCGGTTTTGATGGATGCGGATTTACAGGATCCGCCCGCGCTTCTGCCGGAAATGTATTCCTACATTGAGCAGGGATATGACGCGGTGGCGACGAGGAGAGTCAGCAGAAAGGGCGAGCCGCCGATCCGTTCTTTTTTTGCAAGAATGTTTTACCGCCTGATGCGTAAGATCAGCAGGACGGAGATCGTGGACGGCGCAAGGGATTACCGCCTGATGACGAGGCAGGTCGTGGACGCGATTTTGTCCATGCAGGAATATAATCGGTTTACCAAGGGGATATTCGGCTGGGTAGGATTTCAGACGAAATGGCTGGAATATGAGAATATCGAGCGCGTGAAGGGGGAGACAAAATGGTCGTTCTGGAAGTTGTTCGCCTACTCGCTTGAGGGGATCATGGCGTTTTCCACGGCGCCGCTTGCCATTGCATCAATATTGGGCGTGCTGTTCTGTTTCCTGGCGCTGATTCTGATCCTTGTGATCGTGGTGCGGACGCTCATTTTCGGCGACCCGACGTCGGGCTGGCCGTCCATGGTCTGCATCATGTCGCTGCTCGGCGGCGTGCAGCTTTTATGCATCGGTATTGTGGGGCAATATTTGAGCAAAACTTATATGGAAGTCAAGAGACGCCCGATCTATCTGATCAAAGAGGAACTCTAGGACGAAGGCGGCGGAGGATGGCACGGAATGGAACCGTTACAGGATAAAAGAGAACGGATCAGCATTGTGGTCCCGGTATATCAGGCGGCGGGTTATATCGCGCAGACGCTTGCCATGGTGCAGGCGCAGACTTATACGGACTGGGAGCTGATTCTGGTGGACGATGCCTCCGGGGACGGAAGCGCCGGGGTGATCGAGGATTATCTGCGTGTTCATGACGATCCGCGTATCCGTCTGATCAGCCAAAAAGAAAACGGCGGCGCCGCGCGGGCGAGAAATACCGGCGTGGATGCGGCAACAGGCAGGTATCTCGCGTATCTGGATGCGGATGATGTCTGGTCCGCGGACAAGCTTTCGCGCGAGCTCGCGTTCTTAAAGGAAAAACAGGCGGGCTTTGTGTTTACCGCCTATGAGTTTGGGGATGCCGATGCGAACGGGACGGGGAAGATCGTGCATGTGCCGGAGGAGCTGCGCTACCGGCAGGCGTTGTCGCGCACGGTCATTTTTACATCCACGGTGCTGTTTGATCTTGCGCGGATCCCCAGAGAACTCGTGAAAATGCCGGAGGTAAAGAGTGAGGATACCGCTGCGTGGTGGCGTATCCTGAAGGCGGGACACACCGCATACGGAATGGATGTGGTGACAACGATTTACCGCAGACCGGCAAAGTCGCTCTCTTCCAATAAATGGGAAGCAATAAAGCGTATTTGGGCGCTTTATCGAAAACAGGAAGGGCTTTCCATATTTGATAGCGCACGTTATTTTTGCGGGTGGGCAGTCCGTGCAACGCTGCGGCGCATATAAAGAATAAAGGAATCGTTCTTTTTTGATCACAAAATCTGCAGCCGACGGTCGTTGCAGAAGACAAAACCTGTGAGTCAGCGCTCCTGCACTGCGGGGGTGTGACGGAAAGGTCCGGGAGCTTCGTGAAAAAATTTGAATCGGCAAAACGGTTAATCATATCGGGACTATCTTTGGTCGGACTTGCGCTGATGACGGCGGTGTATGCGTATACCTGGTTTTATGTGTACTATACGCCCGTGCGTCTGCGCCTGAAATTTTATTTCCGGGGGCATGTGCTCGTACTGCTCATCTACTTTGTGCTGCTTTTATTTTTCAGCACGACCTACGGCGGAACAAGGGTGGGGTATCTCAAGGGGACGGACGTTTTCTTTTCCCAGATTTTTTCCTTGATTGCCGTCAATGTCATTTCGTATTTTCAGATCTCGCTGATGGCAAACTGGATCGTCGCCGTACCGCCCATGATTGAAATGACGCTGCTGCAGCTTGTCATCGCAGGAATTTGGACGTTTCTCAGTAACCGCCTCTATCACAGGCTGTACCCGCCGAGAAAGCTGCTGCTCGTGTACGGGGAGCGGGACGTTAAGGATATTACGGCGAAGTTTCAGTCGCGCAAGGATAAATACACGATCCGGGAGTCGATCGGCATCGCGGAAGGGATGGACGCTGTTTGCGAAAAGGCGGTCTCTGGCGCGTTTGACGCGGTTGTGCTGTGGGATCTTCCGGCAAAAGAGCGCAATAATTTGATGAAATACTGTTATGCCTATTCTGTCAGGATTTATTTTATGCCGAAGATCACAGATGTGCTTGTCAAGGGAGCGGAACAGCTTAACCTGTTTGATACGCCGATTTTTCTGATCCGGGAATATGAGCTGACCGTGGAGCAGCGCTTTGTCAAACGCTGCATCGATCTGTTCTGCTCGCTGCTTTTACTGGTGATTGCCTCGCCGTTCATGCTGCTTACGGCGCTTGCGGTCAAACTCTATGACGGCGGTCCGGTTCTCTATAAGCAGATCCGGTGCACGCGGGGGGAGAGAAAGTTTGCGATCCTGAAGTTCCGCAGTATGCGCGTGGATGCGGAAAAGGACGGCGTTGCGCGTCTTTCTTCCAAAAACGACGACAGGATCACACCGGTTGGAAAAATCATCAGGAAGATCCGTCTGGATGAGCTTCCGCAGCTCATCAATATTCTCAAGGGCGATATGTCCTTTATCGGTCCGCGTCCGGAGCGGCCGGAGATCATTGAGCAGTATAAACAGGAGATGCCGGAGTTTGTTTACCGCATGAAGGTGAAGGCGGGACTTGCGGGGTATGCGCAGGTGTATGGGAAATATAATACAACGCCATACGATAAATTAAAGCTTGATTTAACCTATATCGAGAATTATACGGTCTGGATGGATGTGAAGCTCATGCTCCTTACGTTAAAGATCCTGTTTGTGCCGGAGAGTACGGAGGGAATTGACGAGGGGCAGACAACGGCAATGAAGGATTCCGGCAGGGACAAGTAGGGAAGGCTGCACGACCATGGAACTTTGTAAGGCGTTTCGCAGCAAGATCGGGTAAGAATAGGCAAAGGGGGACGGTACCGGCATGAATCAGCGGGAATTGGAACGGGAGGGCATCGATCTCAAGCTCGTGGTCCTGTTACTGGTCAAAAAAATACCGATTGTTATTATTTCTGCGCTGGCGGGAGCGCTGTTGTGCGGTTCCCTGTATGGTATCTGGCATTCCCAAATGCTCGGACGCCGCGTATATGAGGCAAGGAGCCAATATTATATTACCTTCGAAGAAATAGAAGATAAAACGTTTTTTGATTATTACTATAATGGTTATACCTGGAATGATCTGCTTTCGTCCGATCTTATTCTCGGCTACGCGATGGGATTGCTCCCGGCGGGTTATGACAGGCAATATGTGGATGACTGTGTAGAGGCTGAAATCTTATCCGACGTCCGTGTCCTCACGACGACGGTAAGGGCAAAGGAAGCGGATGAGGCCGGGCTGCTCCAACAGGCGGTGGAACAGGCGGTCGTTCATTATGCCGCAGACGGCGAGAAACTGGAGCGCATCGAGGTGATCCGTTCGGAGGAGCCGGTGCTGGAGGAAGCCGCCGGTCATATGCTGCGGGCGGCGGCGACGGGAGCGGCGGGCTTTACATTGGCGGCGGTGCTGGTTCTGTTATTGGTGATTGCCGTACGGGATGCGGTCTATCTGCCGCAGGAGATTGAGGCACGTTTCGACGTTCCCTGCGCAGGGATTGCATGTAAAGATCAAGAGCTGTACGGGGAACTTGCGCTGAATGAGGAGCGGCTCTGCCGCGGAAAAGGGTATCCGGCATTGTCCGTGCAGGAGCTTTTGTGCGCTGACCGTAAAACCTATGAACAGATCCGCGCGCAGGGCGGCGTGGTCGTGAAGGTGCCGCAGGGAAAAGAGAACAGCGGGCGGCTTTCGCGTGTGCTGCATAATCTGAGCGTTCAGGAGTGCCCGGTTGTTTATACGAAGATCACGGAGGCGGACGAATGGTTTGTCAGGACGTATTACCGTGCGGGCAGGGCTTCGGGAGTTCGCGCTGACAAAACCGCACGTGGAAGACTGAAATAAGGTGGAGGAAAGGGCATGACCTTACAACTGCTTGTGTCTGCGGTGGATAAGGAGCCGCGGGAGCTGGTTCGCCAAATGCATATTGTCTCGGATGCGATCGTCATTGTCCAGTGCGATGAGAATGCTTACGAGGAGTGGGAGCAGGGAGGACACAGAATCCGTGCATATCGGTTCCGGGAGCGGGGCGTGGGGTTAAGCCGCAACAATGCGCTGCTGCGTGCCGATCATGACATCAGCGTGTTTTCCGATGAGGATATTGTATACAACGAGGGATATGAGCAGAAAATTCTTGCGGAATTTGAAAAGCATCCTGCGGCGGATATGTTATTGTTTAACGTGGATGTCTGCGAGGAGCGCCGCACATATCATAACGACTGTTTTGGAAAAGTCGGGCTGCATAACTGCGGGCGTTATCCGGCATACAGCTTCGCGGTGCGCACGGGAAAGCTGCATCAGAAGAACATTACTTTTTCGCTGTTGTTCGGCGGCGGGGCGAAATATAGCAACGGCGAGGACAGTCTCTTTATCCGCGACTGCATTGCGAGGGGACTGAAGGTTTATAAGGTACCGGTGACGATCGGGAAGGAAGTGCCGAGACCCTCCACATGGTTTGACGGCTATCATGAGAAATTCTTTTTTGACAGAGGAGTTCTGTACTATCATCTGTACGGCTTTTGGAAAAAGCCGCTCGCGCTGCGTTTTCTGCTCAAAAATAAGGCGAAGATGTGTGCGGAGATTCCTATGAAAAAAGCGTATGCACTGATGAAGCAGGGAATGCGGGAGGCGGCGGAGTGATTGTATACATTGTGCTATTGCTCGTTACAACTTCAGCCGCATTTTTCGTCGTGAAGCCGCAGGCGCTTCCGGCAAGAGGCATAAGCAGGCGGATGTTCCTGAACCGTATCGGTCTGTGCGCTGTTTTTCTGCTCCTGTTTGCCGTGTCTGCGGCACGGTACTATGTCGGCAATGATTACGGGCGCTATGAGGAGCATTTTTATAATATCTGGTACGGATATGTCGTGCCGACCGAGCGGGGGTTTAACGTACTGGTCAAATGCCTGCAGATCTTGTTCGGAAAGGACAATTATCTGTTTTTGTTTGCGTTTTTTGCTTTTGTTACGGTGTTTTTCAGCCTAAAGGCATTATATACCCTAAGCGCCAGCTTTGTGTTCAGTTTTTATCTGTTTATGGCGTTCGGATATTATTATCAGTCATTAAATACCGTGCGTTATTATGTGGCGGTGGCGTTTGCCCTCTGTGCAATCCCGCATCTGTTCCGCAAAAATTATGGGAAATTGATTTTGACGGTTCTTGCCGGCGCGCTAATCCATAAGTCGGCGCTTATTGTACTGCCGGTCTATCTGTTGGCGGACTGTCATTGGAAGCGCTGGCAGACGGTGCTGCTGACAGTTTTTGCGGCGAGCGGATTTGCGTTCGGCGATGTTTATTTGAAGCTGATCTTATATTTGTACCCGACATACCGCAATACGATGTATCTGGAGGGCGGAACCTCCTATGTCAATATCGTAAGGTGTGCGATGGTGCTGGTGTTCTGCCTGCTCGTCTATCGGGATGCGATACAGAATAACAGACAGATGTTATTTTATTTTCGGCTGAATATTGCGGCGCTCCTGCTTTATCTGTGCGGTTCTTTTTTGCCGGAGGTGTCACGGATCGGAACGTATATGACGGTCACGCAGGTGTTTCTTCTGCCGGGGGCGGCGCTTGGCATAGCGGACAAAAAGAAGCAAAGGATTGCCGTGGTCGGCGTGACGGTGTTCGGCGCTATTTATTTTGCGGCGTTTTTGTATAAGGCGTACGGCGAACTGGTAAAGCTGTTACCGTATCATACCTGGCTTTTTTAACGGTAGAAGGAGCGGTCATAAGATGGAGCCTTTTTTTTCGATCATCATTGTCTCTTATCAGGCGGGGGAGGAACTGGAAAAGACTGTCCGCAGTGTCCTTGCGCAGACGGAGTCCGATTTTGAGATCGTGGTCAAGGACGGCGGCTCGACGGACGGCTCGACGGAACGCCTGCCGGAGGATTCCCGCATCCGTGTGTTCCACGGGAAGGACGGGGGGATTTATGATGCGATGAATCAGGCGGCGGGCAGGGTGCGGGGGCGCTATGTGCTGTTCCTGAATTGTGGAGACTACCTGTATGATAACGAGGTTCTTGCCGGTGTGCGGAAAGCCGCAGCGGATGGAGGATATACGGCGGGTGAAAAGCATACGGCGGAGCGGGAGAGTGCTGCGGCGGGTGAAAAGCATATAGCGGAGCGGGGGAGCGCTGCGGCGGATGCTGCAGTTCAGGCGCCGCCGGTCATTTTTTATGGAGATACCTACGAGAGGAAGACGCAGAGTCTTGTCATGAGCAATCCGGGACTGGATGCGTTCGGCTGCTACCGCAACATTCCATGCCACCAGAGTTGCTTCTATGCGGCGGAACTGATCGTGCCGGAGCGGATTTGCCGATCGGGAAGGGAGCGGACCTATGAGCCATGCTACCGCGTGCGCGCGGATTATGAGCATTTTTTGTGGTGCTTTTTCCGGGCAAAGGCGCGGACGGTCTACGTACCGTTGACGGTCTGCTCGTACGAAGGGGGCGGATTTTCGGAGTCGCGGGAGAACCGGGCTGCCGCAAAAAAAGAGCACCGCGCCATCACAGCGCTTTATATGACGGGAAAAGAGCGTTTCCGCTATCGGATGATCCTGATCCTGACACTTGCGCCGCTTCGGACTTATCTTGCGCGCAGCAGATGGTTTTCCGGCGCTTATCAGAGCATAAAACGGCTGCTGTACCGGCGTGGGGAGAAAAGCTAGGGAGACGCTTTGGGTATTGCCGGATATTCGGAAAGCGGAATCGGTTCACACGAAAAAGAGGATGAAACATGCGGATTTTATGGGTTTGCAATATTGTACTGCCGGTTATTGCAGAGGAGCTTGGTATGCCCGTCTCCAATAAGGAGGGCTGGCTTTCGGGAATCAGCCGCAGGCTTCTTTGCGGGATGAAAGCGGAGGAAGAGATC
This sequence comes from bacterium, assembly GCA_023667365.1. Classification (GTDB taxonomy): domain Bacteria; phylum Bacillota; class Clostridia; order Lachnospirales; family Lachnospiraceae; genus DLAJ01. Next base: position 11,406 of record JAMPAG010000003.1, on the reverse strand, counting down.
GTACTCGGCGTCTGTTTTCCCGTAAACGGCATGCAGAACGGGGCGGAGGAGCCGGAAGGCAGACTGTCCGGCGAACCGCTTTATTACTACGGATTTTCGGAAGATACCGTGCATGAGGAGCGTTATGACGCGGCGCTGGAACAGCGCATGAAAGAGATCATTGCCGATTTTAGTCCGGACGTGCTGCATTGTTTCGGTACGGAATATGGACACACTTACGCCGCGGTCAGGGCGTTTGCAAGACCGCAGCGCACGCTGATCGGTATTCAGGGCGTATGTGCGGCGCTGGCGGAACATTATCTGGACGGTGTTCCCGAAAAAGCGGCGCGCCGCAGGACGCTGCGCGACCGGCTCAAAAAGGATGATCTTTTACAACAGCAGGAAAAGATGCGGCTGCGCGGAGCCAGAGAAACGCAGGCGCTTGCGCTTGCGGGGCATGTGACGGGCCGCACGGCGTTCGACCGGCGTGAGATGGAGAAGGCGGCGCCGCAGGCGGCGTATCATGCCATGAACGAGACGCTGCGCGCCGAATTTTACGATGGCTGTTGGCGATATGAGGACTGTGAAAAGCACCGCCTGTTTGTCAGTCAGGGAAATTACCCGATCAAGGGGCTGCATGATGTGCTGCGCGCGCTTGCCGTCCTCAAAAAGCAATATCCCGACATCCGGCTGTATGTGGGAGGGGACTGCATCGTGCGCCGCGGCAGTAACGGATGGATGAACCGGTTAAAGATTTCGTCCTACGGTGCGTATCTGAACGACCTCATTCGGGAAGGCGGATTGGAAGAGCAGGTCTGCTTTCTTGGACAGCTTTCTGCGGAGGAAATGAAAGAGCAGTATTTGAAAGCGCATGTTTTTTTATCGGCATCCAGCATAGAGAATTCCCCCAATTCCGTGGGGGAAGCGATGCTGTTGGGCGTGCCGGTCGTCAGTTCCATGGTGGGCGGTGTGCCGGATCTTCTGACGGATGAAAAAGAGGGTCTTTTTTATCCGGCGGGGAATGTAAGCGCGCTGGCGCTGGCGGTGACAAGAATTTTTGAAGACGGGGCGCTTGCGGAGCGTCTTTCCGGCGCAGCGCGGGAAAGGGCGCGAAAGACGCATGACGCGGATGCAAACTATCGTGCGCTGCTCGCGATGTATGAGGAAATCAGCCGTTTCCCGTGAAGGATGATCTAAAGGAGGAAGCGTCCGGTCATGAAAATAACCTTTGTCAGTAATTATATCAATCACCATCAGATTCCGATGTCGGAATGCCTGTATGAACAGCTTGCGGACAATTACCGTTTTGTGCAGACGGAGCCGATGGAGGAGGAGCGCCGTGCGATGGGATGGGGCGGCGGGATGGACGCGCTGCCGTGGCTTGTCTGCTCCTACGAACAGCCTGAGGAAGTCCGGCGGCTGATGGAGGAGAGCGATGTCGTGATTTTTGGCGGCTGCGAGCAGGAGGAGCTGATCCGCAAACGGCTGCGGGACCGTAAGCCGGTGCTGCGTTACAGCGAGCGGATCTATAAGGAGGGGCAATGGAAGTTTGTAACGCCGCGCGGACTGCTGCGCAAATATCAGGATCATATCCGCTTTCGCAAGGCCCCGGTTTATCTGCTTTGCGCGGGAGCGTATGTTGCCTCGGACTACCATTTGATCCACGCGTATCCCCAAAAAATGCTGCGTTTCGGATATTTTACGCGCCTTACCCGCTATGAAAGAGAGGATTGTCATGTAAAAAGAAGCGGAAACGCTGTTCCGGTATTGTTATGGGCGGGCAGATTTCTGGAATTGAAACATCCGATGGCGGCGTTAGAGCTGGCGGCGGACCTAAAAGCGGAAGGTTTTGCGTTTACGCTTTGGATGGCTGGCGGCGGCGGGCAGGAGCGGGAGCTTGAACAAATGGTGCAGGAGCGGGAGCTTAGGGATGTCGTGCGCTTTACCGGTTTTATGAAGCCGGAGCAGGTGCGCTCGCACATGGAGCAGGCGGATATTTTTCTTTTTACGAGCGATCACAGGGAGGGCTGGGGCGCTGTCTTAAACGAGGCGATGAACAGCGGCTGTGCGGTCGTCGCCAATGAAGCGGCGGGCGCTTCGCCTTATTTGGTGAGAGACGGGGAAAACGGATTTCTCTATTCCAATGGGGATTATGGCCGCATGAAGGAGTGCGTAAAGCGCCTGCTGACGGACGGACAGCTCCGGCGGACAGTGGGGAGCCGGGCGTATGAGACGGTACGCGACGTCTGGAATCCGCAGAGAGCCGCGGCAGAATTGCTGTCTTTGTGCCGTCAGATCACGGAGCGTGCGGCGGACGGCGGACGGGCATTTACAACAAAAGAACTGATACTGCCGGCGGACGGGCCGTGTTCCATAGCGCCGCTCATCCATCCGGGATTGTGGAACCAGCGGCATCTGACCAAGCGGGAAACGGACAAAAAGCGCGGACTGTGACAAAGGCGTGCGGCGAAGAAAAACAGCGTGGATGTCAGGACGCGGGAGTGGATGAGGGTCATATGCAGAAAAGAAAACAAAAACCAAGACAGCGCATCTATGTGTGCCATACCATGTATCATGTCTATGTGTCGCTGCTGAAGGAAATGGCGATCGCGCGGGAAACGGCGGAACGGCGGGCGCCGCAGGAGGAAAACGGCGCGGGGAAGGGGAAAGATACCGCAGGGAAGGCGGACATCGCCCTCAGCCGTGTGTTTATGGATTTCGGGGATCTGGGTGAGCGGATTGGCGCGGAAGGAATCTTTGACCGGGTGCTTGCGCTTGACGAGCGGCGTGACGCTGATTTTCCGGAGTTGATGAAATATAAAAAAAATCATCACAACATCGTACGTCACATGATCAACCGCATGATCTACACAAAAAAATACGGAAAGATACAGGAATCCTATATTGACATTGATTTTACGCAGTATGAGGATATTTATGTGTACTGCGACTCCGATCCGATCGGTTATTATTTAAGCTATCGGCATATTTACTATCATGCGCTTGAGGACGGGCTGGACTGCCTTCAAAACTTCGATGCGGCGCATGTGGATAATGCGGGACATTTTAAGCTGAAAGCGTATCTTGCGGCCAAAAACCTGATCTTTATCCAAAACGGATACGGAAAATATTGTCTGGATTTTGAAATGAACGACTGCTCCGTGGTTCCATACCGTTTTGAAAAATATAAAGAGCTGCCGCGCAAGCCGTTGGAACGTTCGCTCACCGGAGCGCAGAAAAAGACTATGCTCAGGATTTTTCTGCCTGACGCGGACGAGATTGTGGCGCGTCTTGCCGGCTGCAGCGACTGCGTGCTGTTTCTGACAGAGGCATTTCCGCCGGAGGAGGATGTGCGGATCGCCGTGTGCGGGCAGGTGCTGAGGGAACATTGCGCAGGAAGACGCGTGGTGATCAAGCCGCATCCGCGCGATGCCATTGACTATGCGGCATACTATCCCCAGTGCGTCATGATCCGCGGGAAATTTCCGATTGAGGTGCTCAATCTGATCGAGGGTATTCATTTTGCAAAGGCGGTGTCCATTATCACTTCGGCGTTAGACGCGATCACATTCGCCGATGAAAAATATAATATCGGACCGCAGATATGGGATGCCTATGAACCGAAAGAACGCCATGCGTTTATGATGGAAGGATTTATGAGGCGCAAGCGCGAGCGGGAAGCGCAGGAGCAGAAGCAAAAGCAGGATACCAATCAAAAGCAGTCGTCATGCGGATAAATAGAACGCATGAAAAGGAATCAGAAACAGAGGGAGCGGGTATGTTACGTGATATAAAAAAAGTACGTATATTGATGGATAAAAAACAAAAACGCCAGATGGCGGTCCTTGTGCTGATGATGATCATTGCAGGATTTCTGGAGACCGTAAGCATTTCGCTTGTGATCCCGGTCGTCTCGGCGGTCATCCAGCCGGATGTACTGGAGAAGAACGCTCTCGTCCGATCGGTATGTACGGTGCTGCATATCGGCAGCAGGATGCAGTTCACGGTGTTGTCCATGGCGGCGCTCATCGTGGTGTTTGTCGCAAAGGATGCGTTTTTGTTCTGGGAATATAAACAAATTTATCATTTTGTCTACACGAACCAGTTTCAGACAGCAGAACGCCTGCTTAGAAGTTATGTAAACCGAGATTATGAATACTTCCTCAATGCGGAGACCTCGGTAATTCAGCGCAGCATTACGGCGGACATCAACAATATGTACGCGCTGATCCTGGCGCTTTTGCAGATGGCGTCCGAGCTCATCGTGTTTGCATTTCTGGGCGTGACGCTGCTTGTCACGGACGCGGGCATGGCGGTGACGCTCTGTGTGCTGCTCGTCGTGACGCTCGTTGTCATCAAAAACATCATCAAGCCTATCATGAACCGCACGGGCAAGGCGAATCAGGATTACGGCGCGGCGATGTATGAGTGGATCACCCAGACGGTAACCGGCATTAAGGAAGTCAAGGTCAACGCCAAGGAGCAGTATTTTATCGGCGAGTACTTAAAACAGGGACAGGGCTATATCCACGCCATGGAAACCTACAGCATGTTTGCCAACACACCGAAGCTTCTGATCGAGGCGGTATGTATGGCGGGGATCATCGGTTATATGCTTGTGCTCGTGGTAAGCGGAAGGGACGTTGCGGGTATGGTCCCGACCATTTCCGCGTTTGCGGTGGCGGCGATGCGCTTAATGCCGTCCGCAAGCCGTATCAATAATCAGATGACGCAGATCTCGTTCTGTGAGCCGTTTTTCTTAAATGTGAGCGACAATCTGCTTGACGACATCAGCGCCGACCGCATCGACTTATCCTACGCGGTCGAGGTAAAAAACAAGCTGCCGGTCACAAAAGAAATCTGCTTAAAAGGCATTACCTATAAATATCCGAACACGGAAAAATATATTTTTGATCATGCGGATTTAACAATTCCCGTCGGCGCGGCGGTCGGGATCGTCGGCGGATCGGGCGCGGGAAAAACAACGATCGTCGATATTATTTTGGGACTTCTGCGGCTGGAAGAAGGAACGATCGAGGCGGACGGCGTGCCGGTTGACGAGCATCCGCGGGAGTGGCTCAAAAACATCGGTTACATTCCGCAGATGATTGCGCTCTTAAACGCAGACATCCGCAAAAATGTAGCGTACGGAATTCCCGAGGAGCGGATCGATGAGGAAAAGCTGCGTCATGCGCTCTCGGAAGCGCAGCTGACGGAGTTTGTCGCATCCCTGCCGGATGGCGATAAGACAGGCATCGGCGAGCGCGGTATCCGCATTTCGGGCGGGCAGCGCCAGCGTATCGGGATCGCCCGCGCGCTGTACGAGGATCCGGAGGTGCTCATTTTGGACGAGGCGACTTCCGCGTTGGACAATGATACCGAGGCAGCAATTATGGAATCGATCAACCGCCTGCATGGAAAAAAGACGCTGCTCATCATTGCCCATCGATTGCAGACGATCGAGAAGTGTGATATGGTGTTCCGTGTGGAAGACGGAAAGATTGTGAGACAGAGGTAGATACCAATGGGAAATCGGTGGATAGAAAAATGGAGGAAACTGGAGCGGCAGTATAAGATCGCTTTTTTTGCGGCGCTGCTGATCGGTCTGTTCGCGCATATGTACATGATCGTCAATAAGCTGCCGAATCATGATTATATTTATAATATTCACAGCGACCAGTTTGAGTGGCAGCTATCTTTGGGGAGATGGTTTCTGCATATCGTTACGGGAATTAGCTCTTATTTTTTGCTGCCATGGGTAAATGGTGTGCTGGCGCTTCTCTATGCAGCGATTACAGCGGCGTTGATTGTAGCGGTTTTAGAGATAAAGAATACCATACCGGTCATCCTGTGCAGTGGTCTGCTCGTCACATATCCGGCATTTGCAGATACGTTGGGATATATGTCTATACCGGACGGATTTCTGTTTGCTATGTTCCTCGCTGTACTGGGTGTGTGGTTCTGGCATCGAAAAGAGGGGGCACATGGGAGCATTGGTCTTGCTATCTGTATTGCGCTTTCTGCCGGGACGTATCAGGCATATCTTTCATTTGCCATCATGCTGATTTTAATCCGTCTGATTCTGGATATGATGGAAAACCGGTATGAGAATAAAGCGCTTCTTTTGCGCGGCGGGCGCGCACTTTTTGGCGGCGCACTCGGCATGATCCTCTATTATGTGGGACTGCTTATTGTCATGCGGATGAATCATACGCAGTTTGCCGATTATATGGGAATGAACAGTGTGACCGCGCCGGGATTTCACAGAATATTCTCCGCGTTAAAAAAGGATACAATTGCCTTTGCGGAAATGTTTGTCGGCGGAAATTCCGGTTTTACGGCATATGAGATCCTGAACATCGTCTTTATCATGGCGTTTTTAGCGTTGCTTATAGTTACGGCAGTGAGACAAAAGCTGTATCGAAAAAAACTTCAGGCGGTGCTCACGGTGATTGCCTGCCTGTTGTTTATACCGGCGGCATATGTGTTTGATCTTTTGTCCGACGAGGTCATTTACCGCTATATGATGCTGTACAGCCTTGTTCTGATCTATATGCTGTTTGTCAAGCTGGCGGATGCATATCTGCGCGGGTGGCTGGCGGATGCGTGCGCCTTGCTGACCGCTGTAATCGTGTTTAATTTTGCGCTCATTTCCAATATCGGCTATCTGAATCTGGAGTATTGCTGGGAGCAGACGTATGCGACGGGGATTCGGATGCAGGAGCGTATCACGATGCTGGAAGACTTTGATGCGGACTGTCATCTGATGGTAACGGGAACGATAAAGACGGAAAGCCGGGCATGGCTTTTAGACCGCATCCCGTATCTCATCGGCGTGGATGATGTGAATCTGATGCGGAACCAGGAGTTTATCCGTGTGATCTTAATGCAGGATTTAGGATTCAGTCTGGAGGGAGCGGATCCCGATGAAAAAGAACGGGTGCTCGCCGCGGAAGCGTATGCGGAAATGCCGTGCTGGCCGCAGGCAGGTTCCGTGCAGATGATAGACGGTGTGATCGTGGTGAAGCTGTCTGAGGAATAGATCGCGGGATTTGCGCCGGTGTCCGGATGCGTAGTTTTGCAGCGGTACAGGCGGTCAGACCGGTATGAGGGGTGTTGTAGTGGAACTGAGCATTATTGTTCCCGTATTCAATATGGCGGGCGGCGGAAAACTGAATTATTGTATGGACTCTCTATTATCCCAGACGGTCACGGATTATGAAATCATCGCGGTGGACGATGCCTCGACGGACGATTCCTATGAGATTTTGAAGCGGTATGAGCAGAAAAACCCCGGCCGTGTACGGGTGGTCCGCTCGCCCGAAAACAGAAGGCAGGGCGGCGCGCGCAACATCGGGATTGAACTTGCGCAGGGAAAATGGATCGGTTTTATTGATTCCGATGACTGGATCGCGCCGGATATGTATGAAAAACTGCTTGCGCGTGCGCGGGAGACCGGCGCAGATGTAACGGGGTGCCAGTATCAGCTTACCTCGGAACACAGCATGAATCCCGGAAAACTGATCGTAAATCACACGCCGGAGCACACGGGGATTCTTGGGGAGAAACAGTACCGCAAATGGATGCTGATGCCTGGGAGCATGGTAATCAAGGTCTATCAAAAAAGTGTGATCGATCGTTATCATCTTCGTTTTCCGGAGCATGTCTTTTATGAGGATAATTGTGCGGGTTCTCTCTGGATGCTGCATTTTACGCATTTTGAACTGGTGGACGAGCCTCTGTACTACTACTATCAGCACGAGGCGTCCACGGTGCACCGCATTACGACAAAGCGGTGTTATGAGCGCATGAAAACGGCGGTGATGCTTGTGGAGGGATGCCGCCGCGAAGGCTTTTACGAGCCGTACTATGCAGAGCTGGAGGCGCGGTTTACGCAGCTTTATTATGTCAATACCCTGTTTTCTTATATGGCGGGGATCCGCGTTCCGTCCGTGCGGTTTCTGAAAGAGCTCAGGGACGGCATGAACGCGCAGTTTCCGCGTTTTAGGGAGAACCCCTATTATGAGGGCATGTATGATGCGGAGCAGAAAAAGATGGTCGATCTGCATATGGCGCATCCGCTGTGGTACGCGCTCTATGATAAGGCGCTGCGCCTGTACCGGAGGGTCCGTTACGGCAGCGGAAAGAAAGACTGAATCCCTATAGGAAATGTTGTGATCTGGAAGAATTTTCGCAGCGGATTGGTTACAAGTGAAAAGCGTGCAGCAGATTTTTTATATCAACATGTTGCGCTTTTTGAAGAGGAAATACAGATGCAGACAAATGCAAATTCGGCAAAACAAGAACGGAATATGGGCGTGGAGCTTCTTCGGATCGTCTCGATGCTGATGGTGGTGATCCTGCATATCTTAGGGCAGGGCGGCGTGCTCGCCGGCGTGGAGGATGCGCCGGATTCGGCGCGGTATGCAGCGGCCTACCTGTTAGAGTCCGGTGCGTATATGGCGGTCAATTGTTATGCGTTAATATCGGGCTATGTGGGAGCGGAGCATCCATTCCGCTATGCGCGTCTGTTTGAGATTTACGCGCGCGTGCTGTTTTATACAATACTCATTACGGCAGGCTTTTGCATTGCCGAACCGGGGCGGCTGAGCCTTGGGCTGATCGTAGACGCGTTATTACCGGCGACAAGAGGGCAGTATTGGTATTACACCGCCTATTTGGGACTCATGCTGTTTATGCCGGCGCTGCAATGCATGATCGCGCATCTGACCAAGGTGCAGTTCCGCAACCTGACAATCGCGCTCATCCTGCTCTTTTCCGTGCTGCCGACTTTCTTTGTGAGCGATATTTTCCAGGTGGGGCATGGATACAGTTTATGGTGGCTGATTGCCCTGTATCTGATCGGTGCATATATCAAAAAGTACGGACTGCCGTTCTTGAAGCGGCCGCTGCCGGCGATCTTTTGGTATGTGCTGTGTGTTCTTGCAGCGTGGGGGGTACAGCTTGCGGGTGCGCGCAGTGCGGCGGCTTTTAGATGGAAGCTGCTCGATTATACTTCTCCCGCCATGCTGTTTGCCGGCGTGTCTCTTTTGACTGCTTTTTCGGCGTTCCGCCTGCCCGCTCCGCTGAAAAGGGCGGCGGCGCTGTGCGCGCCGCTTTCGTTCAGCGTCTATCTGATCCATGTGCATCCGCTCCTGTGGAACGGCTGGCTGGAAGGACGGTTTGCGGTATTTGCGGCTTATCCGGCTCTTGGGATGGCGGCCACTGTCGTCGGGGCAGCCGCGGGGATTTATGTGTCCTGCACGCTGATTGACGCGGTCCGCGCATGGCTGTTTCGCGTGATAAAGGTGCGCGCGGGATGCGAATGGCTGGAGACGCGCATGAAAGGGTTTCTGGAAGGACGCGCCGGCGGGTAACGGTCTGACTGTGCGATTGTTTGGCAAATAAGTCTTTTTCAAAACGATCAGATGGGAGAAAATCTATGTGCTTATACTTGCGAAAGGTTGATCAGGCGGATGTGGATCTATTGTATCAATGGGTCAATGATCCGGTGGTCAGGAAGATGGCATTCCATACGGATTTCATTCCTTATACAGACCATGTGGAGTATTTTTCAAAGTTGCTGACGGATAGGTCTGTATACCAGTATATTATGGATAAGGAGGGGGTGCCTGTCGGACAGATTCGGCTGAATATAACGGGAAATGAGGCATTGATTGATTATAGCGTTTCGGCAGAAAATCGGGGAAAAGGGTATGGAAGTGAGTTGTTAAGGCTGATTCAAAAGCAAATTGACATTGATAAAATACCTGATGTAAAAAAATTGATCGGTCAGGTAAAATATGAAAACACTGTGTCCGCAAAGGCGTTTGAAAAATGCGGTTTTTCCAAAAAGGAAATGAAAGAATATGTGCAGTACGAGCATACTTTATGAAAATAAGAATTGGCAGATAATGGCAAGCGGAGGTTTCTGTTATGAAGATCATGATTGTGACTGTGAAATCGTGGAATATTGAGCGTGCGCAGGCATTGAAAGAGCGGTACATGGCAGTTCATCATATTGTGATTTATACGGCGAAAGAGGAATTTACAATAGACAATGTGCGAAAAGTGGATCCGGATTATATTTTTTTGACGCATTGGTCCTATTTTATTCCCGACGAAATTACGAATAACTGGAAGTGTATTGTGTTTCATATGACGGATTTACCGTATGGGCGTGGCGGAAGTCCCTTGCAAAATCTGATCGTACGCGGTCATAAGGAAACCAAAATATCGGCAATTAAAGTAACGGGAACGCTTGACGGGGGACCGGTTTACATGAAGCGGCCGTTATCGCTGGAGGGAAGTGCAAGAGAGATTTATGTCCGCTGTTCAGATGTGATTTATAATGAAATGATCCCTGTTTTCCTTACACGTGAGATAGAACCGGTGCCGCAAGAGGGGGTTCCGGTCATCTTTAAGCGGAGAAAGCCGGAAGATGGAAAAATAACGCCCGATATGGAGTTGAATAAAATTTATGACTATATTCGAATGCTTGATGCAGAGGGGTATCCAAGAGCCTATATGGAGTTTGGCGGCTATAGACTAGAGTTTGAAGGGGCTGAAGTTTCTGCAGACGGACAGGAGCTTTCGGCGAGGGTGCTTTTTAGAAAGGATGGGGAATGACATGAAAACAGTATTGATAGTAGCCGCGCATCCGGATGATGAAATTCTTGGAGTTGGCGCGACGGCGGCAAGGCATGTTGCGGAAGGAGATACGGTGTATGCGATGATTTTAGGAGAAGGCCAAACATCGCGTGGCGTATATCGGGAAGATGTGGAAAGAGGAATTGTGGACAGCCTCCATCAAAATACCATGGAAAGCGCAAAGATAATCGGATTTCGCGAGGTCTTTTTTGCGGATTTTCCGGATAATCGCTTTGATGAGGTTGACTTGCTGGATATTGTGAAGGCGGTGGAAAATAAGGTCCGCGAGCTGAAACCGCAGATTATATATACACATTATATCGGGGATCTGAATATTGACCATCAATATACGGCGCAGGCTGTACTGACAGCAACAAGGCCGATCGGTGATTACTGTGTTGAAGAAATTTATGCGTTTGAAACACTTTCTTCTACAGAATGGAATTTTGATCATAGTGTATCGCCGGCATTTGGTCCGAATGTGTTTGTGGATGTCACAGATTATTATCACCAAAAAGAAGACGCACTGAAATGTTATGTTTCGGAACTTTGTACTTTCCCGCATCCGAGAAGCCTTATGGGAATGGATGCGCTTTCAAGATGGAGAGGCATGACAGGCGGCATGCAGCGTGCGGAGGCATTTATGCTGATTCGAAAAAATGTCATGCGCGGATGAAAAAAGTAACGTGTTGGGTTTCATTAAGGGCGTTCGAGGGCGTGCATCTTGAGTTTCCGCAAACTGTAATCAAAAATCGGGTATATCAGTCCAAAGTGCCA